>CAYZED010000063.1:0-1510 GCA_964477445.1 uncultured Clostridiaceae bacterium | reverse complement strand
GAAATCAGCTTTCTTTAAACAATATTTACACACTAGCTAATACCCTACAAACTAAGGAACGCCATTTTAATAACCTGATCAAAGTTTATTAATTTTGAGGCACCGCAGTATAATTCCAATTGCCAAGATATTCATCAAACTTGATGGTCATATTTTCTTTAAAGCCTTTAGTATATTTCCTTCCTGTTTCATATATTTTATCAATAATATTAGCAGTTACTGCCAGCCCGGTTTCTGTTGTTGTTTTCTCAACAAAGCTCTTAAGCATATCATAATTTCTAATAATAACTCCTTTCAGTGAACGTGTTACATGAGGAAAAACTCTATGCTCTACAGGGTTCCATTTGGAGGTATACGGAGGGTAATGAGCTACTCGAATTTCTATCCCTATTTCATTCACTAACTTCTGAAGATCTTCCTTAAAAATGTAGTGCCGAGAAGAGTTGCTTCCACCACCGTCAACAAGCATTAGTATTGATGTGCAATTGGTATATTCAAACTTTCCTACCTGTTCCCACCAAATTCTGATTGAATCACAAGCAAATTCGCTTGTATCTTTACTCACTCCTATATTGATAAGTGCTTTATTTGCAGTTATATCGTATATTGCGTGCGGAACTGCAACGCCTTCTGCTAAACAAGGAAAATCATGATCTAAGACTTCTATAGTTTTCGCACAAAATGTATCTCCATCGCGATACAAATCTCCTACAAGCTCTTTTTTTTTGTATCAACACTAATAACAGGATTTCCAATAACTTGGTAATTTCCCTTTAATTCGGCAATGTTTTTAAACTGCTCATCTCGGTTCTCTGAAGATCCTATACATTTCTTTTTCAGAGCCTTACGCCTTCTTAATCCATTATTTTTTAACAACTTCTTAACAACCGTTACGCTTATATTGATTCCTTTCTCAATCATCTTACGTGAAATATCTTTAAGGCTTAGATTTGTCCAGCGAATTTTTTCTTCCATAGGGTCTCCAGCGATATGACCATCTATAACTTCTAGAAAAACTTCATTAATGCTAGCTATAGTATCAATCAATGACTTACGACCGCCACCATGATTTCTAGAACGATTCTTAACTATTAAATCAGGATTCTTCTGCTCGGTAATTCCATTTTTTATTGTATTCCGGCTACAGCCAAAAAGTTTTGCAACATATGTTATTCCTCCTCGACCAAGCTTTATAGCCTCAATAGCAGCGTAAAATCGTCGATCTTTTTCAGAGAGACTTGCATATGTTTGCCTCATAAATGCTTCAACCTCTGGTGAATAAGGCGCTAGAGGAGTTGGACCAAATAACTTTTTTTTTGTTTTCTGCATAAAGAGACTCCCTTCTAAAAAATCATCAAACATCAGAGAAAGTCTCTCACATTAATTCCATAAAATCTAGTCCGCTCAAAAATTATATTTTAATGGATATTTGCTCACATTATTTTGTCGGCGTTCCTTAATTACTTTAAAGTACCAAACAGACCTCCTACCTTTACGCCTCCTAGAAAAA
>CAYZED010000062.1:249-1676 GCA_964477445.1 uncultured Clostridiaceae bacterium | reverse complement strand
GGAGAGAAGTATGCCCAGAAAAAGCCCTGAAATAAAATGTAGTGATAAAGAAATTGAAAAGCTAACAAAAATTATTAATAGTCGTTCAGAGGAAATTAGAATTGTTGAAAGAGCTAAAATTATAATAAATCTTGTTAGTGGTAAATCAGTTAAGGAAACAGCTGAATTACTTAATATAACTTCAAATATGGTAATCGAATGGAGAAAAAGATTTGAAAAAACTGGTGTTGAAGGTCTAAATGACAAACCTCGAACCGGAAAACCATCAATATATGGTGAAGAATTTAGAAATAAAGTATTAAAAATATTAGAAAATAAACCTCCTGATGGATATGCAGTTTGGGATGGCTTGTCAATTGCCAAAGAGTTAAACAGTTCGGTACATGCTGTTTGGAGGGTATTAAGGAAAGAGGGCATAAGTCTTCAAAGGCACAGAAGTTGGTGTGTTAGTACAGATCCGGAGTTTGCTTCGAAGGCAGCCGATATAATTGGGTTATATTTAAATCCGCCGCAAAATGCAGTAGTTTTTTCAATAGATGAAAAACCTGGAATACAAGCGTTAGAACGAAGCACAGGATATGTTTATACAAGTAACGGAAAAATAGTTCGTGGTTTTAAAAGCACATATAAACGAAATGGAACATTAAATTTATTTGCGGCATTAGAAATATCAACTGGTGCAATACATACAAAAACTACAAATCAAAAACGGCGAGTTGAATTTTTAGAATTTATGAATGATGTGGTTAAAGATATATCGGGTAATAAAGAAATTCATGTAATATTAGATAATTACTGTATTCATAAAAAAAATAATGAATGGTTAAAAGAACATTCGAATGTTTTTTTTCATTATACGCCGACTTCTGCAAGTTGGTTAAATCAAGTTGAAATATGGTTTGGAATAATGAGTAGAAAAGCACTTAGGGGAGCAAGTTTTAAAAATATCGAAGAATTGAGGAAGGCAATTGAAGCATTTGTTTCTAAATATAGTGAATCTGCCAAACCTTTTGTTTGGAGAAAAAGAGAAGTGAAAGGTTCTCAATTAAAAAATACTATTGTAAACTTATGCAATTAAGCACTAGAATATAGAAAATAAAGAATATGGCTTGCAGATTTAGAAATCGTATGCATTTTAGAAATACTATTCTTTTTCATCTTGGGGGATTGGATCTTTCACCGGTTGCCACTCAATAATCTGAAGCACAGATAATCCTATATCTAATTAAAGTTTATCAAGCAACATAGCTACTTCCGGTAATGCGTGTATCCGTAGTTACCCCGTCTTTGTTTGGTGCACGATTAACAATAGAGATATCCTTCAAAGACGGTATTAATTCACTAGTTACTTTATCAAGTTTTTCGATGCAGACATTATGATTCTTGGGAGATTTATTTTTCTTGTTCCAGTAAAATTTAATAGATTA
>CAYZED010000062.1:0-239 GCA_964477445.1 uncultured Clostridiaceae bacterium | reverse complement strand
TAGAGTAACTTTGACCGATAAAAAGAGAACTGATTTAAAACGGATGACCAAAGATGGAAAAACATCAGCAAAGAAATTTCTCAATGCCAAAGCTTTACTTCTTTGCGATGTAAGTTAAGGAATTCAAAATTGGAATGTTTGCGATGTTGCACAGGCACTCGGTGTAACAACTCTAACAATAGAACATTTGAAAGAGCGATTTGTCGAAGATGGATCGGAGGCAGCATTAGGCAGGAAGG
>CAYZED010000061.1:1091-1744 GCA_964477445.1 uncultured Clostridiaceae bacterium | reverse complement strand
TTTGCTCGTCAAACTGGAGGTCCCGATTGGGGCTATGGTTACGGTTATGGTTATGGCTATGGCTACGGCTTTGACGGTGGCACTATTGCTGGTTATCGTACAACAGGAGTTGCATCTTCAACTTATGCTTATGGCTACGGCTATGGTTATAAAGCTGATGGCGTGACATATGATGTAAATAATGGTTTTGAAGTTACACCAGCTACTATGAGTAGTTTGGTCCAAGCAGGTATTATGATTCCTAGCGGATCAAACCCTGCGAATACTAGTGCAATTACTTTCGCACAACAAGTTACTCTTACGCCAGTGGCTGGATCATGGGCTGAGAGTCCTTCCGGAACAGATGCAACTTGTACTGTAGCTAGTGGTGTTTGTACTTTTAGTACTACTCATCTATCATCTTTTGGTGCCGGTGATGTTTATACTTGGAATTATGGATCATATGGGTCTTGTAGCGTTTCTTGTGGTGGAGGAACACAAACCAGAACTGCTACTTGTAAAAATTCTAGCGCTGAAACCGTAGCTAACTCTTTCTGTTCTGGAACAGCAGTAACATCTCAATCTTGCAATACTCAAGCTTGTAGCTCTGGTGGTGGCGGTGGAGGAGGTGCAATTGTTAACAATTGTAGCTCTGTCGTTTATGCAGATTGGGG
>CAYZED010000061.1:0-1081 GCA_964477445.1 uncultured Clostridiaceae bacterium | reverse complement strand
TTAGTTTCTAAGATTAACACCGCTTTAACTAATCGCTTAGCTGGTCGTATTTTGCTTCAGGTTGAAGAAAAAGGACAAGCTTGGTATGTTGAACCAGTTAGTAAGCAAAAACACTTCATGGGACGTCCAGCTGACGCCTTTGATATGATGCGTCGCTTTGGTCTTGGTATTAGTGAAGCTAATTTCTCCAAGTTTGAAAAATCAGGTGTTCCAGCTCGTTTTGCGGGTCGCATATTCTTGAGAGTTGAAAGCAAAGGTGAAGCCTACTATGTTAATCCAGTTGATATGAAAATGCATTATTTAGGTCGTCCAGCTGATGCCTTTAACTTAATGAGAAGTAAAGCCTTGGGAATTTCTAACGCAAATATCAGACAGATCCCAGTGGGTGAAGTTAAATAATCTAGTTATAAAATAAAATACTACAAAAGACCTGTGTTTACAGGTCTTTTTGTATGATAGGGTATAATTAAAAATATTATTATAATAGTTCTTAGGATTGAGGCCTTGTATTTTAACTATTATTAGCCACACTAGTTCGAACTTCGTCCACGACCCCGAGCAAAACACGAAAACAGGTTTTAAAAGCCTGTTTTTGTTTTAATATTAGGAATATATTAAGTTCCAAAGTGGTTCGAACATTTTTGGGGTATTTATAGTATTTTCAGAAAACCCTTAATTTTATTGGTCTATATTAGTTCGAATCCACGTCCTGTTTTTTTAATATATTTTTTATGTTATATTTATTACATAATGAACATTTTAAGTAAGGTTATATGAATTTTGAAAATAGTTTAAAAATAGAGAATGTCGCCCCTAAAAAAAATGTGGCCAAATTATCTGATAATCTACAGGTTTTATATGGAGACTTATCAGAACCACAGCGCTTTAAGGAGTGGATTAAACATTTAAACACTAATCGTAAATTAAAATTATTTACAAATAGTCCATCCGCCTTTAAGACGCCATATTATACTGAGGATTGGCCTGATATTATAATTAAGAAATTTGATAAATTTAATAATTCAACTTCGTATGAAGCGGAGAAAAATGACTTTGAAATTCTAAGACAATATTTAGGGGA
>CAYZED010000060.1:0-1867 GCA_964477445.1 uncultured Clostridiaceae bacterium | reverse complement strand
TCGTCAATTCTTAGTAGAGAGTGTTTTGTAAATTTCCACATACATATAATATATGCTTAATAATTTTTAAAATCAAGAATCTGTTCTGATATTTTTTCTTGCGCGTGGTTTATTGCCTTTGCGGCAACATTGCAACTAATTCAGTGTATGGTGAATAAGCGAACATAACGCTCCCGCTAAGCTGCGACGCCTGTAAGGCGTTGTCTGGTTAAGCGGGGATGTTAAAGTTGGAAATACCATATGCGAATCAGAGTTGTATGCTGGCTTTGGGCTGCTGCCTTTTTGCATTTCGGCGGCTTCTTTAATGTGCTGGAATTAAGCGTTTTCTTATTTCCGGAAGTTCTTTCATCAATTGAATTAATATTAGAACCGGTTCAGGCACGATACTTCTACCTATCTCCCATCCTTGCAGTGTCCTTGGAGATACATGTATAGCCTGCGCTAATTGTGATTGTGAAAGTTTTAATTCGTTTGAACGAAGATCTTTTAATCTATTTGCTTTCTCTATACGCAAATCATCTATTCCAGTATATGACATAGTACGCTTATTGGTTTTAGAATCAATCTTCCATGTACGCAGTTTCACACGACCAGCTTTAAATTCTTTCCAGTCTTTTAACATGGAATTAGAATTAGAAATTTTTGTTTTATTAGTCATCATTACCTCGCTTAATCTCAGAAATAATTATTGAAATAGTTTTCTTTTCTTCTTCAGTAAGATTAGAAGTTTCGCTTTTAGGATATGCTTTAAGGAACCAAATAAAACCTCGTTCATCCTGCCAATAATATATTACTCTTGCACCCGAACTTTTACCACGATTATCAAGTCCCATCCTAACTTTTCTAGCACCACCAGTTTTCTTTATTAAATCACCTTTATCCGGATGTTTACAAAGCTCATTTTGTAATTCATGAAGTTCTTCATCAGTTGCAATTTTAGTAATAACACGAGTGAAACTGCTAAGTTCACGAAAAGTATAATATTTCATTTGTTTCTTATATATACGTTATTTGCGTATAGGAATCAAGATTCTTTTGTATTGGCTTTAGCCGCCGTGCCTTTTGCATTGCAGCCCAAAGCTTGCATACAACTCAGCATATGGTGTTTCCGACTTTAACGCTCCCGCTAACCCGCACTGTTAAGATAATTGATTTTAGAGAAGAATGACAGTGTCGGGTTGAGCGGGGATGTTATGCGTTGTTTGTGAACTGCGAATCAAAAATTGGCACTGCTGTCCTTCTCTTTCTTTATATGCGGCTAACTTTTTGTCTTGATATTCTCGAATCTTGCCTTGGAAACCGCAACTGTTATAATCGTTCTATGCCTGTATCCGTTATAGCAAAACTTATTGTTGTATTGATCTGATTTTTGATTTTAAAGTTAGCCGCCTCTGAAACAGCTTAGTGCCAATTTAGCAGTGAGCAAACAGTAAACGCATAACGCTCCCGCTAACCAGCGCTACCATAACATAATCGTTTACATAAGAAATATGGTAGCGTCTGGTTAAGCGGAGATGTTAGGTACGGCTTCGCTTTTCACGAATCAGACTTGTACAATGTGCCGTGACGGTCTTTATTTCCCAGTAGCGTAATGCCCGACATAATTATCAAGAACAGACCGAATTACTCTTTGATATGGTGTATGATGTTCTTTGGCTAGTTGCTTAAAAAAATCGACACTTGTTTGATTCAAATTAATTGTAACCTTCTGTTGTTTCGTTTTGAATATCAATTCAGAAGGAGAAGGTAGAAAGTCTTTAATAGTCCTGGATTTTTTTATCGGACTTGCAGTGTATTTAGTCTCTTTTTTCATATATCCGTTTTTCCTTTCTCCAAAATCCTGCTCCAAATATTCTGATTTTATCTT
>CAYZED010000059.1:0-1932 GCA_964477445.1 uncultured Clostridiaceae bacterium | reverse complement strand
ATCAAAAGATGTTGATGGTGAACAAAATTCAATACTTGTTGAGGGTGAAATCAAAAAAGTAAAATCAAGAATTGTTGTTAAGCTGAATTCTGACCAAATAAAACTCGCTGCCGATGCCTTCAAAGACAATCGTACTGTTTTATTAAATGCCATCTTAGAAAAAGACAAGAGTCAGTATAAAGTAACCGAACTTAAAGATTTTAGAGCATTGTCTAAATAAAAGTTTTGTAAATGAGACTCTTTACTCATCTTTCTTTTCGACAACATGCTTGCCCCGCTTCCCGTAAGAACAGCGCGCTTAGGGTAAGCTTTTTATTTTATACCCATGAGCAAAGTTCGGATCAATGTAAATATCAGGTGGAGTTAGAATTTCAAGCAAAAAGTTTAGCAAGTCTAAAAATAAAGAAAGGTATGTCTCTAACACCTCTAAACTGAGATCTAAAGGCTTTAATTTTAGCATTGAAAGATTCAGCAGAAGCATTTGTACTCCTATTGTCAAAATAGTTAACTATATCTCTATAATTATTTTGCATAGTTTGAATAACTGATTTGAAAAATTTGCAGTTTAGTTTATCCACCTTATTATACCAATGAGCTAACTTAGTAAGTGCGACTTCTTTCTTAATTTTGAGATTATATATTCCAGTAAGTTCTATTGAAAGATCATATGCATTTTTAATTTCTGGATATTGTTCAAATAAAATCTCAGCCCTTTGAGATTGAGAATTAGTCCACTTAGAACTGTGTTTAAGAACAATATGCCTGCTTCTAGCCAAAAGCTGTCGTCTTGTATCCCCGTTTTTAAATACATGTGGAATGAATTTTTGTTTCATTTCTTTTCCTAATTGTATTTCTGCATTTTCTAAATCTATGGCTTCCCATCTATAACTTATTCTCAGATCGTTAACTGCGTCATTCATCAATCGTTGTACATGAAATCGATCGCAAACCAAAGATGCGCTAGGAAAGCATTTTCTACTAATCAATTTCATTGTTGGAGATAAATCAAGTGTCATCTCCTTTACTATTTTACGTTTATTTTCAGGAAGCCTGGACAAAGCATAAATCACATTCTCTGATTTTACTCCACGTATGATTGCCACTAGAGAACCTTTTTTGCCTTTAGTTGCTTTGTTAGTTACTATGGTATAAAGCTCTCCCTGAGATAAAGAGGTTTCATCGATGCTTAAGTGAGTACCCATATTCTTTTTAAAGAGCATGAATTCTGGATTATATTTTTCTTCTTTCCAATCTAAGTAATCACTTAAATGCAATTTATACTGACGTGAAAGAAGAGCACCATCAACACCAAATAGATTAGCTATAACAGAAATGCTTATGCTGCTGGACTCAATACGTTTCTTTTAAAAAAGAGGCAAACTCATGTGTCAAATGAGTGCCTTGATGTGTTAATTCATAACTGTTTGTAACAATATTACCAGTTTCTTTTTCTTGCCATTTGCGTTTGCGAACATGAAGAATTACTGCTTTGCCACGAAGTGGAAAATCTTGTATCGTTCGTTCATCAGTGAAACCTTTGGAAGAATGTGTGTAAGGAGTTCTAGGTGGGTTATTTCGTTCGTCAATGTATATATCTATTCTTTCTTCGTGTTTAATTACACGAACTATTTCAAAATAAGGCAATATCTCTAGTGGGAGAATCAATGATGTTAAATCGTAATCTAAGGGCATAATCTTTTTTCTGCAAAGATAGAATATACGCTGTTCAATAACAACTACTCCACCTGATATTTACATTGATCCATTATTACAGGTTTAAACATAAAGGACGTGTTCAATGCGAGTTCCATACGACAACTTACTAAAAAATAAATATGTTCGCATGAAAATCAAAAAAGCCCTTATTACTTCAGCCGGACCCACACAACGCAATCTGGCACTCCAATCCTTGGTGGATAGAGATGGAATTCG
>CAYZED010000058.1:0-2152 GCA_964477445.1 uncultured Clostridiaceae bacterium | reverse complement strand
AAGAATCAAGAAGTAAAAATTTAGAAGAAAGAATAACCAGCAACCCTTTACCTTTCACCCTTCACCCTTCACCTTTCACCTTTCACCTTTTACCCTTCACCTTTTACCTTTCACCTTTCACCTTTCACCTTTTACCCTTCACCTTTCACCCTTTACGAACTCCTTGTCAGTTTAATAAATACCTCATCAATTGTATTGGTTTTAAATTTAGTTTTCAGTTCGGTTGGACTTCCCAAAGCTGCTATTTTTCCGTCCACCATGATGGACATTCGGTTGCAGTATTCGGCTTCGTCTAGGTAGTGTGTGGTAACAAGAATGGCAATTCCTCTACTTGCGGTTTCGTATATCATCTCCCAAAATTGACGTCGGGTAATTGGATCCACACCGCTCGTTGGTTCGTCCAGAAAGACCACTTTAGGGTCGTGAATCAAGGCTGTTGAAAATGCCAATTTTTGTTTCCAGCCCAAGGGGAGGGATTTTACTAAGGTGTTTCGTTCCGACTTGATTTCCAATCGCTCCATTACCTCATTTGCTTTGGTTTTAATTTCAGAATATTTTAGACCATAAATTCCACCGTAAAAGCGAATATTTTCCCATACAGTTAAGTCTTCATATAGTGAAAAACGCTGACTCATATAGCCAATATTCATTTTTATTTTTTCATTATCAATTCCAACTGTAAATCCTGCTACTTTTGCATTTCCTGAAGATGGCGATAAAAGCCCAGACAACATCTTCATGGCAGTGGTTTTTCCAGCTCCATTTGCTCCTAAAAAACCAAATATTTCGCCTTGAAGAACATTGAAGGTAATTTTATTTACAGCTGTGAATTCACCGAATGTTCGGGTTAGCTCAAACGCTTCTATTGCATATTCATTATTCATGGGCTTCTAATGTATTAATTTTGGACATAAAATAATCTTCAATACTTGGAGCTATGATCTTAAATTCAAAGTTGGGATGATTTTTCTCTTCCAGCCAAGATTTTAATGAATGGTGATTTGTATTTTCTTTTAATGTAACATGAAGGTATTCTCCAAAAGTATGGCAAGTTTTAGTGTCGCTGTGTGAACGAATATCATGAAGTAACTCAAACATATTGGATGATTTTACAGCATATAATTTTTCTTTGAACTTTTGAACAATGTTGTTTGGTGTGTCAATCTCAATCATGTTTCCCTGATGCATCAATGCAATTCGATCGCATCGCATGGCCTCATCCATGTATGGGGTAGAGACTATTATAGTGATGCCAATTTGTTTTAATTCACCTAAAATATCCCAAAATTCTTTTCTTGATACTGGATCTACTCCTGTGGAAGGCTCGTCGAGAATTAATAGTTCTGGTTTGTGTATTAATGCACAACACAATGCCAATTTCTGTTTCATTCCTCCTGATAATTTGCCTGCTCTTCTATTTTTAAATGGTTCTATCTGGCTGTATATGTCTTTGATTAACTCATAGTTAGCGTCAATGGTAGTGCCAAAGATGGTAGCAAAAAAGGTTAGGTTTTCAATTATTGTAAGATCAGGATATAGCGAGAACTTTCCAGGCATATATCCAATAATTTCCCTTAGATGCTTATAATCTTTTACTACATCATGCTTGTCGATGGTAATCGTTCCAGAATCGGGCACGAGCAACGTGCTGATCATTCGCATCAAAGTTGTTTTACCAGCTCCATCAGGACCCAATAATCCGAAGATCTCTCCCTTGTTTACCTCAAAAGAAGTCTCCTTAACGGCTTTGACCGATTTAAAACTGCGTGTTATGTTTTTTACTGTGATCATTTTTTTTAGAAGTAAGAATTATGAAAGAAGAATATAGAATATAGAATCAAGAATCAAGAAGAGCGCAATGCGAGTCTAAAGAGAATACAAAATCAAGAACGATGAAGGAAGGAGAAAGAAAGTGAAGTTCTATTTAAGGTAGGAGTATCGTTCCCCTGTTATACTTGGTCTATCAGTTCTACCCGTTCTACTTGTTTTGCCAGTCTTTCCTATATTTGGCTGTTTCCTTTCAACTTTATAAACTCATGGGCTATCTCTGTTGTCTTAATTAGCACATTAGCACATTATCGCATTAGCACATTAAAATTTCACTTCCCCAGGCATTCCGATTCGTATTGTTCCGTCATTTTTAACTTTTATT
>CAYZED010000057.1:0-2266 GCA_964477445.1 uncultured Clostridiaceae bacterium | reverse complement strand
TCAGGACCAGTACAGAGCGACCGGAGGCTATGGACAAAGGGAATTTTGTGATTGGGTCGATTACGTCAGAGCAGGTGCTGCAGGCGGTGGACTTAGCGGTGAGGATGCACGCTAATGGTGATTTTGGGGTAGATACTCCTGATTATGTAGATGAAAATGTTAGCGTTAAGGTTGTGAAGATTAAAGGCTTTTTCCATTGACTTACAGATTGGAATGAGTTATTGTTAAATTAAGGTAAATAGACAGTGAAAACATAAAGTGCCATTAAACGATAATCGAAACGTGCCTATATAGCACACTATTAAAAAATAATTGACATTGTTTCTAGATAAACGTAATATTATATTACAAATTTATTTTTGGAGGTGTAAAATGATTACGTTTGAAATTATTGGGACAAGAATTAAACATAGAAGAGAAGAGATTAAAATAAGTCAACAGGAATTGGCTGACTTACTCATAGAAAAAGGTTTAAAAATGAGTAGGGAAACTATAAGTAAAATAGAAAGCGGTTCCAGAGCAACAAATGCTATTGAGATAAAGGCAATATGTGGGTTTTTAAGTATTCTATCTGAAGACATTATGAGAGAAGATGAAGAAGATGATTTAGTAGGCTTGTTCCGTAGCCGAGAAAAGATATCTGATGAAGCTATGATGGAAATTGAAGAAATCCAAAGCTTCATAAAGGATATTATTGCACAAAAAAAGATTAATGATGGGTCTTTAACTTTGTCGAAACAAGACCTTCATGGAGAAGTTTCATGAAAAGAATATCAACAAAATTTAATGAAACTATTCAAGAAAGAAAAGATAGAATTAAGATAAAAGAATTTGCTGAAGATGTAAGAATTAAATGGGCAAAAAAAGGAATATCTGATATTTTCGAAATTCTAGAAAACGAATCCATTCTCATTCGTAATCCATTAAGAACTAAAGAAATATCTGGATTTACAACTTATTTTGCAGATAATTTTGTTGTTTTTTTAAACTCATCCTTTACATTAGGGCATGAAAGATTCTCGGGAGCACATGAGTTAGCTCACCTAACCATGCATCGAGATCAGTTGAAGAAAGAAAAATTAATCAGCTCGAACGATGATTTCGAGCAGGAAGCGAATATTTTCGCTTCAGAATTTTTAATGCCTGAGACTGGGATTAAAGAAATTTTTTACAAAATAGCAGGTGTAAGTCCTTTTGAGGTAGACTATAGACATATTATTAGAATGCATCAATATTTAAAAGTGAGTTACAAAGCGATGTTGAAAAGATTAGTATATTTAGAACTTTGTGACGAAAACTTATATGAACATCTTGAGGAGTTTTGTACTCTCGAAAACAAAGTTAAACTTCAAGATTTGACCAAGAAAGAAGGTTATGAATGTAAGATTATTGATGTTTCGAACATTCGCTATATATCAAAGGAGTATGAGGAAATTATACGATTGAATTATGAAAAAGGTAAAATTTCATTTGGGAAACTAGAGTCACTTCTCGAAATTATAGGAAAAAAGCCTATTGATTTTGACTATAAGGAACCGACTGATGATTATTGAAGAAAAATTTGAAGCGGCCATTTCAGATACTGATATATTAATCGTCAGTACATTGTTGGACCTGGTGAATTAGATTGTGCCTGCTATGCAAAAGTAATGGACATAAATTTTGTTGTATCTAATAATCATACAGAGTTTAAATTTTTGAATGACATTGCAATTATGCTTTCGTATTTCCACATTTTAGCGGTATGTGTATTTCATAAAAAAATCACTGAAGCTAAAGCTACTGAAATTTACAATTGTATAAACCTGACTAAGACGCATCGATCATCACATACATTTTCTCAGAAACTAGATGAATCTATGAAATATTTTAAAAATAATATGTGGCTTGAGCAGCTAAGATTAAATCACCTATAGATTCCAGAGACCTATAATTTACAGCTGTGACCGGATCGCCGATGGCTGAGGTTTTGACTGCTAATTTTGAGAAAATTAAAAACAGCAAAATCCTTGATGAATTGGGATTAGAAAAGGGTAAGTATATTCTTCTATCTGCTCATCGTGAGGAAAATATAGATATTGAGGCGAATTTTTTTGCTCTTATGAATGCAGTAAACAGGATGGCCGAACACTATGACATACCGATTATATATAGCACCCATCCGCGCAGCGCAAAGTTTATTGAGGCACGTGGGTTTAATTTCCATATGAACGTGAGGAGTTTAGAACCATTTGGATTCTCGGACTATAATAACCTTCAAACTAAC
>CAYZED010000056.1:0-2434 GCA_964477445.1 uncultured Clostridiaceae bacterium | reverse complement strand
ATTCAGTAAAGCTGAGGTTGTAGCTGGCTTTGGGCATTGGATGTACCATATAGATTACCAAGTAATTTCCGCATCAAAAGGTGCTTCGAATATTTATGGGTTGAATGGTTCTGAATGGTCTTTGGAAGTTTTTCAAAAATTGCCTCTCTTTGAATATAGAGAAATCCTTGATCAAAAGATGCACAGATTGATTGAGTACGGCGAGCCCTATAATATTGAATTTCAAATTTGCCGACCTAATGACAAAAGCATTTTATGGGTACATTCTATCGCAGAATATGATTCTGAGCAAAAAACAGTATTTGGGATACTTCATGATATTACATTGAGAAAACTAAAGGAATCCGCCTTGGAAAAACAGTTTTGGAGGTTTTGCCGGGCATCGAAAAATCTTGGATTGATAGCTATGGTAGGGTGGCTTTAACAGGTGAGCCATTACACTTTGAAAGTTATGCTAAAGCGTTGAATAAATATTATGAAGTAAAAGCTTACAGGCCAGCACCTGGAGAATTTGTTACAATTTTTGTAGATATTTCTGACAGAAAACATTCAGAAGCGTTGGTCCAAGAGAGCGAGGAGAGATATATTACTCTTACAGAAACCTCCATGGATGGTTTCTGGGTTGTTAATACAAAAGGTGAATATATAGAAGTAAATGATGCCTACTGTGTTCTGAGCGGCTACTCCAGAGAAGCTTTGCTTTCAATGCGTATAAATGATATAGATATTGATGAGTCAGAAGTGCAGACTAGAGCACATATTGAAAACATAAAGATCAAAGGGTGGGAACGTTTCGAGAGAAGACACAGAAGAGCTGATGGAACGATACTCAATGTCCTTGTAAGCGCTACATATATTAAAGAAAAAGAAATAATACTTTGTTTTTTAAACAACATCACTGAACGCAAACAATATGAGGAAATTTTAATTAATAGTGAAGCAAAACATAAAGCCATGATAACAAATATTTCTGATGTTATTGGAATAATAGATCAAAATGGGATAATGAGATATAAAAGTCCAAACAGCCAAAGATACTTTGGCTGGCTTCCAGAAGATCTTGTAGGTACTATTGGTTGGGAAACAGTACATCCAGATGATTTAGGTAGGATTCAAGAAGAATTTGCAAAAATCCTTCTTGAAGATAATGCAAAAAGAACAGTTGAATATAGGTATAAATGTAAAGATGGATCATATAAAATGATTGAGCTTACAGCAATCAATCTTATTAATAATGACCATATAAAGGGAGTATTGCTTAATTACCATGATATAACTGAACGTATCCAAATGACTGAAAAACTAAATGAAACACAAGCTATTTTAATAGCAGCATTTGAAAATAGTCAAGCTGGAATAGCAGTAGCAAAAGCCCCAGATGGAAAACTTACCTATGTTAATAAAGCCGGGCTTCTTATCAGAAACAAATCCGAGGAAGAAATAGTCCAGAATATTGATATTTATAAATATGTTGAAAGCTGGAATATATTTCATTTGGATGGGAAACCCTATGAAGCAAATGAGGTTCCTTTGGCAAGAGCAATTCTTTATGGAGAAATATGCAGCGAGGAGTTCATAATTAGAAGGAATGATTTTGACGATCGAATAGTTTGGGCAAATGCAGCACCAATAAAAGATGAGAATGGAACAATAACGGCCGGCATTGTAATTTTCTTAGACATAACTGATCGCAAGCAAGTGGAATTAGAACTTTTAAACGCTAAAAACAGAGCTGAAGAAGCGAACGCGGCTAAAAGCCAATTTCTTGCCAATATGTCACATGAAATAAGGACACCTATGAATGGTGTCATGGGAATGTTACAACTTTTGCAAATGACTAAACTTACTGAGGAACAGGCTGACTTTATAAAGGTTTCTCAAGTCTCTTCTGATGCACTCTTGAGAGTAATTAATGACATTCTTGACTATTCAAAAATTGAAGCTGGAAAAATTGAATTTGAGAAAATATTATTTAGCCTTGAACAAGTAATAAACGATGTAGTGAGTTTGTTTAAACTTTCTGCTTTTAATAATCGATTTAATATAGAAGTATCTATTGAAAGAAATGTACCAGATAGTATCGTAGGTGATCCGTTTAGATTCAGGCAGGTATTATCAAATATACTAGGTAACGCTGTTAGATTTACAAAAAATGGAAAAATAGACGTTGTTGTAAAAAAAGTAGACGAACAAAATGATAATGAAATCAAACTGGAATTTGTAGTCAAGGATACTGGCATTGGCATAGCTCAAGATAAAATTGATGTTATTTTCAAAAGCTTTATCCAAGTAGACAGTTCTAATACTCGTGTATATGGAGGAAGTGGACTTGGGCTTTCCATTTGTAAGGGATTAGTGGAGAAAATGGGTGGAGAAATCTGGGTAGAAAGCGTAGAGGGAGAAGGAAGTAGTTTTTATTTTACCTGCGTTTTTG
>CAYZED010000055.1:0-2467 GCA_964477445.1 uncultured Clostridiaceae bacterium | reverse complement strand
AATAAATTTTTTCTTTATTATCTAGCTTTTTTCTCATATATGAAAAAAAAATATTTTTTTTTCTCTTTTTTGAGAAAAAGAGTTGCGCAATTAAATTTTCTGATGTAAATATTGTTCAGGCAGAAAATTAGGTTTAATTTTTTTCTGTTTATAGTTTAAATATGGTGGGTTAGTTTTTATTATTTTTTTTATTTATGTGGGGGTTATTATGGTGCGCCAAGGTAAGCTGCACAAATCCGACAGGTGAAAGTCCTGTGGGAGAAGGGGAAGTCAGCCCCACTCTATAGCGAGTCTTGCATCTACGTAGGTAACGAAATAGATGAAGCGTAGACAGCGAAGTGTTCGAGCCGTAATCCGCAAGGGTGAACGTATTGAGCCTCGAAAGTACCTTTATTGAATGGGTTGAGGCTGTCATAATAGCTGTAAACTACAAGTGAGTATTTGGTCAATCTGACGAATCCAAAACTCACTCCATTCCGGGGTCTTAGGCGATGGCGAGTCCACAAGGAATAGTGTTGGAACTTGGGAAGTCCATATTGTTCCTCGGCAACAGCTTGAGGTAATTCCTGCACAAGTATGATGAGTACAAGGTGGGAATGATGACGTATGGATGGCGGAGGTGTTCGTAGTAGTGATGAAGTAAGTAACGACTATGGAGCGAAGGGACACCAGATTTGATGAATCGGAGGAGGGAAACAATGGTCGGACTCAGAGAAGCCGAAGAAGAAAATAAAACAAACGCATGGTTAATGAAACTCCAACGAATAGAGGCGAGGTCTAGAGCATACCCAGATGAGTTGTTTAACAATGTTTTTCATATCATCGGGGTAGACATGCTTAGAGCTATTTACTGTGATATGCCAAGCAATAAAGCAATAGGTATTGATGGGGTAAGTAAGGATGTGTATGGTGAAAACTTGGACGAAAACTTAAACCTACTGATAACTCGAATAAAAAGAGGAACCTATAAGCCTAAGCCGGCTAGACTTGTTGAAATTCCAAAAGAAGATGGTAGCACAAGGCCGTTAGCTATATCATGTTTTGAAGACAAACTCGTACAAGAGGCAGTCAACAAAATACTGAATATGATTTATGAACCTTTGTTTCTAAACTCTTCATATGGATTTCGACCAAACAGGAGCCCTCATCTAGCACTGAAGCGTTTAACTGAAGAGTGCTATAAACTTAAGGAAGGTGCCATTGTAGAAATTGACCTAAAGAAATGCTTTAATATGATTCCTCACGAACCTCTTAAAGAATTCCTAGATGAAAAGATTTCCGATGGTCGATTCTTGCGTTTAATAGACTCTTTAATTAAAACGCCAATGTGCGGCAAAGATGGAGGAGTGATTCCAAGTGAAATGGGATGTCCCCAAGGCTCAATTATTTCACCGGTATTAGCTAATATCTACCTTCACCATGTGATAGATAAATGGTTTGAAGCTATTAATATATCACACCTTAATGGTAAGGGGAATGCTATACGTTTTGCGGATGACGCTGTTTTTGTTTTCAATTCAAGAACAGAAGCGGAGAAATTTGCAAAAGTTTTGCCTAAGAGATTGGCTAAATATGGGTTAGAACTAAATGAAGCCAAATCGGGGATACTCCCTGCAGGCTCTTTTCTCATACAAAAGATGGTAAACAGTGGCGTAAAACCACCTACCTTCAAATTTCTGGGATTCCTGTGCTATTGGGGCTTAAATAAGTCAGGTAAATTCTACAGATTAAAGTTTAAAAGCAGGAATGATCGCCTGCAGAATAAAATCAACGGTCTTAGAAAATATTTGAAACAGAATTTAAATGCTCCCGATACAGGTTATATACTAGATACCGTTAAAAGAGTTATACTAGGTTGGATGAACTATCACTCAATATCGGATAATATTCGGCAAGTTAAATTATTCGATTATCTTGTAAAACGTAACCTATTAAGATGGTTTAGAAGGCGTAGTCAGCGTTCTAGAATGACCATTGTAAGACTAATAGAAATTTTAAAAGAGAGGAGATATCCTGTATGCAAAGTAAGAGTTCAAATGTACTAGGCGAAAACCACGAAGTAATGTCATCAAATCGGGAGCCTATTGCGGGAAAACCGCACGATGGGTTCTGCGGAGGGGGAAACGCTCGTAAGAGCGGTTCTCTACTCACCAAAAGAGTCTCTTCTGTGCTGGTTCTGTTAGTTGCAGGTTCAGCTTTTTCTCAAAATTATGTTTCTGTTTATGATTCAGAGTTAAATAATCAAGCAGTTAATATGCAAACAGGTGAGTTTGAAATTAGGCTTTCTGATTATTTTGAAGTAGTGGAAACTAATGTATCTTGTTATGAAGGCCCTTCTGAATACTTTAGAGTGGTTTCTAATATTGTAACTGGCGAGAAAATTAAAAATGCTTCATTAGTAACAGCTTACTCTAACCAGGAAAATTTTATAGGCACCAAGTGGTTAAAAACAACTAATGGCTGTTAT
>CAYZED010000054.1:1918-2665 GCA_964477445.1 uncultured Clostridiaceae bacterium | reverse complement strand
TTTACAAATATGTTGAACAATCAACATGCATCTCTGCTTAGTAATACACTATTAAGCATTGACACTGAAATAAAAGTACTAGAAGAAATCATTAAATTAGAAGGATTTTACAATGAACAGAAATAAAGTATTGGGGCTAGTTATACTGTTGGCAGTAATAGCTGGAGTTATTTTTTTTCAAACTCGTAATAACCAAAGTATTGTAACTGTAACTGGCTTTGTAGGTGGCGAGAAAGTTGCCTTTTTAGAAAATAGAGTCTATATTCAATTCACCATTAGTTTTTTACTCTTGGGATACTATTACTAATGCCATGATATCGCAAAAGCTTATTACAGAAACCAATAATATTTTATTCACACCAACAAAAACTTTAGTTGACTTTATGCTACAAGAAAAAACTTGGACAGAAATTGGTATACAAAACATGTTTGGTAAGTTTGCAATAGTGTCTAGCGACCCTTACCGCTCTAATTCTGGGTATATGTATGCTGGTTTAATTGCTAATACATTGAATAGTAAGTTAATATCATCAGAAGAAGAGGCATACAAAATAAAGCCACAAATCGATTTTATTTTTCAAAACTTAGGGTATCTTGAATTCACTACATCTAATTTATTCGATCAGTATTTGCGTACAGGTGCCGGAGGTAAAGCAATAATAGTAGGATACGAAAATCAAATTATAGAATTTATTAATGGAAATCCTCAAGCTTGGAGTAGTCTTAAAAACAATATTAAAGTTATTT
>CAYZED010000054.1:0-1908 GCA_964477445.1 uncultured Clostridiaceae bacterium | reverse complement strand
AAAGGAAATAAACTATTAGAGGCATTAAAAGATTCTAAAATACAAGAAATAGCGTTTAACCAACATGGATTCAGATCAGGATTTTCAAACATTTTAAACAACTTAGATTCCAAATATGAATCAATTATTGCTCCCCAAATAACAGGTATATCTCCAATACCTAGCCATAAGATAATGAATATATTAGTACCACAAATAGAGTAGTATATATTAACTATTCATAATAAACAATATTTTCAATGTCTTTTACAAAGAATAGGAAAAGTCGTGTGCCGTAGTGCACAAAGCTAAGCGGAGCTTAGAGGAATGCAGTAAGCTTGCAGAGTGATGGGGAATGCTCTTAAGGAAGAGAGTTGGGCCCCGGTTCGGTATTCAAGTACGGGACGCAACCATTCTCCGGTGCTACAGTTAAAAGTTGTGGTATCGAACGGTGAGGAAAAAGCTCTTTAAAAGAGTCGAGGTGAGTATTAGGGAGGTGAACGAAAGTGAATCGCTGGTTGAAGTGTCGATAATATTTAAACAAGGTCAAAAGCCGGTCAGACTTTAACCGGTGATGAGTCTACAGGATGCTTGATTACCGTGTAGATGGCCTTCGGCATATAGGCGGCACGAACCTAATACAGGCTCTCTGCAGGAACTACGGGAACCATCCTACAAGATGTTAAGAGAAAGGCACAAGGAGAGAACCTCTGAGGCTGATAGTATCGATGCTTGTAGATGGGGCGGAGCTATTCGTAGTAGTGATGAAGGTTTTGTAATGAAACTGGAGCGAAGGGGTAGCGTTGTTACAACTCAATGTGAAGTAAACCGAAAGGGAAGGATGAGCACAAATGAGTAGGAGTTATGATATTCCAAAACGAATAGTTATGGAAGCGTGGGAAAGTGTAAAGCGAAATAAGGGAACTTGTGGAGTAGATGAAGAAACTATTGAAAAGTATGAGAGTAAGTTGAAAGATAACTTATACAGACTTTGGAATAGGATGTCATCTGGTTCATATTTTCCTAAAGAAGTTAGGAGAGTGGAAATACCCAAAGCCTCAGGAGGTTTAAGGCCGTTAGGCATTCCTACTGTGGAGGATAGAATTGCACAAACTGTTGTTAAAATGATACTTGAAAAAGAGCTTGAGCCTATATTTCATGAAGATTCATATGGCTATAGACCAAATCGTTCTCCTCATGATGCCATTGCGGTAACTCGCAAGAGGTGCCCGAAGTATGACCCGGCTTTTAGAGTTTGATGTGAAAGGAATGTTTGATAATATTCCACATGAACTAATAATGAAGGCCCTAAATCATCACACGCAAGAGAAGTGGATACTTCTATATTGTGAACGGTGGTTAAAAGCAGGTATTCAAATAGCAGATAACATTAGCATTCCATCGCTAAAAGGTACTCCACAAGGAGGAGTAATATCCCCACTTCTAATGAACTTATTTATGCATTACGCATTTGATATGTGGATGGTTAGAGAGTTTGAAGCGTGCCCTTGGGCACGCTACGCAGACGATGCTGTAATACACTGTAAAAGTAAGAAACAGGCTCAATATCTCAAAGACAAACTTACTGCAAGAATGCAGGAAGTGGGGTTAGAGCTTCATCGAGATAAAACCAAAATTGTAAGCTGTGTAGCTGACAAGCGGAAGTTAGATAAAGATGAAGTAAATGAGTTTGATTTCCTAAGTTTTACATTTAGGCCAAGAGGTGCTAAAGATAAGGCAGGACAGCTATTTATGAGTTTTCTGCCAGCAATGTCTTCAAAAGCCTTAAAACGTATAAGGCACCATATCAAATATGAAATCAAACTTAAATCTAAACTTAGCTATAGTATTGAAGAAATAGCTGAACTTCTGAACCCAAAGTTAAGAGGTTGGCATCAATATTATAGTAAGTTTTATTCATCAAGCATT
>CAYZED010000053.1:0-2734 GCA_964477445.1 uncultured Clostridiaceae bacterium | reverse complement strand
TGGTCTCAAAAAATAATTTCATGTGTATGTGATATTTCGCTTGGGAATTTAGGATGAAAAATGGTGGCAATAAAGCAGAACTAGAGCAAGTGGTATTTTATACTGTTAATGATGATTACATAGAGTATCTTCGAAAAATAGACGATAAAGTATTGTTTAATAAACAGGAAAAAAACGCAAGACCATATGCTGGGTTCTTGATTAAATTTAACAATATGATACCCGTAAGAGACGACTTGATTAATCGAGTAATTATTTCAGAGAAACAGGAGAGTAAGAAAGAAGAAGATTATAAAGCTTTACTTATTAAAGAAATTTTATTTTGTTCGGAGAATAAAGAAAGATTGATAATAAAATCAAACAAAACAATGAGAATATTTAACGAAAATCGTCCCCATATGAAAAACATTATACTTTCTTGTTGTTGTTTTTCGATTTTAGAAAAAGCTTGTAATGATTATGTACAGAAAAAATGAACCATTGTTATTTCCTATTAGAGTCGTGGAAAAGCGATTTTAGATTTAAAACTGATTAATAAACTTATATTAGAGGCGAGCATTTAACAGCTCGCCTCCATTTTTTCTTTTTGCTGACAATTGGCAATCACTTTTAGATAATGAAGATATGGCGAAATAAAGGGGCGGATTTTTACACGACTCTATTAGGGAGCAACACTTTTTCAATTATATCTGCCCCAGAAAACAGAACTTGGACAAGTGTTTGCGTTTAGCTACTTGGGGTGCGGCCAAAATCTTCAAAACTTTCGACGATTACTTCATCGCCGTATTGCAGCTGAGTAAGATCTTTTCGTGATAAGTTAATATCAATAGTCTCTTTTGTATCTCTCATTCGCTCAACAATAAGATTATCATTGATAGCTTTCATCATCAAAATGCTGGTATTCGATTTTGCCAACATTTATTTTATCGCCAAATTTGCTGATAGCCTTAATAATCCCGACATTGTAATATGATAGTTTGCCCATAAGTGGAGTAGTATATTCATTTAACAAGAAAATCACCTCTGACTATTTTAATTTACTCACTTTTAAACAACTTAACAAAAGCGAGTTATTGTGTCAATAGGGTGGGGTAGTTATGAGACAAAAGATCGAGAAAACACGGGAGCCATCTGAATAGAAGCAGGTTAAATATTCTCTGCATCTGCAGATTTCGTGTTTAAACGTATATTATGCTTTGAAATATGACATATAAAATTGACAATCGACATATTATGTGCCGATATTAAAAAATAATTTTACAAATCAAGCGTTTTGTGATATGATTCACAGTAATCGGAGGTGTATATAATGAAGGATGCTATGATTCGTATAAAAGAAGCTGAACTTTATAATATTAAAAATGTTGAATATGGGAAAATTGATTTTACAAATGATAATTCTACGTTAAATAAGCCAACACGTTCTGAAATTGTTGGAATATACGGTCAAAATGGCTCGGGTAAAACTGCGTTTGTTGATGCTATGTGGCTTATTAAATATCTTATAAGTGGAAAAGAGTTACCTAAAAATGCTGGTGATTTTATATTTGAAAACGAAGAGACTGCTACAATAAAAATTGTGTTTGATCTGAATAAAGGTGAATCTAAGTATCAAATTTTCTATGAAGTAGAAATCAAAAGAACAGACGAAAGTGAAGCAAAAGTCATTCGGGAAAATTTGGCGTATAAAGAGATTGTTGATGGAGTTTGGAAAAATAAAGCTGGAATTATTGATTATAACTCAGCAAATAAAGAATCTGTTTTTAAACCAGTAAAAAATTATAGGATGCTAACTTCAAATAATTCTAGTGTTCAAATTGACTTGGGTGTGGCGAAGAAAATGTCTGAAAAGAACAGTACTTCTTTTGTTTTCGGAATTGAGCTGGAAGAAATTATTAAGAATAATGATGCATTTAAAAGCTATACCGATATTATTCTGGATTTAAAGAATTACGCGAATATCAATCTCTTCATCATAAAAAATCATCATTCAGGAATGATTAATATGAATGTGTTACATGGCGATTTAGCAATTGGTTTGTTGAAGCCATCGGTTGTACCTGAAGAAGTATATAATCTAGCGGTTAAAATAATCGATCAGATGAATATTGTACTTGAAACCATTGTGCCAGGACTTAATATTGGTCTTAAAAACCATGGGAAACAAATTAGAGAAGATGGTAACGAAGGCATACGAATTGAATTGATCAGCTTAAGAGATAATATAAAAGTTCCTTTAAAATATGAGTCCGACGGTATAAAAAAAATTATATCCATATTGAGTACTTTGATAACAATGTTTAATAATCCGTCAGTATGCATGGTGATAGATGAATTAGATGCCGGAATTTTTGAGTATTTACTTGGCGAGATTCTTCAGATTATCAGTGAAAACGGAAAAGGTCAGCTGATATTTACTTCGCATAATTTGAGACCACTTGAAATGTTAGATACAAGTTCTATTATTTTTACAACAACGAACTCTAAGAATCGATATATGAGATTTACAAATGTTAAGAGTAATAATAATCTTAGAAATTTGTATTATCGAAGTATTAACCTTGGAGGACAAAAAGAGAAAATCTACAAAGAAACCAACAGCTTTGATATCAGTCGCGCTTTCAGGATTGCTGGGAGGATGATTGATGAAAACTAAAAAGGTCTCTAATTTCAAGAAAGAATTTTATATATCAAATTCTTTATGATATGATTAATTCAAATTAATGGTATAATT
>CAYZED010000052.1:2156-2776 GCA_964477445.1 uncultured Clostridiaceae bacterium | reverse complement strand
TTTGACTTGTATTAATATTTTCTTCTTTTGCTTGATTTGCAGGGTTTGCAGGGTTGCACCTAACGACCAGGGTAAACGCTGGCGGTTCTTCTTACAGCAGTTTGCTCGCCCCTGCACTTCCCTGCGGTTTTTGCTCACCGCTGGCGTTTACCCTTATGTTAGACGATTAAAAACTTACTATATTATAAATCCCTATAAAATAAAAAGCAAACTATTAAATTATTTTTTCCTTTTTTGAAATTTATTTTTAACTCTAAACAAAATTTAAAATTTTTAACATTAAATAATCTTTCATTTCTTTAACTATCAACTTTAAAAGAGTTTACAAATTAATATCTCAAACTATCAACTCTTAGATTTTAAATTCTGAAACAAAAAATTTTAAATTTATATTGCTCAATTTTTTTAATTTAAATCTATCTAAACAATTAACCCTAATTTTTTATAATCTAATCTAACATATTAATAAATTTCAAAAAAATTCTTTTATAATATCTTCAACTTAAACCATATTAAATGGTTTGATATTATTAACATAATATTTCTGCTTTTTATTTTTTATTAAGTTTTTTTTTCGTTTAACGCCGGCGGACAGACGCTGGCGGTTCTTCTTTCCGCAG
>CAYZED010000052.1:0-2146 GCA_964477445.1 uncultured Clostridiaceae bacterium | reverse complement strand
TTAGTAGTTATGCTTATATATTTGATAGAATTTCTAAGGAAAATAAATTACCTTCGTTAGCAAAATTAATAAATCTGAATTCCATTGTTAATTAAAATAATTTGTTACTATTCTGAAAGTTTGATAATCTGTACTCAATTACAAATGGGTACAGATTTTTTCATTCCGGCAACTCAAAAACCATTGATATTAAAGCATTTTTTATTGCATTTTATTTGAGTATATGTTATAATAATATGAACTCAAATAGGAGGTGTCACAAATGCCTGCAAAAGAATCAGGAGAGATCAAAATCCGCACCATACATATTCCGCAAAAGAACGGGGATATCTATGTTCTTGAGCGTAAAACCGTATATAATTCTGAAAAGAAATACAATAAAGTCCTGTCAACTAAGCTAATATCCAAAATTCCAAAAGGAACAAAAATGCCGGTTCAAACAAGACCAAAACAAACTAAAAAGTCCGATGCTATTCAAAATCCATCAAATGAAATTCTGAAAATAAATGTACCACCAACGAATCAAATCATCGCCTCTCGAAAACGAGTTGGCATGATGAAAATCATCGACCACATAGGAAAAATCTCTGGGATAGATGATGCCATATATGCACTTGCTGACATTGGCTCTGCGCAAAAAATCATATCATTGGCCAGATATCTCCTGGCTACAAACGGTCAAAGTTTGCCAGGTATTGTTACTTGACAGTTTAATCATCCTTTACCTTATACAGAAGGTCTATCCGAAGAAGCTTATCACAGACTATTTAAGGAAGTAGGGTTTAATGAAAGTTTGCAACAAAACTTTTTTAAAAGCAGATGTGATGTATTAAATGCAGGAGCAGGAATTGCTTATGATTCAACTACATTATCCACATATTCAGATAACCAACCGGAAGCCAGGTATGGATTTAACAAAGCGGGCGATGGATTAAAGACAGTGAAATACCTTGCTCTTTATTCAATTGAGAACAGGCGGCCCATTGCATTTACTAAGCAACCGGGTGATTTACCTGATGTAGTAGCCATCTCAAATGCTTTAAGCCAACTACAAGCACTTGGCGTATCAGGTGCTGAAATTATTACCGACAATGGTTACTATTCTGAACAGAACATATCCGAAATGTATCAGGCTCACTTTGATTTCATTACACTTGCCAAGACCGGCCTAAAATGGATCAAGTCAGAGATTGATAATCATCGGAATGATTTGGAGCGGCTAGCAAGTGTTTGTCCATACGATCCAACAACAAACGGCATTACGGTTATGCTCATGCGTGATTTTGTTAAGGTACGAAAATATGCTAATAAAAAAACTGGGGCAAATACAGGGAAGGAAGAAATCTTTTCTCGTCGGATTTATCTTCACATATATTATAATGCAACCCGTAAAGTTGATGAGGATCAATCCTTTGAACGAGATCTTCTTTTTCTCAAAAAAACACTTGAGGAGGGTGTGTCTATTGATGATCTAAATGATGCCTCTCAAAAGAAGTCAAAGAAGTATTTTATTATCAGAACCCGTGGCAAGAAAACGGTCATCACTTTTAATGAAAATGCATGCGCTAAGGCAAAGAAATATCATGGATATTTCACATTGGTTTCCAGTAGTGAAAAAGATACCTTTGAAGCTCTTTCAAAATACAGAAAAAGGGAGCATATAGAAAATTATTTCCGTACATCCAAGCAACATGCAGATGGCACACTTATAAGAGTTTGGGATGCTGATACACTTCGTGGGAGAATGTTTGTACAGTTCATAGCCCTTTGCTACTACGAGTATTTTAGCGAGACTATAAGGAAGATAAAGTTATCCCTTGGTATTATTAACGGGGTTCATGACCACGATCTAAAGGTTAATCTAGATCTGGAGAAAAAACTTAAAAGTTGGCTTCATAACACGCCCATATACCTTCAGTTACAATGGTTCGATGTGATAGAAGGAGTTGAAATATCCTCAGCTTTAAAATCAAAACGTTGGACTACAGAGTTAACAAAAAGAGATGCCATGTATTTTGAGAAGCTTGGACTTAAATCGGGTTTATGATTTGAGTACAGATTATCTAACTTTCAAGTTATCATAAAAGGAATCTAAAAGAGAGGAAAACATATGATAGGAAATTTATTTGAACAAGCATTAAATATA
>CAYZED010000051.1:0-2799 GCA_964477445.1 uncultured Clostridiaceae bacterium | reverse complement strand
TATACCCGGCTTAATCCTCCACGCAGTCTGTTGCAGAACGCAGTAAAATAAGGTCGCTGAGTAGTCCCGATGAAAATCGGGACGTATCGAAGCGACAAAATCAGTTCAAAAGCGAAGGCTTCGACAGGCGCAGCCTGACAAAATGCTTCCATGCAACAGCCTGAGCGGCGGTTTCGTGTGAATGATCGTTTTTTTACTTTTTGTTAATTCCGGTTGAAACCTGCACACATTTCCGGTCGAAAAATGCACACCAAAGATAAAAAAAAATGAATAAATTACTATTTAAGCCAAGGAGAAAAAAGGTTTAAATAGGAGACAAAAGGAGTGCTAAAAATGGAAGACTGGGTATCAATCAAAGCGATAAAGAAAAAACAACCAGGAAAAAGTAACAGAGAGATAGGGAGAATAATGGGAGTTAGTCCTCACACGGTAAAGAAAGTCATTAGCCAGGAATCACCACCCAAATATGAAAGAAATACCAAAACAGAGACAAAGTTAGATGCCTTCAAAGAAATAATATTCGAATTATACAATGTTAAAAAATATAAAGGGTCAAGGATATATGAAGAAATAAAATCAAAAGGATATAGTGGTAAAAGATCGATACTTTATGAATATCTGTACAAAATAAAGATAGATATACAAAGGAGTTATATGCCATACGAGACAGTTCCAGGAGAACAGGCTCAGTATGATTGGAGTCCTTATAAAATAGAGATTTCCGGTATAGAGACAAGAGTATATGTTTATTCATATATTCACGGATTTAGCAGGGAGCAGATATTAGAGTCATCCTTATCACAAAATAATGCGTCAGTACATGAAGCGTTAGAGAAGAGTATCGTAGAATCGGGAGGGGTATGTCGGCGAGTACAGACAGATAATGCGAAGGCATTTGTAAAAAATGCGTCAAGTAATAATTTTAAATGGAGCGACGAGTATCTTCGATTATGCGGGCATTATGGATTTGAGCCTAGTCGATCATTGCCAGGACATCCATGGAGTAAAGGGAAAGTGGAGAAGCCATTTAGTTATTTGAAGAATCATTTTATAGTAGGAAATAAGTTTGAAAGTTTCGAAGATTTTAACAACAAACTAAAGGAATTTCAAAACAAAGTAAATCATAGAATACATTCCACAATTAAGATGACACCGGCAGAATTATTTGAAAAAGAAAAGCAACATTTAATGCCGTTACCCTTAAGCAGATATTCGGGAGTAAAAGAAGAAGCAAGAAAAGTCACGCTAGACTGTTTAATATCTTATAACGGGAGCAGATATTCGGTTCCATATCTATTGGTTGGCAACTATGTCTGGTTAAAAGTATCTAAAGGATATCTGTTGGAAATATATTCTGAAACAAATAAATTAATGGCGGTTCACAAACTCTCGCTTAAAAAAGGTAATACGATAATTGAACCTGCACATTATCGAGGAAACAACAATAAAGAAGGTAATTTTGAAAGAATGAAGAAACAGTTTTTAGAAAGTTTCCCTGATCAGGAACAATTCATTGAAAAATTAAAATCTCAAAAAGGGATTAACGTTAGATATCATTTGTTTCAAATATTAGAAATATCAAAAATGTATCGTAGAGATGATTTTATTGCTGCAATAGATATATCGTTAGAATATGAAGTCTATAATTATAAATTCATCTATGGATATCTTCAAAGTAAATTTACACAATATTTTGAAGTTACAAAAGCGTCAGATACATCGTTCACATCAATAGAAAGTGTTGACATAAAAAGAGATTTAATCGAATATCAGTTGGATAGGCCGGATAAAGAATTTTAGAGAAAGGGGAAAAAACCGAAAGGTTAATTCCCCTCGCTCTGATTTATATGTTGTGCAAAATAAAGTTAAATAAAAAAATAATCAGGAGCAATAATAAAATGGAAGAAACACAAATTGAAAAATATTTGACAATATTATCATTACATCGTATAAAAGAAATTTACAAAGAAGAATCTGAAAATGCAGCTAAAGCAAAATTGTCTTATCAAGATTATTTACTCAGATTACTCGAACAGCAGGTGTTAACAAAAATCGACAGATCGATTAATAGAAAAACTCAAATTGCAGGATTTCCACAAATTAAAAGATTAGATGAGTTTGATTTTACTTATCAACCAAAAATAAATGAAAAACTCATAAGAGAATTAGCTACTCTTGACTTTTTACAATCCGCTAAAAATGTTCTTTTCCTTGGAGCGCCAGGAGTCGGAAAAACTCATCTTGCCATTAGTCTTGGTATTAAAGCTTGTCAGATGAGAAAACGTGTACTCTTCTTTTCCGCAGAACGGTTGACACAGGAACTTGCCTCTGCTGAAGTATCCGGTCAACTTAATAAATTTTTGGAAAGTCTTGCCAGAGTTGATCTTATTATTATTGATGAACTAGGATATCTTTCTTTGACTAAACAAACTGCTAAACTTTTTTTTCAATTAATTTCTAAACGGTATGAAAAAGGTTCTGTTATAATTACTTCTAATAAACCATTTGAGCAATGGGGTGAGATCTTTAACGATGATGTTGTTGCTGCTGCTATTCTTGATCGGCTGCTCCATCATTCTTATCCATTCTTTATTAATGGGAAAAGTTTTAGGATGAAAAATTTGATCAAAAATAATTAACTTATCTGTGCATTTTTCACCGGATTTTTGTGCACTTTTCAACCGGAATCAACAATCACCCCTTCGGGATTTGAAAACATTCTCCTTATATTTATTATAATCATATCATCCCTTCGGGATTATAAAACCCGAAGCGGCGCCATGATTATAGAAAAGTGAA
>CAYZED010000050.1:0-2870 GCA_964477445.1 uncultured Clostridiaceae bacterium | reverse complement strand
ATTTCTTTTCATTAACTGATCTGCTTTATTGGAAATTCCAATGAAAGTCTACCAGTAATTCCGCTGAAAGTCTGCCACCGATTCCAAGGGAATACCTGCCAGTGATTCCGCTGAAAACCTACCACTTTTTAGCTAATAAAATATTTAAAATAAAATAATAAAATAGAACTTCTTTTATTGATTGCAAACAATAATGGAAGAAATTATAAATGGCTAATAAGAGGTTAACAATGACAACATTACGTCAAATAATACGGCTTCGTAACTCTGGCAAGAGTTGCAGAGCAATCTCGCATATATTGGGTATATCGAGAGATTCTGTAAGCAAATATAGTTCAATGTTTGAAACGAGTGGTTTGAGCTATTCAGACTTTGAACAAATGAGCGATTTAGAATTAAGTAAGAAATTTTATAATAAAAAAATATCATCAGAATCAGATGTTAGTATTGATACAAAATTAGAAAAACTGATAGAATCATTTCCGGACATGGAAAGGCAATTAAGTAAAGTAGGAATGACTCGCTTGCGTCTTTGGAGTAGATATAAGCTTGAAAATCCAAAGGGTTACAATTATTCGAGTTTCTGCCATCACTTTCATAAATGGCAAAAAACCAGCCAAGTCTCGATGCACTTTGAACATAAATCAGGTGACAAAATGTTTGTAGATTTTACGGGAAAGAAACTTCACCTAACAAATCCTGAAACAGGTGAATTAACAGAAGTGGAAGTTTTTGTATCTATTCTAGGTGCGAGCCAGTTGACATATGTCGAGGCAGTTTTATCGCAAAAGAAAGAAGATTTTATCATGGCATTAGAAAATGCTATTCATTACTATGGTGGAGTTCCGCAGGCAATAGTACCGGATAATTTGAAGTCAGCTGTTCATAAAAGTAATAAATATGAACCCTTATTGAATAAGACCTTTGATGACTTTTCCCATCATTATGGAACAACAATTTTAGCAACGCGGAGCTATAAACCGAAAGATAAAGCCCTTGTAGAAGGTGCTGTAAAAATTGTATATAATAGAATATTTGCAGAACTTTCCGGCATGGTGTTTTTTAATCTTACTGATTTAAATAATAGAATTAAGGAAGAACTTGAAAAATATAATAGTATAAAATTAACGGGTAAGCCCTCAAGTCGTCGTGAGATATTTGAATCCACAGAACGTAGCGAATTAAAAGCATTACCTGTAAGTCGTTACGAGATAAAAGCTTACCACCAAGCCACAGTCTATAAAACAAGTCACATTTGGTTTGGTAAAGACAAACATTATTACAGCGTTCCCTTTCATTATATAGGCAAACGAGTAGAAATAATATATACAAAAACGATGGTAGAAATCTATTATAAGCATGAGCGTATTGCCAGTCATGTAAGGGATACAAAAGAAAATGCTTACACAACAGTTATCCAGCATCTTCCATCATCGCACCGTTTTGTATCCGAATGGAGTCCTGAAAAATTTCTTAAATGGGCCACCGAAATCGGTCAACCAACTTTAGCATACATAAGCTCAATCTTGCAATCAAAAGCTCATCCGGAAAAAGGTTATAAGTCCTGTATGGGAATACTAAGTTTTGTAAAAAAAGTAGGAAAAGACCGTTTGAACTCTGCATGTTTACGAGCAAGTTACTACAACAGTTTCAACTATATGACTGTTAAAAATATATTAGAAAAAAGATTGGATTATATTCCAATTGAATCAGAAGAACAATATAAATTACCATCTCATAATAATATAAGAGGAAGTCAATACTATAAATAAAATAATATTATAGTATAAAAATAAAATATTTTATAAAAATAAAAGGATTAAAATTAATGAATAACAGTGCAACATTAGAGAAATTAAAAGCACTCAGATTAAAGGGAATGTCGAGTGCATTTCAAGCAGCTATAGAAACTCGAAGTCATCAGGAAATGACAGCCGATGATCTCGTATCTTATTTAGTAGAAGCTGAATACAATGACAGAAATACTCGGAAGATAATCCGTTCATTGGAATCAGCTCGTTTTCGATATAACGCAACAATAGAAGAAATAGATTTCCAAAGTCGTAGAAATCTAGACAAAAACACCTTACTTCGTCTTGCAGATTTAAATTTTATAACAAACAAAGAAAATGTAATAATAACTGGAAAAACCGGCGTAGGCAAGAGTTATATAGCATCCGCTCTTGGTCATAAGGCATGTACTCGCGGTTATAAAGTCATGTATTTTAATACTGGAAAACTTTTTAGTATGCTAAAGATGTCCGGCGCCGATAACTCATTTATAAAGGAAATCAGAAAGATAGAGCAGCAGGATTTGATAATATTGGATGATTTTGGTTTACAACCAATAGACAGTCAATCCCGTTTATATTTATTAGAAATCCTTGAAGATCGTCACGGTAAACGTTCCACAATTATCACCTCTCAACTTCCGGTTGCAAATTGGCATGAACTTTTAGAAGATGCTACGATAGCGGATGCGATAATGGATCGAATAGTTTATTCATCACACCGTATAGAATTAAATGGAGAATCATTAAGAAAACGACAAAAAAATAATGAAAAAAGCTAAAAAAATATTAATTTTGTAAGTTAGAAATTAGCCAAAAAAGCGATAGGTTTAGTGCAAAAAAAAGTGGCAGGTTTTCGCTGGAATTGGTGGCAGGTTTTGTCTGGAATATACACTTGATAATCACTCTTCACATATATCTAAGGAAACAATGCAGTATTTATCAACTGTACCAAATCGGTTTATATATATTCATACTCCAAAACACGGTTCTTGGTTGAATTTAATAGAAATGTTATTTGGAAAGATGGCACGAACTTTTCTAAAGCATATTAGGGTTGAATCAAAATCCGAATTAAAA
>CAYZED010000049.1:1206-2966 GCA_964477445.1 uncultured Clostridiaceae bacterium | reverse complement strand
TTCTAGGTCTTCTTGGGCTTTGTGAATCGCAATTTCAACCCGTTTGCGATCGCTAATATCTCGCATAAAAACCGTTAAAATTTTTCCGGCTTCTAAGGATAACCGAGAGATAGAAACTTCGGCCGGAAATTCCGTACCATCTTTACGATAACCCGTCACTTCCTGATATTCTCCAATGTCTTGAATTAGACGATTTTCGGGTAATAATTCGGGATGATATTGACAATCTTTTTGAAATGAAAATTCAGAAATCAATAAGCTAAACGGCCGTTTTAAAATTTCATTTGCCCTATAACCAAATATTTTCTCCGCTCCTTGATTAAATAGGGTAATTTGTTGTTGCTCATTAATCGAAATAATCGCATCCTGAGCCATATCTAAAATCCCAGCCAAGCGTAAACCGGAATCTATAATTGCTTGTTCCGCTTGTTTGGCTTTGGTAATATCTCGATTAATTTTTAGAATCGCAATTGGATTTCCCTCGCTATCTTTCTTGAGTGACCAACTACTATGAATAATCACAGTATTTCCCTGTTGATTGGTTTGAATTAATTCTCCTTCCCAGTTGCCTTTTTGTAGCACTTCCTGTTTGATTTTTTCTAAGGATTGAGGAGATGGAATTTTGAGCAATTTAACTAAATTGTTTCCTAATGCTTCTGATTTAGAATAGCCATAAAGTTTTTCCGCACCCTGATTCCAATAGTTGATATTATTATTCAAATCAACAGCAATAATACCATCATTTGCTAAGTCTAAAAGTTGAGCTTGATCTTGTAAAATCTGTTGAGTTCGGGCTTGTTCTACTAATTCTTGTTTTAACCGACTATTTAAAGATTCTAACTCAGCTGTTCGTTCAGAAACTTTGATTTCTAGTTCTTCATTAATTTTTTTTAAGGATTCCTCTGACCATTTTCGCTCCGTAATATTGGTCAGAATCACCACACAGCCTTTAAAAACACTATGGGGTTTTGATAGAGGACTAGCACTTAATAAAAAGTTAATTTTTTCTCCATCTTTTCTAATAAACAGAACTTCCCTTCCTTTATAGGGATGACCATTAATCACGGATGCAATGGAAAAAATAGAATTAGAACTTTTATTTTTTTTTCGCAAGGAATGACCGCCATTTTGTTGCGGTAAAAGTTCAAGTTTAATCAGGTCATCGAAATCAGAAAGCAGTAAATTTGCCCCTAAAATTCTCTGAGCTTCTTGACTAGCACGAATAATTTTTCCCTGATGATCACAAACAATAATAGACTCGGCTGCTTGTTCTAAAAGTAATCGAGTTAACCGCTCTTGAGCAACAATATCTTCATCTCGTTTCTGCTCTGATAAATCGGTAATAATTAAACATCCGACCTCCACACCTTTTTGATTCAGAATATTAATAGAAAGATAAACCGGAACTTCCGTCCCATCCCGAGCAATTAAGGTTAATTCCGCCTTTCCCGAACCTAAATTCGCCTTCTGAGATAGGGATTCAAATAAGGTTAAATCCGAGGGAGAAATAAATTCTTTAAAATCCGTCCCAATTAAATTTTTTAACGGGGTTTTAACTAAAGACGCTAATCGTTTATTACAATAGAGTAATAATGTACTATCGGTGGTAATGGTAGCGGCACCTTCTTTCATTTCTTCCACCAGCATTCGATAGGAAGAATCAGCCCCTTGCAGCGTATAAACCTGTTCTCCTTCTAACCCAGCAATTACTAAAGCATCAACTTCTCCATTACCAATCGCTCGTAATGTTTCCTTGGCAA
>CAYZED010000049.1:0-1042 GCA_964477445.1 uncultured Clostridiaceae bacterium | reverse complement strand
CTGCAAGTCCTGTTTGGGGGCAGAGAAATAGGATTTCATAAAATAACTTCTCCTCTTATTTTAAATCAAGGATTTTCCCAACCACCTCCTTTGCACAATTCTAACCCCATCAAAATTTTTTCAGGACTGGACAAGTCCCCAATAATTTGTTTTAAGGGGGGAGGAATTTTACGAACTAAGGCGGGAAGGGCGAAAATGTGATCTTGCTCGGCGAGTCGAGGGTCATTTAACGCATCAATGATTTCAATTTGATATTCACCCTGAAGATACTGTTCACAAACTTTTTTCAAGTTGATAAATGCTCTGATGGCTTTAGGGGTTTGTCCGGCAATATACAAACGCAATTCCCAGAGTTTAGGATCACTGGGTTTCAAGTATTTTTGATTATCCATGGTCGTGGCAGCTTTTCTGGGTTCAAGACATTAACTTTCAGAGAAAGATAACTTTTGATTAGCGGTAGTAGTAACAGACAGTAGCAGAGGTTTATGTGGATATCTTACACCATTGATCATTAACTGGTAAGTGTTTAATTACAAAAATTCACGAATTTTTATAGTTAACTTCCCAAGTTTCAGATAGACGCTGTAAATCCGGTGAACACCTTACAATAATTCCCTGAGTTCGGGGGGAAACGGTTTTTTCTTTAGGCAATTTCAGCAGTAATAGATTTTGATCTAATTCTGCTGTTACGTTTTCAGGATGGACGGAATAGGGTAAGGGAATCAGACATTGAAATTGTTGGGATGGATAGGTAAAATCACAGTACCCTGGCACTTCTACCTGTTCAATTTTTTCCCCGGATAAAAACACAGTTTCTGAGGTAACACGAATTGACAAATCCTCGGGGTTGAGGCTGGGAATAGAGACTTTTAAAATAATATGACTTGAGGTTTCTTGCATCTGCACATCCCGAATCGGTGTGATGCCTTCCTGAGCAACCCAGATGGTTAAGGGGGGATCATTAGAGATGGGTTGATCCTTAATAACTTGCATCCGTTGATACAAATTGTTCAGAAATTGCCAAGGGTTCAAATTCTCGAAA
>CAYZED010000048.1:0-3866 GCA_964477445.1 uncultured Clostridiaceae bacterium | reverse complement strand
CACGTAATCAAACGTATCTCTCGAAGTACTAACATACTCCTTCCCGCTGTAACGTGCGTTCACGCCGGCCACTACTCGCTTTCGCTTTCAATCCGGTCCTCTAAGGTCCATTCATTCATCTGCTGGTTATCCGGCTCACACTGTCCCGAAATCGCTTAAAACTGCTTTATGAATTACTCTTCCTCGTCTAAGGATTTAATTTTCTAAAGGATAACACACTATCCCGCTTCTTGTCAAACAGATTTTTTATATTGTTTATAACATTGTTATTATACTTTTTTTACATTCTCATTGGTATTAAGTCTATATAATCATTTATTGTTCCATCGTTCAAGCAACACTCGATAATTCTTCTTCCAAGCGGATTCAAGTCATCACATAAGAACTTTTTTAGCTCGTCTTTAAAGAAATCCGAAAGTATTTTTGCACCTTTATCATAACCTTCTACTCCAATCTCTGGCTGATGATCAGGCTGAAGGAACGCTAATGGTAGATAGTGTCCGTCAACTTTCATCGATTCTAAACAATAGCCAAGTAATGAACACCTTGATTCCACTAGCTGTTCAGGTCTAAACTTCGCACTACCTCGACGAGCTAAATATTCACGGCTTATCCACTGAGGCATAAATTCAACTTTATACGCACCGACATGTTGATTTGGTATCAGAACATAGCGTGTGCTGTATGTATTTGAAATTTGTTCAAGTAATAGATTTGCTTGGTCAACCATCCGACCGGTAGCAAAAGGCCAATACGATCCAACACCCTCACTACTCATTCCTTCCGAGCTTATTATACTTGGATTGTCATAACCTCTAGGCGCAACAAGCCTCCAGAGCCATGCGAGAGCCGGAGGTAGAATATGAAACATTCCCAATATTCCATAAGTCGGATTTTCTTTTGTGCAAGGTGGTGTTCTTACCCCAAAACTTCTAACATCAACTTCCACAGAATCATTTACTATGTCAGGAATAAAGCGTCTTGGCATTATGACTCTAGGATTAGGACAAGGTTTGCCTGGTGCATCCATAGTGTGTTCCCAAATCAGACATGTCGAATTTGGAACTCCCTGAAGATTGAAAAACACTAATGGTTCTGGTGGATGAATGCAAAGTCTTTCGTGACTTGGCTCAATACCATATTTATTTACATGATTCATTCTAAGGAACCAGCCAGCTTCAGCATCTCTTACAACAAGCTTCTTTCCGATTTGCTGAATAGATGGATGACAAAGTGCCATATCATCAGTAACTGGTTGTAATTGACACGTTTCTTTTAATTCGATAAAAGTCTTTTCCTTCGTAACGGTGTTTTTTCCAAGAAGAATTTGTCCATCAATTTCTCTATGAACATTCTCGAGCATCTCACTCTTACCACCACCACTAGCGCCTTCATGCATAAGAACGATAACATTTTCGTAAGGTGTAACAATTTTGACAGTAGATGCGTGGACAGTAACCCATCCTTCGCCTTCGCCGATATTTAACAGTACTCCGTAAATACCTTTTTTTGCGCTTGGCCCTGGATAGAGATTATATGCAAAAAGTTCATGCATGCCTTTCAATCTATTATGTACAACAACCTGTTTTCCATCAAAATGAGTATGTCTAAAAGGCGGCGCAACATAAATCACAGCTTTTGGTTTAAAATCCTGCGGTATCTCACTCTTTGGTATAAAACCCTGAAGGTCTGCCAAGCCAGCCGCAAAAAAACCGGTGTTTAAAGGTGCAACTAATAGAGCGGGATATCCAAATTCATCTCCACCTGCCATAAAAGGCATTATAATTAAGTCCTGTTTCTTAAGCCAGTGAAAAGTTGCCCTTCTAAGGGGCTCAAACGGCTCTCCATAGGTTTCTTCATACCTGGGTTTATCAGTTGCATTATCATCTCCAATAATCAAGCAGTTGGGGTCTCTTCGTCTCATGTATGGTTCAGGGTAATTCACCACCACACCATTCTTACATGATGTAACTGTCGCTTCCAATATTCTCCCGTGATTTGGAACTTCGTAAGCGATCTCAAATTCGGATTGTATGATTCCTCCTGTGGCTAATTGTTGCAAATGAGTTCTGCTCTCTGGTATAACTACCTTTTGATATCCATCCAAAATATGATTTAAATCTTTTGGCAAAATCATTTTCTTAATTGTTAATTCGCTCATAAATATTCATCCTTTCTGACAGAAAACACATCATTCAATTTGAAAATGAAAGTTTTCTTGCATTTCTTCTTTTTTAGTAATTTCGTTTTTATATAAACAAAAACCCCGAAAGCGTTAGCAGTCAAGGTTTTAAATCAAAATTAAATTATTTGAATTGTTTAAAATATGACGGTAACTTTTAATATACTATCATATTCGAAGCGAAACCACAAGAAAAAACGCATAAAAATACTTGCGTGTATTTATAAAAAACATGCAAGTATTTTTGTCGACGAAAGAATTCTATCTCATCAATTGTTTTTTTACATATAGAAGTGCGTCTTCCCTGAACTTATCCACTCTACTACCCACTCAGGGATTTCGGCGTTTTCTGACTTCATTCTTTCTGTAGTTTCTTTTAGTCCCAGAACATCCCAAATTTCAAATGGCCCAATCTCCCAATTAAAACCCCACTTAACGGCATTATCAACTTCTACGAAATCATCAGCGATTTCCGGAATTCTCTTTGCCGAGAATAAAAGCAATTCTTTAGTAATCTGCCACATAAATTTCGAGTCTTCGTCGTCAGTGGAAAGCAATGTTTTTAAGCGATCTTTAACATCATGCATAAGTTCAGCTTTTATCACAGTCGGAAGAATTCTAATGTTTTGACCTTCATATTCGTTTTTGGCTTCATTCCAAACTAGAATTTTTGTGCCCAATTCATCTTTTTCTTTTTTATAGAAACCTTTTCCTGTTTTGTTTCCTAATTGATTCGCTTCAATTAACGGTCTCAAGGTCTCCGCATATACTAATATGTCTTTTTCTTCTTTATCTTCAATACTTTTAGACAAATTTCCTGAAATATAGTTCACCACATCCAACCCTATCAAATCAAGCGTTCTAAACGTTGCAGAAGTAGATCTACCTAACATAATGCCGGTCATTTTGTCAATCTCAGCATAGTTGAAATCAAATTCGATCTTTGCCTTCAGAATCGACATAAAAGCAAAATTTATTATTCTATTAGCTATAAAATTCGGCTGATCCTCGATTATTTTATTTACAGAAACACCCGATGTGTTAGTGGACATTATGACTCCTGGTTTTAAATGCTTAACGATTTTTTCGATCAAGGCTTTTTTTACTTCTATTTTCTCAAGTACAACTTCAATAACCCAGTCGGCTTCTGATAGCATATTTAAGTCATCCTCAAAATTACCAACTTCTATCAGCTCTTCAGCATTCTCGATAAAAAGCGCCTTATTATTTGGATCTTTCATTAGATTCTTTGCTTTTATTCCGAAACGATTCCTAACTGCTTTGTCTTCTAATTTCAACCCTTTTTCGATTTCATCATTTGTTAATTCTCTTGGAATAATATCAAGCAAAATCACAGGAATTCCAGTTTCTGCAATGATAGTGGCTATTCCAGCTCCCATGATACCAGCGCCTAATATGGCAACTTTCTTAATATCTAGATTTAACATGTGAACAGTCTCCTTCTCGTTAGTTAATTTTATTAGCGTTAGTTGAATTTTATTTGCTTTAATATAATATTACACCGTCATTATACACAAGTCGGAAAACTGCAACAACAGATTTATATTCGAATTGATTGACATGTACAGTAAAGTTTTGCACGCTAAGCTAAAAAGAGGACTCAATGAGGAGACCACTGAAAAAGTCCTTACAGTTTTGATTATACAAAGTGAAAGCCAGATTG
>CAYZED010000047.1:0-4826 GCA_964477445.1 uncultured Clostridiaceae bacterium | reverse complement strand
AATTTTATATATCAAATTCTTTATGATATGATTAATTCAAATTAATGGTATAATTAAACAAAAGACTGAATAGAGGTTAAATATGGAACAGGATACAAAAAATCTATTAACAGCAGAATCAACTCATTTTGAATCCTTTGATGGACTGTCTACATCAGAACGATTTGATGATGCAAGCTTTACACTTTTTAAATCAACTTTTTTAAGTGTAACTGAAAAAAGATTAGAAGGACGCAAGGACTATCTATCTTTTGGAATGATTGATCAAAACGATAATTTAACTTATGCTGGGCTTTATCGAATTGAATATATTGATTATCCTGAGAATGCCGTTCGCGAAGCACTAGTAAATGCGTTAGTACACAGGGATTATAATATTATTGGATCAGAAATCCATATTGATATTTACGATGATCGTCTGGAAATCGTATCGCCAGGTGGTATGTTCGACGGAAAAAATATTCAAGAAGTGGATATAAATAAAATTGCCTCTATTCGTAGAAATCCGATACTTGCTGACATTTTTAGTCGATTAGACTATATGGAAAGACGTGGTAGTGGCCTTAAGAGAACAAAGGATTCCTTTATTAATAAAAACAACGTTGAATTCTATTCGAATGAGTCAAGTTTTTTTGTAATAATGAGAAAACAACATCAAGATCGCAAGTAAAAAGATTGTTCGTGGCTTTGCAAGAGAAAAATATTATTCTCGCACAGGGGCAAGGTCGAAGCAGATACTATATTCTCAAAGCTAGATGTAAACTTTAATTGAAATAAATAATTTTATATTTGAAGTGATAATACGATCATGAGTTCTAGATAATTGAGTTTCTCTCTTCATAGCTATTCCTCCGAACTTACAACTTTTTCGTTACCATTAATATATATTATTGGTAACGAAAATTTAATTTTTGGACTATATCAACAAAATAAATCTTCCTCATCTCAGCGCCTTTTTTATTTCATTTTCCTCTTGGTTTAGGTTTTTCATAACTCCTTCTAAATGCTTTCGTTTTTTAATTTTTTCTTTTAGTTCTTGAACATCGATTTTATTCTTCTTTCCGATATATTTTGCTATATTCTTTCCGTTCTCTCGATATTTCAAATAGAAATATTCATTGTTTCCTATTTTTCTAAGAAGCAATGAGCCTTTTGGCAATTTTTCAAGTTCTTCATTATATCGTTTTTAAAGCAAGCATAAATATGTTTAATTCAACATAAAATAAATTGACAATATATCAAATATGACATATTATGAATATAAGGCGATAGATAAGTTAAGAGGAGGTCTAGAATGGACGACTTACAATCATATTTAGATGAAGCACTGAAGGAAGTTCGATTAGTAGAAGTTGATGATAAACCAATTTTTTCGGATTATGATATTGAAGCAGAATTATGTGATTTGATTGCTAATACTCGAAATCAGCTTAGTATTACTCAGAAGCAATTGGCTGAGAAATCAGGGGTTTCCCAGGCCAATATTAGCAAGATTGAAAATGGAAGTTATAAACCGAGTATACAAATACTAAAGAGAATTGCTGATGGGCTTGGAAAACGTTTAGTAATAGAATTTGCGGACCGTGAGGAGGTGTTGTAATGACGAATCATATTGAAAATATAGATATTGTTCATTTTAGAGGAATTCATAGTCTTGCTATCGATAATCTGAATAATATCAACATCATAGCAGGAGATAACAACAGTGGAAAGACCAGTGTGTTGGAGGCTATGTTATTATTGCGTAATCCAAATGATTTTACTAATATATTACGTATTGCTCGAATGCGAGATATAAATACTTTTTTTAGTGGGACACCTGTATACGAAAGCTTTATTAATCTTTTCCCGAGAGATGTTGCTAGGTTGGAAGTAGCACTGAATTCAAAGTGCAGAGGTAAAAACATAGCATATAAGTTGCATGGTGAACAGAAAAAGATAATGATGGACCCCGAGGATGTCTTAAAGAAGCTATATCCTGCAAAACGTAATCGGATGATGCGTGATATGGATTCTGAAATGATTGAAGTAGATGCTTTTAATGGAGAGCTTATCTATGAAGTTGATGGTATGCGTGATAAAATGCCTGTTGAAATTGACGTATATGCTACTACTTCTGGAAGAGAGATTAAGAAAAACAATTTTATAAATATGATATATCTATCTCCAACAGATCATGTTAAAGGTTTTGTATTCGATCGCATAATACGAAATGACGCATACAAAGAAATATGTCTGCGGATTTTGCAACTATTTGATTCGGAAATAGTCGATCTTGTGATATTAAAGAATGAAGACAATAGCCGCTCAACGGAGTACATTAAGCATGCAAAGTTGGGAAATATGCCTCTATCAACTTACGGTGATGGAATAAAAAAAGTATTATCCCTGGCGAATGCTATAGCTCAAGCTGCCGGTGGTGTGTTGCTAATCGATGAGGTGGAAACCGCAATCCATTCAAAATATTATGATGATATCTTTAGATTTTTAGTAAAGGCTTCTTTGCAATTTGATGTGCAGCTTTTTATAACAACGCATAGCATTGAAGCGATAGATGGATTACTTGCGACTCAAGATTATGAGCACCAGGATCAAAAGGATGACATTAGTGTCCTGACTTTTAAAAAAAATAGCAATGAGCTTAGAACGTATTCCCGAGTATTGAGTGGAAGGCATGTTTATGCAAACCGTGAGCAGTTCGGGTTTGAGGTGCGACTATGAACAAGTTAATCTTATGTGAAGGAAAAACCGATGCAATTCTATTAAGCTATTATCTAGAGAAAACTTGTGGTTGGACACATCGGAATGCCCCCAAAGAACTCGATATTAGAGCTGATGAAAATAGAGGTGAGTCATCTTACTGGTATCGAAGAGAAAGCGAAAGTCTTCTAATCTGTGGTGTAGGTGGAAAGGATAATTTCGGAAACTTCTTCAGAGAGAAAATCCAGTCGGCAATAATTGACACAAACGCATTTTCGAAAATTGCAATAGTTACTGATCACGATGACTATGCTGAGAAATCTATTATCGACTCATTTCAAGCATCGCTCGGGCCAATAATTACACAAATTGAGAATGGAAAATGGATGGCAAATTCTTACGAAAATAGTTATAAGCAAGAATCCTTCGTTGATTTTCTGTTGGTGATAATCCCATCAGATAAGGAGGGTGCATTGGAAACATTGCTATTAGATGCGATTTCAGAAAATGTAGAGGATGAAGTTATTGCAAAAAGAAGCATTTCATTTGTAGATGAGATTCGACCACTTGCAACTAAATATTTATCTAAAAACAGATTAAAACTTAAAGCTTGTTTAGGTGTAACATGGGCTATTCAATATCCAGAGAAACTCTTTTCATTTATTGATGAGCAGATTCGATCGGTTAGGTGGGAAGAGTCACAAGTCCTAGCTCAATGCTTTGAGCAACTTAAAAACATATAAGGTTTCTGATAGGGCCTAAATATACTGAACCGGAATAATATAGTCATTGCTGGCAAGCGGCATTAAGTTCTCACATAAACAAATAATGCCACCCTCGCCTCTGGTAATAGAGGTGTCTTTTTCAATCTGCTTAAATGCGTTAATATCGCTTTTACTTGGATTTGTTCCTTTCTTAATTTCAATCGGATGCAGTTTCCCGTTGGAATTTATTAGAATGTCAATTTCATTCCCGTCTATGTCGCGGTAGAAGTATAAGTAATTACGAGGGTCGAGCCCCGCATTATGAAAGCTCTTCAAAACTTCGCATACAACAAAGGTTTCAAAAAACGCACCAGCCATTGCGCCGTTTTCTATTTGGTCTTTGTCTAGCCACCTTGTCAAGAATGCCATTAATCCTGTGTCTAAGAAATAGAGCTTCGGTGTTTTAACGGCACGTTTGATTAAGTTGCTATGATAGGGCGGCATAAGGAATATCAGATTAGATGCACGGAGGACAGATAACCACTTTTCGCATTCAGCGCGTTTAATTCCAACATCACGAGCAATACTGTCCACATTGAGCAGATTTCCTGAGTTTGCTGCAACGACGCGCATAAACTGATAGAACTTGATTTCGTCGCCAATGTTCTCTAACTGGTGCACATCGCGCTCAATATAGGTATTTACATAATCGTTGTAGAAACTTTCCCAGTTGAGAGCAGGGTTTTCGTGCAGTTCGGGATAACCACCTTTATGAATTATACTCCAAACATCGTTATAACTTTGAGGGTGATAATCAGATGTCCGTCCCTCCAAATATTCAGGTGTGGGGATGAAAGGTTTACAAAAAACCGTACCACTAAGCTCGCGCATAGATAGACCCATCAGTTCAAATATCCCAACCCTGCCAGCTAAGCTCTCCGTCATATTTTTCATCATATTGAACCGCTGTGAGCCGGATATATAAAATGCGCCCTTCTCGTGTGTTTTGTCGATATAGATTTTTAAGTACGGAAATAACTCAGTGGCGTACTGTATTTCATCAATGAAAAGCGGAGGTTTGTTTTTTGCAATAAAAGCCTCAGGCTCGGTTTTAGCGACTTCTCGCGCTGCGAGGTTGTCAAGGGTTATCTCTTTGTGATTTTTTGTTGACACTAAATGTTTGATTAGTGTCGATTTGCCGGTCTGTCTGCTACCTACAACAGCCATAACACCCCGTAAAAACGCTGGGTCTTCCAACACGTGCCCTAAATGTCTGGTGATATACATAAAGCCACTCTCCTTCGGTTAATCTTATTTCAATTTAATTATAACCTAAAAGCAGCAAAAGCAAACGAAAAAATTCGGTTGATTTTGAAATATATCAAATTTAACCGAAGGAATGTCTTGCTGCCAGTCTTACAT
>CAYZED010000046.1:3991-5241 GCA_964477445.1 uncultured Clostridiaceae bacterium | reverse complement strand
CGTTTCAGCGATTGGGATTTTTTTATATTTATTTATTTTATCAAAAATGTCACGGAAATGTCACGGACTTTTTTAATGTCACGGATTTTTTATGAAAATTCGACAATTTGATTGCATAAAATAACTTTTTTTTACATTCGTAATTATAATGACAAGATTAATAATCTAAATAAAAAAACCCCAACCGATTAAGATTGAGGCTTGTATTTGTATTATTTATTATCTTTGACTAATGGCTTTACTTCGGTCTTATCCCACTTGTTCAACCCATATGTTTCGATAAGTAGTATAAGTTTGTTTGTGTAATTAGGATCTGTGGCATATCCGCACTTTTGAACTTGCTTACAAGCCTCTTTGTATCCCTTCGCCTGGATAACTGGTTTATATCTCGGTATAGTAAGAAGCTTCGCATGGTCTTCAATCGAATCTTCAACGCTTGCATAGTCTCTGAAAAATGCATTAGTTTCAATTCGTTTGCCTCCAACATACTCCGTTGTCTTCACTAATTTCTTTGCACCCTTCCAGGCTGCATTTGCTTTTATTCCGAAGATATTGTTTCCAATAGATGATCTTCCCCATCCACTTTCGAGTACTGCTTGAGCTAATGTTAAAGATACAAAAACGCCTAATTTATCCTGGGCCTTTTTTGCTCCAGGAAGAATCTTGTCAATAAATTTCTGCTGATTTGCGTTCATCATGGTTTTACACCCTCTTATCTGGCTTTTTCGCCCTTATTTCATCTCTAATATCATCTAATCTCTTAATATTTATTTGTTTTAATATCTCATTTCCGAAAACCGCAACTGAGGCAACTAATATCCCCTGTATGCTGCCATTAACTATAGTAATAGGATTGATGCCCTCTCTCAAAATAAAAGCCTCAAAAACAATCGTAACGAGCACTCCCACTCCAAGTAGGATAATTGGGATAACCCACTCTGCTTTAAAAGTAGGAATAAGTTTTAGAAACTTCCCAAGGCACCAAAGAGCTATTACTAAGATAATAAACTCCGGTTTTATTTGATTAAAAACTATATTCATGTCCATTTTTTCTTTTCCTCCAATTTTTTATTTATTTTGTTTGGATTTTTAATTTAATTTCATCTAGAATATAAAGATAATCTTCTTGATTTTTTACAAAATCCCGATCAGAAACATCAATAATAAGCACATTCAAATCAGTTTGAGATTTGATATAATCCAGATAACCACTATTGATTTTATCTAAATATTCTGCTGGAATTTTTTGT
>CAYZED010000046.1:0-3981 GCA_964477445.1 uncultured Clostridiaceae bacterium | reverse complement strand
TTTGTTGAGCTGCCTAACGCACATTAGAACTACCATGCCTCCTCCTTGATGACCTTCATCATAAGATTTCGAAAGGATCTGCTTTTGTACAGCTTCATATATTGCTTTTACATCTATACAAACCGATTCTTTTTTACAATTTCCGCACGGCGAATTAACGCTATAACTCATTTTTAAATTCCTCCATCTTTCATTTATATGTTTTTATTAACAACCCAATTACTATTCCTGCAGTACCAGTAACAATTGCACCGACAAACAATTTCCAATATGTCATAATTGTTTCTGCAGGTGCTTTTTCTAGCTTATCTATTCTTCCATCCAAAGTTTCAACTTTTTTATTTAATGCTTCTGTTGGTGTTTTTTCGAGGTCGTCAAGCCTAACATCATGATTTTTATATAAATCAATCATTTCCTGCATCTTCTCAGACATATTTTCAACACTGAATGCAAGTTTCATTATGGCTTTCGTCTGTTCTTCCATAGAATCAAGCCTATGATGTGCGGTCTTCGAAGACTCTTCAACCTTGGTTACTCTCTCCCTAATGTCATTTTGCGATTTTACTAGCTCCGTTACATTTTCATTAAATTTATCAATGTTTTTTTCAGTGTTTTTAATTTTTTCACAGTTTGTTCCATGTTGATCACAATGCTCCATTTCGCACCTTCCTTCTGTCAATAAAATAGCACCCTCAGATATTCTCCAAGAGTGCTTATATTTCTAATGCTATTCAACTATATAATTGAATTCTTCCAATGTGATTACCCCATCACCTAGATACCCTTCTATCTGTTCATAAGTCGTTTTCTGAGGAACGGCCTTATATCGCCTTCTTAAAGAAATTACAAATGGACTCGGCTTAAATTCACCCATTATAGCACCCCTCTCTGAATTAAATCATCAAGTAATTCGTTCTGAGCTTCTTCTTTGATAACATCAACCACCGATTGAATTAAATAAAATCCCTTTTCTGGAGTATAAGCATAAATGCGTGGTTCTACGTTTTCTGGAACAACTTCAACATCATATATTTTTGGAATCGCTTCAGAAAAACTTCCGTCTTCGTCAACCGCTATACCTACAACGCAGGTATCTGTTAGTATCCCGTTTGAAACAATATCTGCCTTGCTAGACACTATAACTATTTCATTAGTATTTACTCTTGTAATAACCTTCAAGTTTATTCCCTCCTCTTATAAGCTTACATATTTTATTGTGGAACCTGCTAACGCTGAAGTCTTAGCAATTCCATTAATCATTTTTCTTGCTTCTACAAAACACATATAACCACTATACGTTATATACATATTCCCATTTTCTATTTTTACTGACGGATAGAAACCGCTTGAGAGTACATTTAGCAATTGTTGAAACTCAACCTTTTCCCTAGAATCAATTGTAACTACATTCGAATCCAATTTAAAAGTAGTATAATAAAAAACACTTAGCTGACCACTACTTAAATTGTAATAACCTGTTATAAAAACAGAAAAACTATTTTCTGAACTTTTTACTCCTAACGGATACATATAATCTATAAGGAAACCAGTAGACAACCCACCACCTAAAAAATCAACATTTAAACCAGTTCCCATTGTAAAAGAGGTTCCAGAAACTATAAACGGTTTTGTGCATACTCTATTGTTTGCAGAACCGCCACCACCATCAATACAAAAAGCAACAAAACTAGTGGCTGTCATTTGTATCAGTTTTATGTATTGAGTGTATTGATATATAGCACTCCAACCACATGACTGATTTCCACTGGCTTGGAACGCTATTGTGTTCCCGCTTATCGTATAGAAGCAATATGCAAAACCAGTTGTTGTGCCTAGCGCACTCATAAATTGAGACGGTGTTATTAAAAAGCAATTTCTTACGTTCTGATTTGTTTCAGAACCTGCTAACGCTGTGCCATAAGACATAGCTCCGTTAACATCAATAATTACATACGCATTTTTATTCGTGTCTGTCTCGCAACATAATAAAAACGTTGTATTAGTTAGCTTTATAGATAAAACACCACCTGCCATAGATATGTTGGTATTAGCTAAATTATTTGTTTGAGAAATTGTCAACCCTGATACGGAGACTTTCATGGCTCTTAAAAAATTACCGCTGCCTTTTGTGCATATTAGCGCAGAGTCGTCGCCTAATCTATCACAGGATACTGGATTGGACATAGCTGCCGCACCACTTAAAATTAACTCCGCTCCAGAAGAAACCGTGCCATCATCATTAAATTGTTTGACTATAGCTCTAGTATCAAATGTGGTTGTATATACACCTAAATACTTGTTGTTTCCTAAATAGCAAACGCTGCAATCTGACTGCCTAGCACTTGTCTGGTTGCTTGGAAATGCTGAATATATATTAGTTGGTATTAATCTTTCTCTTGTGGCTTTTCTAATACCGTTCGTATGATACTCTATGAAATCCCCAGCTTTTATAATTTCTTTTGCAATACCGTATTTTGTAATTCCTTTTGGGGATAACCCTCCACCCTCGCTTGGCCGTCTCCCGAAGCTTTGGTCAAATCCCATATTACCACCTCGACTTTATTTGATTTCCACCACCATTTATTATCGCTGCAGAATGAATAACTATCGGTCGACCCATTACATATCACCTGCAAATGCAGTGACTTGAACTCCTGCTGAAATGGCTGTCCCTAAAGTCATATTTATCTTATATCCCGCAGGAAGATATGGAATAGGGACTACATATTTACCGTCATCGCCAGGCACTGTTATATCATACCCTGTTAATGCCGCGACTTCTGAAACCGTAGTCGCTGGTAGAGTAACCTCGTGAATCAACGTATTGTTAGCTGCAGTTGCGTTTGTTGATCCATTATTAATAAAGAACCTAAGTACTGTAGCTACGTTTGTTCCCAGTGGCCGAACTGTTATTTTATCAACTTTAGATCCTTCCGCTCCTGCAGTCATTAATGTTACTACTGTTCCGGTACCATCTTTAGCAGTATTTGCTGCAGCTATGTTTGCCCATGCTGTTTTCATTGTCTGAACAAAAGGCATATTAAATGTTTTCGCCATTCTTAAAATCCTCCTAATCCATTGTTATAAGCCATCACTTTGGCCATTACTCCTGCATTGAAACCATCTAGCTTACTTACTCCACCACTGCTTGCTATATTTACATCCCCTATACTATTTGATACTGAAAAATTATCATTCGCAGAGCTACCATAACCAATAAACGCTATTTGCGAGCCTGTGTTATTTTGCCATGACTGATACATATTCCCGATAAACGAAGTAAGCTTTCTTAATACTGAAAATACTCCTCCACCGACAAACACTCTTGGTTCATAATTCACCGCCCTAACATATGTTCCGTCATATACTATTACATATACCGAATCTATTAAAGGCATACTTGCGCTTGGTTGTATTCCATTAGGACTATATATCGATTTCGCACCTAAACCATTGGGGTTTAATGTTGGATTTGCTCCAGAAACAGTGTGGAAGTCAACTAAAATTGGTATCCCAACTAATTGCGCCCACGACACAGTATTTTCCAATGTAATTGTAAAGGCAGTAGATGAACCGCCGGTTGGGAATATGTTTTGAGACATATATAATCCATCATCAAGCTTATTTAAATTTGCGGCACTAACAGCCACTCCTGGATCTGATTCAATTGGAGTTCCACCAACTGCTGGAGTTAATCTGAGGCGATTAAAAAATTGCCTCGCTCTAATTCTAAAACCTATTCTTGTATAACCCAAATTATCCCCTCCTTATGGTATCGATTCTTCTTATCGTCCATGTTTCGAGATCTGTTTTTTGTTTACCATATAGCACTCTCGCTATCATTACCCCAGTATCTTTTGTTGAAGAAGCTGCACTTCCTGCAAACCATCCAATTTCTTCAATTGAATATGTATTACCTTCCGTTTCACTTAAATAACAAACTGTCTCTAACGCCCCTGCTCCTGGTTGATTTTGTTGATT
>CAYZED010000045.1:0-5588 GCA_964477445.1 uncultured Clostridiaceae bacterium | reverse complement strand
ACACAGATTAGAAGAACTCCGATACTCATTCCAGCTTTCAACGGTATATTTAGTAATTTAAGTGGTTTTCTTTCAAGTGAAGCAAACGCCATTCTGCTATTTGCTAAAGTATTCATTCTGATTCCATACCATGCAACTCCGTAAGAACCGAGAATACCTACAATGGTCCAGCCTAGTATAAGTAGTACTCCTCCTATTCCTTCAGCTTGTAAGTAACCAAAATAAAAAGTGATACATACGGAAATAAATAAAAATAGAATTGCGAGGAATTTTCCCTGTTGGATTAGATAAGTCTTACATGTTTCATAGATAACTTGTGCTACATCAAGCATTGACTTGTGAGCGGCAATTTTTTTAACACTAAAAAATTGGAATACTCCGAATCCCATTCCAGCTAAACAAACTGCAAGCCCGATTAGTAGTAAGAAGTTCTGATTTGAGGATAATACCGGGATTATCAGGTCTGAGTCGTTAGCAAACGCTATGACTGGTGTAAAAAGAACCATTAGAAAACTTAATACGAAGGTTAGTACGCTCGATGATTTAATTTTTCCGAGTAGCTTCATTTTCTCTCCCCCTGTTTTATTTGCCTTTTGGCTATTATTTCACAAAACACAAATATAAATATATGTTTATATATTCAATTTATGATTGTGGCATAATTTTAACATAGGGGGTAATTTGAATCAATACAGTTTTCCATTTGTGAAAGTGTTTTTTTGATGTTTTTATATCGAAGCTGAAACAAATTTGCTCGTTTGTATTCTAATTAGTCATGATTCGCATTCAGGATTGCTATACTATAGATATTTAATTTTTCATCTGTACTATTTAATTGTTATAGTACAGAAAGCATATTTTCCGCTTCCATCTGTGCTTTTTGCTTTAATTGTAACTTTTCCAACTTTTATTGCTTTAACGGTTCCTTTCGAGTCTACTGTCGCGATATTTTTATTTGAGCTGCTCCAAGTAAGCAATTTGTTATTTGCGATACTAGGTGAAATACTAACTGATAGTTTCGTGGTTTTTCCCTTTTTTAAAGTCAAAGATTTTTTCATCGTTATAGATTTTATCAATATCGGATTATCAACTTTAATATTAAAAGACACCTTGATATTAGTTCCATCTTGAGTCGTGCCTGTTATTATAGCTGCCCCTTTATTAATTCCCTTTATAACTCCGCTTGAATTGACAGTTGCGATTTTTATATTACTGCTTGTCCACTTTATATCATAATTTGTTGAGTTTTCTGGGGAGACATTGTAAAAAATTCTGAAATAAGTGCCTTTCTTAATTTCAGCAGACTTTGATTCAAGTGTAATATTCTTTATATCTACCGTCTCATTAATAACATCGAAATCGCACCCACTAAAATCAAAGGATTTAGTGCCGCTTACAATACTTGAATTATAATAAGTTACTTTACTATTTGCGACATTTGACAATTCAACACTTTTTATTTTCCAAATTCCATTTTCCGTCTCTGGATTGATTTCATAATCTCCTACTGAAGATTCATTTGAAACCCTCAAAAAAACATAGAATAATCCATTTCTCGAATCTGTGTTTAATCCATAAGAACCAATTTCTCCATCTGGTTTTAAAAAATTTACTTTTCCAGCCCAAATTCCGTATTTATCTTTAGAATAAAAATTGAACCTAATGATATTCCCTCTTCTTACCGTTGTTGAACTTACTTCCGATTTATCTAAAGAAGGTTCTTCACCTGAAATATTAGCTAGTGATTTCTCAGATATTTCTTTTGTATTATCGGGCAGATCCCCTTTCACACCTTTTACACCAAATTTATATTGGTCCAAATAGATTGAGGTATTTTGGTTGTTTTCAAAATTATAATATTTTTCGTTAAGAAATTTAACTGATGCTCTACTTTTTAAAGTAACATAAATACTATCTACTTCCCAAACTCCTGCATCGCTCACGGGATCTAACTCATTACTATCAAGAATTCCATTTTGATCAACTTTTAGATTTGTATAATAGCCAGTACTATCATAATCTCCCTTAAATTCTACCAAATCACCACTAGGAGCTATAAAATAAAAAATTACATCCCCTTTTATTATTTGATTTGTTAATATTTTTAACTTAAAACTATCGCCTTCACTATAAACTTTTGGTATTGGATCAGGTACTACAATTTGGCAGGTAGCATCATAACTTCCATCATCCGAAACTACCTTTATTACAGATGAACCGACTCCAAGAGCCGTTACTTCACCAGTTTCATCCACATCAGCTACATTCGGATTACTACTAGACCATTCCAAAACCTGATTGGTGGCGTTAGCTGGCGTAAAAACAACATTTAAGTTTGTTCTATCACCTTTATACAACGAAACACTGGATTTTTCGAATTTTAGTGATTTTAGTTTAATTTTTTCTGCACTATTTGCTGCTATAACCGCTGCTCCTGCATCCAATAAAGCACCACTACTAATAGTTTTAGTTAAATATGTTTTTTTGTTTCCATTACTCAAAATGTATTTTTTTATGTCTGTAGGCTTCAAGCTTAAGTTAACACTTTTTACCAATGCAGCCACACCTGTAACAAATGGTGTTGACATCGAAGTGCCGTCTTTGTCTTCATACCCATTATTTGGAACAGCACTTAAAATGTTAGTTCCAGGTGCTGCAATGTTAACTGTTCCAACACCATAGTCAGAAAAACTAGCTAATCGACCACTTTCATTACTAGCGGCTACAGAAATAATATTAGGGAGGTCATATGAAGCTGGATATTGGGGATGTCTGTCATTATTTACACCATCGTTTCCTGCCGCACAAGCAAATACTGCATTTGTATTTTTCATTGCTTCGTATTCTATGTTAGTCGAATCAGAAGAAACATAAGAACAGTTAAAAACAGAAACGCCGTTTTCTTTTCCATATTCTATCGCGGTAACAACAGAAAAAGTGTCAAATTCACCATTCCCAACTTTCAGTGGCATAATAGAAACTCCCGGTGCTACGCCTTCAATACCTATACTATTATCTGAACCAGCAATAATTCCAGCAATATGAGTACCGTGTCCATCGACATCATAAATTTTATTAGTGTTTTTATAGAAATCCCAACCGTTTACATCATCAATATAACCGTTTTTATCATCATCTAAGCCGTTTCCCGGTATCTCTTTAGCATTTATCCAAATACTATCAACTAAGTCAACATGAGTTATATCAATACCAGTATCAATTACTCCAACTATAACCCTTTTGTCGCCTTTAGTAACTGTCCACGCAGTATCTACATTAATATCAGCCGATCCGCCATCTTCCATGCCCCATTGTTTGTCAAATAGTGGATTGCTGTTTATATCAACTTTTTTTGTTTTAATATAATTTGGCTCAGCATATGCTAAGTCAGTTCTATTGTTTAACTCCGTCATTAGATTATCCATATTTGTCTTCGACAAATCGAATTTTGCAAGTTTAGTATATTCATCTAATGAATTAATCAAACTAATTCCATACTTATTTTTCAAATCAAGCAAAGTCTGATTCGAAGAATTTTCGTCAATAATTGGATCTACAAATTTAATAATTATTTCATTTGAAACAAATTTATCTGCATTTGCATTTACATTTACATTTACATTTACGTTTGCATTTGCATTTGCATTTGCATCTGCATTTGCATTTGCATCTGCTATGCGACGAACCGCATCATTATAAACTTGAATCGCATGTGATTTAAAGTCGTATTCTTTCGGGTTTTGTTTTTCAATAATAGCTGCAGTAATATTGATAGGTGAAAAAATATAAGAAATAATTATTACAGACAAAAACAAACAAAAAATTCTCTTTTTCATTTTCACCACTCCAAATCATAATAAAATACCAAATGTATCATTCTTTACTTAATAAAGCTTCAGATAAGCTTCAGTATAAGCTTTTGTATAAACTTTAGTATAAGCTTCTATATAAGTTTCAGTATCGCGAATGTACATAGATTTATTATAATTTTATCATATAAAATCTTTGAAAGTGTGAAATTTCTGTGGCAGAATAAAAGAAAAGTGAGTTAGTAACCAAATCAGTTTGGCGGTGAACTATTCAAAAATGTCTATCTTCCCATTAGGACGTTTTACAGTAAACCCATTCTTATACGGCTCAATGAACGCATAAAATGACAATTCAGGTTCCTTACTGATTTCAGGTGTTTGCGCTTTTCCAGATACTAAATCAATAATTATAAAACCCTCTCGCCCAGATATCGCAAGTTTGTTCTTATTGACACAAAAATAGTATGCATTTTTTATCTTAGCTTTAAATACATAATTTGTTAGTTTTGAATTTCTAACATCATAAACATATGCATTTCCTGTTACAAACTTCTCAGAATTAAGAGCTTTTGCGAATAAAACTATATATTCATTATTACTTATTGCATAAGTTAATTCTAAGTCTTTCGGTAAAATTAATTTTACAAATCTTTCTTCATCATAAATCGATTCTCTAACTAATGTATTTTTTGAATATTTCGGATACAATATATAGCCATCTTGTATTTGACATCTTCTCATACCTTGAGTTGCTTTGATTTCACGGGTTTTATTTGTTTTGTAATTATATAACACCATTTTTCCTGTTACGTATTCTCCACCACTAATTGCTTCAAACCAAGTTATATATTCTTTATAGAAACTTACATACATTTGAGTATTTTTAACTTCTTTTATTAAACTAACATTTTTTGTTTTAAGGTCATATGTAAAAATTTTAGTGTTCCTCTCAGAGGGGTTACTCCAATAGGCTTCAGAAAACTTTTCTCCATTTTTCAGAACTTCTTCAGTCCAAAAAATATTTTTTGAATTAGCACTTAAATTCTCTATTCCCATCGATGAGCTTTCGTTAGTTTTATATAATTCAGTCTGTTCCTTAGTCCTTGTATGATACCTAATTATTATTTCGCTATTAGAATTGTTCATAGATAAAGAATAATAAATGATATCTCCAACAAAGTAATAATCATTAACTCTTTCATTATCTTTGAGTTTTAATTCTTTTTCAGGATAGATTGTTTTTATTTTGTTTTGTAATATTGTCTCGGGTTTAGTTATGTACTTCTTTTCTGCACGGTTCAAATCAAGGTTTTTTACTATTTGTTTCGATGTTATTGTATTAACAAAACCAGTCAATGATTCTCTAAAAAAACACCCAGTCCCTATCAAAGTTATGACTAAAAGCACTAAGATTAAAATGATTCTATTGTTTTTCATTCAAAATTCCTCCTAAATTTGTTCTGTTACCATTTAGACGTAAAATTTTGAATTAAGTTCCAGTAGCTAAGAAGAACTATTGCTTAAATAATGTGTAAATCTCAAATAATGGGTATTCACAAATAGATTCGCGGCAAAATGTGCCGCGAATCTCTATTATAACTCTATGTGGTATAAAAATTTGTTAGTGTTGATTATGGATGTGCTGGTGGTGGTTATCCTGGTCCGCTTGTTAGTGGTCCAGTACTCCTCCAGTTCCTCCTCCAGGACTAGGTGGTTGTGTCGCTGGTGGTTGTGTCGCTGGTGGTTGTGTCGCTGGTGGTTGTGTCGCTGGTGGTTGTG
>CAYZED010000044.1:0-6134 GCA_964477445.1 uncultured Clostridiaceae bacterium | reverse complement strand
GGAGGTTTGAATATGCAAAACTTTACAGTCGAAGAGTTGAGCGAAGCACATCGTGCCTTGTTGTCCACACTCCAAAAGTGTGAGCAGATTGATGCTGCAAAGCTGGGCAAGTCACAGAAGACCCTTCTTGAACGGCGAATTGCCGCACTTAAGGTTGCAATTGCACTGATTGAGAAAGAACAAAATCAAAAAGAATAGATAGATATTCTTTTTTTTGCTTGACATTGACGTAGCGTAAAGGTTTATACTAAAATTGAGTTTGAACTTGATAGGAGAAAAATCTGTATGGAATATTCAATACAAAGCTTTGCTAAACTTGCGGGGATAAGCACCAGAACACTTCGATATTACGATGAGATAGGATTACTAAAGCCACTTAGAATTAACTCGTCTGGGTATAGAATCTATGGTGAAAATGAAGTCGACAAACTACAACAAATAATGTTTTTTAGGGAGCTGGGAGTAAACCTTGAGATAATAAAGGGCTTAATGGAATCAAAAAATTTCATCGAAGAAAAGGCACTTAAAGAACATAGACAAAATCTATTAAAAAAGAGAGAAGAACTCGATAGATTGATAGAAACTGTGGAGAAAACAATAAAAAACAAACAAGGAGAAATAATTATGAGCAATAAAGAAAAATTTGAAGGTTTTAAGAAAAATTTAGTCGAAGAAAACGAAAAAAAATATGGTAAAGAAGCCAGAGAAAAATTTGGAGAAGAAAAAATAACCGCCTCGAACGCAAAAGTAATGGGGCTAACAGAAGCTGATTATGAAAAGACGACTGATTTAGCACAAAAAATTAAAGGAACACTTTCAGCGGCATTAAAGACTGGCGATATAAAGGGCGATATGGCTCGCAGAGCTGTTGAACTACATAAAGAGTGGCTAATGCTTTATTGGAGTGAATATTCAAAGGAAGCGCATATAGGGCTCGGAGAAATGTATGTTCAAGATGAAAGATTCAAGGAATATTATGATAAAGAAGAGCCAGGAACGGCAGAGTTTCTTAGGGATGCTATAAAGGAATGGGCGAGGTAGAGAGAAGAGGTTGAAGAAAAGAAGGATGAAATGCCTTTCGGGTTTGGGAAAAATAAATTTCTTAATTAAATAAGAAAATTCAAAAATTAGACATAGTATGTCCAAAACGTGTGATAACATCTATTTAAGTTTAAGGTTACAGAAAAAACCTACTTAGTAGATGTTTTTACTTTTATGGGGGAAAAATTAAAATTGCATGATGAAATTAGAAAAACAATAGTGTAAGATGGAAGAGGAGAAAAAAGAGTTACGTTCAGGGCTTGTGTAAACAGCAAAAATTACATTAAATTTTAAGTGCGATTATTAGACACTTCGGTTGATGAAGAAATAACAGGAATTACTCATAGAATTAATCTAACAACTAAGAAAAAGATAATATTTAAAACATATTAAAGTTATCTTAAAGATAAAGCTGAACTTAGTACAGCGACTATGGCTAAATTAGGCAAGAATGAATCAGTTTCTCTGGATGTATTAGTAAGAGTTTGCAAAGTTTTAAATTGTGAAATTGGAGATGTTGTGGAAATCATAGATGACAGAAATTTAAAAAGAGACTAATCGCAAGACTGATTTTATCTTGATACAATCTATTATAAGTCGATGAGTTGAATTATAAATTACTTTAGATGAAGAGGTGCAAAAATGTTAGGAGCAATAATTGGCGATATTGTTGGATCACGGTTTGAGTGGAATAATATAAAAACAAAAGATTTTGATTTATTGACTTACAAATGTTTTTTTACTGATGACAGCGTTATGTCATTAGCTATTGCAAGAGCTATATTAGATTGTCAGGGTGATTATAGTCAATTAGATAAGTGTGCAATAAAGAGCATGCAAGAAATTGGAAGACCTTATCCAAATTGCGGATACGGGAGTATGTTTAGAGAGTGGATGTATTCAAATGAACCACGACCGTATAATAGCTATGGAAATGGCGCTGCCATGCGTATAAGTGCATGTGGATTTGTAGCTAGGACGCTCGAAGAAGCTAAAAATATTTCAAAAAAAGTAACAGAAGTGACGCATAATCACCCTGAAGGTATTAAGGGCGCAGAGGCAACTGCTGTCGCCATATATCTTGCCAGAACCGGAATGAATATTCTAGAAATACGTGATTATATTAATGAGAATTACTATGACATGAATTTTACTTTAGATAGCATCAGAGCTTCGTACAAATTTAATGAAACCTGTCAAGAAACTGTACCACAGGCAATAATGGCTTTTCTTGAGTCAGTGAGTTTTGAAGACGCTATTAGAAATGCAATCTCGTTGGGTGGAGATAGTGATACACTTGCGGCCATAACTGGTAGTATTGCAGAAGCATATTACGGTATCCCGGTCGACATAAGGAAACATGCATTAACATTTCTTGATGAAAAAATGTTGGGTATCTTAATGAAATTTGAAAATAAATATGCTCCAAAGTTTGAAAAAATTAGCGGAGACGTTTCTGTATCTATAGAAAGTTCGTTGGGGGTAAAAAAAGTAAAATTGGGCAGTAGAGAAGATATGATTTCCACAGCAGTTGAAATAGCTGATGATGATCTGAATATGAGTTTTGCACAAAATGAAAAAACAACTAGTCAGTCACTTTTCTCTCACTTATTTGAGTGTTGCAATATTCTCAGAGGCCCTATTAATCAAGACGAATATAAAAGTTATGTTACTCCTATATTGTTTTTCAAACGCCTTTCTGACGTATACGATGAAGAAACTGTCAAGGCGTTAGAGGAATCTGGTGGTGACGAAGAGTATGCTGCATTCCCAGAAAACCATAGTTTTGTTATTCCAGACAATTGTCATTGGAAAGATGTACGTGAAAAATCTGAAAATGTTGGGAAAGCAATAGTTGATGCAATGGTTGGTATTGAACGTGCGAATCCAGATACACTTTTTGGTGTTTTTTCGAGTTTCGATGATGCAAACTGGACAGATAAAAATAAGCTGTCAGATGAACGTCTAAAAGATCTTATTGAACACATGTCGAAAATTAAAGTAGGTAATGAAAACTATTCATCTGATGTAATGGGAGATAGTTATGAATACCTGATCAAAAAATTTGCTGACCTTTCAAAGAAAAATGCAGGTGAGTTCTATACACCTCGGTCGGTTATAAAATTAATGGTCAAAATTCTAAATCCAAAGTCAGGCGATACAGTTTATGATCCTGCGTGTGGCACTGGTGGTATGTTAATTGAAGCGATACGCAATGTACATGATGACAAAAGTACCTATGGTAGGATTTATGGTCAAGAAAAGAATTTAGCAACCTCCTCGATTGCACGAATGAATCTCTTTTTGCATGGTGCAAGAGACTTTAAGGTGAAGCAAGGTGATACATTAAAATCACCACTTTTCTTATATCGTGGAGAATTACAAACATTTGATTGTGTAATTGCAAATCCGCCGTTCTCATTGAAAGGATGGGGGGCTGATCAATTTTCATCGGATATATACGGGCGAAATTTGTGGGGAAGCCCATCAGATTCTAGTGCAGATTTTGCATGGCTTCAACACATGGTAAAGTCAATGGACAAAAAAAATGGAAGATGCGCAGTGGTTCTTCCTCAAGGAGTTCTTTTCCATGGCGGTAGAGAAGGAGAAATTCGTAGACAACTTATAGAATCGGATAAACTTGAATGTGTCATTACGTTGGTTAGTGGATTATTTTATAGTACCGGCGTATCTGCATGTATTCTAATCCTAAATAATAACAAGTCTCAAGAGCATAAAGGAAAAGTATGCCTCATTGACGGTTCGAAAATTTATACTGCTCAAAGAGCTCAAAATATAATGGCAGAGAAAGATGTTTTAGAAGTTTATAACTTATACAAAAAATATGAGTCAGTTATTGAAAAATCTAAAATTGTGTCAATAGAGGACATAAAGACAAAAGAATACACACTCTCTGTTAACAGCTATATCGAAAAAGCTTTAATGGAGACAGTTTGTCCAAAGGAAGTTAAAAAGGCATTTTTATCAGCGCTAGATGAGGTACTTGCTGCAGAAGAAAAGTTGAAAGCCTTGTTGGCTGAAGGAGGATACATTAGTGAGTAACAGAATTACTATGGATGAATTAAAATCTTATCTTTGGAGCTCGGCAGTACTTTTACGAACGCATATAGATGCGGGTTCTTATAAACAATATATTTTTCCGCTTATGTTTTTTAAAAGAATAAGCGATGTTTACGATGAAGAATGTCAACAGATTCTCGAAGAATTCGATGGAGATGAAGATGCTTTAGAGTGGGAAGAAAACCATAGGTTCATTGTTCCGAAAGGCTCGCATTGGAAGGATGTCCGTTCAATATCAGAGAATCTCGGAGTAGCAATCGTAAATGCTTTTAAAGCTATTGAAAAAGCTAATCCAGAAAAGTTAGATGGTGTATTTGGTGATGGAGCTTGGACTAACAAAAATAGATTGCCTGATGAATTACTCAAAGATTTAATTGAACATTTTTCTTCAAAAACGCTTAGTATGAAAAATTGTCCAGAGGATGAACTTGGACAAGGTTATGAGTATTTAATTAAAAAATTTGCTGATGATAGCGGCCATACAGCACAAGAGTTTTATACAAATCGAACAGTAGTGCATCTCATGACCGAGATGCTTAAACCACAATCTGGCGAAAGTATTTATGATCCGACATGTGGTAGTGCAGGAATGCTTATTTCAGCAATTGCCTATTTGAAGCAACAAGGACTTGAATGGAGAAATGTAAAAGCATATGGGCAAGAAATTAACGCACTTACTTCTGCGATTGGTAGAATGAATTTGTTTTTACATGGTGTAAAGGACTTCCATGTAGTTAATGATGATACTTTGAAAAAACCAGCGTTTGTTGAAAAAAATGAATTAATGCAGTTCGATTTGGTCTTAGCTAATCCACCTTATTCAATTAAACAATGGGATCGAGACGCTTTTTCCGCTGATAAATATGGCAGGAATTTTCTAGGCACACCACCTCAAGGAAGAGCTGACTATGCATTTCTTCAACACATTTTAAAGAGTCTTCATCCTAAAACCGGAAGATGTGCAATTTTGTTTCCGCACGGTGTTTTGTTTAGAGACGAAGAAAGAGAAATGCGAGAAAAGCTTGTTAGTGGGGATTTAGTCGAATGTGTAATAGGAATTGGTAAGAATTTGTTTTTCAATTCTCCAATGGAAGCCTGCATCATAATATGTCGAACTAATAAAGAACCATCACGCAGAGGGCAATTACTGTTTATAAATGCAAAGAATGAGGTTACTCGAAAGAATGCTGAGAGTTATCTGGAAGAAGAGCATATTCAGAAAATCGCACAAACATACTGTGACTTTGCTAATCAGGATGGCTTTTCTGCAATTGCTACCATCGATCAGATAATTGCAAATGGTAGCAAACTTAGTATTCCACTTTATGTAAATGGATCAAGTAACAACGAAGATGAGGAAAAATCCTATTCCATTGAAGAAGCACTAGATGCTTGGTTAGGTTGCAGTGATACATTTAGAGAATCTTATGAGACTCTCAAATACATGCTCTTTGAGAATGGTGGTGATGGAAATGCCTAAATACAAATTTGAAGATATAGCTTTCAATATTACTCAAAAAAGAAAACCAACTGCGGATGATATGAAAACATATATAGGGCTGGAGCATTTAGATAGTGGCAGCCTTTCTGTTTTAAGATGGGGAAGCAACGTGCCAATAAAAGGCGATAAACTAATAATGCAAAAGGGTGATGTCCTATTTGGAAAAAGGAATGCTTATTTAAGAAGAGCATCTATTGCACCGCATGATGGACTTTTTTCTGCTCATGGGATGATTCTTAGGCCTAATGAAAAAGTAATTTCATTAAAATTGTTTCCATTTTTTATTTGTTCAGATTATTTTTTTGATGCAACTATTAGAATTTCAGTAGGATCATTGTCACCAACTATTAACTGGAGTGCATTGAAAGAACTTGAGTTTAATTTGCCTGACATGGATGAACAAGAGAAACTTGCAGAACTTTTATGGGCGGCTAATGATACAAAAGAATCTTATAAGAAATTACTAAACCTTACTGATGAACTTGTGAAATCGCAATTTATCGAGATGTTT
>CAYZED010000043.1:5282-6170 GCA_964477445.1 uncultured Clostridiaceae bacterium | reverse complement strand
ATGCAGTAAGAAATATTCGCTTGTGCACAAAAGATTGCTTGTGCCTCTACGTCTGTCCTACCGGAGCAACAGACACCGAGAACAGCATCATTGATGTTGCTAAGTGCATCGGTTGCGGGGATTGCGCAGACGCTTGCCCATCTGGTGCAATTTCAATGGTACCTATAGAGTATCCACTACAGCAGCCTAAAGCAGAAGCAGTTGTCAGTGTACTGAAAACGCTTCTGCACAGCAAGTCTGAACAGGAGAATATCGCTGCCGGATTACCTGGAAAGCTGGCTGCTGCCATTGAAAAATCGAATCATATTATGGCCGAAGATATTGTCCGTGAAGCTGGATATATGCTTCCACAAAGTGATAACGCTAAAGATTTTTTGCAGTCGCTTCTTGATAACAACAAACAGGAAGGATTCCCTAAAGAGGCTGTAGAAAAACTAATAAAAGCATTTAAAAATAATAAGGAGGATGTAAAAATGAATGAAAACAAAACACTTGAAAACTTGATGGAGGCATTTGCTGGAGAATCTCAGGCAAATAGAAAGTATCTGGCGTATTCCAAGAAAGCTGAAAAAGATGGCAAGATTAATGCCGCTAAACTATTTAAGGCTGCATCTGATGCTGAAACCATCCACGCTTTAAAACACTTTGAAGTTGCTGGAAAAGTTGCCTCAACAACTGAAAATCTTAAGGATGGCATTGCAGGCGAAACTCATGAGTACAAGGAAATGTATCCAGACTTTGTTAAAGAAGCTGAAGCAGTTGGAAACAAAGCCGCCCTTTTATCATTTACCTTTGCGATGAAAGCGGAAGAGGTACATGCGAGGCTTTATGAAGATGCATTGGAAAATCTGGATCAGACGGAAGAAATATTCTATTATCTCTGTCCTA
>CAYZED010000043.1:1213-5136 GCA_964477445.1 uncultured Clostridiaceae bacterium | reverse complement strand
CGGGACTTGCTAAAGATAAAAAGCTTACCGACGCCGAACTAATCAGGGCAATTCGATTTATGGTATCTGCAGAGTACGAAGCAATTCAGCTTTATATGCAACTGGCTGAATCAACTGACAATAAGCTTGCGATAGAAGTACTAAAAGATATTGCTGATGAAGAAAAAGTTCACGCTGGTGAATTTTTGAGATTGCTTAAGGAACTTGATCCAGATGAAGAAAAATTTTATCAAGAAGGCGCTGAAGAAGTAGAAGAAGAAATTGAGAAATTGAAATTTATATAAAAGCATCATAATAAAAAGTGAGGAGGATAAATTTTCTCCTCACTTTTTATTAGTCAACTAACGTATATAATGATTTCTATGACCATCTCCGACTAACTAAGATTTTTTAAAAACCCCTTTAAATTGAAAACAATAAAATTGTATTTTCATTTAACGCATTGAAATGCAAATAAAAATAAAGTATCTCAAGTTTGGAAGTGAAATAGCATTAAAGCCTTATTATATAAGCGTTTGAATGCTATAGTCTACATGTGGTATCTGCGAATATTTTAAAGAAGTTAAAAATAATTTTTAGTACCTTAACATACGGCGGACTTGCAACTGACTCCGATACTTATTATTTAATTCAATACCAAAAGTCTTTTCGCAATCTGCTAGAATTTCATTATAAAAGAGGAATTGATATGTGTTAAGATCAAGTTTGGTGCAATTATATTTCCTAAGAGAATCTAATAGCTGCCCCACAGGGTATGTATTACCAAGTTTTGTTTGTAACAAGCGAATAAGTACTAAAGCAGCAAAGCATGTAGAAAAATGTGCATCAATATGTTCATTAGTCCACACAAAAACAGGTCGAGATTCAAGGTCTGTTTTTGATATTTTGAAAGTATCCTCAATTTGCGCTAATCCGCGATAAACCTCTCGCATCTTTACATCGGACATATTTAACTCGCTTGTGACTATTGAATAGTAACCATCATATTTGGATTCTTCATTGATCTTAGCAAGATTAAGTAAAAGAGCGTTATCTTCAATGATTTCACCAGTTTTCTTGTCAAAAGCAATATTCAGTACATAGGCAGCTGAGCCAGCGGAAGTTATCCTGTCATATTTCTTTGGATGTTTAATTAGATCTTTAGCTCTCTCAACCATGATTTGGCGGTCCAAACGTTGTTTTTTCGCATATTTCTCGGAATAATAAACCATTTGTTTTTGATCGACTTTTACAGATTTTTTCTTTTTCTTCTTGCTTCCTGGAATGGTTAGATTAACATTAATTTCTTTTGGATGTATACGAGATTTATGTATGAATTTTATGTCGGATCCGGAATCGTCTTTCAAAGTACTCATTGTGTATCCCTTTTTAAGTACCCACTCTTTGAATTCCGCATCTGCACCACGAATAGATTGTCCATAAACATACCCGTCTTTATGGTTGTAATCCTCTTTGTTGTCGCCATTTAGAAAGTAAATATTGTCAGAGGTATTGAGCCCTCTGTCAGCAACGAAAATAATCCGAGTATCAGAAAAGTCTCTTTTTATCCTGTTGATGATAGGACGCATATGTAACTTCTCTGACTCGTTTCCTGGAAAGAGATCATATGCAATGGGGATACCATTCTTATCCATTAAAAGTCCCATTTCGACGATAGGGTCTGGTCGATGGTTTTTTTCAGGACCTCGCTTGCGATATTTAGCGTCGGTAGGATTCCCTTTTTCGTCGATTGGATTGCCGTCGTCATCTAGCAAATCCATATCAGAGCGACCAATATCAAAATAGTAATTAGTGCAGTCAAAATAAGATACGGAAAGGTCTCGCGGACAAATGTTTTCGGAGTGATCGTATATCCATTTTTGCAAAGCATCTTGATTTGCTGCAAATATATCAAGTGCTGCATAAACATCATCCAAAGAAAAATCACCAAAGTTTTCGAAGAAAACCCCTCTATTATCATAAGTCCCTTTTTTTGAGGCGGGATATAAGACTCGAGAAATCACAAGTAGGCGGAATATATCATCATGATTGAACTTGAAATTACGCCCCTTTGATTTTTGATTCCAAAACTTATCAAGCTCAAGATCACAGTAAAGTTGCTTAATAATTCCATAACCAACATTTATTAGATTATCTTCTCCTTTTTTAAGTTTAGAAGAAGTATCGATGGTAAATGACATATTTTTTTGCTGCTTCTTTTCGACAGAACGTTCATTGGCAACCTTTTTAAAATGAGTAATTGGATCAGGATATGTATTTTTGAGTTCATCTAAGCGACCAAGCGTTTCAACCAGTCTTGAAGTGGTTTTTTTATTAGTATAGAAGGATTCATATAGATATAGCCGTGTAATTCCTTTTATTGTTATTGTTTTCAGATACATAATCCACCTCCGTTTCCTTATAGTATAACACATTTCTGACAATAACGCAATACAACACACGTAGAATATTTCAATTATTGACATGAAAAAACCCAGCTACCTAAAGGGTTGCTGGGCTATTATATAATCAATGAACTTCCAAACTCAGGAGGGTGAAGGCAAAAGCAAGTAAGTGAATATGTAGAAATAGAGCCGCAGGCATTGGTGTGTTGAACATCGGTGCCTGCGGTTTTTTTTTCTTTTTTAAAAAATCACTTGACAGAATAAACAAAAGGTAATATATTATATATAAAGGTAATGTATTATGTATAATATATAAAAGTAGGTGACTAAGAAATGGATAAATCTGAATTAATGCCTGATAAACAATTTGCTTTCGGTGTACTTTTAATTCTTGCTAATAGAATGGATACTTTGCTCGGAAGAGAACTAAAAGGATTTGGAGTGACAACAAAGCAATGGTTTTTATCCATGATTATTGATAACATGTTTGAAAAACCGCCAACCATGAAAGAGGCTGCAAATGAAATGGGAAGTTCACATCAGAACGTAAAGCAGGTTGCGATAAAACTTCAGGAGAAGGGATTGCTGAAGCTGTTTAAAGACAAAAAAGATGCACGAGTTACTCGTTTAAAGATGACTGATGAAAGTTATGAGTTTTGGAAAAAGACGCAACCTAAGGCAATCGAATTTACGGAAGCATTTTTTAAGGATATAGACATGGAAGATCTTGCAAAAGCGAGATTTGTATTGCAGAAAATGCTATCAAATCTAACTGAAATGGAAAATGGAAATGAATTTGATGAGGAGTGATAAAAATGTTAAAAAGTGTCTTCTTGGGAATTGTAGTAATGCATGGATTAATTCACTTGCTTGGCTTTATTAAAGCTTATAATATTGCTAGTGTTAATCAACTAAGTCAGACAATTTCTAAACCGGTTGGTATTCTTTGGTTGCTTGTTACAGTTATGTTTATGACGGTTGTTGTTTTGTTTTTCTTAAAAAATGACTATTGGATGGCATTTGGAATAATTGCTGTTGTCATTTCACAGATACTTATTATAATGACATGGCATGATGCGAAGTTTGGAACTATTCCAAATATTATAATTCTCTTAGTGCTTGTATTGAGTATGGGCAGTTACTTTTTTGAACAGAGCTATCGAAAAGATGTAGCCAATAATTTTACTGATAATAATAGCTTTAAGGAAGAAATTCTTACAGAAAAAAATACAGAACATTTGCCGATTCCAGTTCAGAAATATTTACACTATGTTGGTGTCATGGGAAAATCCCAAAACAAGAACTTTTATGCTGTTTTTGAAGGGCAAATGAAGGATAGGCAAAAAAAGTTTTTCTTTATCATAAAAAGAGGTAGATTCCCTAAAGCGAGTTTTCCCCTCGCCATGGTGGTTGAAGTCTTATTCCTTTCCTATCAACCAAAAGCTCCGCTCTTAAAATAAAAAGAGTCAAAAATTTCCAATAAGACATCTTGAAAGAAGAAACTTTTTCATGATAACATAAAAAAGAAAATCACTTCAA
>CAYZED010000043.1:609-1203 GCA_964477445.1 uncultured Clostridiaceae bacterium | reverse complement strand
AAGGATAGGGAAAAGAAGTTTTTCTTTATCTCTGAACAATATAATTTTTTTCAGGAACCATCCCGTCTATTTTTCATGAAAGGAAAAATGTTCGGTATAAGTGTTCCTGGATATCACAAATATATGAATCAAGAAGCAAGTATGGATGTTAAATTATTTGGTTTAATACCTGTAGTAAAAGAAAAAAGCGATACTATGTTTAAATCTGAAACGGTTACTACATTTTCAGAATTGTGTTTTTACACACCTTCTTTGCTTATAGATAAAAACATTGTCTGGGAAGAAATTGACACACTTACTGCAAAAGCAAGTTTTACAAACAAAAATACAACAATAACGGCAACTTTATACTTTAATTCAGAAGGTCAGTTAATAAACTTTGTTTCGGATGATAGATACGATATAACCGATATGAAACAATACAGGTTTTCAATACCTGTTTCTGATTACAAGAACATTGAAGGATATAATGTTCCAACCTATGCAGAACTTATATGGCATTATCCCGATGGGGAGTTTGTATACGGGAAATTAAGATTAAAGAGTATAGAATATGATTTGCAAAACTTACACTAAGTGTTTGGAAAGGAAATG
>CAYZED010000043.1:0-387 GCA_964477445.1 uncultured Clostridiaceae bacterium | reverse complement strand
GGGTTATGGCTTGATGCAGAGTTGATGATTTTTACCTTAACAAAATTGAGTATCATACTAATTGGCACTGTGTTTTACTTTTTCCAAAAAAATAAAAATGTTTATGTCATAAAATATGCAGTAATTATGATGGGAGTAATTGCTACAGGTCTGGTAAAATCATTGATTGAAAAAACCTCGTTTTTTCAGCAGATATTTGATATGAATTCATTTGCAGGTATTTTTGGAAGCAATGTGGGTTTGAAGTTGATTGGTTCACTTTTAATTATTATTCTTCTATTGTTATTATTTAGGAATCGTGAGGATACTTACCTTAAGCTTGGTGATTTGTCAGCCAAAGCAAATAAGATTGGGTGGCTGGGAATTAAAGAGAACTCAATATCATGG
>CAYZED010000042.1:0-8320 GCA_964477445.1 uncultured Clostridiaceae bacterium | reverse complement strand
CGAATGGTGATTTTGGGGTAGATACTCCTGATTACGTAGATGGAAATGTAAGCGTCAAGGTAGTGAAGATTATCCAAAGCTATACGGGGATTGTGAATAAGAAGGTATGGGGGAAAGGGTGAAGGATAAAGGATTTTAAATAATGATTTTTTAAGCGATATAGAAAACAAAACGGACAAAGAATAAAAGACTAAAATAAAAGACAAAAGAAACTACCAAAATAATTATTAGGTAGTTTTTTTATTTTAAGTAGAAATTTTGCGCAGACTATTTCCATTGACTTACAGATTGGAATAGGTTATTGTTAAAATAAGGAAATGGCGAACAGTGAAAGTCTTAAGTGCTCGATTTCAACAATTTTGTTTAAGTAACAGGATTACATATATTTGATAAATTATTTGACACAGCTATTGAGGGGATATGATAATATTAAAAACCAATATTTACTTATTAAGCAACAGAAATTCAAGATAATTTTTTGTGTTATTAATTTGCATAAAATATATTTATGTGATATAGTTTATGCAATTGATAATTACGGAGGATTTAATAATGATAATTAGTGTACGAGCAAAGAATACTTATGTGTTTTCGACAGAGGTTGAGCTTTCATTAAAAGCCGACATGAGGCAGAAGCGATTTGAATATAATGTTTATAGCGAAAATAACTTTAATATAGTAAAAACACTTGGTATATATGGTCCGAATAACGTTGGTAAAACATGTCTATTGAAATGCATTAGGAATATTATTAGTGTATTGCTTAACAAAAGTACAGATGCAAAATCAACAATTTTTAACGAAAGTAAAGTTGTTGAATTAGGAATTACTTTTCTTGAAAAGGGTAACAAATATTCTTATGACTTTAAATTTGATACAAAGAACAAAGAATTTTTGTATGAAAAATTCTCAGAAATTCAAAGGGATGAATATGGGAATGAAAAGTCAATCAATAGGTTGCTTAAAGATTCAGAACTAAAGCACTATTATGCAGAAGATAAAGTTATTGAAGATATGATGAAGCTCACTTCAAAGAATAATGTATTAATCTATCTTATTGATGGTGATGAATTTGAAAGCTTCAAATCGATTAAGAGAACCTTAATAGATTTTGCATCAAGAATCGATATTGTTGATATGAACAATATTCCATTGGAGAAAACAATCAGTTTACTGAAAAATAAAGATAAGCTTAATCAAAAGATTGTTAATTTTATAAAAAATGCAGATCTTGATATGGAAAACTTTCAATATATAGAGGAATCAGCACTGAACATAAAACTTTCAGAAACTGCGGCAGAAAAAGCCGAAGAGAAAGTGTTGAATATTCCGGATCGAATAATGGATCAGATTCGATTGACTTCGGTATATAAGGGTATTGCAGTTCCAAGCATGCTCTTTGATTCTACCGGCACGAAAAAAATAATCGCACTTTCTAGCTATATCATCGAGGCATTAGAGAAAGGGAGAGTTTTGGTTATTGATGATATCTCTGAAAGAACAGATTTGGTTTATACATAAGGACAAAGATGGCGTTTATCTGTATTCTTTGTCGGATTTTACCGCTAATGAAGATGGAATACGAGAGACAACAGATTTAATTGAGAAATATAAAAAAGGAGTTCTAGGTGCTATACCTGAACCAAATTTGATAAATACCTTGCTGGAGGTAGAACATGAACAGCAGTAGAAGGCCCTCGCTTAATTCTGCTAAGAAGATTTGCATAATATGTGAAGGGTATGAGGAATACGAATATATACAGAAACTTATTATACTAAAGGTATGGAAGGATACATACGATTTCTTTCCAATAAATGCAGAATCAAATGGAAAGATACCAGCCAGATATCAAGAAATATATATGAATGATTCATATGATATTGTACTTGTCTTCTGTGATACAGATACTAAGCCTTTTGAAGACTATGAATCAATCAAAAAGAAGATTAACAAGATACACGGTATAGACAAATCTGCAGAAAAAGTAGTGATTTTCGCAAATCCTTGTACAATGCAAGTTATCCTATTACATTTTGCTGATATCAGATTAGATTCTCACAAAAAAAGTGATAATAGAAAACACATTAAAAGTCTAACTGGAATTGCTCGGTACAATGCAAAGAAATTACAGCGAGATCAACTTTTCGAGAAGATTACCTTAGATAATTACCAAATGATGATGCAAAATATTATAAATTTAAGCATGGACGATACAGAAGTCGGAAGTACAAACTTTAAGAAATTTATAGATCATTTTTCTGATGAAAATACTTCCTGGATAGAGAATATAACTTCTAAATTGTAGCCTACAGTAATATGCACTTTAATTCTGTTTTTGACAGTTGGAGAACATAAAAAGCTTGACTCTTTGAGGATTTGGGGCTTCGTGAACCAGATTATTATATAGAAGCTGGTAACCGCTGTTTTGATGAGAATTTGCCCGAAGAAACAAATAGAAGGATAGTTGAATTATGAAGGCATAGCAAAAGAGCGAACATATGTGACCGGATCGCCGATGGCTGAGGTTTTGACTGCTAATTTTGATAAAATTAAAAACAGCAAAATCCTTGATAAATTGGGTCTGGAAAAGGGTAAGTACATTCTTCTATCTGCTCATCGTGAGGAGTTTAGAACCATTTGGATTCTCGGACTATAATAACCTTCAAACTAACGCTTTTTGTGTGGTATCAGATAGCGGGACTATTCCAGAGGAAGCTTCATATTTCAAGTTCCCGGCTGTTTCCATCAGGACCAGTACAGAGCGACCGGAGGCTATGGACAAAGGGAATTTTGTGATTGGCTTGATTACGTCAGAGCAGGTGCTGCAGGCGGTGGACTTAGCAGTGAGCATGCATGCGAATGGTGATTTTGGGGTAGATACTCCTGATTACGTAGATGGAAATGTAAGCGTCAAGGTAGTGAAGATTATCCAAAGCTATACGGGGATTGTGAATAAGAAGGTATGGGGGAAAGGGTGAAGGGCGAAGGCTATTTCCATTGACTTACAGATTGGAATGAGTTATTGTTAAATTAAGGGAAGCGAAGCGCGATAAAAATATTAGTGTTAAGTTATACATAGAATGGTGGGAGGGAAAAAATGTCTTCAGTGAAAAGTACAGATTCTCTTATGCGTTATTTAAGAATTACTCATAATATAAGCATTTCAGGAAGTAACCACAAACGCCATTTAAAAAACATCGGGTATTATCATGGTTATAAGGGATACCGGTTTATAAGGAAACCTACTGACAAAATTCTTTTCAACAATTTTGATGAAGTAATCGCTATTAATAGCTTTGATATGCAACTTAAAACGCTGCTCTACCCTAATATAATGTTTATTGAGACTGCCTTAAAGAATTATGTATTAGAGATTATCCTTGATGAGACTAAAACTGAATCTTTTAATGTTATCTATGAAAGCCTTTTGAATGAATATAAAAGCCACCAGATTGGTAGTCATAACTATAAAGACTCCATCAAAAAGAGACTAAATTTATATAACAAAATTCATAGTACACTTTCCAGAGACTATTCAATGAATAAACAAGTCGTTCAGCACTACTACCACAAAGATTTACCAGTTCCGATTTGGGCAATTTTTGAAATTATTAGTTTGGGTGAGTTTGGTCACTTTGTATCTTGTATCACCCCAAGCGTAAAAATAAAAATTGGTATTTCGTTAGATTTCAATCAGTCCTGTAATGCTAATGGTAAACTCCTTGAAAATGCTATTTATTTACTCCAAGATTTGAGAAATTCAATTGCTCATAATGATGTGATTTTTGATACTAGAATATGATCAATAATTTTTCAAAATTGATAAATAACTTCAGGACACAAATACCAATCAATGTATATAATAGTATTTTTCATACTGATACGAGGAAGAAACTCAATGCTTTATTAACTTATGTGTGTCAATAAATTACTGGAACACTTTTTTTGTTGAATATATGAATTACATGTGGTATTGTGTATTTGAGAATAGCGGTGGACGTCTTCGGACTACACTTAAGAGAATCGGATGAGTCTGGTTCTTTTTTTATGTAAAAAAACAAAATACTTATACTGAAAATCGTATTTTTCCTTTTGCAGACATCTCTGACTTAAAGATTGATCTATTGATGAAATCGAGGAAAATGGCAACTAATTAGAGTCAATTTATTGGAGAGTTACGACAGACTTATGCAATTCGTTTCGAAATAATTTTGTTAAAACTATGATTAAATTGTCTGAAACAAGTAAGACTTTAAAAGTAGTGAATTATTCCATTGCACATGCAAGGGTGAGTGCACTTGGTATGATTTAACTAAAGAAACTGCCGAAGTAATTATTTGGTGGTTTTTTTAATATAAAGAAATATCGCGAAGTCTATTTCCATTGACTTACAGTTTGAAATGGGTTATTGTTGTTTTTAGATCAGGAATTAGTATTAATTCAGGAAATATGGGTGCAGATTGAGGGGACGAAATAATGATATTCAAGCTATATTTCGAAACAGAAAATACATTAATTAAATAGAATATTGACTTGCACAAAACAAAGCAGTACTATATATGATATCAAGGAGATTGTATGAGTTCTAAAAAGAAACTTTATGAAAAGATTAAAAATAATCCAAATGGTGTTGGTATGAGTGAAATTGAATCAGTACTTTTATATTTAGGTTTTAAGAAAAGACAAAAAGGAACTAGCCATTGTATTTTTACTCATCCGAATTTTAACCGTATTGAACATTTTATTAATATACCTTTTAACCGCCCGATTAAGAGAATATATATTATTAAAGCCATTGAAATAATTGATGAGCTTGAATTATCAGATTTTTTATAAAGATTTTCTTGTATGAATTGAGGAGCAGTGAATATGAAGAAGTATAAAGCAGAAGATTATAGGATTATTGTGTATGAGCCCGCTGAGAAAGAAGGATTTATAGCTGAAATTGAGGAACTGGCTGCTATTGGGGATGGCGCTTCTCGCGAGGAAGCTATTGCGGATTTATTGAATGTGGCAAATGAAAAGCTCAGTATTGCATATGACTTAGTTGCGCATGTAAATCCCCCGGAAAGAAAAGCGAGTGAATCAGGTTATAGTGGGAAGATTTTACTAAGATTGCCTAAGACACTGCATAGACTTATTGCAAAACAAGCTGAAAGAGAAAATTGCAGCATTAATCAATTAATGCTTTCTTATATATCTTTTGGGTTAGGGAGTGAACAAAATGAAGAAAGCAAATCTAATAAGATAGAAAAATTACAGAAAGTAGAACGCGAATGCGCTTATAAAAACATATCACTAGTTTCCCAGAAATCGAATTGGGTGGAATATTCATCTAAAGCTATTGGGGAATTTATACATCTTGAAGATATTAATTTTAAAAATGCAGATTTTGATATTATTGCAGATAAGGGCAGTGAAATAGAGAAGCAAATAAAAATGGAATTTGAAAAGAAAGAAAATCTTAATAAGGCTAATAACACAAGGAGATATCTACAAGAAATAATGCAGAATAACAATAAGAAGAATATGGAGGGATTATTTTGTTAACAGGAACTAGATTAAAATTGGTTGAAATAAACTCGAAAGAGGTGGAACTTACAGATGAAATCAAAGGGGAGAGTTTGAACTCGGTCGCAAAAATTAGTTTCGAAGTAATTGAAAATAAAAAAGATTTGTTCAAAGCGAAAATCTACATTGAATCTGGATTTGAGCCATCTGCAATATTTTTAATGAACTTTACTTTTATCGTTGAGCATGAAATAACAAAAAAAATTCCTACAAAAGATCTAAAAAAATGCCTTATTAGTTTGATAGAAGATACAGCGACTGAGTATAGTTTTTATGTGAGTACTATTTCGAATCTAATGTTCTATAGGCCATTTGTATTCCCTCCGTTTTTCACTAAGGAAGAATTGGGAAATATTATACAAATACACGAATAAGACCAAGAATATATATGTTAACGTAAAAGAACCCTAAAAAGTCGCTTTAAAAAGTCGATATTACACACCGATAGATTCACATTAATGCGAATAGCGTCATAAACCTATACTTATGAAAACATGCTAGAAGATATTTTGATTATGAAGGAATAGCAAAAGAACGTACCTATGTGACCGGATCGCCTATGGATGAGGTTTTGACTGCTAATTTTGAGAAAATTAAAAACTAGTGGACCGTTTTTCAATTAAAACAGTGGACCCTTTTTCAGTTGACAAATACAGATGCAGGAAGAATCCTACACCTCTGGGTGCAGTGCCTTGGACTTAGAAGATGATATGATAGAAGAATTAACCTTAGAGATAGAATATTTAGAGAAGTGGTGTCTAATCTTCTGATTCACAGAGAGTTTACCAATCCTTTTCCCGCAAAACTGATTATAGAGGTAGACTGAGTTTATGTAGAAAACGGCAGTAAACCACATGGAAATGGATTGATTGATTTATTCCTTTAATTCAGACAAAACATACGCTAGCTACCCCCCGAGCTACCCCCCAAGCTACCCCTCAAGTCGATAATGATGAAAATGTTCATAGAACGAAAGATATATTGGAGTTTTGTATAACAGCAAAAAGTAGAAAAGAAATTCAAGAATATATTGGAATTAGGGATGCAAAAGACTTTAGAATTAGAATATTGTATCCACTTGTAAAAGGTGGGCTGCTGAAATTAACAAATCCAAATAAACCGACGAGTCCAAACCAGAAATATTTTTCTTAAAGCATTTTTATAATTTATATAAAATTTACCATTGATGTTTTCTTTTAAATGGTATATAATTACATTAATTAAGTTATTGAATAATTCCATGAAGAAGTTTTTAAAAGTAAGTTTTTAGATTCAGTCCAAATTAGATGAATAATAAGGGAGGTATAAGAATGGCCACTTCGTCATTTAATAAAAATTTTACACTTGAGACTAAGAAGGCTGTAGAATCATTTGAGAGAATTATTTCCACACCAAAGAAAAGTGTTAAAATAAATAGAAATTTAGCATCGCCAGAAAATGAGAGAAGAGGAGAGCAAAAATTAAAACAAATATTATCTCGTTAAAACGATTAATAGAAATGAGTAGTGAGGAAAAAGCTAAAAAACTTATTTCTGTTTTTCTTTGTAGAAAAGACACTGATATTGAGAATTTTTTAAAAGAAAGAGCTATTAAATTTGAAAAATTAGGGAAAAGCAGAACTTTTTTTATTTTTGACGAAGATGAGGAAAATTTCAAAATTCTTGCATACTTTACTCTTTCGATGCAAGTACTTATAATTCAGAAAGAAATGATTTCTGGGAATAAAGCTAAAAAGTTAGATGGATTGACATCAAATAGGGGCGGAAGTCGCATAACTGAATTCTCAACTATTTTGATAGGTCAACTTGCAAAAAATGAAATGCACTCAAGTTTAATAAATGGATATGAAGTAATGGAGTATTGTTTAGCAAAAATGCTTGAAGGACAATCAATATTGAGTGGACGAATAATTATGTTGGAATGCAAGAATGTCCCTAACTTGGTTAAAATATATGAGGAATTTGGGTTTTCTGTTTTAGAAAATGATTACAAAGAAAATGAACTATTACAGATGATTAAGATACTAAATGAAGATGAGATAATTGAAATAGTAGATTGAAAAAAATAATGAGGTAAAGATAAGCCCATCATGCCGATGGCTTTTTTTATTGTCAGGGTGAGTATGTAGGCTAATGGTGATTTTGGCGTAGATACGCCTGATTACGTAGCTGAAAATGTTAGCGTCAAGGTAGTGAAGATTAAAGGAATTTTCCATTGACTTACAGCTAAAGTTCAGTCATTGTTAAATTAAGGGAACTTAATGCGGTGAAAATGTACACAAATATTGATGGTTTTATTTCTGCCACCAATGGTGGCAGAAATCAGATAACCAACAAATATCAATGCCTAAATGAGAAAAAATCGAATTTAGGCATTGATATTTGTTATAATATGGAGTATATTGAAAAAAGGAGAGTGATAAAATGCTTATTCAGTTCAATGTTAAAAATTATTTATCTTTTCGTGATGAAGTTTCATTAAGCCTAGAGGCGACAAAGATGACCGAGCATCATAGCCATATAGTGGAAGTTTCGAATGATAAAGTATTAAAAGTTGCAGTTATATACGGAGCAAATGCTAGTGGGAAATCAAACTTATATGATGCATATAGGTTTATGGAGAGATACGTAATGGAATCCTTTGGATTTGGGGGCGAAGAAATAGATGGTAAAAATAACAAGACATTAAAAGCTGAGGCCACTGAAAAAGTCCTTCCTTTAAAAAATAAAATAAAAGTCAACTTGAAAG
>CAYZED010000041.1:7380-9187 GCA_964477445.1 uncultured Clostridiaceae bacterium | reverse complement strand
ATAGGTCCAGCATCCGAAAAACAGGAAACCATAGAAAAAATGCTTGAAGCCGGAATGAACGTAGCTAGGCTTAATTTTTCGCATGGGACACATGATGAACATAAAGTTAGAATTGATACGATTAAAGCAGCAAGAGATAAGATAGGCAAACCAGTAGGAATAATGCTTGATACAAAAGGCCCAGAGGTTAGAATTGGGTGTTTTGAAGGTGGGAGAGCGGAAATAAGCAAAGGGATGCAGGTAACACTTACTACCGACGAAATAATCGGAACAGCCTCTAGATTTTCGATTTCTTATAAAGAATTTCCGAAAGAAGCCAAAGAAGGTATCAAAGTCTTAATAGCTGATGGCCTTATTATGCTAGACGTAAGGCGCGTTGAAGGAAATGAAATTATTTGTGAGGCAGAAAATAGTGGAGTTCTAACGGATCGCAAGAATGTAAACATTCCAGGAGCGGTATCGAAATTACCAGCACTGACTGACAAAGATAGAGCAGATTTAGTTTTTGGCGTTGAGCAAGATATTGACTTCATTGCAGCATCTTTTATACGTAAGGCAGCTGACGTTCTCGAAATAAGACAAATCTTAAAAAATAATGGCGGAGAAAAAATCCTTATTATCGCAAAGATAGAAAATCAAGAAGGTGTTGATAATATTGATGAAATTCTTAAAGTCGCTGATGGACTAATGGTCGCTAGAGGTGATTTAGGAGTTGAGCTACTTACTGAAGAAATGCCTATTGTCCAAAAGATGTTAATCAAAAAGGCAAATGACGCTGGTAAACCAGTAGTTACAGCGACACAAATGCTTGAGTCAATGATAAAAAATCCAAGACCAACTAGAGCTGAAACTACAGATATTGCAAACAGTATCATTGATGGAACTGATGCAATTATGTTATCTGGTGAAACTGCAGCGGGAGCTTATCCTATCGAATGTGTTAGAACGATGGCAGAAATCGCAAATAGAGCAGAATCGTTAGTTGATTCGAGGAAAAGACTTTCTATGAATACTTTCGAAGGGTCACTTTCTATTTCTGATGCTATTAGTCATGCAACTTGTTCTACTGCGTTTGATCTTGATGCTGCAGCTATTATAATACCAACTCACTCCGGAACCACAGCAAGAATGGTTTCAAGGTTTAGACCTAGCATGCCAATTATTGCTGCAGTAGTAGATGAACATGTGAGAAGAAGACTTTCATTGAACTACGGTGTTTACTCGGTTTTAGTAACATTTTCTGAAAACACTGATGAAGCGCTTGAATCTTCAGCCAAAGCAGCAGTAGACAATGGATATGTTAAAAATGGAGAATTGGTAGTTTTGACAGCCGGTATTCCTATCGGAGTTCCTGGAACAACAAATATGATTAAAGTTAGTATAGTAGGCGAAGTGGTGGCTAAAGGTATATCAATTGGGAGTGGTTCAGTTTCGGGAAAAGTATGTATTATCAAAGATTTGGCTAAAGATATCAATAAAGTCTGTGATTCATGTATTATTGTAGCTAACAAAACTACCAACGAAATACTACCTTTGATGGAAAAGGCCGTAGGATTTGTTGTAGCGGAGAGTAGTCTTGCCTCACATGCAGCAATAGTAGCGACCGTAATGAAAAAGCCAATTATTCTTGATGTTAAAAATGCTACAGAACTGTTTGTTGATGGACAAGTTATTACAATTGATACTACCACAGGGCAGATATATAGTGGAAAAACAAGGGTGCAGTAATGAATTCTTCAACAATTATTCGAGTTAGATATGTAGAAACAGATGCGATGAAATTTGTATGGCATGGTAATTATTTTCA
>CAYZED010000041.1:0-7280 GCA_964477445.1 uncultured Clostridiaceae bacterium | reverse complement strand
TTAGATATGTAGAAACAGATGCGATGAAATTTGTATGGCATGGTAATTATTTTCAGTATTTTGAAGTTGCCAGAACAGATATGATTAAGCTCGCGGGAATTTCTTACCGAGAACTAGAAGAACGAGGAGTAATGCTACCGCTTGTTGAATGTTCATGTATTTTTAAAATGGCCGGAAGATATGATGATGAGATAGAAATAATTACTTCGATTAAAGAGCTTACTTTTTCTAGAATGACTTTTAGTTACAAAGCCGTTAGAACAGAAGATGGAAAAACTCTAGTAGAAGGTATGACTAGTCATGCATTTATGAATGCAGACTATAAAGCGGTAAATTTAAAGAAAAAAAATCCAGAACTTTATGCAATGTTCATGGATTTTGCGAATTCGGCCAATGACAAGCCTGAACCAAATGTGGTGATAATGCAAAACAAAACGGTGATGTGAGCCACGAGGATAAGTATCGCAAGGAATTTATTTCTCTTAACAAAGGTATTATAAGTGAGGAATATTCCTGTTGCAGCGATAACTATGCAGATGAAAGTTGTGAAGAATCCGATATTTAATTTAATTATATCAAGCATGTCCAGTCCTCCTATTCTATAAAAATGTTAATTAGAACCAAGAAAATTAATAAAAATTGTAATTTACTTTACTGTTATTATATTATTCGAAACCACTCTATATTATTAGACGTAAATTTTCAGAAAAGTTCTCACAAATTTGAAAAAATACTATGTTTTTTTTCAAATACATTGAAATTATTCGCACGAATTGAAATATTTCAGTTTTATTTTAAGAAATTAAGTACAATAATTTGAATTATAGAGCAAAATAATTATAAGATATGAACAAAGCAATTTATAAGATATGAACAAATCGGAGGAAGTACATATGGAATTCAGGAAACTTGGCAAAACAGGTTTGGAAGTTGGGGCTATAAGCTTTGGAGGAATACCACTGCAGATGTGTAGTAGGGAAGAAGCTATCAATCTTATGCATAGAGCTATTGAACTTGGCGTGGTATTTTTTGACAACTCAAGAGCGTATACTGTAAGTGAAGAGCTTATGGGAGAAGGTTTTAAAGGAAATAGAGACAAGATAATAATAGCCACAAAATCTTTAGCAAGAGAAGCTGACAGCATAAAAAAGGAAGTTCTAATTTCTCTCGAAAAGCTTCAGACGGATTATATTGATTTATATCAACTACATAATGTTCCTAAAAACGAGTTAGAAAAGGTGCTTGGACCTAATGGAGCACTAGAGGGTCTGCTTAAATTAAAAAAAGCCGGGATAATAGGACATATTGGGATTACATCACATTCACTAGCAACTATTGAAAGTGTTTTGGAGATAGATGAAATTGAAACAATTCAATATCCATACAGTGCGGTTGAACGACAAGCTGAAGAAATATTTAAGAAGGCAGTAAAATTAGGCAAAGGAATTATAGTAATGAAACCTTTGGCAGGTGGAGCGCTACAAGATTATGAAAAAGCGCTAAGGTTCATTTATGAAAATAAAGATGTAACATGCTCGATTCCGGGAATTATGTCGATAGACCAACTTGAAAAGAATTTAAAGGTAGCAGAACGCGGCAATTTGTCTGAAAGTGAAAGAGATATACTTTTTAAAGAAGCAGCTTCACTCGGACAGACTTTCTGTAGACGCTGTGGCTACTGCGCGCCTTGTTCACAAGGGATTAATATTCCACTTTGTTTCCTTCTTGAAGGATATTATACTAGATATGATTTAAAAGATTGGGCAAAGGAGAGATATGCGGCACTTCCGATAAAGGCAAATAAATGTACAAAATGTGGAGAATGTGAGCCAAGATGTCCATACGATTTGCCAATTAGAGAAATGATGGAGAAAGTAAGCAAAATATTTGATTAGAAGCAGTATTTGATCAGAAATAGAAAGATGATTTGATTGGAAAGATCGGTTAATCCGATAGACCATTTGATCTGAAAGATCTGTTGATCCGAAAATCATAAATCAGAAAAATGTATAACTTGGTTTCGCCCAGAAGCCTTAGCTTTATAGAGTGCTATATCAGCACTCTTTATTATTTGGTCAAAATCCAAACAATCGCCTACTTTACAGCAGTCATGAGTTGTTACACCGAAACTGGCTTGATAATTAATTTTATGTTTACAATAAATGACTTCATTGTTTTCGAAAGCTTCTCTAATTCTTTCTGAGACAAGCACTGCATTTTCTTTATCGGTATCGGGTAAGAATATAGTAAATTCCTCTCCCCCATATCGTGCCAATATATCAATACTTCTGATTTGATCTAAGCAAAGTTTGGCAGCTGAAATTAAAATTTCATCTCCGGCCAAATGACCAAAGGTATCGTTAATCTGTTTAAATTCGTCCAGGTCAAAAATAATAAAAGAAAAACTAGACTTAGCACGGTTTGCGCGTTCGATCTCATAACTAACGCGTTCTATAAAGTATCTTCTATTATTTAGGCCAGTCAAAGAATCAATTCTAGCCATTAATTCAAGTTTGCCAATTAGCTCTTTTGTGGCTGTAATATCGCTAATTATAAGGACTGAGCCAATAGGAGTGTTATGCTCAATTAGTCTTGAAGCTTTGGTTAAGTAATACAAAGAATCACCGTTTGCTTTAATTTGTTCAAATTCATAACTGAGAATATTAGAGGCTAATTTACATTTTGAGGTATCAAAATTCCATTTGGATATTTTTTCAATCAACTCTAAATTATCTGTTATAATTTCTTTTAGAATTTCACCAGTTTGAATGCGCCTTAAATTCGGGAAGATAATTTTTGCGGAGTCATTAGAATCAATCAATCTCATGTCATTATCAATAACTATTACAGCATCGTGGATCCAAGAAAAAACTTTTTCGCGGGATAGTGGTATTAAGTTTAAAAAATTATATTTGACCATACCTATTAATAGAACAAAATAGTTTAATATCAAGAAGAATGGACCTGAATCGATTCCAGCAGGGATGTATTTAAAGATATTAGTTAGAAGAGCAAGTATTGGAAGCAAGCTAGCTATAATCATAATAGATGCTTGACGCCTCATTCGACCCAATGATTTTTTATACAAATTGAAGTAATTCCAAATAGAAATAAGTGCACAAAAGACAAAAAATAAATATTGCACATAATACCAAGGGCCTTTGTCAAAATTCAAAACCAAAAAACTTCCGTTAGATACCATTTCCATTTTTCCGTATTGAAGTCCAAATGTTGCACTTGTGAATCGGAAAATAGTTGTTAAAAGAGGAAGCGTGAAAAGCAACCAAAAAAAGGTTCTTGAGAACTTGTGTCTTATACTGCTATAGTCAATAGAAAGAGCAACCCAACATGCAGGAATGAAAGGAATGCCAAGATACTGAAATTTGCTCCAAAAATCTGCGTTAGCGACTGTTGTGCTCATTAACTCAAAAGCATAGCCAAAAGAGTAAATTGAGCTAGCTATACAAAGATACCCAAAGGATTTTGCCCCAGGTATTTTGATTTTTCTAAAAGCAAAATAGGCCATTATTAAAATAACAAAAGTGGTAACATATAAGGTTGCACTGAGTATAGTGTTCAAATTATCCATTAATATTTATTCCTTTATGAATTGTTTGATTCTGACGCTTATTTTGAATTGTTAATTTTGACTCTATATATGATTTTCTTAATTTTGACTCTTTTTATGGATTACTTTATTTCGACCTTTTTCTTTAGCTTCGTAAAGTGCTTCATCAGCACTTCTAACAATATTATCGTAATTAATCTCTTTATTATCTATTGAACAATCATATGTGGTTACACCAAAGCTAGCTTGAAAAGGTATTTCATTATCGAGATAAGCTACTGTTTCAGATTCGAATGATATTCTTAATCGCTCAGCAACCTTAATCGCAGAAACTTCGTCAGTTTCAGGCAAGAAAATTATAAATTCTTCACCGCCGTATCTTGCAACAATATCTATAAGTCGGAGCTGTTGCTTACATCTAGTTGCTACTTCGCATAACACAACATCGCCTCCAAGGTGACCGTAGGTGTCGTTTAAAGATTTAAATAAATCTAAATCAAATATAATAAGTGAGAAGCATAGTTTTCCTCTTATCGACCTATCAAGTTCATATTGTACTCTTTCAATAAAGTATCTACGATTAATGAGACCTGTCAGCATATCTTTTCGCGCCATATCTTCGAGTTTTGTCATAAATTCTTTCGAAGAAGTAATATCACTAATCATTACTACGGAACCGATATTGCTATATTTCTCAAGCAACTTTGATATTCGAACATGATAGAAAGCTGGATATCCATTGGGATGCTCCATTGAAAATTCAAGATTCACTATATTATCAAGAATTTTTTTTGTATTACTTTCAGAATTCCAAGCATATATTACTTTTGTTATATCGGGGTGGCTTTTTAAGATTTCTTTTAATTCAACTCCAGGGAACATATTTCTCATTTGGGGGAATAGTTTTTTTGCGGCAATGTTCGAATCGAATAATCTAAGATTCAAATCGACGACTAAAACGGCATCTTGGATTCTATCAAATACTTTGTCTCTAGCCAATGGCACTAAATTTAGGAAGCTGAATTGGAAAATTCCGACTAAAAAAATGGAATAATCAATTATAAGGAAAAAGGCAGAATAATCAAAACCTGAAAAGAAGTTTAAGCATGTGGCCCCAATAGGAATCGCGCTGGCAGCAGCCATTAATAAAGCTTGTCGTTTTAATTGGCCTTTGGATTTTGAATATAACATAAGATAATTTTGGGTTGAATAAACTTCGCAAAAAATAAAATATAAAAAGTGAACATAATACCATGGTCCTTTAGTATAATGAAGGAGTGTAAATATTCCGTTAGAAGCGAGCTCAACATGAGAATAGTACAATCCCCATATGTCGCTGGTAAAACGGAAAAAAACAGTTAATATTGGAATTATCATAATTATTATGAAAAAAAGTTTATTGTGTTTATGACGAGTACCACAAAAATCTATCGAAAGTGTCACCCAGAGAGCTCCAATAAAAGGCAGTCCAATATATTGAATTTTGTTCCAAAAGTTAGCAAGCTCAAGAGTTGGGCTGATTACTGCTAATGCACAACCAAAAGTGTAAATCGAGCTAACAAAACAAACTACAGCAAAAGTTCTAGATCCAGGCGCTTTTACTTTCTTAAATGAATAATACGCCATGGAAAGAACAATAAAAGTTACCACATACATTAGACCGCTAAGCAATATATTCATATTCATAAGAAGCTCCTCTCTTGAAAGAAGAAAAATAACAATTAGGGAATATATAAATAAAAATGTATAACTAATATTAAAAAAAATGTATAACTTATATAAAAGATGTAAATTCTTATTAATAGTTTATAACAGAAATGAAAGGAATACAATGAAAAAGAACGATGAATTAGTAATAAAAAAGAATGAGGAATACGAAATAGGAATAACGGGACTCACTTCCGAGGGTGCAGGAGTTGGAAGGATATACTTCGGAGAAGCAGGAAGCGCAGGACACGGCGAAGCAGTACGCGCAGAGCAAGATGAAGCAGGAAGAGTAGGACACGGCGAAGCTGGAAGCACAGGACAAGTCGAAGCTGGAAGAGCAGGACACGGCGAAGCTGGAAATGAAGGTCAAGATAAGAATATTAGCGCCAAAAATGGTTTCGCAGTATTCGTTGAAGGTGCATTGCCAGGAGAGAAAGTTAGAGTTTTAATAGTTAAGGCTTTAAAAAACTATGCATTTGGTAAATTGATAGAAATACTAAAACCTTCCCCAGACAGAGTACACCCTAAATGCCCTGTTGCAGCTCGTTGCGGCGGATGTAAGTTGCAACACATGAGCTACGATGCCCAGCTTGAAGCTAAACGTAAGCACGTAGAAGATGTTTTTAAAAAAATCGGTGGATTTAAAGACGAGATAGAAAATAAGTCGCTTAATATAGAACCTACAATTCGTATGGAAAAGCCATGGAACTACAGAAACAAGTCTCAGATGCCTTTTGGTAGAGATATAAACGACGGAATAATATATGGTTTTTATAAATCAGGAAGCCATGATATTGTGGATATTAAAACTTGTTTGATTCAAGACGAACTTGCAGATATCGCCGCAAAAACTATTAAAGATTTTGCAAAAAAACACTCATTAACTATTTATGATGAGAAAACCGGAGAAGGTCTTTTACGTCATGTAATGACAAGAGTTGGAAAACACACTGGTGAAGTAATGGTGGTCTTAGTCATTAATGGAAATAAACTTACTAATGAAAGAACCATGTTGAAATTAATCAAAAAAAATGCGGAAATATCAAAGAAAAATGCCAAACGCGAAAAAGTTGATGCGAAGCTATTAGAAAATAGAAGTGGCAATAAAAATGGAAATGAAAACGAAAACGAAAACGGAAACAAAAACGAAAATAGAAACGAAAATAGAAACGAAGCTCCAAGCGATAATAAAAACTCCGAAGATATGAAATTTAGCCAAAACACTGAGCTGGAAAAAAACTTAGTAGACAGACTTTTAGAAGCTATGAGTGGCGTTAAAAAAGGATTTAAGCTGAAATCAGTAGTAATTAACACTAACACTAAACAGACGAATGTAGTACTTGGGAATGCTTGTAGAACGATTTTTGGAAATGACTATATTCTCGACAAAATTGGCGGTTTTAAATTCAAGATTTCCCCTCTTTCATTCTTTCAAGTCAATACTGAACAGACAAACATATTATACGGAAAGGCATTAGAATTCGCTGACTTAAAAGGTGGAGAAACAGTTATTGATGCTTATTGTGGAGCTGGTACGATATCTCTATTTCTTAGCAAAATGGCCAAAAAAGTTATCGGAGTAGAAATAGTCGAACCTGCTGTCAAAGACGCTATAGAAAATGCAAAGTTGAATTCAATAGAGAATGTTATGTTCTACAAAGGTGAAGCAGAGGTTATAATTCCCGACCTCTATAAAAAAGGAACAAAAGCAGATGTTATAGTGGTTGACCCACCGCGAAAAGGCTGCGACGTGAAGCTTCTCGATACTATTGCTGAAATGAAGCCAGAGAAAGTAGTTTATGTGTCGTGCGATCCAGCTACTTGTGCAAGGGATGTTAAGTACTTGGTGGAAAGAGGCTATGAGCTGAATAAAGTGCAACCGGTAGATATGTTCCCATGGACGGGGCACGTTGAAGCGATAATTCTGATGACGAAATGTGGTTCTGGCACGAAAAAGTAGGGGTTGACCACAACATATAGTGGTTTTGGTCCGATTTTTGGGCAA
>CAYZED010000040.1:5445-10122 GCA_964477445.1 uncultured Clostridiaceae bacterium | reverse complement strand
CGCGTTAGAATCCCGATCAAAGCCTTTAGCATCGGCATACTTGTGAAATTTCATTTGAGGATTCTCACCCTGCATAACCCTTATTGGATCACCAAAAAAATTGAATGCAGCCAGATCTGGGCTATTGCCCTTAAAATAAACGTCCTTCAGACTGTTGTTATCATTAAAAGCAAAACATCCAAGTTCTTTAAGCGATGAAGGTAATACAAGACTGTCGAGTCCGGCTCCTTCAAAGGCATGCTCGTTGATTGAATAAATCTCTGAAGACAAAATGATCTGCCTCATGTTACTGCAGCCGCTGAAACACCATTCCGGTATGTACCTGATACTCTTGCTAAACGTCATTGACTTGATGCCTGTACATGACTGAAATGCACTGGTACCCAAAGAAACAATATTTTCCGGTAGCTCCGTTAATTTGAGGTTTGAACAGCCTGAAAAGGCACTCTTTCCAATTGAAAATCCAGGCTGCTTATTAAAAACTAAAGTTTTAAGATTTTTATTACCCTCAAAGGCACTTTCACCTATGGAAACTACAGCTTTACCTGCTAACGTTTCGGGAATGGTAATATTCTGAGCATCTCCACTGAAGCCAGTGATTTCAACTTTGTTATTGCCGACAGCCTCTACTTTAAAATCGCTATCTTTTTGTAGTACTGGAATCAATTCGTCTGGCACAAAGTTCATCAGAGTGCATACGTTTTTATAATTATACTTTGTCGAATTACACGTTGCTAATGTATTGTCCCAAGTGCGTCCTTGTCTGTACATATCAAGGTCTGTCAAATTAAAATTATCGTGCGAGAGCCTTTTGATTCCATCAGACATGACTGGATCATCAAATGTGAGATCTAAGTGATAAGCTTGTCCATCAATATAAACAATATTCCACATATGTCCGCCAGACACAGTACCTGACACGGTCAGAGTTTTAACCCCTGCCATATTTAAAAGCTTACTTGCTGCAAGGGCATAGCTCTGGCAAACACCTTTTTTATTACACAGGACACCATAGGATGTATACGAATAGGCAATATCTAATGGAATAATCCCTTTATTCATATCAGCAGTGTGCTCATCATAGTAATCTGAAGCTGCGGTATCATAATCAGCGTTATTTATGATGTAATCGTGAATTGCTAATTCCTTCTCATAATCCTTCATGCCTGGCTTAATGATTGTGGCAATAATTTCGGCAGCCTTAGCGTTGGCGTCTGCTTTCATCTTAATCATTTGACTTTGCTCTGCAACATAAATCAAATTTAGCTCTATATCATGTGTATTACCAGTAGTTACCATGCGAGAATTTGTACTAAAGAAACCATCGCAAAGTTCTGGATGATCCACACTAATGGCTTGATCCGCATAATAATACGGATTGTTCCCTACGGTACTTAAGGTGGTAGTAAACAATACTCTTGTGACACAGTTTTGAACCGCTTTTACAACATACGCCTTGTATTCTTCCACAGAATTAACTGTATACCTTTGCCCATCCACTAGTTCGTCTGGTACAACAAATGCATTTGCTTCCACTGTTGCAGTTGCTGCTACTGTTGATGTTGCTGCATACGCTGTCACGTTTCTCGTCATTCCAATGGTCAGACAATTTGTGGCTATAAGGGAAAGTATCAGCGCCATTGATAGTAATGTGTTATGCAATTTTGTCGTTTTATTCATTAATCGGTGCCCTCTTTTTCTCTCTAAATGATAATTCTACACAATGTGAATATTATAACATATAATCATTAATAAAATCGCCTTTAGCGCATTATATATATTCCTAGTTTGCATAGGATCCTTTATCTATATTTCCCAAGGCATATCCATTAGTTCTTGCAGCAATATCTGGTAATACATTGCTAATAGTTAAAAACCTTCGAAAAAGGAATTCCTTCTGGTATCATATCTTCAAATCCAATCGCAGCTTCTAATACTTTCCCCTTTGGATTCAATTTAAATTGAACTAGAAACGGGGTGCTTATTACTGGTCTATTGAATATCCCAATAAAAGTGTCTATGCATTTATGAGTTAAAATCATTTCTTCATTTTTCATACATAGAACAAGATTATCATTAACAAATTTAATCTCTACCTCTCCATAACCTGAATTCATATATTTTCCAGCATACTCTTCAAGGGCTAAAGACGGTTTAGTTCCTTTTAGGTATTCCTGTTCGGATTTTTCGGATTTTTCTTTCATAAAACTTCTAACAAAATTCTCAAAATCTTTAGCTTTTCTGTTCCAATCAGTTTCTTCTTTATCAAAAAGCATATCAAAAATATACCAAATTAATGTATTTTGAATACTTGTGAAAGATGTATTCATAAGATAAACAAATCCACAATTCTTATCAGGAGAAAATGCCACCATAGCAGAAAAACCACTTATATTTCCACTGTGATAAATAACTTTTTCGCCTTTAAATATTTCCACAAACCAACCCAATCCATAGCTTTGCATAGTTATTTCTTCTGGAGCAAATTGGAATATCGCTTTATTTACTATTTGAGGCGAATGACATTCTGAAATTTGTTTTTCTGAAATAATCTGATTTATTTCCTCATGATTTATTTCCTCATTAGTAATCTTTTTACCTTTATTTATATTAAACGAAACCCATTTTAGAATTTCTTCAGCACTAGAACAAAAACTTCCAGCTGCGCCCATCGTGTTATTTTTTGACATACTATAGCGCTTCCCAGCTACAATACCTTTTTCGTTAATTTTATATGGCTTTGCAAGAAAATCTGTGCTTAATGCATCATCGATATAGCCATATGTTCTTTTCATTCCTAATGGCTTAATAATAATTTCATCAATATAATCATGCCAGCGTTTATTTGTTACTTTTTCAATTAGGTGCCCAGCTAAAGCAAACATTAAATTATTGTACTGAAAAGAACTTCTGAAAGATGCAGAAGGTTTAAGGTGTCTGAGTTTATTTACTAGCTCTTCGCTGCTACATTCATTATTAAACCAAATAATGTCGTGTCTTGGCAGGCCACATCTATGACAAAGAAGATCTCTTACAGTCAGTTCTTCAGTAACATAACTATCGTACATTTCAAAATCGGACAAATATGATTTAACAGGTTTATCCCATTCAAGTTTTTTTTCTTCAACTAATTTTGCAATAGCCGTAGCTGTGAAAGATTTTGTGGCAGAACCTATGTTATAAATAGTTTCCTTATCAGCTATTATTTTGTTTTCTACGTCACTATATCCATATGCATCGTTAAGTAAAATTTCTCCATCTTTAATTACTGCTATTTGAACTGAAGGTGTGTTGTGTTCTATTAATAGTGATTTTATAAGGTTTTCTAACTTTGATTTGTCAAACATAATGCCTCTCTCTTTCTTTTATAAATCTATATCATTGACAATAAAACAAGTGTAAGTAATCCGCCTCCTAATAGTATGTATAAATCGCCAATATGATACTTTTTATGAGCAATCCACATTGATACATATATCGCGACTATTCCAAACATACTAATAAAAGGATTTACGTGCTTAATATTAACTGTTATTTTTAGCATTTCATTTAGCATTGTTAATGTAGTCGAAATTAAAAGTCCACAAATAATTGGTAAAATGTATTTTTTAATTAGCGAAAGTCTTACCGAATCTTTAACAGAGTTAAAAGTTGCAAGTATAACTAATCCAAAAACAGAAGATGCTCCAACACTTAATGAAGTCCCAATCATTGCAAGTAGTAATCCTGCGATAATTCCACCTTTTACAAAACCAACATAATACCCTACCGCAGCCGCCACTTTAACCAAAATTGGACCGGGTAGCGCATTACTAATCGCAACAATCTGGTTATAGTAAATTTCTTGAGGAATGAATCCACTTTGAACAAAAAAACCATCAGCTACAGAAATATATGCCTCACCGCCACCAAAAGATGTGACTGAAGAAATCAATGCATTTAAAGCATATGACATAAAAGAATGTTTTCCCGCAAAAAACAAATTCGGATAAATTAATAAAATAAGTAAGCACAAAATAATAGGTATAGCAATAAAAATAGCTATACTTCTAATTATCCATGGATCCTTATCTTCTTTGTTAATGTTGAAACCCTTATGTTTCACAATATCATAAATTAAGGAGCCAATTGACATCATGAGCATTAAGACAACTAAATATGTGCCTACATTTAGATTTTCTGGAATAAGTCCACTTTTTCCTTGAACTACTGAATATAGTACTGCTACAAATGTGCCGGTAAAAACTCTAAATTTTGTTACCCGATTAGAAATATAAAAGAACAAAAAGAAAGATATTATCATAAGGTCAATAGTGCTAATGTCAAAAATTGGTTTCGGAATGCTTTCGTAACTTACACTCAAGAAAAAAGATGCAATCTGCCTTATTTCTTTCCCAAAGGTTAAACCAACAGAAACAAGCATAATCGCTATATAAATCCCTTTTTCTTTGATAAGCCGTCCTGCAAACAGAATGATATTCTCATTAAATTACAATTTTTAAACCCTTATTTAAATAAAATATGAAAACAGTTAAAACACTTTTAATACTAACATTAGCTGGAGCTACTTTAGTATCTTCTTGTAAAAAGAAAGGATGCACAGATCAAGATGCTGAAAATTTTGATGCTAAAGCAAAATTATTAATTGATAGAGCACAACTTGAATTATTTACAAAA
>CAYZED010000040.1:0-5435 GCA_964477445.1 uncultured Clostridiaceae bacterium | reverse complement strand
TCACCACCTTTAATTACTTTTGTAATATACATAATTAGAAGTAATATTATAAAAGTGGAAATGCCAACAGATGTATAATTTATATATGATATTGCGTTATCTCCTAAAAAAGAAAAAACTGCAATAAGAACTATTGCCATAATAACACCAGGTAGTGAAACCGCATAAGCACCAATTAATGAAAATTTTGTGTTAGCAAGGGCTCCTAACTTAGTTGCAATAGCACCTGGTGTAATATTTGCAATTATTGTTTTTTTAGTAAAATCATCGGAATCAATCAGTCTTTTATTCTCCACTACTTCCTTTTCAATAACTGGTATTAATGCACTTCCACCACCAAAACCAATAAACCCTACTTTTAAAAACGCTTTTAAAAAATCAAGAATCGTTTTTCTATTCTGCATATGTATCTCCTAATCATAAAACGCTTCCGTTTTTCTTCATTAAATCTATTACTTCGTCAACTTGTACATCTCTAATTCGCTTACCTTGCGATACCGCAAGATAAGCTGCTGTTCCTGCAGCATGTCCATATTCAAAACATTGAGCAACAACTCGTGCAGATGCAAGAGCATTGTGTTCTGCGCTTAAATTTCTTCCAGCTACAATAAGGTTTTCACCTCTTTCAGGTATCAAAGCCCCAAATGGAACAGTGTAAAAATCATCAAGCATCCAGTGAACTTTTGGCTTTTCTCCTGAATGTAGTTCTATTGGCCAAGCAGATTTAACAATTCCATCTTTTGTTTTAACACAACCTACAACATCATTATCCATTAATGTCTTGACACCACAAATAGTTCTGGTCTGCCTAACTCCGACTTCAACTCCCGTATCATTAACAAAACTATTTTCACAACCAACAACATTGTTCTTAAGGAATCGGAAATATTCTCTAACTTGTCTTCGCCCCATAATCTCAGCTTCAGTGTGATCAATTGGGTCTGTTACATTAATATCTCGTCCATCTGCTCCAAGTATTCTTGTCGCATTAACTAAAAGTTCATTAGGTCGAGGGGTTTTGAATATCCAAATTTTTTCTCTAGGAAGATCGTATTCACCAGAATTTTTCTTTAACATTATCAAATCAATAATTTTTTGAGGAGAAATCGTGTTTTCTCCCCAATTTCTTAAGAAGCTATCAACATTAACTCCGCCTAATCGGAAAATCATCGTAGGGTTTTGGATCTTTCCGTTATCTCCCATTTTGAATTCAAGACCGCTTCTATAAGCGACATCTGCATCTCCACTGGCATCAATTATAACTTTTGCTTTTACAACTCCAATACCGGATTTCGTGTCAATTATAACCCCTTTGTAAATACCATCTTCAGAAATTACTCCAATTAATGAGGTGTGGTATAGAATGTTTACTTTTGCTGATGTTAATAAATAATCAGCTGATTCTCTGAATACTAATGGGTCATGTGTCAGAACAAAAGTTTTTCCGTATCGCAACGGTTCAGTTAAACCATTTCTTTCACTCATCACTTTTTTGAATTTTTCAGCAAAACCAAAAACAATTTGTTCAGGTTCGATATTTTTTTCTGAAGACATATATAGTCCACAAATTGTACCTGACAAACCAGCTACTGCTGCTCCTCCGCAAAAACCATACTTTTCTATTATCAAAGTTTTTAAACCTAGTCTTGACGAAGTTTCAGCTGCTGCAATTCCGGCAGGTCCTCCTCCGATAACTACGATATCCATTTCTGCAATAACCGGAAATTCATTGTTCGATGGAAAATTGAATTCTTGTCTATATTTATCTTTTGTTGACCATGTGTTCATTAATATCATCCTCCTAACATATTTTGTCTTAAGGAAAGTGCTTTTTTATATGGGTGTGCCTCTATCATATCCATATCAAGCTCCACTCCAAGTCCTGGAGCATCTGGAATCGTCATGAATCCATCCTTTATTTTAATACCACTAATAGCAAGGTCTTTTACCCAATCCGCTTCATCATAATGATGCTCAACTGTTAAGAAATTGTTTATATTTGCGCAAACATGTGCTGTAGCCGCAGTAGAAACCGGTCCTGTCATATTATGAGGAGCTAAGAGTTGATTATGCGCTTCTACTAGATTACACGCTTTTAATATACCAGTGATTCCACCAATATATTTTATATCTGGCATATAAACATCCAATGTTTTATGTTCTAACAAAGGTAAAAATTCGGTAAATGATGTTTGCATCTCGCCGCCAGCAATCCTTAAACCTGTTTTCATTCTAACTTCGTACATCATTTTTGGATCGTTTTCTGATAATGGTGCTTCAAACCAAAAAGGTCTAAATTCACGAAGACTTTCAGCTGCATAAAGTGCTGTTGAGTAATCAAACCTCCAATGATTATCTATATGAATCTCTACATCTTCACCAAGACATTTTCTGATTGCTTTAAATCTATCTACTCCCATTTTTATTCGCTCAGTCGCATTTATCGGAGTTTTCCATAAAAAATTATCAAACGGAGCACATTTAATTGCCTTTTCTCCTTCTTTTTCTACTAACATTTTTGCAAATTCAGCAAAACCCTCAGGCGACCGATCGGTTATAGCTCTATTAAAGGTAACATAAGTCGGAATCTTATCCCTCATTTTGCCGCCAAGTAATTCATAAACAGGTTTTCCAACTGCCTTGCCTTTTAAATCCCAAAGTGCAATATCAATGCCCGACATTGCCGCTGAATAAATCATTCCACCATACCTAACATCTATAGAGATTTTGTCCTTTAAAACGTCTTTTCCAATAATCTGTTCACTCAGAATTTCTATAGCTGAGGCAACTTGCATTTCACAATTATCTAGAGTAGCTTCTCCAAGACCAGTAATTCCTTCGTCAGTGTGTATTAGCACAAAAATCCAATTGCTATACTTTGATACATTCATAATTTTTGTTTCAATTTTTGTTATCTTCATTTTCGCTCATCTCCCTTTCGAATCACTTTTCCATTAAGAACACCTGTGATTTTGCCCTCTTTAATCGCTAATTTCCCGCCTACAAAAACATAATCCATTCCTTCGGCTAATTTAGTCGGGTTAAATAAGTCAGCATTGTCTTTCAAATTATTAGGTTTAAATATTATTAAATCTGCATCCATCCCATCTGCAATAATGCCTTTAGTCAGGAGATTGAATTTTTTCGCAGGGAAAGAAGTCATTTTTCTAATCATTTCTTCCATACTGACAATTTTTCTCTCAAGAACGTATTTTTTAATATACCTTGGAAATGTTCCAAAAACTCTTGGGTGGCAATTTGAGCCAGGAGCTGGATAGTTTGAATCAGATCCTATCATTGTGAACTCTTGAGCTAAAACTAATTCTAAATTTTCTTCAGTTCCGAAGTATATCGCCATTTTGTCTAGCCCTTTATTTTTTGAAATAATATGAATTGCAGCTTCCACAGGTGTACAATTTAAGATTCGCGAGATTTCTTCTAAACTTTTTGACATAAACTCAGGGGTTTCATTACAAGCTAAAAGTATTATATTTTCGCTACCAGATTGTAAGTATATGTTTTCATAATCTGCTGAATTCTCAACATCAAAAATTATTTGTTCTTTTATTTTTTTATCAGACAGTCTTTGAATCATCGCCTCAAATCCGCCTTCTAGCGCCCATGGTGGTAATAACGCCTTAAGATTGGTGCCACCAAAAATGTATGGATATAGGTCAGCTGTTATTTCATGTCCACGCTCTCTGGCTTCTTTTATCATTGATACAGTAGTTTTAACTTTGCCCCAATTCTTTTTCCCCACTGCCTTGTGGTGATGTATTTGGACTGGAACTCCAGCACTAACAGAAATTTTTATAGCTTCCTCAACTGCTTCAACCACTCTATCAGATTCGTTTCTTAAATGAATATATACGCCAGCATCAAATTTTTTAAGTACACCGGCAACTTCAATAAGTTCCTTTTCGTCAGCAAAAACTCCTGGTGGATAAATAAGTCCCATAGAAAGACCCATTGCACCTTCTTTTAAGGCTTCTTCGGTCAATATTTTCATTGCATTAATCTGTTCATCGCTTGCTTTTTCAGATGAAAAACCCATAACAGCAATTCTAATGGTACCGTGTCCAACACAAAACCCCAAATTTGTCCCAAGTTCAATTTCACTTACTCTATCGAGATATTCTGAGAAACTATTCCAATCTAGGTCTCCTTTATATCCTGACTTCAAAAAAGATACATTATTGTCAAGCATATCTTTAGTATCATTATTCACAGGTGCAACTGAATATCCACAAACTCCTCCAATTTGAGTAGTAACACCCTGCAATAGCTTTTCGTCCATACTACTATGAACAAATGGAACAAAATCATAATGTGCATGCATATCAATAAAACCAGGTGAAAGTACCCTTCCATCGGCATCAATCTCTTCTATTGCTCCTATTTTAAATTCATTTTCATCTAGAGTAATAACTCCGTTTTTTATTCCAATATTCCCGACCTTCGGTAAGTTCCCTAACCCATCATAAATTAAAGCATTTCTTATTATATAATCAAACATTTTAACACCCCATTTTTTAGTCCTACTATAAAAATTATATTAGTAATAAGCATTGGGGTCAACACTCTTAACATATTTACAATCAAATTGGGCTTTAAATAAGAGCATACTTATATTTTAAATTAAAAAAATTTCTTCAAATGAAAACTATCGCTCGATTTTACAAATTTATTTTCTTTAAAATAATTACGACTCAATTCCATTAATGAAGGAAATAGAATTGCTAATTTAAACTAACAATTCTATTTTTTTATCTACTTTTAAATTTTAATTTCTATTTTCTCTTCTCTTGAATTCTGCGTATAGTTAGTTGGCGAAGGCAGTATATTTTCGAATTTTATCTCTCGAAAATATATGATAAGAATTTGCGTCAATGAACAATATTTATAGGAAACGCAAATTATTATTCGATGAGCCAACGGTTTTCGACGTTTAAATATAAGGAGAAAAAACTTCCGCTTTGTTAATAGCGAAAAAACTTCATTTAAGGAAATTAAAAGTAACTACATTGTGATAAACGAAAAAGAGTTGCTAATATCAAATTAGCAACTCTTTTTCGTTTCACCCGGCTACGTCCTACTCTCCCGGGACCCTGCGGTCCGAGTACCATTAGCGCTGAGAAGCTTAACTTCTGTGTTCGAGATGGGAACAGGTGTAGCCTTCTCGCCATCATAACCGGATTATCTAATCGTTATCTGCTTCGCATCACTTCGTCAGATTTCATACTCTCGCTCCTTGCGTAACATTTTACGCGTCGTCTCGTTCGTATTTCATCTTCCTTGTCCTGCTCGCATCTTACGATTATCTGAAAATGCTCTCTGTAAAGTTTGCACTCTCAAAACTATATAATAACTTACTTCATTCTTCTCGTCAATTCTTTTGATCAAGCCCTCGGACTATTAGTATCGGTCAGCTACAT
>CAYZED010000039.1:0-13597 GCA_964477445.1 uncultured Clostridiaceae bacterium | reverse complement strand
TCTAAAATTAAACGAATAAATTATTTCATATACGAACCCTGACGTAGGTGAATTACTGAAAAGACCAGAAAAGCCAGCTGCTTGAGACAATTGTCTTCAGCAATCTGGCTTTCATTTTGTATAATCAAAACTGTAAGGACTTTTTCAGTGGCCTCAGCTTAGCCGCTTTTTTTTATAAGTTAATACATAATTTTTTTGAGAATAGATTGAAATCTTTAAGAAACTTTTTCATCGAAGCCTCGAAATCTCAATGATAGTAATTCTGAACTTAAAAGAGGCATGAATGCCGAGAATTTCAATGTCCGTATGCAGGATGCATAGTTTTGAAATTCAAACTAATTTAGAATTAATCTATACGATTTCGTAAGCGTAGATGTTAAGTTTCGTAAGACTTCAATCTATTCTAGTTAATGATAGTATTTACTTATGAGATAAACGAGGCGGAGCAGCCATTGTTTTTAACTCTCTTCTACAGAAATTGCCCCATTGCTAGTCTTAACTTTGATGTTGATTTTTGCTGAGCTCTGATCATAATTTTCGGAGAAGAGTTTAACCGGCGTGGACCCAAATGTCGTCGATTTACTGGAGGTGAACTTTAGCGAGTCAAGATTTACATCTATCTTTCCATTAGTGGTCGTCGCGTCAACCATAAACCCATGTGGAAGAACCTCGTTAAAATTAACTGAGACAGATCCATTACTTGTCTCGAAAGCATATTCATAATTTGCTTCGTTAGAGACCAATAGACTTGGGATATCGATTTTTCCATTACTAGTTTTTATATTTAAGTTTATTATCTGACATCTATCTATATCAACTTTTCCATTACTACTTCTGACAACACAGTAATCTGATTTTACATTTTCGAGTTCGACTTTTGCGTTATCTGTAAAAGCTTCTATTTCTGCAGCAGTGACTTCTGATAAATTAATTTTTGCATTTGAAGTAATTAACTTCAGTATTCCAACATTATAGTCTGTAAAAAATATTTGACCGTTACTACTTCTGATATCCGCCTCTTCAAGTTTCTCTGGAATGAATAGTTCAGCCACACCCCAAGAGGAGGAGGGCAGCTTGACCTTAATATAGAAACTATTAGCATCCTGTTTCGATTCAACAATCCCATCAAAATTATTTAGTTCCAAAAAGCTGTTTATCTCAAGTGAAAGTTTAATATCTGGGCTATCAGTTTTTGTAATCTTAAATTTGCAATTATTAGCTGTGATAAAAAATTTTTTAAGATCAGGTGCTGAAAAGTCAAAAGTATTAGAGTATTTATAGTTACTAGTTGCTTTTTCGACAATTCCACCAACGAATTGAGCCATCCTATCTGCAAATTTTGTAGCTGCACCTGTTATGTCACCAGTTATGTTTTCAATCTTTTGATTCATCTCAGCACGATTTTTTGCATTGAATCTCTCGTTGATTCTCCCACCAAAATCTTTCATCTTAACATCAAAATCTTTCATTTTGCTATCGAATCGAGAATTTGGTCCGTTGTTTGAAGAATTATCATTACCTAAAGCAGCAAGTAGTCTTTCTGCTTCTTCAGCCGATATTTTTCCTTCAGATAACATTTTTAGTATAAGTATCTTTTCTTCCATTTCATACACCTCCGAAAATTTTTGATATATAGCAATTATTTGATTTCCACTACTTAATTATACGCCATTAAAATACAAAAGTTTGATATAATACAAACATAGTGAACGCAATAAACACAATAAACGAATTTTCGGAGGAAACATGAGAATAAACCTAAATTTTATTGATCCAAAGCTAGTAAACACATATCTTAATTCTACAATAAAGTCTATTATAATTTTGCTATCTGGGCTTTTGATTATTTGGATAATAAGTAGATTCATTAAAAAACTTGTAAAAATCACGCCGAGATTCAAGTTAAACGTTAGGAAAGCTGAGACGCTATCTAGTGTTATGATTAGTGCTGTAAAATATACGATTTATATTGTTATGGTTGCATCGATATTAAGTGTTTTTAATGTATTAACACAGCCAGTTATAGCCGCCGCAGGACTTGGAGGAATAGCAATTGGGTTCGGTGCACAGAGTTTGATAAGAGATTTTTTCGCAGGATTTTTTATTTTATTTGAGGACCAATTCGGAGTTGGGGATTATATTTCCGTGACTACTGCATTAACTGGAACTGTTGAGGAAATGAGTCTTAGAGTAACAAGGCTAAGAGCCCTAACTGGTGAATTACACATCATTCCAAATGGTGAAATCAAAACGGTTACAAATCACTCAAGAGGGAATTCACTAGCAATAGTAGAAATACCTATTTCATATAATGCCGATAGAGAAAAAGCGATGGCTATATTAGTTGATATTTCAGGTACATACTATGAGGCAAATAGAGAGCTGCTTGAAGAAAAACCTGAAATGCTAGGAGTTTCAAGGTATGGTGAAAATGAACTCGCGATAAGAGTAATAGCAAAAACAAAATCAATGGTACATTGGCAAGTTGAGAGAGAGCTTCGAGCCGCATTTATAGATGGAATTAAGGAAGCAGGAATTGAACCGCCGATACAAAGAAGAATTATATATAATAGCTAGAGATTATGTTGAGTTTAGATTGAAAAATTAATATTATGGAGGGTTATATAAAATGTACGTACCAAGAAAATTTTATCTAGGGGATATTGTTGAAACAAAAAAAGCACACCCGTGTGGAAATAAACAATGGGAAATCATTCGAGTTGGAGCTGATATAAAAATCAAATGCATAGAATGTGCCAGAATTGTAATGCTTCCGAGGGTTCAGTTTGACAAATCTGTTAAGAAGATAATAAAAAGCAATGCACCTGTGGAAGCTGTGGTGGAATAATAATATAAATAGGTAAGGGAGAAAAAAATTGAAAAAATCCTTAAAATCAGCTGGGTACATTTTGTTAATGATGACTATTTATTTCATAGCACAGATACTAGTGACGTTGGGGTTCATATTACCATTTATGTTTAAACTAATCGCCGATGTTGCTAAAACGGGAAAAGCATTAGAATCGACAAAGTTTGCAGAAGATATGATGAACTATTTTTCCACTTGTATGTCACCTGTAATAATAATATCGATAATAATTACATTGGTAATATACTTTATTATTTTTAAAGTCAGAAAAATTAAGTTCAAGAGCTATTTTTACTTAGAAAAGATTAGTTTTGTAAATTTCATATCAGTAGTGGGCTTTGGAGTATCCTTTAATGTGATTCTTTCTTATGTTTTAGATATTATAAGCAAAATTAATGGTCTTCACACTGTATTTGAAGATTATTCGAAGCTTTCAGAACAGATAGTCGGAGGTAACAGCATACTTATTACTCTTCTAGCAGTTGGAATTCTTGGCCCAATATTTGAAGAGATTTTGTTTAGAGGAATAATATTTGGAGAATTAAGAAAAAGCATGAAAGTATACATAGCTATAATTATTCAAGCGGTAATCTTCGGAGTTTATCACATGAATATTGTGCAAGGAGCTTACGCGATTGTATTCGGGCTGATTATCGGAGCAATATACTACAAAACAAAATCAATAATCGCGGCGATTACACTACACATTTCAGTAAATGTTGCTGGCGTTATGATGAGCGAGAGTTACATCACAGGGTTTATGAATAATAACGAACTGCTTGTGTTGATTATAAGCGGACTTGTGCTGCTAGGAACATCGGTTATTTTAATCAGGAACAAAGAGTTAATAATTGAGGAAGTTGAAATGGATAAAACGCAAAAAAATTTTTCTTGAACTTCTCCTCTCCTTCTGATATCATATATGAGCGAATGTGAAAGAGGTGGCATGGCGTTTTTTTCCGGCCACAGTCAGTTTTCTGCTCGAATAGCATTTAGTATTCCCGCTCTATCTAACTGGTAGGGCCGTAGGCCGTGGGGAGGAGGTGAAATTTATGAATAAATATGAAACGATTTTTATCATTAAACCGACAGTTGAAGATGAAGGAGTTAAAGCTATTACTGAAAAGTTTAAAGCTATAATAACTACTGATGGAGAGATTGAATCCGTTGATGAATGGGGTAAGCGTAAGCTTGCATACCTAATTGACGACTTTGCAGAAGGTACCTATATCTACATGAAGTATCAAGCTGGTAACGCAATTCCGAAGGAATTGGACAGAGTATTCAACATTAATGAAGATGTTATCAGACACATGACAATCGTTCTCGACAAGTAATCAATAATTATTACTTTGAAATGAAGAGGTGTACGAATGAATGTAGTTGCTTTAGTCGGAAGACTTACACGCGATCCTGAATTAAAATATACACAAACTCAGATGGCTGTAGCTAGATTTACTCTTGCTGTAGACAGAACGTTTAAGAAAGAAGGACAGCCGACAGCTGATTTTATCTCCATAACAGTTTGGGGAAAAACCGCTGAAAATGTTGGAAAATACATTGGAAAAGGCAGACTTGTTTCAGTAAGCGGAAGAATTCAAACTAGGAGCTGGGATGACAAAGATGGCAAAAGAAATTTTGCAACTGAAGTTGTAGCAGATTCTGTTCAATTTCTTGATAGAGCGAGTGAAGGCGGAAAGGCAAATAATGCCCAGTCCGACGATGGATTTGAATTTGGGAATAGCAGTGCAGGGGGCTTCCAACCTGTAGAAGGGGAAGATGATCTTCCATTTTAATTGAAGGAGGTAGTTACCGTGAATAAAAGATCAAGTTTTGGCGGACCTAATAAAATGAGAAAGCCAAAGAAAAAAGTATGTCAGTTCTGCATAGATAAAGCAGAAAGCATAGATTATAAAGATATTAACAAAATCAGAAGATATATCTCAGAACGCGGAAAGATTATTCCAAGAAGAATTTCCGGAAACTGTGCAAAACATCAAAGACAACTTACAGTAGCGATTAAGAGAGCTAGAAATATTGCTTTCTTACCGTTTACGACAGACTAAATAATATTTATAAATTAGCCCTTCACTTGTGATTAAGTTCTGCAGGTGGAGGGCTTTTTACTCCTTAGTTTGCCGAAAAATCGTTATTGTGCTAATATGATTATGGTTAAACATTGAAACATGGGGGATTTTTCCGTTTATGAAAACACAGTATAACACACGGGCACTAGTTGAAAGCGCAATATTCGCTTCGATTACAGTTATTATTGGGGTGTTGACGTTTTATATACCCGTTTTCTACTTCATGTCAATATTTTGGGTAATACCTACTGTTATTATTTCATATAAAAATGGTTTTAAGTATAGCTTTATTTCAGGCATAGGCGCATCCGTCATATTAATGATGTTTATTGGACCTTTAAGCGGACTAACATCATTTATTCAGATTATTCTCCCGGGAATTTTCTTTGGATATTTTTTAAGCAAAATCAAGAAACAACAAAACCTTATTATTTGCAGCACTGCAGTAAATATTATTTGTTTGTTGATTACGTTTTGTTTATCAGCATTTATTGTTGGACAAGATCCAGTGGTGTTTTTGAACAAAAGCATAGATACAGTAATGGTTCAATTTTCTGCGTCGATTGACCAAGCAAAAACAATGTATCAATCTATTGGATTATCAAAAGAACAGATAGCTATGCTTTCAAACATGAAAGAAATGCTAAAATTTGCTAAGCAATTGATCATTTTCGCACTGCTTCTTTTTGGGATTTTGTCATCACTCTTTAATTATTGGTTGACGATTAAATTTTTAAAAAGACTAAAAATTAAAGTGCCCGAAACGGAACCACTATCAGAATGGCATTTGACACAAGGCGGCCTAATTGGGGTCTCAGTGTTAACAATGGGTTCGATTGGAATAGTTTCATTAGTTAGAAATGAAATTGTATTTATGATTTGCTCGAACATGTTATATCTTCTAGTTTATTGGTTTTGGTTTCTTGGGATTGCTACAGCAGCTTTTTACATTAAGAAGAATAAATTACCTAAATTTTTAAATATATTCGTTGTTTTTTTCTCTATAACAAACTCAATATTGCTATTTCTCTTTGCCATAATCGGCTACGTAGACGCTATTTTTGACTTTAGAAAACTGCGAGTAAAAAAGGATACGGAAATTACTACAAAAAGTATCACAGAACAGAAATAAACTGGGGGTGAAGTATGAACTTTAAGAGGTTTTCGAACTTGCTTGTACCAGATACAGATGTTTTTTTGGCAATAATAACAATATGTGTGATAATAATTGCTGTCTATAATGTAGCAATAGGAGTGGTGGGACTAATTCTGCTTGCTTATCTTGTGCAGTTTAATTTAAAGAGTGCTAATAGAAGAAAAGAAGAGCTTAAACAGTATATAGAAAACCTATCCGATAATGTAGATACTGCCACGAAAGGTGCCATTTTAAATCTTCCGTTCCCGTTAGTTATTATTGATAATGATGCGAGAATAAATTGGTATAATAGTATGTTTGCTTCTGTTTTCCAAGGGGAATATTTGCTTGAAGAAAAAATCACTTCATATATCGCGGGATTGGATGTAGCACGTATTATAAAAAGTGGGAACGATGAATTTGCAAACATTAACATTAGAGACAGATATTATGACTTGCATTGTCACTTAGTTCAGTTATCGGAGGATAATACTGACAAACAAATAATTATTATATATCTTGTTGATAAAACGGATTTTACAATATTAAAAAAATGTTATGCAGAGGAACAAGTTGCCGTAGCTATTTTATCTATAGATAATTTTGATGAAGTTATTAAAGATGCTGAAGAGGCGGTGAGGCCGGTTATTGTTGCTGAAACTGATAAAAGAATAAATTCATGGGCTAGTGCTAATGGCTCGTCCATCCAAAAATATACAAATGGCGAATATATTGTTCATATAAGCATTAAACAATTGTCTTTAGTTGAAGAAAAAAGATTTGATTTACTCGATGTTGTTCGCGAAATTAGTGTTGGGAATAGGCTTCCCGTCACACTGAGTATAGGAGTTGGAACTGGTGCCAAGTCGATTTTTGAGTTGCAACAACAGGCTAGAAATGCTATCGATATAGCATTAGGACGCGGAGGCGACCAAGCAGTAGTTAAAGATAGTGAGAAACTTTCTTTCTACGGTGGAAAAACAAAAACACTTGAAAAGAGAACTCGCGTTAAAGCTAGAGTTATAGCACATGCGCTTAAACAGCTCATTGAACAAAGTGAAAATATACTTATTATGGGACACAGCGTTCCCGATCTAGATTGTTTAGGAGCAGCATTGGGAATTCAGCGATGCTGTAAAAACCTTAACAAAGAGAGCAAAATAGTAATTAGCGGATCAAATCCGGCGGTTACCAATCTATGGAAAAGCTTGGCAGGAGATCCTGAATATAAAGATGCATTTATTAGTCCGTCAGATGCGCAAATTGTTTGTGATAGTAAGACTTTGATAATATGTGTGGATGTACATCGACCAAGTTTCACAGAATTGCCATCGATTTTGATAAAATCCGAAAGAGTAGTTGTTATTGATCATCATAGAAGAGGCAGTGAGTTTATTGAAGATGGTGTAATCACATACATTGAGCCGTATGCGTCCTCAACTAGTGAATTGGTTGCAGAGATTATGCAATACATGTTCGAAAAACCAAAACTTAAACAAGTCGAGGCTGAGGCGTTGTTAGCCGGGATTTTCATTGACACGAAGAACTTTTCTTTTCAAACTGGTGTTAGAACGTTTGAAGCAGCATCATGGCTTAGAAAAATGGGAGCTGACACAACAAATACACGACAATTATTCCAGGACGATATGGAAGCATTCCTAATTAGGGCGGAAGTGGTTAAACGAGCAAAATTCCACAGAGAAAATATTGCGATTTCCTCTATTCCATTAGATTCGAAAACACCTTCGCTATTTGCAGCTCAGGCGGCAGACGAACTCTTAAATATTAGGGGAATTACGGCTTCTTTTGTACTCTCCATGGTTGATAACGTGATATATATTTCAGGTAGATCGTTAGGGGATATTAATGTACAATTAATCCTCGAAAAATTAGGTGGCGGAGGTCATTTAACAGTTGCTGGGGCACAAATATCGGGGTATACCATTGAACAAGCTATTACAGTCGTTGAAAACGCAGTTGATGAATATTTAAAAGAGGGAGAAAAAACATGAAAGTAGTTTTATTACAAGATGTAAAAGATTTAGGGAAGAAAGATACTATGGTGAGTGTAAGTGACGGATATGCTAGAAACTTTTTGATTCCAAGAGGGTTGGCATCAGAGGCTTCTGCTGGGAAAATAAATGAAATTCAAGATAAAAAGGCATCAGTTGAAAACAAAAAAGCTCAAGAGTTGCTTGCAGCTAAAGAATTGGCTGATAAAATCTCAAAAGTTGAGGTTCTAATTAAGACAAAAATCGGTGAAAACGGGAAACTTTTTGGATCTATAACTAGTAAAGAAATCGCCGAACAGCTTAAAGCACAACACTCAATTACTTTGGATAAAAAGAAATTTGTAATGGATACAATTAAATCTGCAGGAGTTTCAGTTGTTGAGATTAAACTTTATACAGAAGTTATCGCAAAACTAAATGTCAAAGTCGTTGCCATATAGTTAGGGTAGTTGCCATATAGCTATTGTAAAGGAGTGAAGCCCCATTGAGCAACGAAATTCAGAAAATACCACCACATAGCAATGAAGCTGAACAGTCTGTACTTGGGGCAATGTTGCTCGATAAAGAAGCAATTTCTTCTGTAACGGAAACCATTAAGTCAGAAGACTTTTATAGGGAAGCACATAAGGAAATATTCCAAGCGATTATCGAAAGCTATAATAAAGGCGACGCAGTTGATTTGATTACTCTGACGGAGCGCTTAAAAAGCAGAAAAACACTTGATGTAGTCGGCGGTGTTTCCTATCTTACAGGGCTTATGGATATGGTTCCGGTTACTCATAATGTGAAATATTATGCAAAAATAGTCGAAGAGAAATCTTTGTTAAGAAGACTTATTAGAACTTCGACTGATATTATGCAAAAAAGTTTTGAGGGAAAAGAAGAAGTTTCAGCTATCGTCGAGCAAGCGGAAAAGAGCATTTTTGAAATTTCTTTAAAAAACTCTACAGCCGGACCTGAGGCAATATCAGAAATACTTCACACTAATTTTGACATGATTGAGGAATTATATAAAAACAAAGGGAAATTACAAGGCGTTCCGACTGGGTTCACAGAGCTAGATAGAATGCTGTCAGGTCTAAACCCATCTGATTTAGTTTTGATAGCGGCCCGTCCGTCTATGGGTAAATCTTCATTCATGATGAATATCGTGGAATATGCTGCGATTAAAGCAAATGTGACCACGGCGGTATTTAGTCTTGAAATGTCGAAAGAACAATTGAGCAATAGATTGCTTTGCTCTACCGCATTAATAGATTCCCAAAAGCTTAGAACGGGAGACATAGACGAAGACGATTGGATTAAACTCGCAAAGGTTGTTACACCTCTTTCAAGAGCACCTATTTTCATAGATGATACACCTGCTATTAGTGTTACGGAAACACGTGCAAAATGCAGAAAACTAAAAATTGAACATAACTTAGGCCTCGTTGTAATTGACTATTTGCAGCTAATGACAGGAAGTGGAGAAAGCAGGCAACAGGAAATTTCAGAGATTTCAAGGTCACTTAAGGCTCTTGCAAGAGAACTTAAGGTTCCTGTAGTGGCATTATCTCAGCTCTCTCGTGCGGCAGAGCAGAGAACGGATCATAAGCCAATATTATCTGACCTTAGAGAGTCAGGAGCAATAGAGCAGGATGCAGACGTTGTAATGTTTCTTTATAGAGATGAATATTATAATAAAGATACAGAAAAGAAGAATATCGGTGAAATAATTATCGCAAAACAGAGAAATGGCCCCACAGGCACAACAGAGCTTATTTGGCTTGGTCAATTCACGAAATTTGTAAACAAAGAACATGAAAGCTTCTAAAATTAACTTATTCTATTTAATAGTAATAAAAAAATAAATATCATGAACAAAATATCAACAATGAAGGTTTTATACATTTATTATGCAGGGCATTTATCCACAATTGGATAAATGCCCTGTGTGTATGTAGTGCAAACATGAAATTGTCGAATCGGGAAAACGTTGACTTGCAAGGGTTATTAGAAATTGTCAGACTATTTTGACAAAATCACCCGTTGTTGATATCTGTGGATAACCAAAAATAATTGTTAATTACCATTTTCGCGAAAAAACATATTTTGCGAGATATTATTGATAACTTATGAAAAATGTTTATTTATTTTACAAAAAAGTGTTGTGAATACTCGTGTTCTGTTTGTTCTCCGAACAAATGTGCATATCCCTGTGGATAGTGTGGATAATGTGCATTCTATTTATTAATATCGACATGTATAAAGATATAGTATGCATAGTAAAAAGAGAGTGATAGTTGGGATATGGTGGGAATTTAAGCTGGTATATAATTACAATTTCTTGACTTGCAGGGCGGTTTCTGTTAGTATATGTTAGGGTTCAAGTGTCCAGTTAATAGCTTATGAATGGGTAAGGTGATATCATGAATAAAGAATATGACGTAATGATAGTTGGAGCAGGTCCAGCAGGGATTTTTTCAGCATTGGAACTAACAAAACTTAACCCAGAAATCAGAATACTAATTATTGACAAAGGTCGTGCAATATTCAATAGGACTTGTCCGCAGCGAACATTAAATAAATGTACCAGCTGTGATCCATGTGGTGTAACTTTTGGATGGGCAGGTGCCGGAGCTTTTAGTGATGGTAAATTATCTCTAAGCCCTGAAGTTGGAGGAAACATAACCGACTACATGACAAGAGATGAAGCACAGGAATTGATTAATTATGCTGACCAAATTTACTTAAAGTTTGGAGCTCAAGAGGAAGTTCATGGGCTAAACAATAAAAGAGTTGATGAAATCAAGTATGATGCTTCGCGCCATAACATTATGCTCGTGCCTTGTCCAGTGAGACATCTTGGTACCGAAAGGGCGTTTTTTGTACTTGAAGGAATGTATAAGTATCTCGTTGAAAAAACAAACACCGAATTTTCTGAGCTTACAGAAGCAGAAGAAATAATAGTTAAAGATAATAAAGTAATTGGAATAAAGATAAAAGTTAGAAAAGGCGAAACTGAAGTTATCGAAGCGGATAATATAATTATCGCACCTGGAAGAGGTGGCGCGGGATGGCTTACAGAACAGATGAGAAAGCTAGGTATTCAGACGACGAATAATGCTGTTGATATTGGAGTGAGAGTTGAAGTTCCGAATAGTGTTATGGACCATCTTACAAAGGAACTCTATGAAGCGAAACTAGTATATTATTCAGATACTTTTGATAACAAAGTCAGAACTTTTTGTATGAATCCAGGTGGAGTAGTTTCTCAAGAGAACTACGACGAAGGACTCGCAATGGTCAATGGGCACAGTTATGGAGACGATGCATTAAAGACTGATAATACTAACTTTGCGATGCTAGTTTCAACAAAATTTACACAACCATTTAATGCTCCAATAGAATATGGGAGATATATAGCTAGACTTGCAAATATGTTAACCGGTGGATCAATAATGGTTCAAAGATTGGGCGACTTGCTACAAGGACGTCGTACCGATAAAGATAGACTTGAGAAATCAACTACAATACCAACGTTGAAAAGCGCAGTGCCAGGTGATTTAAGCTATGTTTTACCAAATAGACATTTGACATCAATAATCGAAGCGTTGAAAGCTTTTGACAAAATCGCACCAGGGCTATATTCGAAAAACACACTACTTTACGGTATAGAGTGCAAATTCTATTCAAGCAAAGTTGATGTTGATAAAAAGTTCAAAACATCCATTAATAATCTCTATACCATTGGCGATGGAGCTGGAATAACGAGAGGTCTCATGCAGGCGTCGGTTACCGGTGTGGTCGTGGCAAGAGAAATTTTTAATAAAAATCAGAAGTAATTAGTTAGGAGGATTATTATGTCTTCATTAGTAGTAATCGGAGCCCAATGGGGAGACGAAGGAAAAGGGAAAATCACAGATTTTCTAGCAGGAAAAGCCGACATGGTAGTTAGATACCAAGGTGGGAATAATGCAGGGCATACCATAGAACTCGGAGATCAAAAATATAAGTTACAACTTATACCTTCTGGAATTCTTAATCCAGATACGATCAATGTCCTTGGGAATGGGTTGGTTATTGACCCAGAAGCGTTTCTTGGTGAAGTTGACGGACTCGCAGGAAGAGGCGTTGATACAAAAAATTTAAAAATAAGCGATAGAGCACATTTGATTTTTCCGTACCATAAAAAACAGGACGAACTAGCAGAAATAAGCCGTGGAGCGAATGACATCGGTACTACTAAAAAGGGTATCGGACCTTGCTATATGGACAAAACAGAGCGCTCTGGTATAAGAGTATGCGATCTGATGAAAAAAGATGTTTTCAAAGAAAAACTCAAAGTCTCCTTGGAAGCAAAGAATTTTTATTTGAAGCAGATATATGATTTTGAGGGATTTGATTATGACGAACTTTTAAATAAATATTTAGTACTTGCTGAACGTATTAGACCTTATGTGGCAGATACTTCAGTGGTTGTTTATAATGCCATTAAGTCAGGAAAAAAGGTTTTGTTTGAAGGCGCACAGGGAACTTTGTTAGACATTGACTTTGGAACATATCCTTTTGTTACTTCATCACATCCTACATCAGGAGGCGTTCCGACTGGTGTCGGTATAGGACCTACTATGATTAATAAGGCTCTAGGAGTTGTTAAAGCTTACACAACTAGAGTTGGAAAAGGACCGTTCCCGACTGAACTTGAAGATGCGACAGGAGATTGGATTAGAGAAAAAGGATTTGAATTTGGAACAGTGACAGGTAGATCAAGAAGGTGCGGATGGTTTGATGCAGTAATTGTAAAATTTGCTGTAAGAATTAGTGGGCTAACTAGTATGGCTATAACTAAAGTAGATACATTAGCAGGACTTGATAAAGTAAAGATTTGTGTAGGATATAGACTCGGAGATGAAATAATTCAAGACTTCCCTGCTAGCTTAGATGATTTGGCGAATTGTAAGCCTGTTTACGAAGAGTTTGAAGGATGGGGAGACATAACAGATGTAAGGCGTTATGAAGACCTTCCTACTTCAACCAAACGATACTTAGAAAGAATAGAAGAACTTTGTGGAGTGAATGCTTCAATAATTTCAGTCGGACCAAGGAGAGACCAGACAATAGTTCTAGAAGATTTTTAAAAAACATTAGGGTTGAATTTCTATCATAGTGTTCAACCCTTTTAATTTCAAGGGATTCGCGAATTATTTGCTTTAAATAAAGAATTTAAAAAAAGTGGTTGACAAAAGTATGCCTAGCAAGTAGAATATGTATTGTCCCTGTGAGACAGGGAGTGACATGATTCATTAGCTCAGTCGGTAGAGCACTTGACTTTTAATCAAGGTGTCCGGAGTTCGAATCTCCGATGAGTCACCATCCAAGGCCCATTGGTCAAGCGGTCAAGACACCGCCCTTTCACGGCGGTAACAGGGGTTCGATTCCCCTATGGGTCACCATTTATGGGAGCATAGCTCAGCTGGGAGAGCATCTGCCTTACAAGCAGAGGGTCATAGGT
>CAYZED010000038.1:0-13803 GCA_964477445.1 uncultured Clostridiaceae bacterium | reverse complement strand
CTTATTTGTATAAAGAGCCGGAAGAAAAGTATAAGTATCTTGCAGATATATTTGACACCTTAATTTTGAGAGATATCAGGCAAAAATATAAAATAAGGAATATTACATTAATGGATAAGATTACAGAATTCATGATGGATAATATTTCGAATCTGACCTCATCAAGAAAAATTGCAGACACCCTTACGAAGAATTTAGACAACATCAATCATAAGACTGTTGGTTCTTATCTAGATTATTTATGTAATGCTTTTGCATTTTATAAGGTTAAGCGTTATGACATTCGTGGAAAGAAATATTTGACTTCTAATGAGAAATATTATCTCAGTGATCACGCGTTTCGGTATGCTAAGTTAGGGACTAGAAATCTTGACTATGGGCGAGTGATAGAAAACATAGTTGCACTTGAATTAATGAGAAGAGGTTACGAAATATACGTAGGCGTACTTTATAAAAAAGAAATTGATTTTGTTGCAGTTAAGCAAAATGAGAAGATTTATATTCAGGTTTCTGATGATATTTCTAATGAAAAGACTTTTGAAAGAGAAGTTGATTCTTTACTTAAAATTAAAGATGCATACCCTAAGCTGCTAATTGCAAGAACGAGACATGAACAGTATCAGTATGAGGGAATACAAGTAATTGATATTGCGCAGTGGTTGAGTCGTTAAAATGAAAGTGATATATTAATTTATAAAGATTTGAGAACTACCTGATTTTGGATGGAGTTGCCGACATGGAAAGGAAAATACAGGATGAACTGGATGCTCTTAAAAGTATAATTATTGATAAAATTCCTGTGGACAAATGTTTCTTTTCTATACTTATGCAAATGAGACACCACACACTGATTCAGATTTGAATATTTATGTAGTTATGTCGGAAAATTCAGACATTAGAGAAATTGATGCAATTAGGTTGATTCATAGAGCGATTCGGGATAGTAAAACAATGTCGGTAGATGTGGTAGTGAGCAAACAAAAAAAGTTCAATAAACGGAAAGCTGCGCCAACTATTGAACGGCAAATAGTACAGGAAGGAATAGTGCTGTAAATATGATTCTTGAGGTATTGGAGCAGGAACGATCACAATTACTTGAAGATCCATCACTATAACAAAACAGAAATAATATATGGCATTTTGTTAGATGTCATTTTATAGTTATTATATTTAACAAGGAAGAGGGGATTATTATTATGGAAAAAACAAATCCTGAGAAGGCAGTTAAAGAATTGACTATACTTCTGATGTATTTAACAAGGTTTCGAGAATGGGATTATTCTGGACCAGGACTTGATATGGCTTGGAAAGGATATGATTTTAATATTATAAATAACCTGGATGAGGAAGGTTATATCAGGCAGGGAAGTCACCGCTCCAAATCCGTAGCAATTACTGAGGAAGGTATTCGATTAGCACAAGAGTTATTGGAAAAATACAGCATATTAGATAAGAAGTAGAGTTTATACGAACAATTTATGGACAGTTTAAAATTCGATTTATTGTGGTACAATTAAATTGTAATTTACTTGCGTTATTGGGGGTGACATCAATATGCTAACCTTAAATGAAATTAAGGATTCGGTAACAGATATTGTTATAAAATATCCAATTAAGAAGCTTTCGTTATTTGGCTCTTATGCAGATGGATGTGCAAAAGAAGATAGTGATGTTGATATATTGGTTGAATTTCTTTCAGCAAATGTTTCTCTTTTTATGCTATCAGATATAAAAAACGAAATAGAGAGAAAATTGAAAAGAGAAGTTGATTTGATACATGCACCAGTTGATGAAAAGTCATTAATAAAAATAAAAAAGGTAGTTGATATTTATGAACAATAGAGATTATCAAATAATAAGTAAGATACTTCAAGAGATAAATATTATTGAAAACTTGGTAATTGGATACGATTTAGAAAAATTTGTTGAGGATGAGCGGACAAAAAGAGCAGTCTGCATGACGCTCATAAATATTGGAGAATTGACTAAAAGTCTTACTGAAGATTTCAAGCAGGCTCATAATTATATTGAATGGCGTGGAATTGCTGGAATGAGAGACATTACAGCGCATAAGTATCAAACATTGAAAATGGGGGACGTGTGGGTTACACTCGATAATGATATACCAAAGTTAAAGGTGCAATTGAAAGATATCACGAAAGATTATTAATTTAGAAGGAGATGTGTCGTTAGTTTCGAATGAAACTTGATCACCGTCTCTTTTTTTTGGAATTTACGAAATTTGGTGAACTCTAGCAAAATATTAGGTAAAGGAATGCAGAAATGAACATAGAGGCTTATGATCTTGAATCACTTAGAAAAATAGTGCGAACACTTCAAAAAGAAAATATAGATTTGAAAGCTCAGTTAAAAAAAGCTGATATTGCATTCGATACTCTTAATCCATTTGAGGAAAAAATAGAAAGTATTAATGAATATGATCCTGATCAGGGAGAGCGCATTTTTGGAAGATATATAACTGAGGATTTAGCAAAATGGTTTTTTGCCATGTTTTGGGGTAGAAATGATGTTTATGCCAAAAGAGGAAAGAATGGTGGATATTTTCCGCAGTGTGATAACAGATGGAATGATGCCTTATGTCCTAAACAACGTAGCGAAAAAATGTTTTGTGATGATTGTGAGAACACAAAATGGACTAAACTTGATTTGAGGAAAATTGTAAATCAGCTTGTTGGGAATAAAGAGGATGGTACAGACGTGCTTGGTATCTATCCGCTTTTTCCAGATGGCACCTGTCGATTTATAGTATTCGATTTTGATAACCATGAAAAGGATGCAGAGAAGACGGATTATGCGAATACAGAGGATGAATGGCATGATGAAGTAGATGCACTTAGAAAAATGTGTGAACTAAGTGGTATCAAGCCTTTAATTGAAAGATCTCGCTCTGGAAGAGGTGCTCATGTATGGATATTCTTTAAAAGACCAATAGCGGCATCTTTAGCAAGAAGTTTTGGCTTTCTTTTATTGGATAAGGGATCCGCTTCTATTAATTTGAAATCCTTTCACTATTATGACCGAATGTATCCTTCTCAGGATGTTGCTAGTCGTATTGGTAATTTAATTGCTCTTCCATTGCAGGGCCAAGCTCTTAAAAGCGGAAACAGTGCTTTTGTGGATGAAAACTGGAATGCATATCCTGATCAATGGAAGGTTTTGTTAGAAGAAACCGAAAAGATATCTTTAGAATCTTTAGAGATGTATATGGCAAAATGGCAGGAAGAACTTAATGAAGCGCAAGGAGTGCTTGATGTTGCAATTGCTACAAACAGGCCTAAACCATGGAAAAAGAAGGAAGGATTTACGAAAGCAGATGTTGTAGGAAAATTGCATTTGGTACTTAGTAATGGGATATATGTTGATACACTTAATTTAATGCCAAGGTTACAAAATCAAATTCGCAGCATGGCAGCCTTTGATAATCCGGAGTTCTATAAAAATAAACGTCTTGGCTATTCAAATTATTATAATTTTAGCGCTGTATATCTTGGTAAAGATATAGATGGGTATTTAAGGATTCCACGTGGATTGAAGGAATCAATCATCAACGAATGTGAGAGAGCTGGTATTGGTATTGATATCACAGATAAAACAGAAAAGGGACGACCAATTTAGAGTATCATTTAATGGGGATTTAAGGACACAGCAAGAACTTGCTGCTCAGAAATTGCTTTCTTATACTGATGGATTGTTAAGCGCAGCTACTGCATTTGGTAAGACAGTAGTATGTAGTTATCTAATTTCACATAGAAAAGTTAATACTTTAATTTTGTTACAGAGTAAGGACTTGCTAAATCAGTGGGTGGATGAACTTAATAAATTTTTGGAAATTAAAGAGGAATTGCCAGAATATGAAACAAAAACTGGTCGAATAAAGAAACGAGATAGTGTCATAGGAATTTTGCATGGAAGTAAGAATACACTTACAGGAATTATTGATGTAGCTATGGTTGGTTCTATGTATAGCAAGGGTAAATTTAATGAATTAATCAATTCTTATGGAATGGTGATTATGGATGAATGTCATCATGCTGCATCAAATACATCTATGGAGTTATTACAGAAGGTTGATGCAAAATATGTTTATGGTGTATCAGCTACACCCAAAAGAGGCGATAACTTGGACAAAATCATTTTTATGATGCTCGGACCACTGCGACATAAGTTTACTGCGCTAGAAAGAGCCAAGGAACAGGGTATTGGACATTTTTTTATTCCAAGGTACACCAGAGTTGTCGACGCTGATGGAAGTAAAGAAGATATCAATCATGCTTATAGTTTGATTAGTAAAAGCAAAGTCAGAAATGATATGATAGTTGACGATGTAAGAAAATGTATCACGGCTGGACATACACCAGTTATCCTTACAAAATATAAAGAGCATGCCAAACTTTTATATGACGAATTACAAAGTAGCGCTGATCACGTATTCATTTTATATGGAGACAATACGGATAAAGAAAATGCTGATATCAGAGTATCTCTAAAAGAAGTTCCGAAGGAGCAAAGTCTTATTCTGCTAGCAACAGGACAGAAAATTGGAGAAGGTTTTGATTTTCCAAGACTTGATGTACTAATGTTAGCTGCGCCGGTTTCTTTTGAAGGACGTTTAGAACAATATGTAGGACGATTGAATCGAGATTATGAAGGAAAAAAGGCAGTTTTTGTCTATGATTATATAGATTCTCACATTAGATATTTTGATAATATGTATGCAAAGCGTATACGTACATACAGAAAGACAGGGTTTAAACCTTGGACTGGCGAGGAGGCAACAAAGCAAATAGCAAATGCTATATATGACGCTGGTAACTACGTTGAAATATTTGAACAGGATCTTGTTGAAGCAGAAAAGAAGATTGTGATATCAAGTCCTGAAATTAACATTGAAAAGATCGAGAGATTTATATTTCTTGTAAAGAGTAAGCAGGAAGCTGGTGTCCAAGTTGTTGTAATTACAACAGAATCTGAAAACATATCCTATGGAAGCCCTGATGTTTGCAATGAATTAGTAGAACAGCTGAAGCTTGCAGGTATTATTGTTAAGTTACAAGAGGAGATTGAAGAACATTTTGCAGTAATTGATGATGAGTTAGTTTGGCATGGTGGTATGAATTTACTTGGGAAAGAAGACGTATGGGATAATCTCATGCGGATAAAAAACCATCAGGTTGCGGCAGAATTATTGGAGATAGCATGGGTGGAAAATCATGGTAAACACAGATTGTGCCAAAATCCCATTTGTGATATCATTATTAAAGAGTTGTAAGAGAGAGGTGAAAAAATGAGAAGATAATTTACTTTTGAGACATGATATTTTATTATGCAGTAACGCAGTTTATGCAATACTGTTATTCATGTTGCCAAAGGTAGATTATAATTCTCATTACCTCTCTTTTTTGGTACCTATTTTTATGGTTTCATAATAGTAATTATGTGAGGTATATTGGGGAATTAGAATCATTTTAGCAACAGATGATTCTTTTTTTGTTGGGAGGAATATATATGGCACAGATTAATGTTACTAACCTTACTTTTAGTTATGATGGAAGTTTTGATAATGTTTTTGAAAATATATCTTTTTCAATTGATACGAATTGGAAACTTGGATTTGTCGGGAGAAATGGGAAAGGGAAAACCACCTTTTTAAACATATTGCTGGGTAAATATCAATACAGCGGAACCATTAGCAAGAATACTGTATTTGATTATTTTCCATATGAGATATCTGAAAAAATGTACACATTGTGCGCATCAGAATTCTTAATTGATTTAAAGCCTAATTGTGAAGAATGGAAAGTAATATGTGAGCTAGAGAAACTAAATACTTCGGCTGAACTCTTATATCGTCCATTTGGAAGTTTAAGCCACGGCGAGCGGACAAAAGTATATTTAGCCATATTGTTTTCGGGAGAAAATGATTTTCTCTTGATAGATGAGCCAACAAATCATCTGGATCAGGAAGCACGAAGTGTAGTAAAGGAATATCTTATCAGCAAGAAAGGATTTATATTGGTTTCTCATGATAGAGATTTGCTAGATGCATGTATTGATCACATACTTGTCATAAATAGAAAATCTTTGGAGATTCAAAGCGGCAATTTTTCAAGTTGGTGGGAGAATAAGAGAATAAAGGATCAGTTTTCTGCGTCTGAAAATGAAAAGCATTTAAGAGAGATAGCTGCATTAAAAAGGTCGGCAGAACAAACGAATCGTTGGGCACAAAAAAGTGAAAGCAGTAAAATAGGATTTGACCCGGTAAAAGAGCATGATAGGTCAATTTCTGCCAGAGCATATATTGGTGCAAAGACTAAGAAGATGCAAAAAAGAGTGAAGCAGGTTGAACAGAGAATACAAAGAGAAATAGTAGAAAAAGAAGGATTGCTGCAGGATATTGAAAATCCTGCCGTGCTAAAAATGAACACTCTTAAATATCATAAAAACACTTTGGTTTACGCTAAAAATTTATCGCTAAAATATGGGGTAAATAGTCCGGCAGTAATTCAGAACTTTGATTTTGAGATAAAGCAGGGCGAACGCGTATTTTTGCATGGAAAGAATGGTTGTGGAAAATCCACCTTTCTAAATGCAATTTTGTCATATTGTGAAAAGAATATTTTTTTACAAACAGGGACATTGGAAGTCGGTGCTGGTTTGGTCATATCATATGTTAATCAGGACACCAGTTTTTTGCATGGAGATATTAAGCAGTTTTGTATGGAGAAAGAATTGGAGGAAAGTTTGTTTTGTGCAATCTTACGTCAATTGGATATGGAACGAGTACAATTTACTAAGCAGTTAGAAGAATTTTCGGAAGGGCAGAAAAAGAAGGTGCTGATTGCTGCAAGTCTTATGACTCCAGCTCATATCTATATCTGGGACGAACCATTGAATTATATTGATGTATTTACACGAATGCAGATTAAAGATCTATTACTGGCGTATAGTCCGACAATGATTTTGGTGGAACACGATATTCGATTTCAAGAAAAAATAGCCACGAGAGTTGTGGAAATGTAAATTGATTTCTCATTTAAAGATAAGAAGGGATATCGAGATTAGAATTGTTCTAAATGCGAACAGCAGTATGTTGGTGCTCTATTGGAATATTGGTAAAAAGATTTTAGAAAAGCAAACAAATGAAGGCTGGGGAGCCAAAGTCATTGATAGGCTTTCTGAGGACATGAAAACTTCGTTTCTTGAAATGAAAGGATTTTCTTCGCGAAATCTTAAGTATATGAGGAAGTTTGCAGAGTGTTGGACTGACTATGAATTTGTGCAACGCAGCGTTGCACAAATTCCGTGCGTAGTAGTATTGTTCTAATGGATAAACTTAAAGACTAGGTCAGTCGGATTTGGTATGCTGAGATGGTATTAGAGTATGGTTGGAGCAAAGATATACTTGGACTTCAAAGGCGGATATGAAGTGATTGAAAGCAATTTTATATATCATAAGTATCACGGTCATGTTATGCCGTATCGTGCGGAAACGGCTGATCAAATTGTCGATTTGGTGGTGAGCGAGTGGGATCGGCTAAAAAATAGCTATATCAAGAACTAAATGGAATATATTAAACCGAAAAATATACAAGGAGGCGAAGTTGTATGCCAAATTTAAATGCCAAAGAATATACAAGTTTTGAAAGCATAAAACACATAGCCGAGGACGGTTCTGAATTCTGGTATGCCAGGGAGCTTTCGATTGTGCTTTAATACACACAATGGAGAAATTTCGCAAAAGTTATTGATAAAGCTATTTTAGCTTGTAAGAATAGCGGCTATAATATAGCTGATCATTTTGTTGAGGTCAACAATATGATAGAAATTGGAAAAAGTGGAAAGCGAAGTGCCGTTGATTTTAGACTAACCCGCTACGCTTGCTATCTCATTGTTCAAAACGGAGATCCTCGAAAAGAAGTGATAGCGTTGGGACAAACGTATTTTGCCATCCAAACCAGAAGACAAGAAGTTGCAGATTATTTTAATCAGTTGGATGAAGAAAACAAGCGGCTTGTTGTCCGTGGCGATATTAAACAATGGAATCAGATGCTTGCGGAAGCAGCACATAATGCTGGCGTCATTACCAACGAAGAATATGCAACTTTTCAAAATTCCGGCTATATGGGACTATATGGCGGACTTAACGTAGCAGGGATACATGAGAAAAAAGAAACTAATGCTGGATGAATAGACTTCAAACATAATATATTTTGTTTTAACGAAATATATCTTGATAAATACAAAATGTTTTGTTAGCATAGAATAAAGAGGTGAATATATGATTATTAGAGAAGAATATTTAGAAAGAATTAGACCCTTTTATGAATCAGACTTAATTAAAGTATTAGTCGGAATAAGACGCTGTGGTAAATCGGTGCTGTTAAAACAAATTGAAGTAGAATTAATAAATGAAGGTATTGATGAATCACATATTATATACTTGAATTTTGAGGATTTGAGGTATTCATTCATAGCAAATGAGATGGATCTACATAAGTATATTAAAGATAGAATTATGGATAATAATAAGTATTATCTAATGTTTGATGAAATCCAAAATGTAGATAACTTTGAAAAAGCAATAAATTCCTTTAGAGCTACAATGAACTGTAGTATGTTTGTAACAGGTTCTAATGGTAAATTACTTTCAGGCGAACTAGCGACACATTTGTCAGGAAGATATGTAAGTTTTAAGATTATGCCTTTTTCTTTTAGAGAAGTGTGTGAAATTAAAGGTCTTAATACGAATAGTATTCAAGATGAAGAATTTATGGAATATTTGAATTATGGTGGAATGCCTCAAAGATTTTTAATGCAGTCAGAAACAGAAACCAAGGTGTACCTCCGTGATCTATACAATTCTATAGTACTTAGGGATATTGTTCAACGCAGTAAAGTTAAGGATGTGGACATATTGAACCGAATTGTTGAATATATGGTAATGAACACTTCTAAAACGTTTTCGGCAAAATCTATTTCCGACTTTTTTGAGAGTATAAATAGAAAGGTATCAACAGAAACGATTTATGGGTATATAGAATATATATCTTCGTCCTTAATTATGAATAAGGCAGTTAGATATGATATAAGAGGAAAGAGAATTCTAACAAGATCGGATAAATATTATTTGACTGATCTTGGTCTTTCCAAAATTAATAATACAGGTTTCAAAACCGAAATAGGTACTTTAATTGAAAATGTTATCTATAATGAATTGGTTCACAGAGGATATGAGGTTTACGTTGGGAAAACAGTAAAAGGTGAAATTGATTTTATTGTTATGGATGGCGAGAAAAGGAGCTATTTTCAAGTAGCATACTTATTGGCAGACGAAAAAGTTATAAAACGTGAATTTGGAGCATTTGACAGTGTGGATGATAATTATCCTAAGTTTGTTTTATCATTGGATAAATATGATTTTTCAAGAGATGGAATTATACATATGAATGTTATTGATTTTTTGTTAAATAAAAATATGTAAGTATTTGTAAGCACGCTCCAAGCACGACGAACGCGTAGTATTGATAACAAAAGGCAAAGAGCAGTACGTCTGGAAGGTGTTGAAGGAGGTCAGCGATGAATGATTTAACCATAAACGCACATAGCAATACGATTATTACAGCTCACAAGATAAATGCCAAAGTTCGCACCATGGAAAAATCCGACTATGCTTGCTTGAATGAGTTTTTGTATCAAGCGATTTTTATTCCTGATGGAGAGGAAATTCCACCAAGAAGTATCATCAAAGATCCTGAAATATTTATTTACATCAAAGATTTCGGGAGCAAGATTGGAGATTTAGGTGTAGTTGCAGAGCAGAATGGTCAAGTTATCGGTGCGGCGTGGACTCGAATCATATCCGCTTATGGGCACTTGGATGACAGCACTCCTGAACTTGCCATTTCAATATTTCCAGAGTTTCGAGGATATGGTATAGGAACAAAGCTTATGAACAAATTGTTCAAGTCACTCAAAGATAACGGATATGCACAAACCTCTCTTTCGGTACAAAAGGATAATCCTGCGGTACAATTTTATCTTCGCTTGGGGTATGAAATAGTAAAAGGAAAGTTTGATCATGCAGGTCACGAAGATTATTTAATGCTAAAAATATTATCCTAAAAATATTATAAGTCAATTCTAATTATTGAAAAACAATAATTATTGTGATATTATGATCTTGTAATTATCGAATAACAATAATTGAGGTGCACAAATGAAACGTAAAATACTATATTACATCTTAATTGCAGAAGCGATACTCTGCACAGCACATGCAGTAATACCTATTTTTTCACTGAATACCTTTGCGGGAATTTTAGCATTCCCTTTTGAACAGATAGGAGCTGGGCTTCGTTTGCTTTCACTCTCTGGATTTTTAGGCAACGTTGTAGCAATTCTTTTGTATAGCGCATTCTGCTTGTCCCCTTGTGCCGTTTTGCTACTGCGAAAGCCACACAAATTTTTTCTCGAGGATATTTTTATACTACTGTTTTCCTTGTCGTTATTTTTTGTTATCTATCAAATGGTAAACCCCGGAGGAATTGCGATTGCAGGTGGATTTGCAGAGGGGTTGCCGATAGCAAAAGCGGTTTTGGGCGGCACCGTTTATTCACTACTTGCGAGTGTCGTGATTTTGCGAATGCTTCGGCTTTTTTACAGCAGCGAGGAAAACAAAGTGCAACGTTATCTCTTGGTGCTGCTATTTCTTATAAATATGCTTTTCGTAGCTGTAATTTTCAGTGGTGGTGTTAATGAACTTATACGCTCATTTGCCGTTGTAAAGGTAAACAATTCGGGCAACGAACGTCTATTTGGCATAAACTATTTTTTTATGGGATTGCGATTTGCTGTAGATTATCTGGCTTATGCTTTTAATATTTCCATTGTCTTTGGTGCAATGACTTTACTTCAGAATGTAACACAAAACCAATATTCTGATGACACCATTGCTTCAGCCAAAAAGCTTTCAAAAATCTGCGGTGTGGCACTTTGCGCAGTAGTATGCAGCAATGTTGTTTTCAATATCCTACAAATCTTGTTTGCAAAACAGCTTTTTAAAGTGAACAGCTCGATACAAATCCCTTTGTTTTCGACTGCATTTGTTTTGGTCTGCTTGCTTTTTACTCGATTAATAAAGGAAAACAAGGAACTCAAAGACGAAAATGACAGCATTATATGAGGTTGTGAAATGGCAATATTAATTCACCTTGACAGACAACTAAAAGTGAAGAATATGACATCTAAGGAATTGTGCTCACTGGTTGGCATAACAGAAGCGAACCTTTCTATTTTACGTAGTAGGAAAGCAAAGGGTGTCCGGTTTGGCACCCTAAATAAAATCTGCTACTATCTTGGCTGTGATGTGGGTGACATCTTAACATTTGACGGAGCTATGGAGGATCATGATGAAGATTGAAAAAATTGTTTTGGTTGTGTGCTCAATCGTGCTAATTTTATCATTAACAGGCTGCCAGCTTGCGAAGGAAGAATTAGCAGAAGGCAAAACAAGAGATCGGTTGGTTGGAGTTTTTATTACGAATGAGTATCTTGATCTGTTTGATAATGAAGGATATTTGAATGATAACTTAAATGGGTTTTCCGGCGGCGAAATAAAACTAAACGGTGAGACCAACAATTATAATGGTCGGCTTTATGCAACACTTTCCACAAAGGAGCATCTCGACGAAGACAAAGCAGAAAAATACAGCATTAAGAAATATACCTTTGACGATGTGGAGGGTATTCAGTTTTTTACCACTGAAACTCCTTCGGAAGACAATAACGGCGGAACACTCCAAAGCAATTACATGGAAGGCATGACGGACTGTAATTTTGGAGTCTATTGCGGTGATGATGAGGATAAAATCACATTGGATGGCACAGTATATTTTGTTGCCGCAAAAGGTATACAGACGCATTATATCAATCCGGTCTATCAAAGTCCGGACGGCAGAATTTATACGATGACAGGAGATGGGATTTCCGTGGAGGGCACACAATCCGAGGGCTTTTCAACTTCAAGAAAGATGGAGGAAAGCATCACCGTCAGCGAGAATGGAAAGAGTAAGAAAAAAACGGTGATTATAAATGTATCCATCGAGTCCATGCTACCGCCACAAAAAATTGTGCTGTGGCAGATGGACAAAAATAGCAATGTTTTATTGAGGCAGGGATTTCAACCCGGCAAGTTGCCAGATAGGATTACACCAGATAGTGCCACCGAGTATATCATTCTTGAAAGTTACAAAACCGACTTTCAGGGGAAGGAAAAAGTAGAGCGCAACTTGTTTACAAGGAATAATGAAAATATAGATAGCTTTTATGCAACCTCAGGAAGGAATCTTATAAAACAATATACCGCTGTGAGTTGGTAGGCATATAAGAAATATCTTTTTAAGGAGTGAACGTTCGTGTTAAAATTTGGTATTATTGGAAGTGGTAATATTGCTGATCTTCATCTTATCGGTGCTGAGTTTGACTCATTAGCAACTCTCTGTGCAGGTTCTTTTTCTAGAAATGCTGACAAAAACATTTCGGTTGGGAAACAATGGAGTGTCAATGAAGATAGAATTTACAGTAATTATAGGGAAATGGCTGAATGTGAAATGCGCAGAGAGGATCCCATCGATTTCTGCATTGTTGCGACACCAAATTCGTCTCATTACGAAATATGTAAATTATTTTTAGAAAGCGGGATTAATGTCGTATGTGATAAACCAATTACAACGACTACAGCAGAAGCAAAGGAACTTATGGAATTAGTTGAAAAGAAGGGATTGTTTTTTGGAGTTACTTACACTTATGCTTATATTCCAATGGTTCAACTGGCGAAGGAAATAATTTCACAAGGGCGTATTGGAAACATTATGATGGTCATGAGTGAGTACTCTCAAGAAAGCAGATTGAAGGGATTGATGGACGGTACAGCAAAGGGAAAAGTGTGGCGCCTAGATCCAGAAATATCCGGCCCGGCCGGAACGCTTGCCGATTTAGGAACGCATGTTGAATATATGATATCGATGGTAACGGGGCTAAAAATTTCCAGACTGATAGCCAAACTTGACAAAGTACCCCAAAGTCCTCTACTCGATACAAATGCATCAATTTTGTTAGAGTATGAAAACGGTGCTACTGGCGTTTATTGGGTTTCGCAAGTGGCAGCGGGTAGCCAAAATGATATTGGATTTCGGATTTATGGTGATTTAGGTTCTATAGAATGGCACTATAAGAAGCATGATGAATTAAAGATATCTATTACTGGAGAACCTGATGAGCTCCTAAGGAAATTTAACATTCAAAGTGACTCTATTAAACGGTTCTCTAGAGAACGGGGAATGCCTCTAGAACCATCATATGAGGCTTTTGCAAATATTTATTTTGACTTTTGTAGAGCACTTATTGAAAAGAAGAATAACCGAATCAGCACATATTCATATCCTGATATTGTTGCCGGTATTGGAGGTATTAAGTTTATTGAAGCTTGCATAGAAAGCAGTAAAGAGGATCGATGGATTGAGATTAGTCATATATAAGAGCCGGGGATTCGGACATAAAGTTGCACATTACTGAGCTCTCCTTATGGATATGCCTATCACAAAATAATACTGGATGAAGATAATAATCCTGTTGATTATGAGTTTATTGAAGGAAATATTGCCTTTGAAAAGCTAACAGGACTTGTTCACGCAGAGATTTTTGGCCAATATGAGTCATGAAATAAGAACGCCGATGATTCAGTCACAAAGAAATATGGTGGTACAGGACTGGGTCTGGCGATAT
>CAYZED010000037.1:14324-14453 GCA_964477445.1 uncultured Clostridiaceae bacterium | reverse complement strand
GAAACAGTGTTTAGTTGTTTAGTAGGGTATGTTATATTTTCTTTGGGAATTTAGCTTTCATATTGCCTCCACATGATAAAAGCAAGATAGTAAACTATCTTGCTTATTTTAACGTTCCCTACTTAAAAG
>CAYZED010000037.1:436-14224 GCA_964477445.1 uncultured Clostridiaceae bacterium | reverse complement strand
GCAAGGGGTTTCCTATTTTAACGTTCCCTACTTAAAAGGCAAGGGGTTTCCTATTTTAACGTTCCCTACTTAAAAGGCAAGGGGTTTCCTATTACCTTGATTATACACCTAAACAGTGTTTTATTCAATAGATTTTATTAAATCTTATTTAAAAACAATCTTCAGATAAGATAGCTTTAATAATGAACTTAATTTAGTTAATTGCTCCCTGACACGCTCTTATCAGTATATACAATACTAATACAAAATACAACTATTTTAAAATTAAAAAGAACTACCTACTATTGTCTGTTTGAGTCTTGGAAATAAGGAACAACAAAAGTGAAAATAAAGTTCATTCAACGGCGACTATCCCTAGTCGCTTCTATTTAATCCTATATTATCTTAACTTGTAAATCTTATCTCTCGTTTTTCCCTCGCTCGTTAACAATCCAATTTTTTCTGCTTGTGTAAGCAACCTATTTGCCGTTTTAATTTGAACAGATAAAATCGATGCCGCCTTCGGACTTGTTACACTATCATTTTCTTTTAAATAAGCTAAAATATGTCGCATTCTATTTTTCTCTAATTCGGACATTGATTCGGACATTGATTCGGACATTGATTCGGACATTGATTCGGAAACATGATTTTTCTTTTCAAAACCACTCCTTATCTTAATCGTTGTAATCAGATAAGTTCTATCATCGTCTGTCTTAAATTCTGGTAAAGGAGAACCATTCTTCTTTAATTCAGAAAGAATTGTAGGAATCCCTGTTCCTTGTTTCTCTGATAATTCTATTTCTTTAAAGAATTCTCCAATTCTACGATTTCGGTATTTTCTTGCCCTAACCTTGCCAGCAGCAAACTCGTCCATGTTTATCCATTTATCAGGGCCAGGATAGTTCAAAATCTGAATACCATCAACATAGATTCTAATTTCTACTGGTTCTCCATATCTATAAGACTTATGGAACACGGCATTCACCAAAGCTTCTTCCAATGCATTGTATGGGTAATTATGATAATGCTCCGCTTCTGCTTGATTTCTTATCTTCACAATTTTTTCTTCAATAAGCGTTGACTTAATGTAGGCCAATGCATCTCTTACCTGTATCCAAATTGGTCCTGTAAATGTTTTCACAATAAAGTCATTTGATGCTTCAGCTTCATCAGTGTTAAACTTCACCAGGTTGATCTGTGCTCCTGTAATTAATTTGTCAGGTCTCTCAGAAAACATTAAAATCCCAATATTTCTAATTGCTAAATCAGTATCTGTAACGTTTGCGACCTCAAGTGAAAGAAGCAAATCTTCAAGTGTCCTAGAATTTAATTCATTTATAAGCATGCTGTTACTGTCTCGAAGAAAATCCTCCAAATATCCTCTTCGAATAATACCAATTGTTGCCGCGCGATTGATTCTATCATCATAAGGCACTGTATTGAATTTTTGTTCCACTACTTGTCCTTCAAGCAAAGTTTCGATCTTTAGTGGTATCATACAATCAGCCTCCTAGTTATTATTCTATAACCATTTAACAATATTCACCTAAACAGAATCCATCCTTAGAGTTTTTCTTCACTTCCCACAGCACTTCTTATACTTGACTCCGCTCCCGCAAGGACAAGGATCGTTTCGCCCTATTTTTTTACGAGTTTTCATATCAATAATATTTGAGTCTTGTGTGCTTCCATATAAAGATTTAGACGGCAAAGGTTTCAAAAATTTCGATTCCTCTTGAAACAATTCGTTAGGACTATGCCCCTTCAATTCCCACTTACGCGTGCTGTTGTATAAGTCCATTGTTTTCATGGCTAACTCTTCTGCAAATTCAAATGACGGAAAGTCAAACCAACTTTGTAAATATGTAAGAATCAATGTTGGTTTCGAATCAAGTTTAATAATATTAGTTATCTGCGAGGAAATCTTATTTTTTATATTCCTTATAATTCTCCTCTAGCAACTTGAAATCATTCATTTGCTCGTTAAGATAATGTTTTTTATTACATCCAATTTTGTAAATTTTCAAAGCAATTTCATAAATTTCAAGTTGTTTTGAGACACAGTAACGGTATTCTTCTTCTAAAAGATCCGCATAAAATTTATTTATCTTAGCCACTTCTTTGAAATTCTTTTCAGTTAAAACATGAGATTCCGCAGGAAACATAAAACTAAAACGAATTGTAGCAATAACATTCTGTTTCTTATCTAAAATCGGGAAACTACTTTTGTAAACAGTGGGATTAGATGAAATTGGGGCATAATAATCAATTCCCTTAATGTTCAATACAATACCGCATACAAATTTGCTGTTTGCACTGCTTGATATATTTGGTATTTTCGCTTCAATTATTCTTAGGTAATTAATATATTTGTCATCAATGTCAAAAAACTTAAGCACTTTCACCTCCTACACGTTAAAAGCGACTATTACTAGTCGCTTTTAATTAAACCCCTCAGTTAAGGTCGAGGAACACCATGCATTAAACCGCCCATTTCAATAGGTAGAGCAACACCATGAATTAAACCCCTCAGTTAAGGTCGAGGAACACCATGCATTATTTTTTCTTTGCTTGATTTAATTATAGCATAAGGTGGTATTGATGTCAACCACCAAACGCCTAAATTATGTCAAATTAAATCATTTTTAACATCTTGTCCCTTTTTATTTATATATCCCAGCAACATCTGTTTGCCCTTCATCTTCCAATAAACACTAACAATCAACATCCCCATAAACAAAACAAGGAACTCTTTAACTCCTACACTCGCCTCTGTCAAATCTTTATTCATTATCGTAATAGCCCCATCATATTTTTCATCAAAATATTCTGTGCTCGAAGCGTCAATATCCTTCATCCACTGACTCATTCTGGCACTGAGATTACCGGCTAATGACATGACATCGGATTTGGCCTTATTAATTTGTTCCACTGTAAATTTGCTTGTTATTAATTTTGCTAATTCCTGCTGATAAAAAGTTATACTATTATTCGTATTGCTCTCAGAAACCTTTGCTTCAGTGGCTTTTTCCGCCATCGTGTCATAGGATTTATCCAGCGATTTAATTGTCGTAAGCTCACCATTTATACCTGGAAGTATTACGCTGTTCTGCTGCTTCTTAAGAATAGCTATTAGCTCATTTGATATTTTATATTCGCCTTGGTCTTTTCCTGCCGCAAAAGTCATTCGTCTGATAATAAATTGGTATTTATTAATTAACTTTGTTTTATCTTTAGTAAGCTTATATGTACTGACTATTGAGTTAATTTTGTTTATATCAATATTTTTTGATAATAAAACTGAATCCTTGATATCTTGAAATGAAACGCCCTTACTATCCACAAATTCTGGATCCTCGGATATTAAAATATTCAGGTAGCTAATCATCATATTATATTCGTTTTCAAAAACCTTAGTCATTTCAGGGTAGTCATAATTTGAGTAACTAAAATTCTTTGAAATACTATTCAGGTCAAAAAACGGATATCTGTACTTTTCGTTAAAGTATTCAGTGTATGATTCTCCAATAACTGATGAAAGTTTTTTTGCCTCAAAATATCCGATACTGCTATTGAGCCCAGTTTTAATAACGATTTGGAATTCATTAGGGAAATATGAGTATTTTATTCCTTCTTTGTTTTTGGTAATTATTTCATCTATCGCATTAGCTGGCATTACCGGTCTTACTACGATAGCGGATTTTGCCTTTTCATCATAAGGGATTCCTATTTTTTTATACGCTATTTTCAAAACATCCTCTGAGATAATTTCATTATAATCATACATGGTTCCATCCGGACTTAGGCCGCTTCCCGAATCTTTGTACTGAATGCTGATTTTCGAGTAGACATCCACTCCGCCCACAAAAACCAAAATAGCACATACGAGGAAAGCGATCGCAAAGGAAATAATAACAGCTCTCAGACTTAATATAGGTTTCAATAGGCTAGTAACTTTGCTGAGCAAAACGTGGCCACGCTCTGGAATTATTTTTTTAAAATTAATCGAAGTTAGGATGCTTGTTTTGTTTAGATCGTTTTGTTTGCTTTTTTCGTTTGATTTGCTTGTTTCGCTTGATTTGCTTGTTTCGCTTGATTTGCTTGTTTCGTTTGATTTGCTTGCTTCGTTTGATTTGGTTGTTTCGTTTGATGGATTTTGTTTGTTAATTTTCATCTATGCACCCCTGTGAGCGTTGTCATCAGCCGCGTTCTTCCAATAGTTTCTAAACAATGTAATAAATGCACCTAACATAAGTCCTATTAAAAGCCCGACTGCCAAAATTAGCGGGGACTGTAACTTATCATTTACTCCTGCTGGTGAAAGTGGAATTACTGCTGTAGTCATTATTTTTTCATAAAATTCACTAGATGTCATATTCGAAACATTTGTCCAATATTTTAGTTCAGTAAATATTTTAGTAACCAGTGCTTCAACTTCTTTCTTCGCGGTATCTGCGCCAACTTTTTCTTTATATTGCCCACTTAAAAGATCAGCCAATTCTTGTTCATAATACTTAATATCCTGCGCTAGGCTGGAAGCGCTAGTTCCGACTCCAGCAGTTTTTAATACCAAACTATTAAAATAGCTGGCAGCTTTTTCTGGTGTAGTTCCATCGGTTGTGGTTTGAACCGTTAATGTTGACAAAATCTCATTAGAAGTATTCTCAATGCTATTTAACATGTCTGTGGAGACCTTAGCTTCGCCGCCGTATTTGGCCTCCTGAAGCTTCAATTGTTCGATTAGGTACTCATAGTATAGGGCGAGCTTTTCCGGGTCCTTAGTGAGCTTGTAGGACGATATAAGGGAGTCCATTTTGTTCATATCAACTTCATCGAGAACGTTAACCGTATTAAGAATATCCGCGAACGACATTCCGCTTCTTTTTGACTTAAAATCCGGATTTAATCTACTAAGCGACGCACTATAACCTTGTATTTTTTCCATTTGTCCATGGAGTGCCATAGAAATATCAGCGTAGTCATAATCACTCGTTTTAAAAGCTAATAATTGATTTGATAACGGAACCGATTTAAAGAATTGTTCTTTAAAATACTTAATATATGATCTTACTATTTGATTAGCTAAGTCCGTTCCATTTTTTTCATCAATTCCTGAGGCTCTTGAGGTTGAAACAGTAATAATAAATTTATTTGGTTTATATACATAAGATTCGCCGTTTTCTTTCAAGGCATAATCTTGTTTTGTCTTCACTTCTTCAGGAATAATTCCTTCTATCCCTGTGCTACTTCTTAATGTGCTAGGGGTAATCTGTTTTTCCAGTCCGAGAGTTTTTATTGCATCATTCAAAATATACGGTGTCAAAAGCTGATACTGGTCAAACGCTGAACCATCAGGATTTTTTCCATCTGATATTCCCGCAAAATTCATCAAAACTACGACTCTGGCTTGTTTGTTATCAGGTGTTAGCATGAAAAGTGCTAAAGCCGCGAGTGCCACACAAATCACTGTTACCAGGGCGATAACCTTTCTGCCATTATACATTGTCATAAGAAGCTCTTTAAGAGAAATTTCGTCTTCACTATTATGAGCAGCATTGTAATGCATGTCATTATTCTGATTCATACCCTGATTCGCGTTCGTATTCTGATGTTGGTTCTGGTTCATACTCTGATTCTGGTTCATATTCTGATTCTGATTCATGTTCTGGTTCTCTGTATTATTTTCATTTGTCATTTAGTGTAGCCCCTTCTATGAAGAATTATTTTTATGCTTTACCCAACGCTCTGGTCTCAATTATTTTAATTCGCTCTTTTTCTCGCTCGCAGGCAATTTCTTCGCGGTGATTTTTATTTGTAGTATACGTGAAAGTTGGAACCATTCTAGAAAGTGAATTAATAATAAATTCCTTATCAAAATTAGCTTTGCACGAATTCCCAATATTATTCATTACAGTTAACAGTTCATCTTCTAATTCTTTAAAGTTTTCATCGATATGTTTTCCCACATAGATTTTCGCATGTTTTGTTTTTTCCAGACCTTCTTCCTCATGGAGCAATTCCTCGTAGAGCTTCTCGCCGGGTCTCAGACCGCTATACTCGATGTCAATATCCTTATATGGCTCAAAGCCAGAAAGCTTGATTAAATCTTCTGCAAGCGTGATAATTTTCACGGATTCACCCATATCCAGCACAAAAATTTCTCCACCTTCAGCCATCGCGCCAGCTTGAATTACAAGTTGAACTGCCTCAGGGATAGTCATAAAAAATCTATAAATGTCTGGATGCGTAACCATAACCGGTCCGCCAGCCTCTATTTGTTTTTTAAAGAGTGGAATAACACTTCCATTACTGCCCAAAACATTTCCAAACCTTACTGAAACGTATTCAGTTTCCGAAATCCCATCAAAAGCATTAATAACTCGCTCAGCAAGTCGCTTAGTCGCACCCATCACATTAGTCGGATTTACGGCCTTATCTGTAGAGATAAGAACCATTTTCTCTGCCTTATATTTATGTGCAGCCTTTGCCACATTATATGTTCCCATAGTGTTGTTCTTAAATGCCTCGGCTGGGCTTTCTTCCATTAAAGGCACGTGTTTATGCGCAGCAGCGTGAAATATTAACTCCGGCCTAAATTCTGAAAATACTTCTTCCATTCTTCTTTCGTCTCTAACAGAACCGATAAGAACTGCAATATTTTTATATTCATTAATGAGCTCATTTTGGATATCATACGCGTTGTTTTCATAAATATCAAAAATTATTAGCTTCTTCGGACTATACTTTATGACCTGCCTACATAACTCCGATCCAATAGAACCCCCGCCGCCAGTTACTAGCACAGTTTTTCCTGAGATAAACTCACACATGCTATCCATATCTACCGTAACCGGATCTCGGCCTAAAAGATCTTCAATACTGACATCCCTTATTTGTTTAATATCTACTCTTCCATCAATTAGCTCGTACATTCCCGGTAGAATTTTTACCTTGCACTTAGTTTCCTTACAAAGATTCGTGATATCTTTAAGCTCAGCTTTGGTGGAAGATGGCATAGCGATTATGATCTCTTCGATTTTTTCACTTTTTGCTGTAAAAATCAAATCTTCTCTACTTCCAAAAACACGCAATCCGCGAATTCTTCGCTTCTTTTTTATTTTGTCATCATCAATAAACCCAATCGGCAATACATCCATATCGTCTTGATTAATAATTTCGTCGAGCACCATTTGTCCAGCTTTTCCAGCCCCATATATTAGCACGCGTTTTTTATTTTTGCTAATTTTGAAGTCAAAAATCCTCTTAACATACCTCAGCATCCTATATGCAAATCTAATCCCACCCATTAGGAAAACAATTATCAAAGCATAGAAAATGAAAAAGGTTCTTGGAAGTGAAATCCCTATCCAATTCAAAAAGAAAGCGCTAACTCCAGTCGAAATAGCGCAAGACAAAAACAGTGACACTAGTTCATCCACACTGGCATATTTCCATAAACTTTTATATAGCCCGAAAGCTACATTAGTCGCTAAAGCGAATACCGTCATCCACAAAATACCTTTTTGGGAGGTCTGATAATATAGATCGGGAATATTAAAGTCGAACCTTAAAATAAGTGCGAACATTGCTGCAAAGTTCACCACAAATATATCCAAAATCAAAAAAAGAATGCTGCGATAAGTTTGAATGAACCAATTATTAAATTTGTCAAAAGCTCTACTTTTTCTTTTCATTCAAAACACTCCTCACAGTTATTTTTGTTATATACAGGATCAGGGTTACGAATATGGTTCATGTTCGAGTTCATGTTCGAGTTCATGTTCGAGTTCATGTTCGAGATCATGGTCAAGTTCATATTCAAGTTCATGTTCATGTTCATATAGGTTCATATTCTAGCTTACATAAGCCTATTTCACGACTTTATCTACTAAGATCTTCTTTAAGTCATATTTCTGCTGCTCATACTCCAACTTAGCAGTATCTGCTAATGTCATATCAGAACCACTTTTCTGAAGCTGTGATTTTAGTAAATCCAATGCTTCATTGAATTCAGCATCACACTGCTTTTCCATCTCTTCACCAAGTTCCATATATTTAAAGCCTAAAGAAAGCTTATTACTTTCTCTTTCAGCTTCAGGAATTGCAAGATATTCCGCTTTAGCTTTATCTACCAAACTCTCCATTTTATCTATATAAGATACTCTCATATTCTGAAATGCTGGTGTAAATAATTTGGCAATCTCTTGTTCTGTTAAAGTAAATTTATCATTATTTGTTAAATCTGTTTTTGGTTTTTCTGTTTTAGCTTTTTCTAGAGTTTCCTTAATGCTCTTCGGCTCATTATTTGCAGCTGCTGAATTATTTGTTTTTGGTATATCATTCGAAGCATTCGAATTACTGCTTGATGAACTAGAACTATTATCTGATGATGATAATTCAGACGCTTCTGTCTTATTTATAAACCCACCAATAGAATTTCCTATGGCGGTAACCGTTTTTTCAACCTTTGTTTGAATTACCATAGTTAATAACTTCATCTGAAAAGCATACTTTAGCTGAAGCAATGCAAATGTTAATATTGCAAATGTTAGAATGATTAACAGTACTCTCTTTCGCATTTCTTCCTCCAATATCTTATAATTCACTAATAAAAATTAATAAATATAGAAAATATACTAATATAATTTTCACATGAAACCATCTTTGTTACATATAATGTAAACTTGCTTTAAAATATCCGAGAGTATCACCTCATGGATGATACTCTCGAACAAATGTATTCTTGTTTATTGTTATAAGGCAACTATTAGATATGTCTATTGATTATTCTCATCTAATATAAAAGGCATACTCAGTAACATCATCCCCTGAAACTTTGATTTTAATATTTACTGTCTTCAAGTCATCAAGTGTTAGTGTTCCCCATGTATTGCCAGCTGCGCTTGCAAGTGAATTAGCTATCGCTGTAAAGTTTCCACCATTAACAGCTACGTAAGAACCATTCGCTACCTTAATATATGAAGGTAATTCTCCAATAGTGCTTAATAGGAAGCTTGAAATTCCTATTGAACTTACTAATGTTCCACCCATGCCGGCTTTAATATTTCCAGTTATTACTCCTGGAGTAACCGCTACATCTAGATAACTATTAGGTATTGCACCCGTTGATCCTAAATTTAGCGTCAGACTTACAGTTGAAGTGGTTTTACCACTACCTGACAGAGTTCCATAAATCGTCACGCTTGTTCCAAATGCATTACGTAAAGAACCAATTGAAATGTCGGTATTTGTGGTCAATAAATCTTGAACTGTAATCGGACCTTCAGGAAATATTTTATTAACGTTTCCTGAAATTCCATTTTGACCAACAACTCTGGTAGTCGAAAGTATTCCACCACCAGCTATATCTGATGTGAATACTACTGCAGAAAATTTATCTGTAGCTAATTTAGAAACTAAACTAATTGTTACGTCTGTTCCAAGTACATTTATAGTACCATTCACAGGAGCTGCATTAACTAAAGCCCCAGCAGCAGTGATCTGAGCAGCTGGATTTACAGGAGCTGTGCCAAGGTTAATTATCAAAGTAACACTTCTTGTCTCAAGTCCAACACCAGAAAGCGACCCACTTACTGTTACGCTTTCACCAAATATTGTTCTTAATGAAGAGATCGTTACATCAGATTTGTTTCCTAAAAGTGATGTCACTGTAATAGGAGATGAAGTCAATATTGTCCTGTTTACAGGAGCAACAGTCCCATTAGCACCTGTAACATATGCAGTTGTTAATGATGTTCCCGTTGCGGATAAACTCATAGATGAAAGTCTATTTGAATCAGATTCTAAAATAAAATCAAAAGTAATTGTCCTTCCCTGCGAACTTACTACGCCTGTAGTATTTGTCAAGCCAGTACCTACTGCCGTTCCAGATATAATAGCAGTTGGTGTAAGTTGTGTCGGTGTCGGTGTCGGTGTCGGTGTCGGTGTCGGTGTTGGTGTCGGTGTTTCTGTCGGTGTTGGTGTCGGTGTTTCTGTCGGTGTTGGTGTTGGTGTTGGCGTTGCTGTTTCTGTCGGTGTTGGCGTTGCTGTTTCTGTCGGTGTTGGTGTTGGCGTTGCTGTTGGCGTTGCTGTTGGCGTTGCTGTTGGCGTTGCTGTAGATGTAGGACCAGGTGTTGGTGTCGGTGGTACATATACATCAACTGGATCGACAATTGTTCCAGCTACATTAACTGTAGTACCATCTGTAGCTGTAATATTTTCAGGCTCTGTCTGAAGAACTACATTATCTGTGGCGACATTTGCTGTGCCAATACTACCTGTTCCAGTAACCTGCGTCGCCGCATCAAGCGTTATAGTTGTAAATGTACTAGTAGATGTAGTTTGGAACACTGTTCCAGGAGCAGAATCATATACCGTAATTGTGGTAACTGTTACAGTCTGAGTTACGATAGTAGCAGTAGCTTGTACTACTAAATTCGAAACATTACCTGAATTAAAAGATACATCAGAATTTGTAGCAGTTTCTGCTAAAGTAAATGTACCTGTAGAACCAGCTGTTTGTGTATAAGTAGTATCTTGCGCTAGTACATTAACTTGGTTAACACTACCGGATGTCATAGTAAAATCTGATCCTGTAGCTGCTTCCATGACCGAAAGCTGCAGTATCGAGCCACTCTCGAGTGTAACATTCGAGTTCGGTGTTTCAAGTGTAACTCCTGTTAAATCTGCATCAATCGTAACAAGATCAACTGTAGAAGTAGTGGTAGTTACTGTAGTTATAATAACTGTAGTAAATCCTCCCGAACCTATATCCATATCGCTTTCTTCTATTCTACCACCGGATTCCATGTTAACTTCGCCAACTTCTGTACTACCAGATGCGACGATTCTAACTTGTCCGTCTCTTTTATCAACAATCACTACGGATACTGTCGTATTTGTAAGGTGAATACTGTTTGCGCCACCTCCAAGAACTACTAGTTCTCCATCGATAGTTACATTATCAAGCGTAACATTACCATTGCCTACACCCTGAGCAATTGTTAAGTTGCCCGAAACTGAAGCATTCTTTAATGTAACATTCTTTGTGTTTATAACTAAATTACTATATTTTTTTCCTGAATAAGTTCCAGATTTAACTATAAGTGTACCTGACAGACTATCAATCCATCTTAAAGCTTCGATTCTAGTAAGCTTTGATGATGGCCTTGATACATCTGGTACAGACACCTTAAACGCTTTATAAATTATGGAAGCTCCGGTTTTCCTGGATATAGTACTATATGCATTAAAATTACCTTTATAGGTTGTCATAAGACCTGCAAGAACAGTCTTTCCTGCAATAGTATAATACCATTTCGATTTGGTGGCATCTTTAATAACTGGATATTTACCAGTAGGAAGTTTTAGTGCCTTGTCTAATAAAGTCGCAAGTTCTGCTTTAGTAATGTTGCTTGTGGTTTTAAAGGTTCCTGTATAACCCTTAGTCAACTTGGTTCCTACCCATTTAGTTACTAGTGTTTTATCTGACTTTACACTGGAAGTAACAGCTGCTTCTACTAGAGGTGACAGGCAATACGTAAACATAAAAGCCGCTACCATAATTATCGATAGTGCTTTCTTAAGCGTTTTCTTTAGTGTTCTATTCATTTTTTATTCCTCCTGATCTATTTTACAGTTTATTATAACATATGCACAATTTATGTCAACTATGAGATTGCCATTTCTCGTTGAAAATTCAATAATTCTAATTATTATCCTAATAATTTCTTTTAGAATTAGTCGTTTATTATTGTACTTATTATAATATTTGATTTTCATTATATCAAGTATTTTAATTTCAATTGTGGAATAAATGTATAAAATAGCGATTGTAGGCATTAATTTTTCGAAAAGATTAGGAGATGGAATATTGCTTACATATTCCAATTAATATTTATAGAATCGATATAAAAACCCGCCAGTGCATTGCACCGGCGGGTTTTTTATTCACATGCCCAACTGGGCACTATTCAAAGTATAATACTTTAAATATATTATTTTATTGTGAATTTGAATGTCTTAGTATTTCCTGCAGCGTCGCCAGATGTAATTACATAAGCGCCTTTTGCTGAGAATTTACCAGTACCGAATGTTGTTACTTTGCCTGACTTTGTAACTTTGAGTGTGTCATAATCAACAGCCACAACTGTTACATAAGCTTTTGCACCGTATTTTACTGTTGCGCCTGATTTAACAGCTTTTTTAGCACTTGTTTTAGCTGTTAACATAGGAGCTGTTTTGTCTATGGAGAACATTACTGTTGTAGCATTTCCATAAGCATCAGTAGCAACGAGTGCATAGTCACCTTCAGCTGAAACGATAGTTTCGCTTACAAATGGTGCACCACTAAGTGTGATAGTTTTTGCTGTAGCGTCAATTACTGGAACGATATCTGTATTGTAAACGCCTCCATTAACTACACCGATAACTGTTGGAGCCTTAGTGTCTACTGTGAAAGGTACTAAAACAACGTTTCCAGCAGCATCAGTTATTCTTAATTCATATGTACCGTCTGTGATTACTGTACCTGATGTGTAAGCTACACCGTTAAGTTTAGCTACATAATCAAATGCACTAGTAATTGTAGCTTTTGCTCCAGCGCCATATACGCCACCAGCTACTACGCCTGCTACTGCAGGTGCAGGGATTGCTACTGTGAAGTTGACAATAGTAGTAGTTCCTGCTGAATTTGTTACTATCAAGAAATATGTTCCGTTTTCAGTAACTGTTGTACCAGTTGTGAATGTTGAACCGTTAAGTCTTGCTGTGTAAGTTAAGCTATCAACTAATGTAATAGTAACTGGTGCTGTTTTTACGTCGCCTTCTGTTACGCCAGTTACTACAGATGCAGCAACTGCAACTGAGAAGTTAACTGTAGCAGAAACGCCTGCGCTATTTGTAACTGTTAAAACATATGATCCGTTAGTTGCGATAGCTGTTCCGATAGTGTAAGGAGCACCATTGAGTTTAGCAGTAATAGCAAGTGTATCTGTTACTACTGGTGTAACTGCTGCTGTATAAACTGTTGCTTCTACTACGCCTGTAATTACAGGAGCTACTGTAGCAACTGAGAAGTTAACTGTTTTGGAAAGACCAGCTGCATCAGTAGCTATCAAAATATAACTTCCATTAGCAGTAACTGGTGTTCCAGAAACGTAAGTTGCACCGTTAAGTTTTAATGTTAATGTAGATGCGTCTGTAATAACCGGTGTAGGAGCCGATGTATATACTGTGCCATCAACAACGCCTGCAACTACAGGAATTGTTCTGTCGATCTTGAAGTTTACAGTTGTTACGTTACCAGCACCATCAGTTACTGTAAGTACATATGTACCTTCAGTAGCAAGTGCAACACCAGTTGCATAACCAATAACTGTACTACCGTCTCTAGTAAGAGCAACTGTAGGAGCACCAATATTATCAGCGATAGTAAGTGTTAATGTAGCAACATTAACTGAAGAATCAGTGAATGTAACTAATCCATTTTTAACTGTTGGAGCTACTGTATCAATCGTGAAGTTCTTCGCTAGTTGAGCAACACCAAATATATCTGTTTGGATAAGTGTATATTTACCACTTGCTGTTACAGTTGTTCCGCTTACGAAAGCTGTACCAGCTGCGATGTCTCCATCTGCTGCATCAAATACTCCGTCAGCATCGACATCGTATCCGTATGTAATTGTTCCTGTACCTACAGGTGTTATGGCTGTCTTATATGTTGTTGCTGTAGTGAATCCAGTTAATGAACCAGTTGTTCTATCAATAACTACTGTTAAAGTATTTGCATTACCTGCTTTATCAGTT
>CAYZED010000037.1:0-426 GCA_964477445.1 uncultured Clostridiaceae bacterium | reverse complement strand
GTTACAACAAGTACATACTGAGCTGTCGCAGCTGCTGCAACTGTAGTAGTGAATGTTGCTGTGTTACCCATTGTCAATCCATTAATTGTGAATGTGCTTATGCCTGAAAGTGCATCTGTATTATTAAACGTAGCATTTCCATTATATGACTGCACCAAAGTTGTTGCATTTGTAACCTTTACTGCTGGAGCAAATACATCAGCAATACCTGGTTTAACAGTATCAATAGTAAATGATATTGAAGAAGTGTTTCCAGTTGCATCCATAGCGCCAATGAAATACTTTCCATCTGCACTTAAAGCTGTTGCAGCTGTGAATACGCCTGTGAAAGTATCCCCTAGGTCGAGAACTCCATCACCATCAACATCAATACCAATTGAATCACCAGCATCAACAACTCCATCTAAGTCTGCATCATAACCATAT
>CAYZED010000036.1:0-14673 GCA_964477445.1 uncultured Clostridiaceae bacterium | reverse complement strand
CCAACACCAATTTCAAATCTTTCAAAAATCGAAATTGATAATCTATTAAAAGAGTATAAGGTTATTATAGAGGCAAGCGTCTTAGATTTGAAAGAGTCAGTGCAAATTGAGTCGTTAGCCAGTCTATCTCAAATTCAAAGTTACATAGAGCAAAGAGTAATTGAAGTAGCTATGCAATAATTCCTAAATATTCTAAATGGGCATCGTGTTCAGGAACTAAGGAAATATATAATGTTAGTGACAAAAAATGGATTATCACTGTAAATATCAGTTATAACAAAATCGATAATTTACCAAAAGACATTCCATACATTTATTATATTGATGAAACTAAAGAATCTGATGATAGATTACTAACATTGCTGAAAACGAATCCAAAGAAAATACTAGTTTTTGAAAAGAAAAAATATTATAAACCTAATGATTTTGGATATACTGATGGGCCTGATATTACGAGTAAGTTAAATGAAGAATTACTTGAGAAAGGTATTACAGATTTACATTCTTTATATTATGAACATTGTTTTATGGGACGTAATTATAATTCAAAGAAATATGATGAAGGGTTTATACTGGCAAAATACGAATTAACTGTTTACAATGTAAGCGTTCAAAAAATTTATACAAAATCAATTAAAATTGTTAACACTAATCAAGAAGTAGAGAATATGATTTCTCAAATGATAATGGATAGAAAATCTAGTATCAGTGTAGCATTTTCAGCTAATGTTACACTTAGTCTTGAGGATATTGCGGATTTAGTGACTAAAGAAACACATAAGTTAGAAAAAGACAGTGGTATAAAATCAGTTATTACTAGCCTTAATCATTTTTACAAACAAATATCTCCTTCGATAAATGGGATGAGTTTAAATATTTCTTACTATAAAAATATTATTGAAGGAAAGAAGATAGTTAATACAATAAAAGATTTGGTTGCAGCTATCAGATATACTTTTATTAATGATAATTTTGGTTATAGTAAAATTATCATCAATGATCAAAATGTCAAATTTGATGACTTGATTTATATTTTACTAGAACTTGATGGTACGTTTAATTCGATTTTTGTAGATAACTTTAGCTTTCTAAATTACTTGATTTATTCAAAAACATTGAGATTAGTCGTCAGCACGAGTAAAAAAGATGAAGTTGTTATTAACAAAGCAAAGGTAATAATTCGCCAAATCATAACACCAAATATGTCAGTTGAAGAACGTCTTGCGACTATTCATGATTATCTAGCTAAAAATGTAGAGTATGATAAATCAGCAGATAAAGACAATGTTCCTTGGAATACAGACTTAGAAAATATAAATGCATTTACAGCTTATGGAGCTCTAATTGATAAGAAGGCAGTGTGTGATGGTTACTCAAAAGCGTTTTGGATATTGAGCTTACTAGCCGGAGTTCAAGTGAATTATTGTTCCGGTGAATTTTACTATAGTGATTTTGATACAGTTCGGAACACTTGGAATTCAATCAATATTAATGGAAAAGATTATCACATTGACGTAACTGCAGATTCTTTAGGTAACGGACAAATAAGTAGAGCATGTTTTTTAATGGATAGAAAAACGACACTAAAAGATAGAAGACTATCTGGCGACATGGATAAAGTAAATAAATATCTCGGAGATGCTATGGCACCGCCAGAAACTTTTGAAAAAGCATGTCAGCTTAAGCTAATGAAAATAGCAGAGGATAATCCTAATATTCAAAACATGAATTCTAAAACCTCCAGACTAAATGCTGCAGTGTCCTTTGTGAAGCTTCTTGGAAAAGAACAAGAAGCATTAGCGTCCAACTTAACACATCCGTATACGGATGTGCCAGCATGGGCTGACAAATATATAGCGTATTTATATAGCATGAAATATATAGTTTCAGATGAAAGCAAAAAGTTTAACCCCGATAGCGATATTACCTTCAAAGAATATTCCTCGTATATCTTAAGAACTCTCGGATATAAAAAAGATTTTGAGATAAAGCCTGATGAAGCAGCAGAGGAAGATTTACTGAAGCTGGGAGTAATTGCTAGTGCGACAGAGCTAGAACGTTTCAAGAGTAATTTTATGACTGGTGATTTTGTGGATTTAACATATGCAGCATTAATGACAAAATATAATTCTTCAGATTCAACTTTATTGGAAAAGCTCTATAAGGAAGATAAATCAATAACTTTTGATGATTTAATCGAGACAGGCATAATAATAAAATAACTAATTTTCTATTCCTTTTTCTTTTAAACTAAAATATAATATAGATAACAAATAATAACGCTTCGTAATTATTACGGAGCGTTATTTTCAATTTACATAAAGGGGGATCTTAGCATTATGATCAACGAAAACATACTCTCTTTAATATTTTTCATTTCTTTTTCCATATACTTTTTAATTGGAATTAGCATGATTCCCAACAGGAAACACGCTATCAAAAATAGTGTTTTTCTAGCAATATGTTTTGTTATGGCTATTTGGTCTTTGGCATTTTCCTTTGCAAGTAATGCATCAGATTACGAAACTGCTCTTTTTTGGAGACGAATTTCCGCCATTGGATGGGGAAGTATATATAGCATATTTTTGCACTTCATATTAATTATTACGGGAAGAGATAAGATTTTATCGAAGAAATGGATTTATGTTTTAATGTATTTACCTGCATTGATTAATATTTTGTGCTTTTCTTTAATTAATCCGATTGCTATTGGTCAATATAATCTTATACATACTTTGAATGGTTGGATTAATCAGTCAGTCAATAATTATATAGATTGGTTTTTTAATTTCTATTATTTGGGGTTTACAGCTCTAGCGGTTATAATAATTGTGCACTGGAGAATTACAGCAGATAAAAACATGAAAAAAGTTGCACGAATACTTACCGTATCTCTTTTAATTGCTGTTATTATTGGCACAATTACTGATATAGCGTTAAGTATCTTTTATCCGGGAGAAGTGCCCCAAATTGGAAATCTGATTATTATGATACCGATTATAGCGATATTTTATTCAATAAATCGTTACGAAATATTAAAGGTCAAAGTTGAATCAATTGCCAATGAAGAAGGCGTTATACTTGATGAAGTAAGTCGCGTGTCTCTATTTGATAATATTACAATTTTATATGTGCTAGTAAGCTTAATGTCGTTCATTGCGCTCTATTACATGAGAAAATTTGCCTTTTCATCTGCATTAAGTTTGAGTTTGAGCATTTTTTCAATAAGTATAGGAATACAAATTATAAGTCATCTTAAAATAAAAACAGATTTAAAAGATTTGTTTGTTACATTGCTAACTTCCTTAACGCTTCCGTTGTTTATCTCTTTTTTCATTCAATCGGCGAGTATTACTGTTTGGGTGGCTCCTGTAGTTCTTATAATGATTTCAGTATTATTTAATAACCGAAAAGTCTTGATTATTATTAGCATAGTTGCATTATCTACTCAGATTTGGGTTGGAATTATTGCGCCAAAAGTTACTGTTACAGTTGATGCTTCGGATCATTTGATCAGAATATTTTTCTTTATCACTTTCATTGGATTGGCAAGTTTTATTAACAAAGCGTTCGTAAAAAGGCTTGAAGAAAATGAAAATCAAACCAAATTTCAAAAGATGGTTTCGCAGATTTCAACTGATTTTATATCGGTTAATAAATCAAATTTTGAGGAAAAGATAAATCGATTATTACAAATCAGTGCTGACAAATATAATATGGATTATAGTTATTTGTGGATATTTGATAAAAATGATGAAGAGGCTTCTGTAAAGTCTTCATTTAGATGGATTAAGGAAGATTCGATTGGGCCAATTGGAGAGGAACATGTTGATTTAGTTGAGAATTACCCTTGGATAATGAATAAAGTTTTGAATGGAAAGAGTGCACATATCCCAGATATATCGAGCTTGAATTCTGATGAGGTGACTGATAAGGAATCATTAGAAAAAAAACAAATCCAATCAATCTCTGTTGTCCCTATTAAAAACAATAAAAAAGTAATTGGATTACTTGGGTTTGAATCTTTCAGCATAAAGAACCCGCTAAGCGTATATTATCGCGAAATATTGCACATTATGTCAAATATTATATCTGACTCATTAGCAAAAATTCAAGCTGAAGAGGAAATAAATCATTTGGCGTTCTATGATGCATTAACTGGTTTGCCTAACAGAACTCTATTTAATAACAGATTAACAAAAGAAATTCATTTAGCTAAAAGAACAGAAAAATTAATAGGTGTGTTTTTTATAGATATTGATTCTTTTAAATCCATTAATGATACGCTTGGTCATGAAAGTGGAGATGAACTCTTAAAACAGGTTGCGGAAAGATTATCAAACACAGTACGCAAACATGACACAGTATCTAGATTTGGTGGAGATGAATTTCTAATTATGTTCAACAATATTTCGAGCATTGGGGACATTACTTATCTTGCAGATAAAATTATGGAGTCTTTTAAAGCGCCGATAATCATAAAAGAACAAGAGTTTTTTATAACAGCTAGTATAGGTATATCAACTTTTCCCCAAGATGGAGAGGACGCCGAATCTCTGCTGAAAAATGCTGATATGGCAATGTATATTTCTAAAGAACAAGGGAAAAATACATATACACTTTCAACACCTATACTTAAAGATGATATATTAAAAAAGATTAAATTAACTAATCACCTTTATAGAGCGCTGGAGAATAATGAGTTAGAAATTTATTATCAACCTCAAATTGATTTATACACGAAGAAAATCATAGGACTTGAAGCGTTACTTCGTTGGAATCATCCTGAAATTGGGCGGATTTCACCGCAAGTATTTATTCCTTTAGCGGAACAAACCGGTCTTATAAATTCCATCGGTGAATGGGTGCTTAGAACTGCATGCACCCAAAATGTAGCTTGGCAAACGCAAGGTTTTGAGCCACTTAGAATGGCAGTAAATCTTTCAGCAGAACAGTTTAAAAGTAATAGTTTGATAACTAAAGTTAAAGATATTCTAATTGAGACTGCGCTTGATCCAAAATACCTTGAACTTGAGATAACTGAAAGTATTGCAGTAAAAGGACATACGAATATTATCCAAATGCTAAACCAACTTAAAGAGCTAGGTGTATCTATATCTATCGATGATTTTGGAACGGAGTATTCTTCATTACATAGGCTAAAAATGCTCCCTATTGACCGTATTAAGATGGATATGAATTTTGTTCAGAGTATATCAAAAAGCTCTAAAGATGATGCCATCGTTAGAATTATAATTCAACTTGCGCAGAGTTTAGAGCTCAAAGTAATAGCAGAAGGCGTGGAAACCAAATCTCAATTAGATTTCTTGTCAAACCAAATTTGTGATGAAATACAAGGCTATTACTATTATAAGCCAATGCCGGCGGTGGAAATTGAAAAAATTCTCGTTTTAAAGATATAGCGGAAAAAGCGGCTTCGCCGTATTTACTTATAAAAATAAGGCGGCGAAGCCGCTTTGAACTATATACATTAAGAGGAAAAAAAGAACAATTGCCTTATAAGTAAGACAGCTGTTCTTTTTGAATTTTCAAGTACTTATTATTTTAGCAGAGGTTTTTTTAGAAATAACTATTCTAGCAGAAGATTTTTTAGCAATACTTATTTTAACATTTCAGAAAGATTAATCTCTGGGTGGTGATATCGGCTCACATCAGTAGTTGTTTTTCCATATTGAATCGCAACCTTTGGACACCAATGAATGCACGCATAGCACTGCTCGCACTTGTGATTCCAGGTAGGCTTTCCATCTTTCATAGTAATATTTTTTACTGGACAAATTTTTTCGCAAATACCGCAACCGTTACATTTTTCATCAACGCTAAAGTTTTTGTCCATACTGTGAATTACGTTATAGCCCATAGAATAAAGTATATTATTTGGAACTCTTCTCAATGAAATAACCAATTCTTTGTCAAAGAATATTGATTCTTTCTTCACTGCATCAACAATTTCACTAATTTTTTTGTTTACACCACTGAATAACTTTTCAAGTTTTTCGGGCGTTCCTGCATCACCATAAGGGAGGTAATTGCTAGGGGACAAAACTTCAAATCCAGCAGAAAGAGTCTGACCATTCCTTTTTAGGAAGGTATTAATGAAAGTAAATGACTTTCCAACTTCGCCTGCGTTAACGGCAACCGCGAAAATGTATTTTGCCTTTTTTATCTTTTTTACAAATTTAGCAACAATGTGCGGTGGACGCCACATATAAACTGGGAAGACAATTCCGATATTTCCTTCAGTTTCAATGCTTTCATCAGTAACATCTTTAATTGCGACGACCTCAGAATCACCAAGTTTTTCGGCAATACTTTTTGCTATGTAAAGGGAGTTGCCGGTTCCAGTAAAATAGTAAATTTTTGTTTTCAATATTAACACTTCCTTTAGAAAAAATTTGAGTATGAGATAATTATACAATAAGACATGAGAGAAGTGTGAAATCAACTAAATCATATTGCGATTTATAAGCTAATATTTTCGCTTGAATTATAAAGATATAATTACTGGGTAATATGGTAAAATGGAATTGGAAAATAAGAAAAGTGGAGGATTTATGAAAAAAAGCATATTAAATTTTTTACCCAAATACGTTGTTGTCCCAGAGTTTTTAGGTCTTATAGAAAATGATAGCATCTTGTTTTTAAAGGCAAACAAAAAATATGAAATTGCTGAGCATGTAACAAAAGTTGCAGAAGAATGTGTAAAAATTGGTGAACAGTATTCTCTGGATAAATCGGTCTGTGAGGCAAGCGGTTATCTACATGATATTAGTGTAATAATAAAACCAGAGGACATGATTAAATTCTCGAAAAATTTCGATTTAGAGATTTATGAAGCAGAAGAAAAATACCCATTCTTATTACATCAAAGGCTATCTGCTATTTTGGCAAAAGAACTTTTTTCTGTGACAGATGAGAGGATATTGAGTGCAATAAACTGTCATACAACGCTGAAAACTAAGGTTAATAATTATGATATGGCACTTTTCTTAGCGGATAAAATTTCTTGGGATCAAATAGACACACCGCCTTATCACGATGCGGTGACAAAAGAGCTAGTTAGTTCTTTAAAAAAAGCATGTATTTGTTTTATGGATTTTATTGTTGAAAACAAAATGTTACTTTATCCTCATAAGTGGTTTGAGGAAGCTAGAGAGGAATTGGTAAGAGAAGTGCAGAAAGATGTGGATTGGTCCGTCTATGATTAAAAATATAGATTTACATTGCCCCCCAATTGACCAACAAAAATCCATCGCCGCCACCATCTCCTGCCTCGACGACAAAATCGAACTCAACAAACGCATCAACAGGCAATAATGATGATTATTTTCTTTAGCAGATATGCTAAAAGCAAAAAGATGGGGAGTTTTTCATATCTGATTGGCTTAGAAACAGAAATACAGTAGAATTTTTAGGGATATGGGAAGGAATTTTTAATCCTAATTTTAATTATGGCGAATTCGCCATAATTAAAAGTCAAGTTGGATTAAACAGTTATAAGATAAGTGTTAATGAGTGGTTGAAAAAACAAATGCAATTACAAATAAAAAAGTGTTTTTATCAATAAATAAATTAAAACATCTGTTTAATAAAAAGATTAGGGATATTCTAAACAAAATTCAAATAGGTGGACATACTTTGATTTGTTGATATGGTATAATCTAACTGGAAATAGGGAATTGGGAAAAACTTAGATTTTATATCAGACAATGGTGACACAATTTGTGTTAATAAATTCATCCTCAATAGAACTAGAGGTGGTTAAAAAAAGTGCCATATAAGAAATTAAGAACTTATAGTGAACATCCGAATGTTATAGAATTTTACTCTGTATTGGAACAATTGAATGAAGAAAAACTTAACTATTTCAAACCAATTAGAGGTCTTTTTTTAATGCAAAAGAAATGCTTAGAGCGCATAAAGGACATGGGGTTGCTTGAATTTTTATTCAATGCGATAGAAAGAGAATTCGTCAACCTATTAGAAGAAAAAATTAAATTAGTTAAGAGACATACTAACAACAGAATTGACATGTTGAATTTCTACAAAAATATGAGCAGAATCTTTTGTAACAATTGTTTATCAAAAGACTCAATTGAAACATTCTCAACACTGGTACACATTTCTATTCAACGCGATTTTAATAGAATACATTATCTTTATAAAAATATGAGTAGTTACATTGCTAGCAATCTTCAAAATGAAAAAGAAGATAATATAGAAACACAAGAATTATTAAATGAACTGGACATAATAGATGAAATATCCATAGATATTGAGGACTTATATGATATTTTGCAGCAAAGACGTGAAGTATTTGAGTTTGAGCAACAATTTCAGTCAATTAAGGGAAATAAAAAATCATGTCAAGATTTATATGATGTAATAATAAATATTTGCAAAATATTAGAAAATAATAAGAAGCAACAAGCGAAAATTCTAGATATTGAACTGAAACAATGTGCAGATAATTCAAATATAATTAAAGATAATAAATCCCATAGCGAAGATAGAAAAGAAGTAATAGAAAAGGAATCTACTAACACTCGCTTATTTATTTCTGAAAAATTCAAAAAAGAATTTAATAAACTAAAGCAAAGTGGAATAAAAGAGAGAGTAACAGAAATTCTTGATAAAATTGCTTTTTTATCAGCTTCAAACCCACAAGAATTAAATCCTTATTTGGCAAGCTTAAATGCAAAAAAATTCAAAAATGCAAATAATTACTGGAAGTTCTATGCAACAAATGCGCATAGGATTATCTATGCATATGGGAAAGATATTAGTAGGGATGATCAACATGAATCAATATTTATTCTTAGATATGTGGAGGATCATGATACACAAGGGCGTATTGCAAAAAACTCAAAGGATGTAGCAGAAAAAGGTCAATATAGCAACTATTTAAGCAGAGTTGATGAGGATGACTTGGATGAAGAATATATTAACGAGTTTGATATAGAGTCTGAAATCAACTATATTGCTATAGCTGGTAAAATTGAAGATCTGCTAAAGAACAGGTATTATTACCCTGAGGTGCTTTTGAATAAAGAACAATTAAAATGCGTTACACCACAATTTCCATTAATCTTTAAGGGGAATGCTGGGAGCGGAAAAACTATTGTTAGCATAGAGATTATGAAGATGGCATACAAAGAATCAGTAAATGCAGTGTATATAACTTTTACTGATGGATTAAGGAATTTAGCTAAAGCTCAGTTTGATATATCTTTGGAAACGAAGTCTAATAGATTTTATTCTTTTAAAGAGTACTGCCTAGAGAAATTATCATTGTCTAGTATGGATTTTATAGATTTTTACGATTTTGAAAAGTGGATGAAGATAAGTTACAGCAATATTAGTATTGAGAGCATAGAAGTTTGGTCCGAGATTAGAGGAATAATTAAAGGATATATGGGGGTTGAATGGAACCCTGAAAACTTTAATATGCCGCTTCTTAATAAGGAAGAGTATTTGTCGGGATCTGGGTTTGAAAGTAAATTTGGCATTGAGGATCGTGAAAAAATATATAAAATCGCATTGAATTACAATGGTTGGTTAAAAGCTTCAAAAAAATTTGATGATAACGACTTGGCAAATGCTATGGTTTATTCTTTGAATAGTGGGACACTAAAACGAGAGGTAGCAATAATTGTTGATGAAGTGCAGGATATGACTGAAAGGCAAATTGCAATGCTTGAGCTAAATTCAAATGATTGTCATATGTATTTAAGTGGTGATCCTAATCAGATTATTAATCCAACTTTATTTAGCTTCGAGAGATTAACAAATTTGTTCTACATACGAAATAATAAGGCGCCCAAGGTCATTACTCTAAAGAATAACTATCGTAATTGCGAACAACTTGTCGAATACATAAATAATATCAGCCTGTATAGGCGGAAATTAATAGGAGCACAAAAGAGAGAAGATGATGCACTTGAGATTGCGATGCGGAAAAATACTTTTGGAAGAAGAATTATCTCAGTTAATCCATCAAAACAGAATTTAGTCACTACTTTGGAACTGTTTGAGGAAACTCCAGATGTTGCTATAATCGTTCAATCGAATGTTGAAAAGGCTTTTCTAAGGAGCATGGTAAATAAGGAATTACATTGCGTATATACAATCCATGAAGTAAAAGGACTCGAATTTAATCACGTTTTTTGTTATAACTTAGTTTACAAAAATAAAGCGGAGTGGAACGACATCTTGTCAAATAAAGGACGGCGAAGCACGGCGCATAGATTCTTTTTTAATGTGTATTATGTTGCAATTACAAGAGCAAAAGAATATGTATGTTTCTTTGAGGATGATGCAGAAATATTTTTTGCTGAATCCAATCAAATTGATGAAATTCAAGAAGCATCAGTGGATAACTACAATTTAAATAATTTTGTTGATCCTTATAGCTGGTTTGAGGATGGTAAGAAATTTGAGAAAGCTGGTTTGTATGAGAAAGCTATTCATTCATATAAAAAATATAATTCATTAAGTGGAGTAGATGAGGATACTAATATAAAGAGATGTGAAGCACTAAATCTAATAGCAATAGATAAAAGTGAAGCTGCTTTTCGTAAGGCTGCGAGAATGCTTACTGAAATAAAAGAGTGGAGCTATGCTGAAAGGCTATATAAAGATCTCGAGGATTATCATAAGGTTTTCGAGTGTAAATTAAAAAATGGAGATATGAGCCATAAATCAAGAACTGCTGTAGATAAGATAGAGTCTTTTATCAGACGAGGGAAAAACGATCTTGAATTTATGGATACTATAATTAATTATTATCTAATACCAAAAGCGAAAGAATGCGAATCAAATTGCAAAATCATTACAGATATATTAATACCAGAAACAATGGAGGTTCAGAGATGGAAACGGAAAACTTAGTTAAACTGATAAAGGAATTTGAAAACTCATCGAGTGCTACAAGCCAATTAGTTGATTCAATGGATCATTTTAAGGACATTTTATGGAAGTTTAACGAATCATACGAGGAAATCAAAAAAGCAAGGGACGAAATTAACCAGCAAGCCCTGTTTGAAAAGGTTGAAGGAGCTTCGAACTCATTAAATATTATAAGTGATGGCATTAGGCAGAACCTTGGCGGAATTATCCAAACAATAGAGCAGATTAATAGCAACTATTCTTCAGGAGAGAAAAAAATAAATGAAGTAGAGGTCGAACTTGCCCAAACAGTTGCAAGCCTGAATAAAATAAAAATTTCACTAAAGGGAATTGATGAAATTAGCCAAAATATTAATCACATTGAGGCTAACAAACTAGATCTTAATTTGAATATGGTGAGCGACAATTTAGTTCGGATTGAATCTATAGTAAAGGAATTTGACTCAAAATACGCAAAAATATTGGAGAGCATTGAGAATGAAATTGAAAGACACGATGTAAATCTGAATGTAGTTATAAATAAGCATCAAGAAATGTTAGACAAGTCATTTACGAAAGTTAATGAAACATCTCAAATGTTTGCGAAATACACTGATGGACTGAACAAAGAAATTATTGATTTAGTTGAAAAGAATGACGCACTGAAAGATGTGATTCTAAATATTAATAGACAGAATGTTGATGTGTTTGAAGCATTTACTTTGTTAGCAGATGAATGGGCAGTGAAAAATATTCACGGAATGGCAATTAAGAAGAAGCCTAAGTGATATCGAAATTATGGTAATCTGAGGGGGAAAAGAATGCTTTTAGAAGTATCAAAAGAACAAAGGTTATTTCATAAGTATTTAGGAGAAGTAATTGTAACTGAGATTGATGATAATGGAATCCTAGCAGACACAAAAGCAAGAGGAGTACTGGATTTCAAATATTCGGATTTTGGTAGGCTTCTTTACTATTCGCAGGATCACTCAAATAAGTCATTCAATACTATAGAGGAATACGTAGATTTTTGTCATGCATATAAAAAACAAAAAGAAGAAGATGAAAAAAAGTCTATTGATCTTAGAAATGAAAGGGAAAAGAAAGACAGGATCGAAGAAATACTCGAGCGAAGAAATATAAAAAGCTTTATTCATTTTACTAGGATTGAAAATCTTGATAGTATTCTGAAATTTGGACTAGTTCCAGTTAGTATCCAACAAAGCCTAAACTTATGTTCAATTCATAATGATCTACAACGTATTGAATCTCAATTAGATTGTACTAGTTGTTCGATTGGATTTCCAAATTATAAGTTGTTTTATGATTTCAGAAAGAATAAATATCCAGAAACAAAATGGATAGTTATTGAAATTAGCTCTGATATTCTTTTTTTAAATAAGAACACTGCATACTACTGTGAAACGAATGCGGCTCGAGTTCTTCCTAAGACTCCGAATATTAGCAAATTGTGCTCTGCGAGTTCTTTAGAAAATATGTTTTCTGAATATGTAACAACAAAAGAAGGAATCGGAATCCGAAGGATTGATCTAAAAATTGACAATAGTAAAACGACAGATCCACAGGCTGAAATACTAATAAGAGATATTATTCATCCAAGATATATTGAACGCATTTGTTTTCGAAACCAAGAAGACATAAATGAATATATCATGAAAAATGGGGCTGAGTTATTAAGTAAATTTGAATATCAAACTCAGGCTAGTTATTTTAAACCTAGGAATGACTATGAATTTTGGAAAAAGGAGTAATATATGGCAAAGCGATTTTTCTTTGTATCGTGTCCTTATGAAAACTCCATATTTAAAGAAGTTGAAGTGAACTTCAATTACTTTAATGGCTTTTCAATGTCACAAAAGCAGAAATGTATCAGTTCAATGCATGAGAGTATAAATAGCTTAGATAAAAGCCTTAATGTTTTAGAAGTATCCACAAAATCTACAAATCCTATTGGTGTTTCGTTGAGTGCATTCAATTTACAGTTTCTTGATGAACGCACTGGGGTAGAATATTCGCTTGAAAATATATTTCAGTCATCGAAAGTATTTGAAGGAGGAGGCCCATATATAGACCTTCTTAATGTCAGACCTAATGAAGCTAAGAGAGATGAAAGGCTTAAAACATCGGGAAGATTAAAGTACTTTAGCTATAATGATACTATATGGGAGATTGAGCCTAAAACAATGTTTTACGATTGGATTTATATTTGTTCGCTTCATAGAAATAGAGTATCATCAAAGCAAATATTAAATTATAATGCTTTTACTGACATAGAATTCAATCATGAAAAATCATTCAATTGTCAGGCAAGATCGGCAGCAATTTATGTTAGTTTGTGTAAAAATGGAAAGATTGAAAAGATGTTGGGAAACAGAGACGAGTTCAAGAAAATCTATATAGATAAGAAGGATAGCATAAGTCAAATATCATTGTTTGATTAGCTAAGTTACGTAATTAAACTACTACATTGATGGAAGTCATAAAATTTAAAAATAAAAAACATAAATGTAAACCGGGAAAACTTGGGCGCGTTGCAACTGTTCCGAAAATAAAAGATTAAGTATGGAGGTATACACATGATTTCAGATAAACAGTTTGAAGATGCTTTTACAGCAGCAGGTGGTTGGTTTGTTGCTATGTACTATGAATTGGTTGCAGATTGGAAGGGCCGCAAAGATGAATTGATAGATAGAATCTATCAAGATGGAACTGATGCCAAAAGAACTGGTACAAGTACGAGGGTTTCATCTCTAATGAGGATTATTGACAATCAAAGGGGGTATGAAGCATTGGAAAAAGTGAAGGAATCTTCTAGAATAGCTATGCAGAATCCGGAAGCAGTAAAAACTGCAAAAAGAATAATTGCTGAGCGAGTTCGATAACTTTGATGTCGAATATTGAACGATTGAAGTATGCTGATTACTTCGAACAGTAATCGATTCAAAGGAATGTATAGAAAAAGCCAGAACCCTTAGGAGGTGGAATTAGATGAATGAAGTAATTAAAAAACAATCACTTCCAGATCCATCAGTTGAGCAGGTTGAGTACTATCTTGCAAAGTGGGACGCTCTTGAAGATTATCACCTTCAAGAGGATGCACTTAATCTGCTGTTCTTCTTTTAAGTTCGGAGAACAAAAATATTTCTGAGATCCTGCATAGTGTCTGTTATAAACGATTTTTACAGTACTAATATTTTTAAAGTCTTTCCTGTTGCAAAGAAAATCATGTCGCTACATATTGATGATCGCCTCCAACGTGGGGATGTTTCTCTGGTGGATGATATAAAAGAAGTCTTTATAAGCGGAAAAACAAAGAATTTTTATTCTTTTGCTACAAAGTATTGTAGCCACCACAAGCCGCTGGATTATCCTATTTACGATAGTTACGTCGATGAGGTGATTCGATATTTTCGAAAAAGAGATCATTTTGCCTCATTCAAAAATGATGAATTGAAAAGCTTTTCTCGCTTTAAATCGATACTTTACGACTTTAGAAACTACTATCATTTGGACAAATATAATCTAAAAGAACTTGATAAGTACATCTGGCAGCTTGACAAGGAGTACTTTAACAAATATGAATGATGAAAGCTACTTGCTACTTTTTCGAAGTGAGGAGTTTTTATCTTTATTTGAACTAAATTTAGCCACTTTAAAAAATGTTCATTACCTAGGATTTTGATTATGAAATTAGGGATATTCTAAACAAAATTCAAATAGGTGGACATACTTTGATTTGTTGAT
>CAYZED010000035.1:14463-16564 GCA_964477445.1 uncultured Clostridiaceae bacterium | reverse complement strand
AATATGCAAAATATAAAGCTGTGGTTTGTATTTTCAGATCTTTTGCCTTCTTCTTAAAATTCTCTAACATCCCTTTGCCTTTCAAGTGGTATTTTTAATGTTTGCGTACACATTTGAAATACCTATTCCTTTTAAGTAGTCCAGCCCCATCTTCACAAGTTTTTCGCCAATGCCCTGATTTCTTTCACTACTTAATACCTCAAGTCCTTCAACATACCAACGGTTTTCAACATATGGCGTTTCTCAAAACCTAACAACACCAATCGCCTTTCCCTCAAGTATATGAACCACAGTAAGTTTTCTACCAGGAACTTCATCATTAAACCACTTGTGTAACCAAATAAGTAGTTCATCATGTCTCTCTGGTTCATCAGCGCTTAACAATTTTGCTATAGCTTTAGGTGCATCATTAATCTCTATTTCTTCCAAAATAAAGATTGTTTTATTCATTAAATCTCATCTCCTACAAATCTGTATTAGCTGGAATGACTCATATTCACTCATTTCCCATATTTCTAATATATGCTGTCGTTCCTCCTACTCCTACATATCACAATTTTATGCAGAAAACAATTTCGTTATGCATATAGAATTAAAAAAGAAAATGGAGCAGTAATTACCCCATCTTCGTATGATCTTTGTTCGGCAAATGCAAAATATTTTTTTAATGATTAATCGCTCCTGAACATAACCCTTTGCTCTTTGATTTTGTAATTAAATGTATTACAAATAAATTGATTCCCGTTTTTAATCTTACCAAACTAAACCAGGAACGTCTCCTTTTTTTAAATGTTCTGCGTATATTACTTCGCCAAGAACTTTTAATTGTTCGATAGCTTTGCTAATACGTTCTTCCGTATTAATATCTGTCGCAGTAAGCTCCTCGAATATTTTATATACAGCACTAGCATTATTGGAGTCTACTAAGCAGTCTTCAAACATATAAATCATTTTTAATTCACCTCAAGTAATTTATATATATCATGAAAATTGAGTTTTAATATGAATGCAAATTTCACTCTTGCTCATATTCTTCATCAAAGTTGCATTTATCAATATTCTCTAATGACTTCTCTGGATTTGGCCATTCTACAAGATAATTCTCAAACTCTTCATCCGTTAAACGATATATCTCACAATTTGGAGCAACAGGGTAAAGCGCTCCACCAATCATTTCAAATGTATAAACAGGATCCGAGTAATTACCTATCTGTTCTGGGTCTCCATAGGTTGCGATTTTTTCGAGATCATCTTTATCAGGTTCAAGATAGACAAAAGCTGTTCCGGTTCCCTTTAGTTCTCCATAAAACTCAACATTCACGATTGGAATTATTTCATCAAAATCATCTACATCATGACAATTAAAGTAATTCTTTGGTACGTAATTGTTTCTAACCAAAATTCGAATCCCTTGTGAATCTAGCTCATCCTCGATATCAGAAAGCCCCAACTCTTTATTTTTAATCAAATCCATTGTTTTGTCCCTTTCAAAATTTAAAATAATCCAATTAGTTATCCTTCATTCAATATACATTCATTGTTAATCCTTGTCGTTAGAATCATCGTCTTCTATGGAATCATCGTCATCATTAGAATCCTCATCCTCATCTTCGTCAAAATCAGATTCATCTTCGTCATCATCTTCTGACATGTATTCATAGAAAATATACTCATCTAGGTCTAACTTATCATCAAAATCCATTTTCTTCGCCTCCTTAATTTCAATAGCATCAGTTAATATTCGCGTTTTTCACTGATAACTTTATATTAACATTAAGGTTGGACAAACTATGTCTGAAATTAATATGATTCTTAAATTATTATTTTAATAACTCTGTCATTTTACCAGTACAAGTAACCACTAATTGCTTCTTCGCCCTTGTAGCCGCGACGTAAAGTAATGATTTTTCAACATTTACCAATTCTTTTTCATGGATAGGATCTAATGCCGATTTTATTACAGAATCAAGCGGCATAACTCCATAATTCGCTCCATAAATAATGATGTTTTCAAATTCTAATCCCTTTATTCTGTGTATTGTAGCTACACGAATCCCCTCAATTTGCAGGTCTTCCACCTTAGACCCTTTAATTTCATATA
>CAYZED010000035.1:5911-14453 GCA_964477445.1 uncultured Clostridiaceae bacterium | reverse complement strand
TGGCAAGCCTTTGACTTTAAGGGCATTTCGAATTGTATCCACCTGCTTATTCAGTCTTGCTGTTATACAAATAGATTTTGCTTCTATTCCAAGTGCCGTCCATCGCTTTACATATTCAATAACCGCGTCATTTTCAGCTTGTTGCGAATTATACTCCTTGATTTCTGGCTCAGGTCCGTGATTAAGTGATATTGCCCCTTTATTCTCATCTAGCCCATCGTCAAAATCGTCAACCGGCATATTTGTAATAATCCGCTCAGCAAATCTGCCAATCTCCTCCGTGGTCCTATAATTTAACTTTAATGTTCCAGTGCGTCCAGTTATGTTGATGCCACAATTCTTTAGAACTACTTGCTTCCCATAAATACGCTGATAGGCATCCCCTGTAATGAAAATATCATTATCGTGTTCTAATCCTGCCAATACTCTCAAAAGCTTATAGGCGACATCTCCGAAGTCCTGGGCTTCATCTATGATAACTGATTTATACATTCCTACTCTGCTATCAATTAAGTCTTCTGAAATTTTAGCCATTGCCGTGTGAACATCCCAAACACCTTTTGCACTTAACACTGATTGAAATTTGTCTATGACATTCCACAACTCAAGCCTTTGCCCCCTGTTAAGTTTGGTTCCCCTCCCAGCCCTACTAACTGCTTTATACTCTTCGAAAGTTTTTATTTCATTTGGTAAAATCACTTTTTCATACTCACTAACATAAAGCAAGACTGAAAAACTGCTTTCAGTCGCAACAGCACTAATTGCCTGTTTCCAAATACTCTCAAGTTCTTCTCCGAAAACCAATCGTACATTGTATTTGTTTTCAGTCAAAAATCTCGCAACCCATTTATCAATATTAATTACTTCAATTCTTTTGGAATCGTTCACACAACAGATACTTTTCAGACTTTCGCTAATATCCTCAGCCAAGTTACTTGTAAACGTTGTATACAGAATTTTCTCATCATTCTTAGTAAATATTTTTTCCGCAAGCCATTTGGCGCGATGCATTGCAACTACTGTCTTGCCAGTTCCTGCTTTCCCCAGAATTCTACAAGGACCTGAAAAATCTTTTTCGACAATTTTCCGCTGCGCTTTATGCAAATAGATTCTCCATTGTGGCAGCTCAAGTTCAAGCATCTTCTTAAGCTCCTGTTCTGATTCGTCATCGTCTACGATAAAGAATTTGTCTGCATTTATCTCGTTTAAAACAGCCTCTTCAAATGTACATTCGTTTGTCTCAATAATCTCTCCAACTACTTCCTGTTTGTATTCTTCTGCAATTTCCAACACTTCCTCATAGGAAAATCCCGCTGCCAAATATGCTAATAGTTCATTGGCTTGGTTCGGCAAAAATCCTCTTGCTCGAACTAAATCATCCTCATTCTCTATCGCTCTTATTACAAAAAGTAATTCCGGCGCAATTCCTAACCCTTCTAAAGCTTTATCTTCATGCTGATCGAATAATTTGTGTTGAATATTCGGATTTGAAAACAGTTCCTCTATTTCTTCTTTTTCTACTACATCATACATCTCTATAACATTGGTTTGAGGATTGACGGCTATTCTTTTTCTTTTTACCCAGTTATAAGCATCATCATGGGCATCCACCCATAGCAAGGTGTACACATTTTTCGATTCTTCAGAAGGAACTTTTATGATAGCGCGATAAGATCCATTCACACGAATGGACCTTAAGCTTGGATCAGCTACCGCAAGTTTCTCATAATTAAGACCTCTAGCTGTTGGATCTTTCATGAATTTTTCTTGCAAATTCAGAACATCACGTAGCACCAATGGTGGTAACTTCCTCATTGCCTCAAAAAAAGTATCCGCATAAACTATTGACGCTTTGTTCTTAAACTCCGGCAATACTAATCCCCCCATGCTTTATCTAGTATTTTATTTCTGGTTTATTGAAGGCAGTCTATAAGTACTTCCAAATTTGTTTCTTCATCCCTAAAGATTTTCCAACCATCAGACTTAAATGCATCAATCATTTCGTCATTTGCATCTTTCAATACCGCTATCTTTTTATCAGGCCATGCCATTTCTGCGTCAAACCCTAGCACTCCCATTTCTTCTGAACTGAGTTCGTATCCGACTTCTGGAATAATATCTATCCCGCCACGAATTAATCCTAATGCAAGTCTATATGCCCTTTCATCATCTGAATTATACAAAAGGGAAAGCGTTCTATTCCACTCCTCACTAACTCCATCGATTTGTCCTAAATCAGCAGTACTTCTTTTTATTGAATATTCTTTATTCAATGCAGTTGAATTTCTTAATTCATCGATGAAATCAATAACATGTTTTCTCTTAAGTAGATCATGATGATTCTGGTTGTAATAACTACGCAAACAAGTATAACAAGATGAATCCTTTTCCTTTCCACCACAGTCACAGTTTTCCATTAATTTATATGTTTCTTCGAGTATTTGTTCCAATATAACTTCGTTATTAATTCGCCTAACATGACCAGCGCCTCCTGGAGTCTTATCATAAAATATTAACGCATAGTTTGGACTATTCGTGATCTCATTATAAAAATACTGTAAACACCCTGAAATATCACTCTGTTCAATATTAAGTGCCCTACAGATTCCCCTCATAACCCCATTAAGAACGGATAGTCCAATCTCCCAATCACTTATATCGGGATTTATAAATCTAAGCTGAAGTACATCAGTTTCAAAACGATACCCCAGTGAATATCTCTTCAATTTGTTATTCCCATCGTTTTTACATCCATATCCACTGGAGTTCTTATGTGGAACTTGCTTTGTTGACATATGATATTTATTTATTAATTCTGTATATCCACAACTTTCACATACAAAAAAACTAGATTCATTCAAGACGGACATCTCATCACTTTGGCTAATAAATAGTTCCATTTGAGAATTACCTATTTTGAGATTAAGTGGATCAATCCCCTTCTTGTTTCCAACATAGGCTATTTCACTTTTATATGTTTTTTTAGGTTTTACAAGTCCAGGCTTTTCAATTTTATCACCATCAGCTTCAAAACCAAACTCAGGCACAATAAAAGTCGCTCTTTTTTCTTTGCTAAATATGGTCTTACATTGGGTACAAGATTTCAACAATGTAAACTCTTCTTCCTCGATATGTGTAGCTATATTAAGCGTTTTGCATTCCCCACAGTAGATATAATCAAACATTTTCCAGCTCATATTAGGAATTTTCCTAATATATCTACTTGTTATCAGATTTCCGTTTGCCACAATCTGGGATCCTGGTGCATATTCTGAAATTGCCATTGATAGATCTCTTTGTAACTGTAATCCTAACTTATTCTTGCCATTCACATCTACTATTGACATTTCCACAGTGTCAACAGGAAATCCGTACTTTGGTAAAACATTCTTCCTTGATAAAAAAGCTAATATATCATCTCTTTTGTAGTTTTTAATTCTATCCTTTAAAATATTAGCTTCTGTATATAATTCCGCTTCAAGTAACCTCTTCTTCGAGTCCTCGAGTACCATCACTTCGAATTCATACTCTGAAATGGCCTTTTTCAAAACTCCATATTTTTCATTGGTATCTCTCAATAAACCCTCAGTCCAACCAAAATCATTCACTTTAAATCTTTCTACCAATGTGTCAGGCAAAAACCTTTTTATATAGGAACGTAATTCTTCTGGCTTTTCTTCTAAATAGGACTCAAACAGATCAAATCCACTAAATCCGCTATTATTCTTTTCAGCCATTTCCGAAGCTATAGAAAAATAGGATGGATTGTTCTTCCAAAAATAGCTGAGTGCCGAAGCATATACATGTCTAATGGCTATTTTTTCGTTCTCTATATTAAATTTTGGTGGATTAATTTTCCCTTTTATCATGCTTGAAGGATTCTTAAAGAATGCAAAATCATGATTGCTTTTATTACAGAAAGTTAGTGCATATGCAGCTGAGTGTTTACTCCTTCCCGCACGACCCGCTCTTTGAGCATAATTAGAAGGAGAAGGCGGCATATTTCTCATAAATACTGTTTCAAGAGAGCCAACATCGACACCCATTTCAAATGTTGTAGAACAACTCAAAATATCAATCTCTTTGCGTTTGAACTTTTTCTGGTAATCATAAGCAGTTTCTTTATCTAATTGCGCGGTATGCTCAACAACACGTAATTCTCTAATCTCTAACGACTGAAACAACTTATAGTAGTGATTGCTTTTCAACTCTTCGTCTAAATCAATAGATATAAGAGAGCCGTTGCAGTTATATGTAGGGCAAACGTTATATACATTATGAATTGTAACCTTTTTGCATTTTGGACAAATAAACCATTCGTTCCCATTTGATATAATTACTTTTTCTGCATCTATTTTACACTTTCCATTATTTATTTTTAAAATATTAAGGTTTGGATTACATAGTATCCTATCAAAAATCGAGGAAAGTAGTTCAGTTGCTTTTGATTTATCAACTTCAAATCCCGCCGCAACAAGTACACGCATAAGATAGTCTAATCTTTTATTCGTTTTGCTTGCTAGCGTCGGTACAAATGACCGCCTATATTCTTTTGGATTAGCGTCGGATTTTGTATAAGTGTATTCTACTCCTCCGTGTGTAAAATACTCTTTCTCAGCCTTGTTAAACAGAACTTCATATAAAACAGCTGCATCCGCCAGCATCCCTAATGCAAAGACACTACACATAGATGCAACATCAGAAGCTGTTAGGTTGAATTTCTCATTCGCTGGGATTCCTTTTCCATCTATTGAAACTCCTAATAGCCCCATCCTATTTAAAGAAGTGTTGCCATTATTATCTATAACCTCTTGTAGAATCGCTTTCCATGCCTCTTTCCTCGTTTGCTCTACGTTTTTATTCGCAATTTTATAGGTTTCAAATTGATAAATTAAATCTTCTACTACCTGGTTTAAATTTTTTCCGCCTTTTCTATATTCATTGCCACTAATCGTCTCAACTACTAATCTCTTATATAAAATATTTTTGTAAGTCTGATCCATATAGCTAGCATAGAATGCTGCCGCTTGTCGACTATCGGAAAATGCCAAAAACTGTTTTGCTTCTTCTACTTTAACTAAATTTGTTGATATTGCCGAAAAACCAAATCCGCTATCATCATTTTCTGGTTCTTTAATTTCAACTTTAATCGAGTAGGATGGTAATTCCTCAAAAAGGGCAGTCCCAATAACGCTAGTAACTGCTTCTTGTCCAGTAAAAAACTGCCTTAATATACCATAATTATTTATGCTTTCACAAGCTAAACATTTATTCAATCTTCCCGTTTCATTTTGGATGTTGACACGAATGATTCTTACATAATATTCTTCTCCATGCTCACATCTATCCCTCTTAACTAAACCTGTTTTATATAAATGCCCGCATTTTGAGCAAATCTCAAATTTCTCAGCATTAATTCTTTCATCCTCTAAAGTATGATCTTCATCTAAATCAGCAATACTATCAGACATTAAAAAAACGATCCTTGATGCTGAATCAGCAAATGAACTGCATTGTTCCAGATATCCATTGTTTTCTTTGCCAATCAAATATATACAGTGGCAAGATGTACAAGTAGCAATCTCAAACACTTTAAAGGAATCCCCATTTTCCTCAATATGGTTGAGTTTTCTAGTTAAAAATAGGCGTCTACTTGGATTTAATGTCACAAATACGCTTTCAGTCGCTCTTAAAAACATATGATATCTAGCATCAAATAGCTTATCTCCATCTCTATCACACTTAGAAGCGACTGTAACAAAATTGGCGACTTCTTGTTCAGTCATTTTCAATGAATCTGAAACTGATTTTACTGTTTTAGGTTCAACAAGAAGTTCTCGTATCTTCCAATACAATTCATCATGCAAAAAAATGTCATATAGGATCTCTTCAAGTAAAACGAACTCACTACTATAATCAATATGCTTTTTGATTTCCGTAATTATAACTTCATCAGATTCTTTCTTGTCAATTAATTCTGCTATAATATTATAAAACTCATTGTTAAGTTTATATTTCTCTTTACTGGTTTTATGAATTATCCTTTCTGCTCTGACTACATTTGCTGTACTAAATTCGCTATTACATAGATTCGTTGCAAATTCGGCAACAGCAATATTATCACTTTCTCCACCTAAAGTCGCACTTGTTAGGATATACTGTAAATTGTCATTCTGAAGTTTTGCTTTTAATCTTCGCAATAACATTGATACCTCTATGCCTGTCGAGCCATTATAAACATGGGCTTCATCCAAAACAATAAATTTCCATGTTTCTGAATGATTAAGATCAAAGAAAACACTGTCTTCTGGTCTAAGCATAAGATATTCAAGCATCGCATAATTCGTAATTAAAATATGTGGCGGGGTTTTTTTCATCTGATCCCTAGAAATCAATTCGTTCTCATTAGGTACTTGTCCATTGTTGAGTGCCTTATATTCTAAAAGTGCTTTTTCAAATTCATCTTTAGTCTGTCCAGTGTAACTTCCATAAGTAATTTGACCATAGTCCGCCAGAAGTTCTCGAAGCCTCTCCATTTGATCATTGGCAAGTGCGTTCATCGGGTAAATTATTAAGGCTCTAACTCCAGGAGTTAATTCATTATTTTCATCTTCTTTTATCAACTGATTAAAAATCGGAATTAAGAAGCTCTCGGTTTTCCCAGATCCAGTACCAGTTGAAACAACAATGTTTTGACCACCGATTACTCTTTTTATAGCGTTTTCTTGATGTTGGTATAGTGGTCTTTCTTGAGGCATTTTAATTCTATTAACCCCTTCAGCTAATATACCATCACTAATTAATTGAGTTATAGTTCTTCCTTTTACAAATGAATCTGTCACATCTAGAAATGGACCTGCTGAGAACGATTCAGGATTTGCTAATTCATTCTTGAACTGATTCGAATAATTGGCGTCTGCGATTTGAAAAATTGTATTAAGGTACCTCTTGTATTTTTCGACAATTTTCTCTGATGCTGAAACAGGTGCGAATCCCATAATTAAATCCTCCTTATATTATGCCGAATTTTCTAAGTACGTCGATGATTTCACTTTTCATAGAAGCGTTAATCAATTGTATACTGTTTAACCCCTTTATTCCTTTTCCTTCAACAAGAACTTTTATATCCCTAACATGAGATAACCCGACCATTTTTAGTTTATTATATATAAGCGGGTGTAACCCCGATTCTGAGAGAGGTGTATCAAGAATGTTTCGATTTTGTTCAGCAAAGACTTCTATATGGTTCTCAATAATATTTTTTTCTTCTGACTCTGTTACGCTAACTTTTACTACTTGCTCTGTATTTATAATTTTTTCATTATTGTTATTTGAGGGTTGATTTAGTCTTTGATTTGCACAGTGTGGAATCTCAATTTTAAACTGTCTTAACCTGTTTTGTAACTCGCGAATGTTTATTGGTTTAATATGTCTAATCCCATGTAAACCCTCATAACCCAGATTGCATATATCCATTACGTTCGCGATGTTCGATCTTTTTAAACAATGCTTTAGTTCGTCTGACAGTTTTAAATCTTCAACCAAAATTGCCATGGAATCTTTTTCTATTGTGTTCGCGGATTTATTTAAATTCACTACTTTCCCTTGATTATTTCCCTGAAGATGCTCCGAAACATCATAGTCTATAAACATAATACTATAGACATACTCATCTTCTTTGTATAACGGTTCGTATCTTCGATATTTTACAGATGGTGGCAATGCAAAAATTTCATCTTTAACAATACTCCCTTTATCATAGTCATACAAAAATTCAGACAATTCTTCATCTCTATAAAAACTAATATATACATACTTAAGCTTATCCATATCACAGAATTCTACGTTAACCATGAAACTATTTAGTTTGCTACCTTCTGAACTTTCAACAATCATTCTACCCCAGTATATATTAGGCAAATCTCCAATTTCACTATAGAGTCTTGTAATCTTATAATTACATGAAAGTGGCAAATTGAATATACTGCCTTTTCCTTTTTTTACATTCAGCAACTGAATACTTTTCCCCTGTAAATCATATGGATTCAGTAATTCGCAAGATACTTCACCAATTGTATAAAGATTCATGTCGCCAAACCCAGTATCATCTTCATCTTCTTCAAAAATAGTAACGTTGTATTTCCCGCTCATTAATTCAGTTGACACTTCTAAATGCCCATTTTTCATCTCAATCTTTTCGGCAATCTTTTGATTTCCAAATTTAATATCCACATAATATTTTGCATGTCCAATAATATCGAATTCACCTACTAAAATATTCCTTTCAAAATCACCTTTAATAACGCTTGAAACAATCGTGCTCTTCGATATAATGTCAATAAACGGAATTTTTTCTTGCTTGAACTCAATATACATTTTTCGCAGCACTCGATCTTTTCCAATCCACGATTTAAATCTTGTAACGTCACATTCTATAATCCCTTTTTCTTTTATTTTCGAATAGCTAACTCTTTGCTCTGAATTGTCCTCTTCCATTTCTTCATCCAAAACAACGGCATAACGTGAAGAAATCCAACCTAGA
>CAYZED010000035.1:3599-5901 GCA_964477445.1 uncultured Clostridiaceae bacterium | reverse complement strand
CTATTGGACATATAAGATATATTTTAATAGGAAAAGCGCTATGCCAAAGTTCTGAAGGTTTTTCAACATTCCAATCAGAATTGTCAAATTTCCATTTTAAAGAAGGTACACTCAATTCAATTTGAATATTCTCCAGTATCCCTTCCGCTTCAAACTTCAATTCGTTCAACCCCGGATCAATAGTAAAATTGAATCCATTCTTTCCAGGTAGTCTTTTCAAACCTGAACTTATAGGGTTAATTGGAATTTCGCTACTAATTAAAACAGTGCCTCTGGTCTTAAAGACATATGGAGCATCTTCAAACTCAAAATTGAATCCCTCGAGCAACACAAATTCCCATGATCGATTAGTTCTATCATTTGGTACATCAAAAGAAATTTCGTACAAGTTTTTCTTGGAGCAGCCTAATTCAGTAAGATTCACCAAAAAACCTGTTTCTCCCGTTCTTTCTTTCAGTTCAATCTCTTGAAAATCTATTTCAGACATTCTAAACAATTCATGATTAACACGAATTTGTGTTCCATTTATTTTGGACCCTGACATCTTTAAAAGCACAGAAGGAATCTTGTTGTAAACTGGAATGTTTATCTCCTTAATAATACTAACAGCACCTTCTACAATACCTCTGTTAAGCAAACCTTCTTCAATTTTTTTCCCTATTGATATCGGTTTTCCATCTGGTAATTTCAAAATGTCTCCATGCTGGAATTTATAATATATTAATAAAAGTTCTGCTTTAACTTCACTTGAAACTACCGATTCTGAAATTATCGTATTCTCAGGTTCCGATACCGAATACATCTCTCCCGTAGGTAATGAATCTGCTCTTACATAGTCTCCATCTTTATCAAAGAAGCGAATACAATCCTCATTGATTTTGAATGTACGAATACGGATTCCATTACTAAAAATCTCTGCAGTAATAGCCTTGAAAATATCTTTCTTCGGAATCCCCCACTTTTTTTCTTCTGTCTTGTATCCAGTTACCGCTTGTATCATGTCATTTTCAACTATTGTCACAACTTCTGAAACTTGTAATCTCCAAGTAATTGAATCAGTTTCATTGCATTTTATTAATTGTCTAGGCATTACTAGTTGAAAAGTCATATTACTTAAGTCACATTTTAAATAAGGTGCAGAAAAATTCTTTTTCCCCCTACCACCGTTCAATCCTCCTGGGTTATATTTATTAAATTCGTTTTCAAATTCATATGAACTATCTTTCCACTCTGAAAATAACACATTTAGGCGGCTTGCTTGATTAAGTTCAACATTTCTCTCCCAAAAACATCTATCGATAATTTTTAACAAGCGTCTTATTCTAATCTTACAACCTCTAGGATTACACACTACTGCATCAGATGTTTGTTCCACTAATAAATACGTTCGGCTTCTATTATCACTCTTCAAAATACTTTCAACTAAAGAATTCATTGCGTCTTTATTATTTCTCTCAATATCCCTATCTAAATCAATCCGATAATACGCAAATAGGAAGTCAAAGAATTTTTTACTATAATAATTAGAAACAAATCCATGCATTAAAATACTATCTACTCTTTCACGTTCACTCATCATAAGCTTTTTATAGAATTTAAGTGTTTCAATAAAGGCATTTCCTATCCACGTCTGATGATTTGGAGGAATATGGTTCAATCCCAGAGCATTTGCTACGTGCCTCCAAAAATTTTTATCATAGCATCTTATCCCAATTTGAACAAGTGATAGTGCAAAAACTGGATCTACTAATTTATGAGAATAAGATGAGCAAAGAACTAGATATTTTTGTTTTAAATATGTTAATAATAGTGTATACTCATCATCATTAATCATAATGTCCCCTATGAACTTTTTTTCAATGAATTGCTTCTTGATTCTCCTAAATAAGCGATCTTCAGTTGTTAGTGTTTTTCGAATCCCAGTCTTCACGCATATCCCTCCTATCAATTACTTACTTAATTTAAAACAATTCTCATCTTCCATCTTACACTATAGTTTTTCCAATTTCATCATACAGTTATTATTTTTTCACCATAAAAGGAAAAACATCTACTAAGTAGGCTTTTTCTGTAACCTTCAACTTAAATAGATGTTAACACATGGTTTGGACAAGCTATGTCTAATTTTCAATTTTCTTATTGGAAAAAAATTTACTTTTTTACCCCTCCAAATTTATTACGTTTATGAAAGTTATATCTTTGTAGTCTCTCAGAATACCGCTTTTTTTGACAACCTCATCTAATGTCTCAATAGTAACGACAATGTGTCCAGTTTCCATATTTATAGTATCAATTTTTCCTG
>CAYZED010000035.1:1253-3589 GCA_964477445.1 uncultured Clostridiaceae bacterium | reverse complement strand
TCCTGTTTTTTTATTCACAGCTTGTAGAACTAAAATTCTTTTTGTCATTAATTATGTCTCCTCTAAAATTAAATTTATTTAATTTACGTAATTCTAGTAATACATTTCTACGTATTCGTATGCCTTGTTCAACAAGTCTTTATCCTTGATCTTGTACTTGACCCAAACCACTGAATTCAGTGCTTTCTTAACTTCTTGTTTTCCAGCACTTGTGCTCTGCCATCCATCAAATCTCACTATCTTAACAATGTCATCGATATCCTTAACTATACGTTCAACAATTACTGGTGTATTTTTGTTTTTTACTCCCTCAAATAGCTCTGTAAGTGCAGCTTTACCTTTGTCAATTTCTTCTTCTGGTACAGCCTCTTTCTCAGCTTCAGCTGCATCTTTTGCAAGCTCGAGAAGCCTTTTCAAGAACTCTATGCTCGTAATTAAGCCCTGTTCATGCTTTTCTCTTAATTCCTCAAGCCGTTCACCTAATTTAATAAACTTAGGATCATTCTTATGTTCTTGAATACGTGTAACAAGATTAATTTGAATTCTTTTTGCTGCTTTAGCAGGGTCTTTTCTTCCTTCTAAGTATTCATCTATGATGTCAGCATCCAGCCTTAATATATCTAAGTCGTCATGTACTTTTTCAACATTAACATTTTCGTGAACCAACTCAATAGTTTTTGCTCCAAGTGCCGCCCAAATTAGAGCACCCCTGCCATCAGTCGGTTTTACGGATTCATAAACCTTTGTAAGCCATAAATAATCTGCTTTATATGGGACTAAGATTTGATCTGGCGAAAGCGCATCCCAAGCGCGATTTAGTACTCTATAATCTGCTCCAAACTTATCCTTTTCTTCGTTTGATGGTAGACATTCTTGTGCAGCCATAAGCCCTTCCCAACCTTCAACTGTTCTATCAACTCCAGGGAAGTATTTGAGACAGGTTGTCATTAATCTTGGTAATTCTCGTTTAACCTCATCGATATTTGTAATAACCTTTTGTAAACTCTTCTCATCGAAATCGAGCGCATTGGCAACATTATCAAATATACCTATATAGTCAACAATCAATCCGTGAGTCTTTTCAGTACCATACACGCGATTTGTTCGACATATTGCTTGAAGAAGTGTATGATCTTTCATTGGTTTATCAAGATACATAGCTTGAAGAATAGGTGCATCAAAGCCAGTTAATAACTTTGCAGTAACAATAACTAGCTGCAACGAACTCCCCTTTTCTCTAAAATAATCGAGTATTTTAGCTTCTGAATCACGATCACGACGGAATGCTTTATATTTGTCTTCTTTGTCATTGTTGGTGTCCATTACTATTGTAGTTGCTTCTTCACCGAGCAATTTATCGAGTTCTTGCTTATATAAAAGACAGCACTCTCGGTCGTAGCATACAATTTGTCCTTTAAATCCATTAGGTTCGATTTTTTCTTTAAAATGTTTTGCGATATGCTCGCAAACTTTTTTGATTCTATCAGGGGATTTCATAACAGCTTCAAGCTTAACCCGACGCGCAAGTTCGGTTTTTTCATATTTGGTTAAATCTTTAGTGAGATCATCAAAGGCAACGTCTACAACATCTTGGTTGATGTGTAAATCTACCGGAACTGCTTCAAAATGAAGTGGTAAAGTTGCTTTATCTCTAATGGAGTCGGAGAATGAGTATCGGCTCATATAGCCAGATTTATCCTCCTCAGCACCAAAAGTGTAAAACGTATTTTTGTCAATTCGATTAATTGGCGTACCTGTCAATCCAAAGAAAAATGCTCTTGGTAGTGCAAGTCTCATTTTCTCTCCAAGATCACCTTCTTGTGTTCTGTGAGCTTCATCGACCATCAGAATAATATTATCTCTTTGATTCAACTCACAATCCACTTCTCCGAACTTAAATATAGTGGTAATCAGAATTTTTCTCATATCACCTTTAAAGAAAGCAATCAATTCATCTTTGCTTGAGGCACTTGTCATATTAGGAATATCTGCAGCGTTAAAAGTTGCAGTAATCTGCGTATCGAGATCAATACGATCGTTAACAATTACTACTGTAGGATTTTTAAGTTCAGGTAACATACGAAGCTTTTGTGCTGCGAATACCATTAGCAAAGACTTACCACTACCTTGGAAATGCCATATCAAGCCTTTTTTAGGGTAACCTGCTTTTACTCGTTCTACGATAAGGTTAGCACCTTCAAATTGTTGATAACGACAAATAACTTTATATTTTCGATATTTTTTGTCTGTGGCAAAAACGGTGAAGAATTGGAAAATATCCATCACAGTTTCTGGCTTTATCATAGATAGAATGCTTCGTTGAACATCTATTAGTT
>CAYZED010000035.1:0-1243 GCA_964477445.1 uncultured Clostridiaceae bacterium | reverse complement strand
TTTCCTTCTGTCGCGAAATTGAAAATATTCGTCACGAACATCTGTGGAATGCTTTTCTCATATGCCAAAATATCTCCCGCACCATCCATCCATGTAATTGCATTTCTTGTTGGTGTTTTTAATTCACCTATTGCTATCGGAAACCCATTAATGAGCAATACAATATCTAGTCTCTTTCCACCAACGTCCTTTGGGAATATCCATTGATTTGTTACTACATATTCATTCAGTGCAAGATTTTCATTTGTAAGCGTACCAAAAAAACTTATTGGGATCATTCTTCCATCTTTTCCGAATGGATATGAGTTTTCTTCAAATATCATTTTCTTAAAAGATTCATTTTGTGTCACTAAGTTATGCGCTTGAACAGATAATATTACCGTTCTTAACTTATAAATTACTTCGTCTGCGCGTGAAGGTTCTGCTGCTATTTCTGGATTAAGTCGAATAAGTGCTTCACGCACCATTGGTTCCACCATAACATCAGAATGTTGACGTGGTATCTCATCATTGGGAATATACTTCCAACCATTCTTGACTATATTGTCTAATACCATTTTTTCTAAATCGTTTTCAGTGAACATTTCAGCACCTCCAAAGTTATTTATTTTTATAGTTAAGAACTGTTATCTCGTTTAATTTTGATTTATCGATCTGTTTCACAAAGTCTGTAAATCTTTTTTGTTCCTCATATGGTGGTAGCGGCATTTCATACCCTAGTACCACCTTATCAGTAACAGCTGGATAATTTGCTCCACTCGCAAGTGTCACCATATTATTTGTGAAAAAATCACTTGTTATAACGCCCCACATATATCCAGTACTAACCCTATTACATCGAAGCACACAAAATCCTGTGGAACCTACAACATTACTTCCATCGTAAGGATTTATGGCGATGTTCTGTAAGTTTGGGCGAACTGTAGAGTACAATATATCTCCTTGCCTAAGCACGTATTGTGCCCTTGAGGGAGCATCTTTAAATACATATTGGGTTGTCCCCGTTACATGCTTGGACTGATTGTCTATTGATGATATGTCAAGATATTCAATTAGATCCTCTGCCTTAAATACTTTTGCAACACGTTTTAAATTTCTATCAACTACTTCACCAATTGTTGTTACGGGGTATTCCTTACCAAGAAACATCTCGATAAATTGCGATTTGAAATGAAGTTTCAACGCATAAATTTTGATTTATCGATCTGTTTCACAAAGTCTGTAAATCTTTTTTGTTCCTCAT
>CAYZED010000034.1:14791-20130 GCA_964477445.1 uncultured Clostridiaceae bacterium | reverse complement strand
TGCTGTCATTTCAATCTCTTTTTATTAATCCGTCCATCGAATTTACTTCAGAAATGATAAAAGCAATTCAGAAGCTTCAGAGCCCCAATTTCCGGGTAAATTGGTACGGTGTCAAAGCCACCTTCTGAAATTCTGAATTGCTGTCATTTCAATCTCTTTATATTAATCCGCTCATCGAATTTACTTCAGAAATGATAAAAGCAATTCAGAAGCTTCAGAGCCCCAATTTCCGGGTAAATTGGTACGGTGTCAAAGCCACCTTCTGAAATTCTGAATTGCTGTCATTTCAATCGTAAATTCGATTATACCCAGCTAAGAACTACTTTACCTGAATTACCAGAAGCCATTATTTCAAAACCTTTTTGGAACTCTGTATAATGGAATCTATGTGTTATTACAGGAGAAATGTCTAAACCAGACTGAATCATAGATGTCATCTTATACCATGTTTCATACATTTCACGGCCATAAATCCCTTTTAGGATAAGTCCGTTGAATACAACTTTGTCCCAGTCAATAGAAGTTCCTGGCTGTTGAATCCCTAAAATTGCAATTTTCCCACCATGTATCATTGAGTCAACCATATCATTGAAAGCTCTTCCGTTCCCTGACATTTCTAGTCCTACATCAAAGCCTTCCTTCATGTCTAGTTCTTCCATTGCTTGTTCAATTGTCTTTTCCTTAACATTCACAGTCAATGTAGCTCCCATTTTTTTTGCTAAATCAAGTCTGTATTCATTCATATCTGTGATTACTACATTTCTTGCTCCAGCCTTCTTTGCGATGGCAACTGCCATGATTCCTATAGGTCCCGCTCCTGTGATTAAGACGTCTTCACCCACTAAATCAAAAGAAAGTGCAGTATGCGCTGCGTTACCGAGTGGGTCAAAACAACTGATAACATCTTCTGAAATTTTCGAGTCGCATTGCCAAACATTCGTGTAAGGTATAGATAAATATTCAGCAAATGCACCAGTTCTATTAACTCCAACGCCTTTAGTATTAGCACACAAATGTCTTCTACCCGCCAAACAGTTCCTGCAGTAACCACAAACAATATGCCCTTCACCAGACACTAAACTTCCAATTTCAAAACCCTTAACATTGTCACCAAAGCCAATTACTTCACCAACAAATTCATGGCCAATAACCATTGGAACAGGGATAGTTTTTTTCGACCATTCATCCCAGTTATAAATATGAATATCTGTACCGCAAATAGATGTTTTATGAATTTTAATTAGCACATCATTATTTCCAACTTCAGGTACCGGAACATCTTCCAACCAAATTCCTGGTTCTTTAAATTTCTTAACTAAGGCTTTCATTGTTTTTTGTTCTAATTCCATTTTAATCCCCCTAAAAAAATATTTTGTAAAAACTTTATAACCTATTTTACATTAGAAATTAATAAATTTCTATATCAAAAATCGTAAATTACTAAAAAAATAAACACAAAAACCAAAATACGTACGCGGTTTCTGTGTTTTATTTCCATTTTATGACATATGTCCAATAAGTCAGAATCATATTTTTAACTTACTCGTCTGGATTCCGAACATCTTCTTCTAAGTTCTGTATTTGCTATGTTCTGTATTTGCCAAGTTCTTTCTGGAAATCTTTAATCATTTCCTCAAAGACTGAGATCTGATCAGTTAAATCTTTTATTTCGTCCGTATAAACTGCGACATTTGAACTTGCTTCTTCTGACGCTGCACCGTTTTCTTCCGCTATTGCAGCTAAACCTTCCATCTTCTCAAATAAAGTAGATATCGACCCTGCTTCCTCTTTTAATCTTAGTGCTGTCTTTATCATTTTGTCAGATACAACTCTTATTTGTTTATTCGATTCACTTGAATTTTCTACTGCGCCAGATAGATTTGAATTTTCAGCTTCCAGAACCGTATACTGAGAATCAATATCTCCGACTATCAATCCAATTTTGCCGATAAATTCTGTTAAATTATTATTTATCTGTCCAACTGCACGGTTTGTCTCTTCGGACAGTTTTCTAACTTCATCAGCAACCACCGCAAATCCTCTACCTGCTTCTCCCGCTCTAGCAGCTTCGATAGATGCATTAAGCGCCAGAAGGTTGGTTTGACTGGATATCGAGGATACCAATGAAACAATTCCCGTAATATCTTGAGCTTTTTGTTTTAAATCAATTCCTGATTTTCTTATTTCATTGAATTTAACTAACACATCATTAATTTTTCCGGCGGTAATCTCTACATTACCAAAACTGTTTTCTATATTACCAACAGCACTTTCAATATGTGTTTTATTAGTTTGTTCTTCTTCAGAAATACTATTAACATTGTCTACATTATCATTTAGAACCATGATTGCTTTTTCTGTGTCTTCAGCCTGCGAAATTGCACCTGTTGCAACATCTTGAATAATATCAGCAATACCGTCACTGGTACTCTTCATTTTATGAGATATATCATTTACTGCTTTGTTAAAAGTGTACATTTCATCAACCATAGCATTAAATCCAATGAAGTCTTTTTGAATACTTTCTCTTAATGTATTTATTTCAGTGGAAAACATTTCATTTTCATCAGCAGACTTAACAATTATCAAATCTGTGTAATCTTTATCAGTCAATTTTTTCATATCTTTAATCAAAGATTTTTTAGGAGCACTTACCAAACGCGAGCTAAAATAAGTTACTATGGCAGTGCCCAGGGCAATAATTAATGACTTAATAATATCACGGGTGAGTCCAAACGCTAATGCGCCTATCATGATAGTGCTGAAATATGCAATCTTAATATCACCACTTCTTATGAATCCAAGTGAGAGTATTCTATTTAATCGATAATTCCTAACAGTTCTAATAGGATGCTCAAATTTCAATTTTATCTTAATACTTTCAGAATCTTTTTGAATTACTTCAATCTCTATCTTCTCTTTAAAATAAATAGCAACTCCCTTTAATAACCCTGATAGGTAATGTCCCATTCCACGTTTACTTTTATAAGTGAAAAAAGCTTCATAATCATTTATGATTTCCATATCCAAAATTGGAGGTTTAGCGCCACTAATTCTCTTCATGACAATTTTGTGCACGTCATTCATTGATTTTAGAAATTGAAAAGCTCTTACATGCCTAAAGAAACCTGGATAGTGCTCACTAAAAGTTGAAATGTTTGAAATACCAATTGCTTCCCACATATCATCATATTTAGAGCCCACTGCTATAGCCATTGACTCAAAAAGTTTCTTAACAAGATTTTCATCAACATCTTCTAGTGGATTAAATATTCTATCTCTACCAATACCATTAGTTTCCATGCACTTTAATACAGTCTCTTCTGAATACAATTTTTTACATGTGGTAATCCACGTCGATACTACCGTCCCTTTCATACTCCAACCTCCAAATATCTTTATTTTTCTAACATACTCTCTTCCCAAATGTCTGGAACTCTTAATCCTAAAATATCCACCACTGTAGCTGCAACATTAGCTAACCCGAATTCTTCAGAGTTTTTTAAATTAAATACTTTTTCTTTATCATAAACAATAAACGGAACTGGATTAAGCGTATGACTAGTTTTTGCCTTTATGCTTCCGTCTTTTGTTTTTTCATACATTTCATCGGCGTTTCCATGATCTGCAGTTATTAAAAGAATCGCGTTTTTTTTGTCGATTATTGGTAATAGCCTCGCGAGAATTAAATCGACTGCTTCAACGCCTATTTCAGTCGCATCGATATTCCCAGTATGTCCCACCATATCACCATTTGGGTAATTAACTCTTAAAAAATCATATTCATCTGATGATATCGCTATAATCAATTCGTCCGTGATTTCTGCACATTTCATCCAAGGTCTTTCATCAAAAGAAACTTTATCAGAAGGTATCTCAACAAAAGTTTCTAGCTGATCGCTGAATTTTCCACTCTTATTTCCATTCCAAAAGTATGTGACGTGGCCAAATTTTTGGGTCTCTGATATAGCATATTGTCTAACTCCAAACGTAATCAAATATTCAGTTAGCGTATTTTTAATGTCCGGTGGTGTAACTAAAAAATCTCTTGGCAAAAGCAAATCTCCATCATATTGAAGCATTCCCGCATAAACAACCTTTGGGTTTTTATCTTTTTTAAATTTGTCAAAGTTCTCTAAATCAAATGCCATACTTAGTTCAATTGCTCTATCACCTCTAAAATTAAAAAGTATAACGCTATCATTTTCATTTATATCACCAACGGCTTTACCATTTTCTGAAATTACAAAAGCGGGTAAATCTTGATCAATAACATTTAATTCTTTTCTATAAGTTTCAATTGCCTCAGTGGCTGATGCGAAAAATCTTCCATTTCCTTCAACATGAGTTTTCCATCCTATGTTAACCATATTCCAGTCGGCTTCATATCTATCCATAGTTACTTTCATTCTGCCGCCGCCACTGGCAATTTTGCCGATGAATAAATTGTCATTTAATTCATCCAATGTTTTTTCAAGAATGTCCACATACTTAAGAGCCGATGTAGCATCCACATCCCTGCCATCTAGTAGTATATGAATTCTCGCTTCGTTTATGCCATCTGCTTTGGCATGCTTTAACATAGCCTTTAAATGCTCAATATTCGAGTGAACATTTCCATCTGAAAGCAAACCAATAAAGTGAAGCCCTGAGGAGTTTTTTATGCAATTATTAATAACTTTCCTCCAAGTATCTGAAATAAACATTTTCCCAGTAGCTATTGACTCATTGACGAGCTTAGCTCCCTGGCTATAAATTTGTCCACATCCCAATGCATTATGCCCAACTTCAGAATTTCCCATATCTTCATCACTCGGCAAACCCACTGCAACTCCATGCGCTTTAAGTAAAATATTCGGACATTCTTTAGTAAGGCGATCGAGAGTGGGCTTATTTGCTCTAGCTACAGCATTTCCTCTTGTTTCTTTACTAATTCCGATCCCATCCATAACTACTAAAACAATTGGTCTTTTATCCATTTAATAATCTCCAGTCAAAATATTTTTTTGTAAAAAATATAGAATTCTTTTATTAATTTGCTATATAATTAGAAAGCAAAAACTATATAATTATCATGTAATAACTATATAATAACACAGTAAAAGCTTGGTTTGAATAGATGCCAGTTTTAAGGTATTATTAAATTTATCAAAACCACGGAAGGAGCATACAAGAAATTGAGTAATGAAATATTTTGGATTGATTTTGACACAATGGAGAGATTCATGGTTGATGTATTTAAGGGGATTGGAGTCCCTGAAGAAGACGCTAAAGTTTGTGCTGAAGTTCTAATAACCTCTGATAAGAGAGGTATTGATTCACACGGCATAGGTCGTCTA
>CAYZED010000034.1:0-14781 GCA_964477445.1 uncultured Clostridiaceae bacterium | reverse complement strand
GTCTAAAACCTATATATTATGACCGAATTAAAGAAGGCATCCAACACCCTATAACAGAATTTGAAATTGTGCGTGAAGGCATGACTACTGCGGTAATTGATGGACACGATGGGATGGGTCACGTTATAGCAAAACGAGCTATGCAAATGGCTATTGCTAAAGCCAAAAAATGCGGAATGGGAATGGTAGCCGTCAGAAATTCTACACATTACGGAATAGCAGGTTACTATGCAATGATGGCAGCTTCAGAAGGAATGATCGGTATTACTGGTACTAATGCAAGACCTTCAATAGCACCTACATTTGGAGTAGAAAACATGCTAGGAACAAACCCGATTACTTTTGGTATTCCTACAGACGAAGAATTCCCTTTTGTACTCGATTGTGCCACCTCAATTACACAGCGCGGAAAAATTGAAGTATACGAAAGACTCGGAAAAGATTTACCTGAAGGTTGGGTAATCGGCGAAAATGGTGAAACAAAAACAAACTCGCATGAAGTCTTAAAAGATCTAGTTAAAGGAACAGCGGCTCTAGCGCCACTGGGCGGCATAGGCGAAGATTTAGGTGGATATAAAGGTTATGGATATGCCACAGTGGTAGAAATTCTCTCAGCAGCTCTACAAGGCGGTTCTTTCCTTAAAGGTTTATTAGGTTTCTCTCCAGAAGGAACTCCTCAACCATATCACTTAGGACATTTCTTTATGGCAGTAAATATAAATGAATTTACAGATGTTGATGATTTCAAAAAAACTACTGGTGAAATTTTAAGGAACTTAAGAGAATCAAAAAAAGCACCTGGCGAAGATAGAATATATACAGCGGGAGAAAAAGAATACCTGGCTTGGCTAGAGAGAAAAGATAAAGGTGTTCCTGTAAATGAACCATTACAGAAAAACATACGTGATTTGATAAAAGAACTTGACTTAAAGGGATATGAGTTTCCGTTTTAGGAGAAAAAAGCAAAGTCGTTTAAGGCGAAATTTGAACATTACCTATTAAATTGATTTGAACTTTTTCTGACACACACTGAATCCCAGTCACATTAAAGCATTTGCTTATTGCGACTGGGATATTAATCAATTCACTTTATTGGAAAACACTCAACTCCACCAGGACAAAGTTCAGCATCTAAATCGTCTATTTTACTCATTATTCCGAACCTCCGTCCTTTTGTTTTAATTGCTTCACCGCTCGATCAAAATCAGATGTAATTCTTTGAGTTTTATTAAATTCGTCATATTCAGTTTTTGCTTTTAAATCGGCATCTTTTTTTGAAATTCTACCTTTATCCTTTAAAATATCGTATTTTCTGAAAGTTAAAAATTCGTTAATACTATTTGAAAACTCATGCGTCGTAAAAGTATTTTCTCTCTCAATTAAATCTTCTATATAATCAAAATATCCAGTAATTGTTCTTTCAAGTTGGCGAATTTGCTTTTCATCTAAATAATTTTTTGCTACTGTGACATCAGATTTTAAAATTCTGCCTTCGGGTGAGTTTTTCCATGTAGTCAGTCCCATGTTTTCTTTTGTTTGATCTGATTTTGAATGGATAATTTCTGCTGCGGTCTGCCCTGTAATGGCATAATGGAATTTGTTTTGAACCATTGCATAAAAATCGTTGGTTATTGTTGAATCTTTATCATAATCAATACTACATTCTGCGAAAATATCAGTTATCTGTTGCCAAATTCTCCTTTCACTTGCACGAATAGAGCGAACTCTTTCTAGAAGTTCTCTAAAATAGTCTTTGCCAAATGCGGTTTTACCTTGCTTCAACCTTTCATCGTTCATTGCAAAGCCTTTCGTCATGTACTCCTTTAATACGCTCGTTGCCCAAATACGAAAGTTCGTTGCTTTTTTTGAATTCACACGATATCCGACTGAAATAATTGCATCAAGATTATAAAAATCAACGTTTCTTTTTATATTACGACTGCCTTCTTGCTGAACTATTTCCATTTTGGAAACAGTTGAATCAGGATTTAATTCTCCATCTGTAAAAATATTGGTAAGATGTTTGGATACAGCAGGAATTTCAACTCCAAATAACTCTGCCATTGCTTTTTGTGTAAGCCAGATTGTATCATCTTTAATCATAGCATTTATGGAGATTTTTTCTTCTGGTGTGTTATATATTAAAAATTGCAATTCCTTATTCATTATGTTTATTTCCTTTCTTTGAAATATATTTGCCAGTAAATTATAAAGTTTTATATCGTCATATTCCATTATTTGTATAATAGCACCATTTTATGAGATTTGCAATATCTTCAAGAAACAGTTATGACATAGCTCCTAAAAACTATGTCATAATTATTTTTATATTCTTTAAAATCTACCCGTTAGATGTTGCCGCTGTCGCAGTTACTGCAGCGCTCATTGCTGCTGCAACTGCTACCTGTTCTGCAATAATGATAGAATTTATACTATTAGATATTACCGATTCTATTAATCCATTTTTGATATTATCAGCATAATAATCCGACACAATAATAACGGATAACATAGCACGAGTCCCAGAATCCAAATTCCAAGTTCCATATCCATCTTTGTTTTTCAGGTAATCAAAAACCGCTTTGATTTCTTCAGCTGCTGGAGTATGATCATTTGTAACTAAAGTTAGAACTCCCAAAGCTGTTAATCCGTAATAATTTAATTTACACTTCATTTTTTTTAGTTCTAAATAAATTTTTTCTGCTCGATCACATTTTTTTTCAGCAACCTCGTCTCCAAGCGCTAAAATATGCGAAAGATTTTGAAGTTCATTTTTGCTGCTAAATCCAAATTTTTTATGAATTAATAGTCGATAACATTCCTCAATATCTTCAAAAGCACTATTAATATCTAAATTCGAACAGGCTAAAACAACTGATAAAACATAATCCTCTTCACCGGTTAGCCAAAAGTGAGATTTTTTCATCATTTCATAAAAGTGTTTTGCTCTTTCTGTCTTTTCTGAAAGACCACGATTACCTTCATCCATCGCTATGGTCAAAGCTGCCAAAGGGAGATAGCTACCGCGTCTAAATCCAACTACTTTCATAGCCTCATATGACTCTTCTACTTTATCAAATAAAGCTTCATAGTCTGTGCGGTCGCTTAGCAAAGAGGACACTATAAATTCGCTGTTACCTCTAAAATATGACATCCAGGAAGTTTCTTGTTTAATGTAGTCTCTAACTTTTTTTATTTTCTCAGGATCAATTTTTTTCTCTTTATTTGCTGCAATCAGAGATGCGAAATGTTTACTAATGTTCATATCCCATACAAAAGTCTTCTTAATTGATTGAAAATTCGTGACCATAAGATCTGCTCTACGGATAAGTTCTTCATTCATTTTCATCACTCCGCTCTATTAATGTCTTCAAATAATCTGACAAAACCATTGATTTAAAATACTATAACGAATTATTTTAATAAGACTAACTATTATAATAAAGGCTCTCCGTTGGATATTCTGGGTCACAGGTGACATCGAGTCCTAAATCTCTAAAAGTTGATTCATCATTCGAACCAAGTATTGTGGTTGAATGAACTTGACAATCTCTCAATTGTGCCAATTTTGTGAGAGCAACTTCTGCCATTGGATTAGTTGCGGCACAAATGCTAAGAGCTATTAATATTTCTTCTGAATCAAGGGCAGTAACTCTCTTACCAAAAGTTTTTGTTTTCAACTGTAAAATTGGTCCCAAAATCACTGGTGAGATTAAATGAAGCTCATCTGCCATATTCGCTAAATGCTTAATAGCATTAAGTATAGCAGCAGCTGAAGCATTCATTGTTACGCTTGATTTTCCTGTGATGATAGTCCCATCTGACAATTCAATTGAAACTACTGGACAAATCTCATTCCCATCAGATTTCGACTTAAGAATCTCTGCATATTCCCTTGCTGGCATAACTACTTTTCTGTCTTCTTCCTTAAGATTAAGTTCTTCCATTATTAATTTGGCTCTTTGATATGTTTCCATATCAGCATGCCCTTTTTTATATTCACAACCAACTTTGAATTTTCTTCTGATAACTTCCTGTTTCCCTGCTTCTCTAACGATTTCATCATCAATAATTCCAGATCCTGCACGGTTAACGCCCATGTCAGTAGGTGATTTATATGTCGAACTCTCTCCTGTGATTTTTTCAATAATTCTCTTTAAAACTGGGAAAGCTTCAATGTCTCTGTTATAGTTAATTGCTGTTTCGCCATACGCTTCCAAGTGAAAAGAATCTATCATATTTACATCTTTTAAATCTACCGTCGCCGCTTCATACGCAATATTAACAGGATGCTTCAAAGGAATACTCCATATAGGGAATGTTTCAAACTTTGAGTAACCCGCTGCTCTGCCTCTAGTATGTTCATGATATAACTGGCTCAAACAAGTTGCTAGTTTACCGCTTCCAGGTCCTGGAGCAGTAACCACAACTAGTGGCTTCGTAGTTTCAATATACGGATTTTTCCCATAGCCATCTTCGCTAACAATTTTTTCAACATCAAAAGGATATCCGCTTGTTGATCTATGAATATAAACTTTAATTCCTCTTCGCTCCAACTTGTTAATAAACGCCGTTGCCGCAGGTTGATTATCATATCTAGTAATTACAACACTATTTACGTCAAGTTCCCACGCTCTTAAGTCATCTATTAACCTTAGTAAATCCATATCATAAGTGATTCCAAAATCACCTCTAATTTTGTTTCTTTCAATATCACCTGCATATAAACAGATAATTACTTCACATTTATCCTTTAGTTTTTGGAGCAATTTAATTTTCGCATTTTCATCGAAACCTGGCAAAACTCTTTTTGCGTGCATATCATATAAAAGCTTACCTCCAAACTCAAGATATAACTTATCATATTGGTTAACTCGCTCTAAAATAAACTTTGATTGTTCCTCTAAATATTTGTTTATATCAAATCCCTTTTTCATATATAACTCCTTCTTCTCATAATACTAATAACAGATATTATAAGTTATTTCGTCCGTTTTTTCATCTACTTTTTAACTAAAATTTAATGTCTATAAATCTTATTCTTATGCTTCAACATGTTTTTCTATGGTTTAATCGAGTCCCAAAATTGCATCCAAATCCCATCAGATATCATGATGTTTTTTCCATTTATAGTGCTTCCTGCGTCAAAGTAAATACCATTCATTACACAATAAAAAAAATCTAGAAATGTACTTTCTGTCGTTGCCTTTAGCTTCCCAGAAGCTAGACCTTCTTTATGTATATCTGATAATGCACTTTCCAAATATTTGTTTCTTTTATTCCAACCTTCAGCAATTTTTTCAGTCAAATGTGATGGAGGATTAAAAAGACTTCTTTTAATCAGAAAAATCTTATAATTAACTTCAGGATCATTATACAAATGAAAGTAATACTCAAAAATAGCTTTAAGCCGTGCTCTTGTTCCACCATTTTTTATCAATTCAAATAACTCTTTAAAAGAGCTTTCTTCCCATTCAATACAATCACTTAAAACTTCAAGGAATAATTCGTCTTTGCTCTTGATATGAGAATATACAGAAGCCTTCTTAATTCCTACACTCCTAGCAATATCATCTACAGAGGTATTATGGTACCCTTCTTTAGCAAACATAACTAGTGATTTTAATTTGATTTTATCCCGAGTATTAACTTTTGTTGCCATTAAACAATCCACCTCTATTTCCTACCAATCGGCAGTTTGATTATATGATAATTTAATTATCATTGTCAAGAACAACAAAAAAACTCCCATAACTGATATATATAATAATATCAACTATGGGAGCTTAGAGTAATCTTCGAATTTTTAATCGAGTCTTGTATTCAACTAATCGTATGTCGATTCTTAATATTAGTTATACTTTACTTCGTATTCACTAGCTAATTTGTTTATATAATCCATATAAACTTTTTCTTGTTTTTCGGCCTGTAAATTTTTAGTAATTTCATCTTTTACTTGATCAAATTCCATAGTATCAGCTGATTTTTTTCCATTAAGTTTTATTACATGCCATCCAAATTGTGTTTTAACAGGTTCTGAAATACCATTCAACTCAAGTGCAAATGCAGCGCTTTCAAATTCAGGAACCATCATTCCTTTTCCAAACCAACCAAGATCTCCACCCTTTTCTGATGAAGGGCAACTGCTGTATTCTTTGGCCGCCTCAGCAAATTCTTTACCGCTTTTTATTTCTTGACACACTTTTTCGGCTTCTTCTATAGTTGGAACCAAAATATGCAGAGCATTTATTTCTTCCTGTCCAACGTAATCTTCATTGTTTTCATTATAATATGCTTTTAATTCTTCATCTGTTACAGAAATACCCGACAAAGCTTTTCCTACAGCATATTGTTTCAGAAGACTATCCTTTACTTTTTCCATTTCAAAAATAAAATCAGCATCTTTATCATAACCTTTGTTTAATGCATCTAAGAGCATTAATTCTTGTCTGACTAATTCTTCTAATAATTGTTTTTGACCCGCTTCGCTTTGGAATCTTGCTGCCGTTTGTCTATCAAGACGCGAAATGAAATTTACTACATCTTCCTCTGAAATTGTTCTTCCATGAACTGTTGCTAGAATTTTCTTATCTGACATGTTTTTATTCTCCTTGATTAATTTTATTTGAATATTTATGACTAACCATTATACAATATCAGATTTTAAGACGTATATCCAGTCTTAAACATTAAAATTTTCTACTCTTATCGCAGATATTTCCTGCTTTTTATTAAAGAATTTGTACAACTCTTTCTTTGCCTCTTCCATATTTCTTTCAAAAACTTTATTTGTGATGAATGCCAAAGTCTCATTATCGTTTGTATCTTTTCTTTTAATATGCTGCAAAACCCCAATCCCATAGATTGCTAAAATACCTTTGACTATCGCTAAATTATCTTGGGAATCGCCTAAATCAATTCTCATAAAGTACTCTGAAGAATTTTCATCTTTAATTTTTTCAAACAAATCTTTAGAATCAGCACTGGATTCTAAATTCGTATCAGGAATCGGATTCGGACTTGGATTATCTTTAATATTACTACCCTCATCAAACTTACTATTTTCAATAATTTTCTTAGTAATGCTAACAACATCAGCGACCACAGCGCTTCCAGTAGGTAATTTACCTGCACCTTTCCCATAAAACATTAATGGTCCTACTGTCTCTCCCTCTAAAAATACAGCATTGAAAGCATCACTAACGCCCGCTAACATGTGATTCTTATTTACAAGAGTTGGTGCAACTCTAGCCACTATCTTTCTTCCATCAAACTTTGATACTGCTAATAATTTTATCACATAGCCAAGTTCATTCGCAAAGGAAATATCAGCAATTTCTATACCTCTAATACCTTCTCTAGAAATTTCATTCTCTGGCAAATTGACCTTATATGCCAATGAAGAAAGTATTCTGAGTTTATATAATGCATCAAATCCATCAACATCAGATGTAGGATCAGCTTCAGCGTAACCTTTTTCTTGTGCTTCTGCTAGAGCATCTTTGAAGCTACATCCACTTTCGGTCATTTTTGAAAGTATATAGTTTGTAGTTCCGTTCATAATCCCTGCAATAGAAGTGATTTTTTCAGCTACTAGGCTTGTTCTGACTGTATTGATTATTGGAATTCCACCACATACACTTGCCTCATATTTTAGAGTTACACCGCTTTTAATGATTTGTTCATTTATTTTGTCTCCATATTTTGACAAAAGCAGTTTGTTAGCTGTAACAATATGTTTTCCACTCTTAATTGATCTTAGAATAAAATCTTTGGCAGGATCAATCCCACCGATAACTTCAATAACAATTTTTATTTCTGGATCATTCAGAATTTCGCTAAAGTTTGTTGTTAAAATCCCTTCAGGTAAAACAGTATCCCTCTTTTTATTTATATCTCTCACTAGTATTTTTTTGATATTTAATCGACACCCAGCCGCTATAGAGGCTTTTTCATTTTCACCATTTAAAATATCCCAAACTCCTGTTCCCACTGTCCCAAAACCCAATAATGCAATTCCAATTTCTTTCATACTTCCTCCATCCTTGCCCTCATCTTATGCCGAGTTAATTCAATTCAAACATGGTTTGTTTTAGATTCAATTCACTTTGCTTAGATATATGACAAAGATTCACAATATCATGGCATATAAAAAATCCTCTTTCAAAATGAAAGAGGATTATAATTCAGCAGATTTCGTCCCTCCCTCATCTATCAACAAATCTTGTTTGTTGCTGGAATTAGCACCTTGCGATTTCTCGCCGGTTGCTGGGCTTCATAGGGCCAGTCCCTCCGCCTCTCTTGATAAGAGCAAATATTTAATTTTCTATATCCTATCACGCCCACCATTGATAAGTCAAGTATCTTTCAAAATATTTTTTAGATTTTATGAAGTTATTTTTGCGAATCAGTAATAAGTTTTTGGTTTTCGTAATTCTAATCTTCATTAAATAACATCGTTGAAAGGTATCTTTCTCCTGTATCTGGTAACAAAACCACGATGTTTTTACCTTTATTTTCAGGTTTATTAGCTAATATTTTAGCAGCATGCAAAGCAGCTCCTGAAGAAATTCCCGCTAAAACTCCTTCAGCTTTTGCTAAATTTCTGGCAGCTAAAAAAGCATCTTCTGTTTTAACTGTTATTATTTCGTCTATAACTTCTTTTTTTAAAATTGAAGGTATAAATCCTGCACCTATACCTTGAAGTTTATGTGGGCCTTTATTTCCACCTGATAAAACTGGCGAATCAAACGGTTCAACCGCCACAATTTTTATTAATGGGTTCTTTTCTTTTAAGTAGCTACCTACGCCAGTTATAGTCCCACCAGTACCAACGCCTGCTACAAAAATATCTATATCACCATCTGTATCTCTCCAGATTTCTTCTGCTGTAGTCTTCCTATGAATTTCAGGATTCGCCGGATTATTGAACTGTTGAAGTAATAAAGCGTGTTCGTTTTCCGATGCTAATTCTTCAGCCTTACGTATAGCTCCCATCATACCTTCAGCACCCGGTGTTAAAACCAGCTCTGCTCCGAGTGCTTTCAGTAGATTCCTACGCTCTATACTCATTGTGTCTGGCATTGTTAATATGATTTTGTAGCCCCTAGCTGCTGCAATGTAAGCAAGTGCTATCCCAGTGTTCCCACTAGTTGGTTCTATAATTACTGTCGATTCATTAATTAAACCTTTTTCTTCAGCATCCTTAATCATTGAAAAACCAATTCTGTCTTTTACGCTCGATGCAGGGTTAAAAGATTCCAATTTAACTATAATGTCGGCACCTAATTCTTCCGATTTTTTATAATTATTAAGTTTGAGCAAAGGTGTGTTTCCAATTAAATCTGTAATACTATTAGCAATTTTCATAATGTTATCCTCAATTCTTTAATTCATAGTAAATATATATGTTTTATATGTTATGAGTCAATCATACGCGTTATGAAATGCTTTGTCAATAGAAAACTATACTTCAATAAATGAATGTATGAAAACTATACTTCAATAAATAAATGTTGAAAAAAACACGCAGTAAAGCGTGTTTTTTAGTATTAAATCTTTATTACCTTATTTATTCTTCTCCAGATCAAGCAACTTGCTCTTCAAATCTAACCCACCTGCATATCCAACGAGCTTGCCATTTGATCCAATAACTCTATGACATGGAACAATAAAAGGAATCGGATTCTTATTGCATGCTCCACCCACAGCTCTCGAAGCCTTAGGGTTTCCAACTCTTTCTGCCAATTCTTTATAACTGATTGTTTTTCCATATGGAATCTCTTTTAGTGCATCCCATACTCTTTTCATAAAATTTGTTCCTAAAGCAGAAATAGGCAAGTCAAACGACTTTAACTCCCCTAAAAAATACAAGTCAAATTGTTTCTTAATTTCTTTTTTTAATGTTTCGTTTACTGAAAAGTCTTCGGTAAGGGTGTCCATATTAGCATCTGGCAATTCTTGGTCAAATGATATTTGAGCAATCTTACCCTTATCTAATTTAAAAACAAAATTCCCAAATTTCGATTCATATAAAAACTTAGTCATTTCTTACTAAATTAGTGATTTCTTGTATTACAGAATCTTCATTTCTACTTTTCCCTATTAGACCAGCTTTGCCAAAAAACTTGCCATGCTTTTCTTCTGCTTTCAGCAGTGCTTTTTCGTATCCTTCACCACCACTGTTTACCACTAAAACAACTCTGGATGCGTCAACTTTTTTTAAAAATGCGCTCGCTGAAGGTGTAACTACGCCACCCCAAACAGGTGAAACAAGAACACAAATATCTTCACTACTTACAATGCTATCATAAGTTATTTCTACAGTTTTATTTCTTACTGCGTAAAATCCACCTTTAATGAAACCCCAAATACCTTTCCAATTCATATTGTCTTTAATTTCGACAAGTTCGGCCCCTGTTTTATCTGCTATTTTCTCAGCTATTCTTTTACTGTTACCTGACCTTGTAAAGAAAAATACTTTTTTATTCATAACCAAACCCTCCTAAATCCTTCTTTTTTTACTTATTTTTCATTAATTCATATTATCTATTTCTATCTATAGGTATTACTCCAGCTAAGTCACCAACCATATTTATAAGTTGAGTATCTGAAGGTATAACAATTTTTGAGTTTTCCTTCAATGAATTTTCGACTGCCTGTAATTTTCTTAGAATCTGAGCATTACCCACGAAAAATTCATTCGCGGCTTCATTAACCAATTTAATGGCTTGAGCCTCACCTTCAGCCGCAAGAATTTTTGCTTGTCTTATGCCTTCGGCTTTTTTATTTCAGCACGTTTAACACCATCAGCAGTAGTTTCTGCCGCTGTTGCAAAATCGATCGCCGCAATCTTTTCGTTTTCGGCTTTTACTACTTTATTCATTGTTTCTTGAACATCTTTAGGTGGATCTATTTCTTTTAATTCTGTTCTAGTAATTTCTATTCCCCAATTCTGAATAGCGCTCTCTAAAGTCTCATGTAAGTCATTATTGATCCTTCCTCTTTCGCTATTTGCGGATCGAAGCGACATAGTACCAATAATATTTCTTAATGTTGTTCTCGCTAAATTAACTATCTGGTATTGATAATTTGCTACATTATATTGACAGTTCTTAACACTAACTTCGTCAGTTCTTACTTTAAAATAAACCTGAGCATCAACTGTAGCATTTAAGTTATCATTTGTAATAATTACTTGGGGCTCGGCATTTACCATTTGTTCTGTTATGTTTATAAAGTAAAGTTTCTTAATAACTGGAAATACCCAATGAAAACCAGGTTGTGCGAATTTTGTATACCGTCCTAATGTTTCAATTAATCCTCTTTGGGTAGGCCTTACGATCTTAATGCCTGCGAAGAAAAACAAAATGATAAAAGCAGCAATCCCGAGTATTATGTAAGTTAACTCCATTTGAAAACCTCCCTTTTCTTATTATATTTATTATCCCATTTATGTGAAGTAGTTCTTAATTTAATTATACCATTTTGTTATGTTGCTTTTTTGTATCTTTTTAAAGCAAATAAAGTTGCAACCCAAATTACTCCAAAAATATATCCCCCAATTACATCACTTGGATAATGCACTCCTAAATATATACGGCTTACGCCAATAAAAAAAGGCATCAAAATACAAACAAAAATTATCAAGTATAGAAATATACGTTTAAAAAAATCATGTCTTTTTAAACTATCAACCCTAACATAATTGATTACAAAAATCGCTATTAGCATATAAAAAACCATACTATTCATCGCATGTCCACTAGGAAAACTAAGCCCCGTCTCATTCACTAATCTAATGTTATCTGGTCTGGCTCTATTAAAGCATATCTTTAATCCTTCATTTAATAACGCACTAGTAATTAGCCCAAAAATCACAAAGTATATCTCATATGCAATTTTTCGATATCTAAATGATAGTACTAAAAGAAAAATACAAATAAAAACATATCCTTTATAAGATCCTACAAGCGATAAATTCTTCATAATTGATGTCATGTTAGTATTAATAATGCTTTGTACAATATTAGTAAAATAGTTATCTACCCCGCTTATCCACTGCCACATTAAACAAAGCCAACCTTTCGTATTGTGTGAATTTTGCCTTTTATTTTTGTTACAGCTAATTTATTTAGTACCTTATCAGCATTCTTTCCAAATATCTCTACATATGAACAAGTGTCCTGAACATCAATAATTCCTATATCGTCAGCAGATACTCCATCGATTGCAGTTATCGCCCCCACAATGTCCCCTGGCCTCATTTTGTCTTTCCTGCCAGAGTTTATCCTTATGCGTACAACTTCTTTGTTTAAACGAGCATCTTTTATAGGTTTTAACTTCGTTGGTTCAGATAGCTTTTCTTCAAAAATTAGCCTACCCTTTTCGACGTCGTTATCGTTAGGCTCTATTCCAATCTCCAATTTATAGTCAATAAATTCTTCGATGGATGCCAAAAATCTATCCTCATACATAGTAAATAGAGTAACTGCAAGTCCTTCTTTTTCAACTCTTCCTGTTCTGCCAATTCTATGAACATAGCTCTCTGTTTCCATCGGAAGGTCATAGTTTACTACTAGAGTTATATCCTCAACATGAATCCCTCTCGCTGCAACATCTGTCGCTACTAAAAAGCTAAATTTCCCCTGCTTAAATGCTTTCATTACATCAAGCCTTTCGGTCTGCTCCATACCCCCATGTAAAGCTTCGCTTCTAAAACCTTCTCGTTTCATTTTTGAAAATAGGTCTTCGACTTTCTCTCTTGTATTACAAAAAAGTATGCAGCTCTCTGGATGATTAACATAAATCAACTTCTTAACTAAATTAAATTTTTTACTCTCTTCAACCTGATAAGCTATTTGTTTAATTTTTTTTGATTCATGTTCGCTCGTTTCAATTTCAATTCTAATTGGTTTTTTCATATACTCACCGCATATGCCATCAATCTCATCAGGAAATGTTGCTGAAAAAAGCATTGTGATTCTGTCCTTTGGCAAAGCATCAATAACATCTCTTATTTGATCAATAAAACCCATATCAAGCATTTTATCTGCTTCATCTATAACTAAATATTTTATATCATCGAGAACTAGATTCCCTCTTTCAATATGGTCAAATGTTCTCCCAGGTGTGCCTACTACAACGTGAACCCTCTGCCTTAGTTCGTTTTTTTGGATTGACATCGGTTGTTTTCCAAAAACAGCAGTCGCTCTAATTCTTCGAAACCTACCTATATGAGAAATATCTTCTTTCACTTGTACAGCTAATTCTCTGGTAGGGGTTAAAATAAGCGCTTGCGGATTCTTTGCTTCCGGGTTAACTGCGTCACAAATCGGTATGCCGAACGCAGCTGTTTTACCACTTCCAGTCCTTGACTTCACTATAATATCTTTTCTATCAATTGCGTATGGAATTACCTTCGCTTGAACCTCAGTCGGGCTCTCAAAACCAAGTTTTTCTAACGCTTTTAATATTTCATCACTTAATTTATAATCATTAAAACTAATACTTTTCATTAAATTCCTCTTTCTTTGGTAAGAGTCCCATTAGACCACCAGTGTGTATAAACAATACTCTTTCACAGTTTCTAAAAGTCCCTTTTTTTATTTCCTCAACTAATCCATACATTGCTTTTCCAGTATAAACAGTGTCTAGTACCAAACCTTCTTTTCTAGCCAATTCCTTGATAAATGCTATCTCCTCAGGGTAACTAATAGCGTAGCCAGGTCCAATATAATTATCATATACCTCGTATTTATCAATTGCAGACTCTAAATCAACTTTTGAATAGGATTCCCATTCTGAAATCAAATCCATCACTTGTTTTTTGAAATACTCTTTATCTCCTCCGACGGAAATCCCCACAATTCTTGTCTTTCTATCTAAAAATTCGTTTCCTAAAAGCAATCCAGTATAAGTTCCTCCCGAACCAATTGCTAATACTATTGCATCAAATTTAAATCCGAGTTCCTCTTCCTGGACCTCTATTTCATGCATCGCCTCAAAATATCCCCAAGTTCCTATTCCATTTGAAGCTCCTGAAGGGATAATATATGGTACTTGACCAAGCTTTGTACATTCTTCAGCCACTTCTTTCATAATTTCATCAATTCTGCAATATTCTTCTTTACTTATAAATCTAATATCTGCACCAAACAAAACATCCATAAAATAATTTCCATCAGGAGCTTCCGTTCCTTTTCCAACCAAAATCAAAATCACTTTAAGCCCAAGTTTTGCTCCCACAGCAGCTGTAGCCCTGGCATGATTAGACTGGATCCCTCCGCAAGTAATGAGACAAGTTGCATTTCTATCTGATGCTTCTTTAATAACATATTCCAATTTTCGAATTTTGTTTCCTGAAGACTCGCTGCCAGTAAAATCGTCTCTTTTTATCCAAATCTGCGGACCATTCAATTCTTCAGAAAATCTTCTAAGATATTCTATTTTTGTTGGTAGATTTGCTAATTTAATTTTTCCTGGGGTATTAATTCTTCTGTTCATGATACGTACTCCAATTTCATGTAATTTATATAGTTGTTATAAGAGCGGCGAAGCCGCCTTTCTTCTAGTATAGGAAACTATACTTTTTTGAAAACAGCAACCCACTGAGGGTGAATGGTTTCGAGGGTTAATAAAAAAACATTTACAAAAAAAAGGTTGCTAAGAATCAAAAGTTTCCTAGACGTTGGGGATGCAATGAGCATTCGCATTAATCCTAGTGTTTCTATCAGCTGAAACTCGGCGGAGCCGAGGAGGGAAGCTGATTATGCATACACA
>CAYZED010000033.1:19786-21703 GCA_964477445.1 uncultured Clostridiaceae bacterium | reverse complement strand
TGCGCCAGCTCCAATTGAAGTTGTTCCATTTGGCAAAATTATCGAAGTAAGTGACATACAATCACTAAATGCACCCCCGCCAATTACGAGTCCCTTATCAACCTTATTATCTGTAAAACTAACATCCATCAAGTTATTCAGATTATTATTAGCACCCGAAAACGCGCCTCCCCCAATTGATGATATTGTGCTAGGCAGTGAAATTTTCTTCAAATTCGCGCAAGATCTTATCGCATTACTCCCTACTCCAGTAAAGCCTTTTTCAAAAGTAATACTTTCCACACTTTCAAGTCCACAAAAAGTCGGAGTGGCTATTATAGGAGTTGCCGATGTAAACGGAATTATTAATTTTTTTATCTGGATATTCATAGGAATCATAATAATTTTGCTCATATCAGCTGCGTACCAAATTCCATTTTCAACCTTAAAAGCCGTGTTCCCATCTTCAAGAACAAATTTTTCAAGTGCCTGGTTTACATAAGGTTTGGCACTATATACACTCTCTCTTGATCTATTCGATGCATCAAGTGCTCCAGAACCTATTGTATTAAATGTAGCAGGAAGAGTTACTGTTTTACTGGTCATTACAGAAGGAAAATAAACCATCCTATTAAAGGTTGAGTTGCTGGAAGATTTGTCGTATAGAACTCCGTCCACACTTTTAAACTTAACATTTTTAGAATCAACTGTAACACTTTGAAGAACATAACAAGCAGTAAAATCAGCATTATCCAAATCAGTGACATTCTTACCAATCTTAATCGTTCTTAATTGTTGACAATCCATAAAGGCATTATTTCCCACCGATGTTATACTGTCACCTATGGTGAGATTTTGTAGGTACCAATTGCCGGTAATATAGTCTTTTGGGAAAGTGGTTACTGTGTTTGGAATTGTGTAGGAAAATAATTTTCCATCATGAAAGGGATACATCAGAAGGGTTGTAACACTTTTATCATAAAGATAATTATCTATCGACTTAAAATATGGGTTTGCTTCATCACAAATAATTGATGTAATTCTATTTCCAATACCAAAAACACGACTACTAAAGTATTTAGTTGTAGCTGGTAGCTTCAATTCCGAAAGATTTGTGTTAATAAGCGAGTTGGTGCCCAAATATTTAACAGAACCAAGATCAATAGATTCTAAATAGTTACACCCTGCGAAAGCACTATCCGCAACTCCTATAACTGAGCTTGGAAGTACAATTGACCCAAGGTCTGTCAATCCGTGAAATGCATTTGCTCCTATGTACTTTGTTCCAGCAGTTATGGTAAGCGTACCGCCAATTATTTCATCAGGGTTATATAAACTAGGAAGTTCTGGGGTGGTTTCAGCTTTAGTAGCACCATAATAATTATACTCATTAAATATTGTAAGTCGTGAGTGTGAAAAATAATCAAGGCTTGGTAAAAACCAATTATAATTATAGGCACCTTTAATAGAATTATATTTACCATTATAAGTTGTTTTATTGCCTGAGCCCGAAGACGTGTCGACTGTTTGCCATTTTATTCCATTTCTGTCATTTGCGTCAAAATATACTTCGTTCCACATTTGATTTACATCCGAGTAACCCTTGCTTGTGTCGGCATTAGTGAGATCTATAGAGCCGTTTGTGTAACCACATACAACCTTTGATGGAATTCCAACAGCACGCAACATGCAATTTGTTAACTCTGCATAACCTTGGGACTCAGCATATTTATTCTTAAAAGTTGTAGCTGCATCTGGTGTAGGCTTATTTGTTAGTTGTTGTGAATTACTAATTAAGTAAATATTATCACAAACCCAAGTATAAATAGCACGGACCTTGTCATAATCAGTGGTTTTTCCGCTTATAACAGCATTTGCTTGAGCGGCAATCGCGTCGTATTCCGCTTGTGAAATACCCAAATCTGCTGGAACTTTATA
>CAYZED010000033.1:0-19776 GCA_964477445.1 uncultured Clostridiaceae bacterium | reverse complement strand
AAAATCAATGGCAGCTGCATCCGTTCTATCCATGCTAGCCATAATATCGTTAACCTCTAAAATATCCTGTGCTGCAGTGACAGATGCTACTACCGATGCTGACTTAGCAACATTTTCGCTTGGCAGTGTATTACTATTATCAATTGATATAGAAACTTTTGTCGAAACATTTGGTAACTTCTCTTCTAAATCTGTTTGTGTTTCAGCTATTTTCTCCGTTGACTCTTTCGTCGCGGCTGTTTTTTGATTTGCTTTGCTTTTATAACTATCGCTTCCAAAAGCTATCATATTGCTACAAAGCATACTAATTATTGTTACTAAAGAAATGAATTGAAATAATGTTTTTTTCATAATTTCCTCCATAAAAATTTGAATCATATACTAGAAATTTAGCACATGAATTTATTTTACTTTAAATAGTGAAGTATATCAATCTTTGTTTCTCTGGGTCGCCGCGTACACCATACGAATTTGCGTTAATGGGTCTAATTTTTCTTGAATAATTTAAGAAAATTAAACGCAAATTAGTATTAAGTACGCAAGAGTTGTTCCGCATGCAGCAACAACGCATAAGCCAAGGTGTTTTCAGTCTGCGTTCATGCTTTAGGTTTAGACCGTACTAATTTTCGTTAAGCAATTAAAATTAGTACTGCGCAAAAGTTTAGCTGGGTCGCCGCGTACACCATACGAATTTGCGTTAATTGGTCGAATTTTTCTTGAATAATTTAAAAAAATTAAACGCAAATTAGTATTAGGTACGCTAGAATTATTTATATAATTCGCAGCAACAACGCATAAGCCAAGGTGTTTTCAGTCTGCGTTCATGCTTTAGGCTTAGGCTAGGCCGCAAGGATTTCTCTGGGTCGCCGCGTACACTTAGTACGCAAGAGTCAGAGAAATCCGAAGCAACAACGCATAAGCCAAAGCATGAACGCAGAAAAGGACTTGGCGTGATGCCAAGTCCTATGTTTCTTCTAAATGGTGGGCCTTCAGGGACTCGAACCCCGGACCAACCGGTTATGAGCCGGTTGCTCTAACCAACTGAGCTAAAAGCCCAAATAGATGGCTCCTCAAGTTGGACTCGAACCAACGACCCTGCGGTTAACAGCCGCATGCTCTACCAACTGAGCTATTGAGGAACGTTACTGCCGAATTTTATTTTACATACTTTGAAACTGAAAGTCAACCCTAATCTAAATAATCTTTCAGCTTTTTACTTCGGCTTGGATGTCTTAATTTCCTCAATGCCTTTGCTTCAATTTGTCTAATTCTCTCACGTGTTACATTAAACTCTTTTCCTACTTCTTCTAAAGTTCTCGCACGTCCATCATAAAGTCCAAATCTTAATTCCAAAACTTTTTGTTCTCTTTCTGTAAGTGTTCCCAACACTTCAACCAACTGCTCTTTTAACAACTGAAAAGCTGCAGCCTCAGCAGGCGCTGGAGCATCATCATCTGGAATAAAATCCCCTAAATGACTATCCTCTTCTTCCCCTATAGGAGTCTCAAGAGAAACTGGTTCTTGTGCAATTTTCATTATTTCTCTGACTTTTTCTTCTGTCATTCCCATTTCTTTAGCGAGTTCCTCTGGGAGAGGATCACGTCCAAGTTCTTGGAGCATTTGTCTGGAAATTCTTATAAGTTTATTAATGGTCTCTACCATGTGAACTGGTATTCTGATAGTTCTCGCTTGGTCTGCTATCGCTCTGGTTATCGCTTGTCTTATCCACCATGTAGCATATGTACTAAATTTATATCCCTTTGTATAGTCAAACTTCTCAACTGCTTTGATTAACCCTAAATTACCTTCTTGAATTAAATCCAAAAACAGCATTCCTCTGCCAACATATCTTTTCGCTATACTTACTACAAGTCTAAGATTAGCTTCAGTAAGTTTCTTTCTAGAATATACATCGCCTTCTTGAATTTTTTTTGCTAGAGTTATTTCCTCTTCAGAACTTAATAATGGAACTTTTCCAATTTCCTTGAGATACATTCTCACAGGATCATCTATGCTAATTCCCTCCGGAACAGTTAAATCAATCTCAACAGGCTCTGCTTCTTCGTCTAATACCGGTGTTCCTAAATCAATTTCTGTGTCTGCTGCTCCAACAACCTCTATACCTTCTTTTTCAAGAATCTCGTAAATCTTTTCTATTTGATCTGGCTCTAACTCAACGTCCTCAAAAGCATCCATAAATTCAGTGTATGTGAGGGTTCCGGTAGCTCTGCCTTTATCCATCATCGTTCTTATAATGCTCATGTATTGTTCCATTTTCATTGCTCCACCCCCTATTTCACTGTTTTTTGTAAATCGCGTATCATATTAAATACATTATTGGCTTCTTCAACCTTATTAAGGTCATATAGTCTATTCATCTCTAATTTTAGCTCCTGAATCTTTTTATTTACAGAATTTCGTTTTATAACAGCTGCTAATCTTTCAACAGTATCAATTCCAGCTTCTGGTTCTTCTGAAATCAAAATCGCTGAAGCGATATATCTGTCTTCTTCACCCATGCTATTAAATATTTCTACGACCGTTGGCATTTTTCCTTCTAACAATTCCTTCTCCACGAAAATAATTATTTTTCGTAAGATTGGATCTGAGTATTCATCTGATTTTGTCAAAACCAAAACTTTCCTTGCTGCTTCTTCACTCATTATAGCTGTCGCAACTAATCCTGTCTCTGATCTAAATTCTGCATTTCTTAATTTCTGTTTATATTCTTTAAGTTTTCTAATTTTTAATTCATCTTCTGAGACTTCCTGAACAGATGTAACGTTTTTGTATACTTCTGTTTTTGATTTAGCACCGTTCTTTTGTCTTTCTATTTCTCCTAAAACCGAAGCTTCGGTAACCATCGCTTCTCTGGCATATCTTGCCACGTATGCATCGAGTTCGACTCTGCTTTCTATTGATAAAAGAATTGGAACCGCTCTTTTCATAAACATAAGTCTATCCTGCAAGACGCTGAGATTTAAACCATCTTTGCATCTTTCAACTTTATACTCTATAAGTGGAAGACTGTTTTTTATGGCTAGGTCCATTGCTGCTGCACCTTCGTTTCTTAAGAACTCATCAGGATCTTTCCCAGAAGAAGTTTTTAGCACTCTAATATTACAGCCCTCTCGTCCCAGAATACCCAAGCCTTTCACAGTCGCATTTTGGCCTGCAACGTCTGAATCATACGCTATAATAATATTATCCGAAAATCTCTTTAACAGACGCGCTTGTTGCTCTGTGAAAGCAGTTCCAAGCGAAGCTACTGTGTTCACGAACCCGAATTTATGCATTGCAATTACATCCATATAACCTTCAACAATTACAATGTTTTCGATATTTCGAACTTCTTTTAGAAAATTCAATCCATATAAACCAAGTCCTTTATGAAAAACAGGTGTTTCAGGAGAATTAAGATACTTCGGTTTAGAATCGTCCATAACTCTGCCCCCAAAAGCAATTACATTTCCTTTCAAGTCAATAATAGGGAATATTATCCTGTTTCTAAATCTGTCATAAATTCTATTACTTTTTGCTGAAAAAGATGCCAGCCCTGCATTAAGAATATCTTTGTCAGAAAATCCTTTAGACCTGAGATAATTTATTAATTTATCCCAATTACTTGGAGCATACCCTAGCCCAAATCGCTTAATAGTCTGGCTATCGAGGCCTCGTCCCATCAAGTAAGTATATGGATTTTCACTATTGGTATCACTAACGTGTAATTCAGGATTGCTTCTTGCTACTAATTCTCTATAAAAAAACCTGGCGGCTTCAGCATTCATCCTATATATTTTTTTTATTTCTCTCATACGAGCTTCTTCTTTAGGATCAAGTCCCTCTTCAAGTTTCACTCCTACTTTATCAGCAAGCATATGTAAAGCTTCATTAAAACTAATCTTTTCAATTTTTTGGACAAAAGTTATTACGTCTCCGCCTTCACCACAACCAAAACAGTGAAAGAACTGTTTCTGTGGCGAAACATTAAAAGATGGTGTTTTCTCATTATGAAATGGGCAAAGTCCTTGATATCCTGTTCCACTTTTTTTAAGAGTTAAATATTGGGAAACAACGGAGACTATTTCATTTTTTTCAGCTACTTCTTTAATTTTGTTATCTCCGATTTTTCCGGATTTTTTTTGGTCTTTTGTCTCCATAACCAACCCCCAATCTTCTATAAATTAACCCTTTGAATTACGGTATTTCTTTTTCTATTAGAGCCATAAGCCCTAAAACAAAATTTTCATCATCACCAGAATTTCTTGGTTTCGGACCTTTTGTTCTATTCCCTCTTTGTCTAACCTTTTGTGAAATATGTCTTTCAAAAAGCATATAATCCATATTTTCATTTTCATAATTTCTACCAGATGGAGAAATCACACGTGCTTTTTTTCCCAATGCAAGCGCCGCCAGACCGAAATCGCCGGTAACTAGTATATCATCTTTTCTTATAAGATTCGCGATTTTTATATCTGCTGCCTGACTAATATTATCCACTCGGTAAAACTCCACAAAATCTGGCAATGGTTCTCTTACATTATGTTCCATGCTTTGGACAAGAATTACATGAAGTTCATATCTTCTTGCTAATTCGATTATTTGACTTCTAACTGGGCAAGAATCTCCATCAATTAATATTCTAAAATCTTTCATATTGTCTCCCATGACCTCGGAATAAAGAGTTTTTCAAAAAGCTTTATGGCATAATTATCTGTCATCCCCGCAATGTAGTCGCAAACAACTCTATCAATAGTGTCACGTTTATTTGAAATCGAATTCAAATATTCTTCTGGAAGTTCATGGTATTTTTCGACATAGTATAAATAAAGCTCCCTAATAATTCTTTGAGCCTTTTTTTCTTCTCTTTTTGCTTCAGAACCTATATAAACATTATCAAACATGAATTCTCTTAGACCTAACATGGCATCAGAAATTTTTTGACTCATTTCAATATCTTTTTTTTCTTGGCTAGTTATTACCAAGTCCATTATCATTACATTAATTCTTTCCTTATGTGTAAATCCCAAAACTTTCATTAGTTCCAGAGGCACATCATCTTCTTCAATAACCTTACCTCTTAGAGCGTCATCAATATCGTGATTTATATAGGCAATTCTATCTGAAACCCTAACGATTTTGCCTTCCATAGTAGATGGTTGAACTTCTCCCGTATGGCATAAAATCCCATCTCGTACTTCCCATGTTAGATTTAATCCATGATCTCCCTCTAACATTTCAACTACTCTGAGACTTTGTTCATTATGTTTAAATCCACCTGGATGCAATTCCTCAAGAACCTCTTCACCCGCATGACCAAAAGGTGTATGGCCTAAATCATGCCCCAATGCTATCGCTTCAGCTAAGTCTTCATTAAGTCTCAGCGCTCTTGCAATAGTTCTGGAGATTTGACTAACTTCCAACGCATGTGTTAATCGTGTTCTATAATGATCGCCTTCTGGCGCAATAAAAACTTGTGTTTTATGCTTTAGTCTCCTAAATGCTTTGCTATGAACTATTCTATCCCTGTCTCTTTGAAAACAAGTTCTTATTTCACATTCATCAATCGGTATGACTCTTCCCTTCGATTCGCTACTAAGCGTCGCAAGTTCTGAAAGATGGTCTTTTTCATTTTGTTCTGATATTTTTCTAATTTCCATCAAATCACCCATTTTCTATTATTTTTTTTATACTATTTGGCCTTTTTATATCCACAATCAGCAAATAATTCTAATAATTCTTCCTCTGTAAGCTCGCGATATTCTCCCTCACTTAGGTTTTCATCAAGTTTCAAAGTTCCAATCGCTAATCTTTTTAAAAAAACAACTTCTTTTCCCAATGCCTGCAGCATTCTTCTTATCTGTCTAAACTTCCCTTCTCTCAAGGTTACATAAGCTTTAGAAAAAGTCCCGCTCTCAATAATTTCTAATCCTGCCGGTAAAGTTACATATCCATCATCCAGTTCTACTCCATCATGAAAAGCTTGTACATCTTTGTTAGTAAGAATTCCTTCTACTTCAATTATATAAAGTTTCTCAACATGTTTCTTAGGAGAAATTATGGAATGAATAAAAGCACCATCATTAGTTAAAAGCAATAAACCCTCAGAATCTTTATCCAATCTGCCAGCAGGTGCTGGTGTATAATGAAAAAACTCTTCATCCAAAAGATCCACTGCTGTAGTGTCACGCGCGTCTTCTGTCGCCGAAAGCACTCCAATGGGTTTATACATCATCAAGTAAACATATTCTCTATAACGCACTGATTTTCCTTCAACAGTTAAATTATCTTTTATTGGATCGATTTTAACGGAACCATCTTTTATTACATTCTCATTAACGAGAACTAATCCGCTTTTTAAGATCGATTTTACCTCACGCCTTGTTCCGACACCGCTGTTCGATAGAATTTTATCCAGTCTAATTAAATTCATTTTCAATACCTCTTTTTTGATATTACGAAAATTTAGTATATCATTTTTATTAGTTTTAATAAATACTCTGCTTTTGTAAATAAGAAGATAATGTAGTATTATAAATTTAGGTTGAATAATTATTTACAATCTAAAAACTACAAAATAGGAGGATGGTTCAATGGAAATTAAGTTACAAAAACTAAAAAGGTTCAATCTAATTATGGGTGCGTTTCATCTCATTCAAGGAATTATTATGTTGTTCTTAGCTACAAGCGTGATTCAAAAAATTTCAGAATTTCAGCCAACAATTACTCAGTTTTTCTTGAAGTTTAATCCTATTACAAAATCACTTGAGACTTCAAGCCGAGAGCTATTTCAATTGCCATTTGGTATTATGGTGGCATCATTTCTTTTAATTTCAGCACTTGCTCACGGTATAATTTATTTAAATAGTAATATGTATTTTAACGACCTTCAAAAAGGAATTAATAAATTCAGATGGTTTGAATATGCACTGTCCTCATCAATTATGATAGTGCTAATTAGTACTTTGTTTGGGATTTATGATATCGCATCACTTATTCTGATTTTTTGTGTAAATGCATCAATGAACTTATTTGGACTAGTCATGGAACAATTAAATTCAGGAACAGAAAAAACAACAGTAAACTGGGGACCATTTATTTGGGGTTCAATAGCCGGGATAGCTCCATGGATTGCGGTATTCCTTTATATGTTTGGAACTGGTAATTTTGATATGGTTCCTTGGTTTGTCTGGGCAATTGTTGGCACATATTTTGTAGCCTTTAATACATTCCCAGTAAATATGATACTCCAATATAAACGTATCGGAAAATGGAAAGACTATTTTTATGGTGAAAGAACTTATATTGTGCTCAGTTTAGTCGCCAAATCAATCTTAGCATGGTTAGTTTTATTCGGTGCAATGCAACCATAAAGGCGCAAAAGTGAAGGAGAGAATTTTATCAATGAAAAAGAAACTTAATGTGATTATTTTGGCGATGATTATGGTGTTCTCGAATTTGTTGGGAAATGTTGCACCAATCTCTGCCGCTGTAACAACTCCCTTGGCAGCTTCGACATCCTCGACAGCCTCCACAATCACGGCAACTTTTGAAATCATTAACGACCTTGCCGAAACAATGACATCCTTAAAGCTCTCTCCTTCTGGCAAAAATACTTGGGGTAAAGAGCAGTTAACAAAACCATTAAATACAGGTGCTTCAATAAAAATTCCAGTGACTTATGATTCCACTAAACTTAAATGGGATATAAAGGCGGTTACTTCAAATGGAGAACAAGTTTTCGAAAGTCTTGATTTCACTGGCATTAAAGCCGAAACTGGTGGAAATATTCATCTAAGATATAATATGACTCGAGATTTATACGGCGTAGTTTATAACAATGCTGGCCCTTCAGTGGCAGGTTTGGCCGCAGGTAATAATACAACTACGGTTATTTTCAAAATAGTTAATAATACTAAAGGCGAATATGAAACCCTTCAATTATCAAAAACCACAAAAAATACTTGGGGGCCAAATCTTCTGAGTGCACCTTTAAAAGGCGGGGCAGAGATTACAATTCCTATCACTTTTAGTAGTGATTCAGCCATATGGGATTTTAAAGGGGTCAGCTATGACGCTCAAAATTTCACTGCTAAAAGTCTGGATTTTTCTACTCTAACTCCATCAACCGGCGGAAAAATAACAATTAATTACACTATGGCATATGGAATGTCAGCCGTAGTATCAAATAATGTAATAAAAACTCCTTATCCTAAACAATCTGGCAATAATATCATGTTTTATGATACTGATACGGATGGCATCTTTAGTGCTGAAGAAGCAAAAGAGCAAGTTGAAGCCGCTAATCCTGATTTGACCTTAGGTTATACAGCCAGTTTTTCGGACAAAATTAACACGATAGGTAAGAATGCTTTTGAGAGAAGAGGTGTTAAGAAATTAATCATCCCTAGTACGATTAAAACTATACAGGATGAAGCATTTATGAATACTGACCTTCTAACTGAAGTAACCTTCGCGGAAGGAATCCAAACAATTGGAAATCGTTCATTCTTAAAAGCATCTCTTACCAATATTGTTTTGCCTAAATCAGTAAGAACTCTTGGTGATGGTGCATTTGGAAATTGTGAAAAAATAGCAAGTGTAACGCTTAATGAAGGTCTAACAGGAATTGGAGTGGGCGCTTTTACTGGCACATTGATTACTCAAATTAATTTGCCACAATCTCTCGTATCTATTGGCTCAGGTGCCTTTACCAAATGCGAGTATCTTAAGAGCGTAAATATTCCATCAGGTATTAAGAGAATCGAGGATCGGGCTTTTAATGGCTGTGGAAAATTAACAGATATAAATTTACCTGCTGTTACTTATATCGGAGATCAAGCTTTTCTTGGATGCAAAAGTTTAACAAAAATACAAATCCCAGCTACTCTCAACAGCATTGGATTTATTCCTTTTGATGGATGTGTGAATTTATCAACTATTAATTTAGATTCATCAAATCCTACTTTTGCCACCCAGGACGGAATCCTTTATTCAAAAAATTTCGATGCGATATATACCTATCCGATAGCCAGAACTTCAAAGACATTGGTTCTTCCATCCACAGTCGTAACCATAAAAGCTGGCGCATTAGCTAAGACAAATTTAGAAGAAATCACACTCCCTGCAGGACTAAAAACGATTGAACGGTATGGCTTCGGGGAATCCACCTCACTTAAAAGTATTTCTTTGCCCTCTGGGCTTACCACTATAGATGTTCAAGCTTTTATGCAATGTACGTCAATGGCAGGCGACCTCGTAATACCTGAAAGTGTTAAAACTATGGGAATTGAGGCATTTAGATCGACTGATATTAAGAAACTAACTATAAATAGCAGTATAGATCTCAGTTTAGGTGTATTTTCTAGTTGTGAAAAACTCGATACAGTAATTATAAATGGGTCATTTGAGAAGATTAGTGAAGGAGCATTTGCATTCTGCTCGAAACTTATTGAGATTGGGCTTCCTAAAAATCTAAAAACTATTGAAACTAGAGCTTTTGCTGGATGTTCTAGTTTGCCAACGATTAATTTACCTAGCAATCTACAGTCGCTTGGTGCAACGATTCCAATTACTACAGGAATTGACCGTGGAGTCTTCTATGGATGTACTTCTTTAAGTAACATTACTATTCCAAATAGCGTCATTTATGTTGAGGATTGTTCATTTGAAGGCTGTACCAGTTTGAAAACAGCTACTTTATCAACTAATTCAAAATATACATTATTGGAAGCGAGATTGTTTGAAGGTTGCACTAGCTTAGACTCAATTACGATCCCAAAAAACGTCCTAACAATTGGGGAAGAAGCTTTCGCAAATTCTGGACTTACTAAGATAAAAATTACCCCTAATGGATGCAAAACAATTGGACAATCTGCTTTTAAAAATTCTAAATTGATTGAAGTCAACCTACCAGTGGGAGTAAAAACACTTGGGTATCTGTCATTTGCTAACATCGATACATTAAAAAAAGTGACTTTGGGTTCGACTATTACTGTTGTCCCGCCATTTACATTTTATAAAGTAGCTAACTTAACACGTGTTGACATTATTTCATTAAAAAAAATAGATATAGCTGCATTTAATCTTGAAGACGCAGCATTTAAAGCTACCGGACGAATACATGTTCCAAAAAACTTTGTGCTCACAAAATCAGCCGATGGAAAATACTACTTAAAAGGCCGTAGAGTGCTCAAAGACCTCCCGACTCTGGCAAAAGGGAAAGCTGGGTATTAAAAAAGGATTACAGAATAAAACAGGCCTGGCTAACTTTTTATTGGTTTGCCGGGCTTTTTCAGTTATAATATTTCTAACAATAATTTGAGAATCTACTTAAATATATATCTTTTTAGGAGGCATCTATGACAAGCTCGAAACATAATACTATTGCAAATGACATCGCCAATTCGGTATATTCCCACAGTTTCCAACAGCTGAAAGACGTTCATGGAGACGCCGTGAAATTTTTGCGTAGCGAAAAGTTTATAGCTGATGTTGAAAATGTGATAAATGAAAATGATTATTCAAGTTTAAGTGTTTTTAATATCTCAAAAGAATTGCTTTCATCGGCGTGTGGAGTTGAACTAAATGAAGACTTTGTTCGACAAGTCTATTTTTATATATTAGAAAAGTCCTTCCCTGAAGCGGTAACAGAAAAACCGAACCCTGCACTTGAAGATACATATAAGTTATATTTAAACATTTTGAAGCAACTCTGCGAGGCACAGAAAAAATCCGAGGACTCAACCTGGCAGAGTAAGTATCCACTTCAATTTTTAAACGAATCCGAAGTCTCGGATTTGGAGAATTCTCTCGAATATGAAAGGTTTGTGAAAGCCTTTAAGGATCAATATATTTATGAAATGATGAAACTGAATCAAGAGGTTATGCGTCACGATACGCTAGATCACATTTGCGGTGTTCATTATATTGCTATGCATATTGGTCGCCAATTAAAGGCCGCTGGCCATCCTATTGACTTAGGCCGTGTTTGCGGTGCCGCTGCTGGACATGATATTGGTAAATATGGATGCAAACCAAATGAATCAAAGAGGGTTCCATATTTGCATTATTATTATACCGACCTTTGGTTCACTAGAAATGATATCCCTTACATTGGACATATTGCTGTAAATCATTCTGCATGGGATCTTGAACTCGAGAATTTACCAATCGAATCTTTGATACTTATTTATGCTGATTTTAGAGTGAAAAGCCGTAAAAACGACTTTGGAAAATATAAAATGCACATTTATAATTTAAAAGAATCGTTTGATGTTATTTTGAACAAACTTGACAATGTAGATGAGGCTAAAGAAAAAAGGTATAAACGAGTATATTCCAAACTTAAAGATTTCGAGGACTTTATGGAAGGACTTGGAATTGACATTGCGCATGATTCTTCTGATTTAGAAATCAGCAGCAAGGATATCGAAGCACTACGAAAGTCAAAACGAGCAAAAGATAAACGCTACTATTCTCTAATGAATGCAGACGAAACTATTCGAAGCCTTAAACACTTGTCAATTAGTCATAATATTAATTTGCTTCATCAATTTAGGGATGAGCCTTCTTTGAACTCAATATTAGATATGGCACGCAGTGAAGTTGATTGGAAAAAGCTTCGTGAATATATAAGAATGATGAGTGAATATTCAGCATACCTGACCCAGAAACAAAAGTTACTTGTTCTTAGATTTTTGTATGATTTTTTAACGCATCCTGAAGATGACATAAGACGACAATGCGCAGAGTTAATTGGCTTTTTGATTGCAAATTTCGATGAAGATTATAGAAAAGAACTACCAGTTGACGTCACATTACCTTCTTCAAATATGACGAGCCCAGAATTATTTGTCAGATACTTCGAGTTATTCTTACATCCTGACCATAAAATAGTTCCTCTTCATCAAGGTTTTATTGGAAACAGCTTAAGCATTATGGTTAAGTCACTCTTTAAATTTTTGAAACTAAAATCTCATCTAAAATTCAAAGTTATTATGACTCCATACTTTAAATCTGAGGATTATGGTGTTGAAACAAAACTCCATTTATTAGAAGTTGCTCGTTCAATTCCTTTTAAATATGAAGAGACTGAATCAAAAGTTTTTATGGATTATTTATTGAAGCACAGTTTTTCGGATGATGACACACTGAGAATTTCCGCCATTGACGCCGTTTGCTCAATCACAGTAAGTTTTTTAAGTTTTGGAAGCAAAATCCCAGTTGAACTAATTGATTATTGTGAAAAAGTGACTTTAGTCTCCCGATCCAGATCGAAATTTGCGGCCGAAAATTTCTTATTGCTAAGATTATCAATGATAATTGGGAATCACGAAAAGCAGGCTCACTTTGCACCATTTTGCAAAAAAGATAACAGAAAAATGTCAGATGTGTATTTAGATAATTTAAAAACTGCTACTCCTTGGGTCCTAAAAAGATCACAAATCAATCTTCTCCTTGATTACGCTTCAAGAGAAGCTTACACATATGGTTTTTATACTGCAATGCATTTTTGCAATATTTTAAAAGTTAGCGCTATGGAAAAAGTCAGAAACTCTGCTGGAGAAGCACTCGTAGGGCTTCTCCCTCAACTTTCTCCCGAGCAGAGAAACGATGTCGCTGTAGAGTTGCTTCGTGCGCTCGAAATAGAAGGTTATCAATATGCGGAATATATCCCTGATTATTTAGGTCGTGTAATGCTTTATCTAGAACCAAAAGAGTTGAACGAACTTCTCGATGACTACGATGAAAGAATAAAAGTTTCAGGTCCTCAAGTAAATAGCTTATTGTTAAAATCTTTGGGAGTTGCAGTACAAAATTATAGGTTCTACAAAGAAAGATTCTCAGAGGATGAAGGTGTTTTTGAAAACAGAAAAGCAAGGATTCTTGGAATGCTCTTAAATGGGCTTGTAAATTATGATATGCATGTAAAGCAAGTCGCATTTGGTGTTATCGGAAGTGATATTTTTGGCTCAAAGGAACTTATTCTCGAGGATAAGCATTGGATTTTCTCGAGAGTCGCAAAAAAATTACTTACGCTTATTTCGGACAGCGGTCAAGAAGAATTACTCTTCCTCACCAATTCAGCAAGTTTAAACCATTTATATAGATTTATTTCAGATTATATCTTCGAAACAGGTGGACTATCTATGCCACTACCAAAAAAAGCTGCATTTTTTCCAGGTGCATTTGATCCTTTTTCACTTAGTCATAAAAAAATTGCAAGTGCGATTAGAGATTTGGGCTTCGAAGTATTTCTTGCTGTGGATGAGTTTTCCTGGTCAAAAAGTATGCTCCCAAATTTAATTAGAAAAAGCCTTATAAATATGTCAATAGCTAATGAACTGAACATATATTTGTATCCTGAGCATTTACAAACAAACATCGCTAATTCAAATGACTTAAAGCATTTAAAGACACTTTTCCCAGACACTGAGTTATATCTGGTAATGGGAAGCGATGTAATAGCTAATGCTTCAGCGTATAGAAATGAATCATCAAGTCAAATTCTCGGTTTCAGCCATGTAATTTTTGATCGAAAAAAATCGATAAATGAAATTGATACGGATAATCTTCAAGAAATTCTTTCAGAAATAAAAGGCGACGTAATAATGCTCACCCTCCCTGCTCAATTTGAGGATATTAGCTCAACACAAATCAGAAATTACATTGATGAAAACCGTGATATTTCAATGCTCGTGGAATCTACTGCCCAAAAATTCATATATGATAATGGTTATTATCAGCGAGAGCCTCAATTCAAAACAACTCTTGACGCTGTTACTTTGAGTATAAAAGTTACTGAAAATCTCACGAAAGAACAAATTGGCGAATTAGCCTCTATCACAAAAACTCCTCCCGACGCTGCGATAGCACTATTATGTGATTTTATGACAAAACCTTCTCATCGAGTATTAATTATTCGTGAAACAGGAAAGGATCGATTACTTGGATTTGCGATATTCCATAGACTTCATTCTACATTATTATATAAAGAGTTATTAAATATTAAACTGACTGAATTCATCAGAAAGAATGCTACAGGTAAAACTTTGATAATCGATGGTATCTTTGTGAACCAAGATCTTAAATATGAGGATATTGAACAAATTCTTTTAACTGAAATGTTAGCATTCAGCTTAGCAAAAGATTATGAGTTTGCGCTCTTTAATCCTATAATGGGAGAAAATCCTCTAAAAACTATAACCGAATCTATGAAAATTCAGGGCTTCTTGCCGCTTGATATTCCAGGAATAAAGCACACAATCCAATACGTTAGTATGTCAAGACCTTGCACTTTGATTTTGGATTTAGAGGCGTTAATTAAAGAACCTTGGAAAAGTAATAAAAACTTTAAAAAAGTAGTCTACAATGCTAGAAAAAAATTACAACTGGCTCTTTGTGCCACTACTCCCGGTAGTCTAGTACTATCTTTCAATAGAATTGTATTATGGGAATCTTTAATAAAGAAAGTTTGTACTGAAAATTTTGTAAGTACCACTCCTACCCAACCAAGAAAACTCGGTCCGTATATGTGTGTTCCTTATGGCGACATTTTGAGCAAAAGTATTGTTCCAAATACAGTAACGAAATCTATTCATACAGAAAAAAATTATACCCCTGATATGAAAGAACAGAAAATTCGCCAGTTCCCATATTATCTAGATTTACCTACACAACTTAGAATGCTTAAATCCTTTAGCAGGCCAGTAATTTTGGTTGATGACCTACTTGACAGAGGATTCAGGCTCCATGAACTTGCTCCAATGATTGAAAAAACTGAAATTGAAATCAAAAAAACTATTGTTGGAATTTTATCTGGAAAAGGCAAAGAATTAATGGAGATAGCAAACAAAGATGTCGAATCGGTTTACTATATTCCAAAACTTTCAATTTGGTATAATGAAAGAAACTTTTTCCCTTTCATAGGTGGCGCTGCTATCTTTAGAGGGAAATTACCAGAGCGAAATATGATCCCTTCTATTAACCAAATACTCCCATATTGTTATCCCGAATTTATGAAAAGTTACTCAAAAGAATCGGTTTACCAACTTAGCATGACTGCTATGGAAGGCGCACTTGATATTCTTACAGTTCTTGAAGAAGAGTATCAGTCGTTAAATGAGCGTAGTTTGACTATGAATAATATGGGACAAGTTCTTCATAATCCTCGATGCCCTGATCACGGACTTAGTATGGATTACGACTTAAATCTGTCACCTTCGTATTTCCTGAAGAATGATATAGAGCATTTGAAAAGACTTGGCGAACTGATTTATTAATACCTTCTTAAATATAGCATAATTTGCTAATTCGAGGTGAAAATTTTATGAATAAACTTGAGTTACTACCTCTTTCCATTGATAAATCTCTTTATGAACCTAAATATCATGAAGGTTCAATAATTCATGTCGTGGGTCTTGGTGACGTCGGCGGAACACTTACTGCTGGGCTTCGCCTAATAGGAGGAAAAACGGTATCAAGTGTAGGAATTTTTGATTTAGACCAAAATAAAATTAACCGGTGGATTTTAGAGGCTGGTCAGATATTTGCTAGTTTTCGAACTCCTTTCCCATATGTTTTCCAATTATCAGAAGAAAATCTCTTTGACTGCGACGTTTTCGCTTTCTGTGTTACTGCTGGAATCCCGCCCATTGGATACGAAGGCGATGTGCGAATGTATCAATATAATAATAATTCAAAAATCGTTGAACACTACATTGAAAAAGCTGTAAAAAGCGGATTCAAAGGTTTATTTGCGATTGTTTCTGACCCAGTAGACCAGCTTTGTCTTGCAGCACTAAAGAAAGCGAAAAAACTAGATCCGAATTTTTCTCCAATGCAGATTCGCGGATATGGTTTAGGCGTAATGTATGCAAGAGCTTTGTATTATGCCAGTCAAAATCCAGAAACTAAGAACTTCCAAAGTAAAGGTCGTGCATATGGGCCTCACGGTGAAGGACTTGTAATAGTAAATGCTATCCCAAGTTATAACGAAGAGCTTTCAAATTGGCTTACTGATAAAGCGAAAAATGCTAATTTAGAAGTACGAGAGACAGGCTTTAAACCTTTTGTTGCGCCTGCATTCTCATCCGCCACAATGGGTATACTTGCGACTATTTTAGGAGAATGGCATTACAGTTCAATTTATCTAGACGGTGCTTATCTTGGAATTAGAAATAAGACCTCAGAAAATGGTTCAGAGATTGAATTTTTGCCATTACCAACTGAGTTGATTCGCAAAATTATGAAGACTCATAAAATGCTTAAATGCCTTCCAACTGATACTAATTTGCGTTTAACTTTATTGTAATTACAAGAGAAAAAGTAATCGGATTATATTAATTAACGCAAATTCGTATGAGACATGTGACTAGAAGAAAGGATGATTTGTATTGCTAAACGAGAATTTGATAATTTTCCAATCTGCAGATGGAAATATAGAAACGTTAAAAATGATTGAGGCTTTTCATTCCGGAGAGCCTCATTTAATAATGGATTTAGAAGTAAAATATGAAGAAGCTCTTAATTTTGCGACTCAGGGATTAGATGGAAAGATTATTGTTTTTGCATTCACTATAGATGAATTCGGAAATAATCGTTCCGTGCTTTCTTTCATAAGAAAGTGCTATGGAAAAAACGAAACAACTTTCAAAAATTCGATTGTTAGCCTTATAATTTACAGTAAAACTGAACTATTCACAAAATCAATCAGTACCCATCTGCTTTTTATTTTGAATTCACTTGGTGCAATAATCCCTGGACATCCTATGATAGAAGCGGTTCCTGGCTTTATTAATTTCAAAACTTGGCAAAAAACAGTCAAACTTGAACTTCGCGAAATCTGTCATATTCAGTGTGGACGACTCAGAGAGCGTCTGGTAACCTTTGTTTTGCCTAAGTTTGAAAAGCCCAAACTCCTTGTGCTTCATGCTTCAAATGAAAAAAGCTCTAATACTTTTGCCCTTTGGAAAATGGTAAGAAATCACTTAAGTGATTTTGAAATAAAAGAATTACACGTTGAAAATGGGTCTATTATGGATTGCAAAGGTTGTAATTTTAAGACTTGCCTTCATTTTGGAAATGAACAGAGATGCTTTTATGGTGGAACTATGGTCGATTCAATATATCCTGAAGTCGAAAAAGCAGACTCTATACTCTGGATTTGTCCAAATTATAATGATTCGATTTCTGCTAACTTAACTGCCGTAATAAATCGGCTTACTGCTTTATATCGTGTGACCCCGTTTTATTCAAAATATCATTTTTCGATAATTGTATCAGGTAATTCTGGCAGTGACTCAGTTGCAAAGCAATTAATAGACTCACTCTGTATTAATAAGGGTTTCAATCTTTCTCCTTTTTCTACTCTTATGGCTACCGCAAATGATCCAGGGGCTATTAAACATGTCAAAGATATTTATAAAAAAGCAGAAGAATTTGCAAGAAATCTAAGATTTATAATTAAGAAAGAACTTTAATATGCTTATCTATGTTTTATATATACATTTCAATGTTAGATTTATACATTCCCGTGTTGCTTTATACATTTCCCTGTTGTAGAACAGATTAGCTCTATCCTTTAACAGTTAATCTTTTAACAAACTTAAAAAAACCTAAAATGCAATTATTCCCATTCTGGCAATCCCTAGAAATGCAGCATGTGTGTAAATTGTCAGAATTGTTTTAATTTTGAAACATGAATTTTCAGATAGTTGCATTTTTCACAAATGCGGTGGTATCATATATATGTACCAAATATATATATTGTATACTTTGTACGCGCCCCGCTTTTAATAATAAAAAGCAGTAATAAAAATTTTAAATTAAATCGGAGGAGAATACCCATGAACGCAAAAAAGTATTGTGAAGAATTATTTGAAAAGGTAGTAAAAAGAAACCAGAATGAACCTGAATTTCATCAGGCAGTTAAAGAAGTTCTCGACTCCCTCGTACCAGTTCTCGAAAAACACCCAGAGTTTATTGATCTAGGTATTGTTGACAGACTTCTTGAGCCTGAAAGACAGATAATTTTTAGAGTTCCTTGGATGGATGATAACGGAAAAGTACAAGTTAATAGAGGATTTAGAGTTCAGTTTAACAGCGCGATTGGTCCATATAAAGGTGGATTAAGATTCCATCCTTCAGTATATATTGGTATTGTTAAATTCCTTGGTTTTGAACAAATATTTAAAAACTCACTTACAGGTCTCCCTATCGGCGGCGGTAAAGGTGGATCTGATTTTGATCCAAAAGGAAAATCAGATAATGAAGTTATGCGTTTTTGCCAAAGCTTTATGTCTGAGCTTTATAGACACATTGGTCAGGATTGTGACGTTCCTGCCGGCGACATCGGTGTTGGCGGAAGAGAAATTGGCTTTATGTTTGGTCAATTTAAGAAATTAAAAAATAACTACGAAGCAGGCGTTTTAACTGGAAAAGGTCTCCTCTATGGTGGATCACTTGCTAGAACAGAAGCTACAGGCTACGGCCTCGTGTACTTCGTAGATGAAATGATAAAAGCAAAAGGTATGTCTTTCGAAGGCAAAACAGTTGTTATTTCTGGTTCAGGTAACGTTGCTATTTACGCAACCCAAAAAGTTACTCAATTAGGTGGTAAAGTAGTAGCATTATCAGATTCTAATGGATATATCTATGACAAAGACGGAGTTAATCTTGATACGGTAAGAAGACTTAAAGAAGTTGAAAGAAAAAGAATCTCCGAGTATGTTAAAGAACATCCAGGCGCTGTTTATACAGAAGGATGCAACGGTATTTGGACAATCCCTTGCGCAGTTGCACTTCCATGCGCTACCCAAAACGAAATCGATATTGATTCAGCCAAAATCCTTGTTAAAAATGGCGTTAAAGCTGTTGGAGAAGGCGCAAATATGCCTACAACTCTTGAAGCTACTAACTATTTCATTGAAAACAAAGTTCTCTTTGCACCAGCTAAAGCAGCTAATGCCGGCGGAGTTGCAACTTCTGCTCTCGAAATGAGCCAGAATTCAATGAGACTTTCATGGACATTTGAAGAAGTAGACGCAAAATTAAAGAACATCATGATTAATATCTATAATAATTCCTACGCTGCTGCTAAAGACTTTGGTTATGAAGATAATTTAGTAATTGGCGCAAACATTGCAGGCTTCCTCAAAGTTGCTGGTGCAATGAAAGCTCAAGGATTAATTTAGAACTAAGCTCATTAGATTTCTACTAGAACATAAAAGTTTGTTAGATCATAAAAATTAAATATTACAATATGTTGAGGGTGTGTCATAACACCCTCTTTCATTTTGATGTATTACAGATTCGCAAACCAGTTCCGACTACGAAATCATATAGAGTAATTCTATATTAGTTTGAATTTCAAAACCTCATGGATGCCAACAAAGCAGCCTTTCATATTTTCTTTATGTGTACAGATTCACTAACCGGCTGCGACTACTAAATCGCATAGAGTAATTCCAACTTAGTTTGAATTTCAAAACTATGCCTCCGTGCATACAGACATAGAAATTCTCGGCATCCATGCCTCTTTTCAGTTTAGAATTACTTGTGTTAAGATTTAGAGGCTTAGCCGTAATCGTTCATCATGTATCACATAAAGAAAATATCGGCTGATTTTTTAGCGTTCAGAATTTTGATTTTCTATATTATCTGTTTATGCTTATTACTACTAGCTCTATGATTTCAAGTCTTCACTTCAATCGCTTAACTGTTGATTTGCAAATTGTATTCGGAGAAAGCACCCTGTTTTTCTCAAATAGAATA
>CAYZED010000032.1:20511-21947 GCA_964477445.1 uncultured Clostridiaceae bacterium | reverse complement strand
ATAAGGGATTTTGTTTTTTGATACAGAGATTATTTTTTTATTGATTTTTTTACGAGGAGAGGTACTTGAAGTATAAGAAAGACCAGTGCCTGGTATTCCTATAGTAGAAGATTTTCTTCCTTTTGAATTAATGGAAACTCGGGCACCTTTTCTCCCAAAAGATAATCCAAAACCTTTTTTACTAAGATTTATTCTAAAACCGCCACCAAGATTAATACTTTTTCTTAATCTAAACCCCATAAGCCCCCCTTGATATGAACAATAATAGGAAATATCATTCCCTTTAATGAAAATATTTAACTGTGATGTCTTCAAAATAAGCTGCCACAATACGTAACAGCAATAATTTATGTCTCATTTTCTTTTTCGAAACTTTTTATAATACGAAGAATCGTTTTTATATCGTTTTCGGGAAGATCTTTTATTTGCTTCATCATGAGTTTTAAATCTTCACGCTCTTTAAGTGTTTTCCAAAAGCTAATTAGTTCATCATCGTCTATTAGGGCTTTTGAAATTTGTTCGTCTTGGGTGTTTTTTTGCTCAACGCCTAGTAAAAAATCTGTTGAAACCTCAAAGTATTTCGAAATTTTTAGGAGCTTTTCAAAGTCAGGCTTACTAGTATTGTTTTCCCATTTTCCTACCGTACTTCTATCAACATTGAGCATTTTTGACAAATCTTCTTGTTTGATATCCTTAGATTCTCTGAGTTTTTTTAGTTTTTCGCCAAACGACAAGTTCTCACAGCCTTTCTAAAGAAAATTACATGAAAAGATTAATACATTTATATTATGAGTGAAAAAAATTCACATTGCAACAAACGGGAATAAATTTCACAAATAGCATTGACAAGGGAATAATATTCACATATATTTATATTGTGAATATTATTCCTGCGAAAAGAGGTGATAGAATGTTATTGTTAAAAGAAGAAAGAGAAAAATTAGGGTTGACTCAAAATGCACTTGCAAAGTCAATCGGCAAAGACAGAAGCTTGATTGCAAAGATTGAAAATGGAAACACAAAACCTTCAGTAGATACTGCAAAAGCCATAAGCAAAGTTCTAGGTTTTGCTTGGACAATTTTTTTTGCTGACTCGAGGGAATAATATTCCCCTTAGATTTTATTTTATCACATCGAACGTTTATTAATACATTTGCAATCAATCGATATTTTTATGGTTAATCTAGGTTCTCAACAAACAAAAAAAGGAAGGTGAAGAAATGGGAAAACAACCCACAAAGGCAATAGACAATGTCTACTGTCAAGCAAGAAAAAGAGCTGCCAAGTACAATCAAAGGCTTAATAGTCGTGAGGGAGCAGCGGAACATTTGAATATAAGCGTTTCAAGTTTAGCCGAATATGAACTCAACCTTTGTAAAGTCGTTCCGGTTGACAAGGTAATAATAATGGCCGACGGATATGGAGCTCCTGAGCTT
>CAYZED010000032.1:12178-20501 GCA_964477445.1 uncultured Clostridiaceae bacterium | reverse complement strand
ATGTCCGATAGGGAGAGATTTGCCTGTTGAGGGCAAGCCAATTGAAATGATTACATTAAGATTAATGAATACTTTAGAAAATTCAGAAGGCATGAAAAAAACATTAATGCAAATAGCTGAAGACGGAGTTATTGATGAATCCGAAAAAGACCAATTCAAAGTTATATTAGAGTACTTCGACAAACTTAGATCAACAATTAATGAACTGGTTTTGATTGGGGATAAATGTAAAAATAAATAATGAAACGGAGTTGGATTTATGTTTTTAACACTAGAAGAATGTATAGAACTTAATAAAAGAGGGTTCTTCATTGAAGTAGTAAATAATAAAAAAGTTAACATTTTGGAGGAAGAAGAGAAATGAAAAAAGCATTTGAGGGTGAAAGAACACCAGTTGAACCAAATTACTTATATACAGTTAAAGAGCTGATTCCAGTTACAGGAATGAGCGAAAACAGAATCAGAGAGTTAATAAAAATCGCATTTAAGGGCAATCGAAAGATTCGAGGCGATTATAGGATTGTTGGGGCGGATATTATCAAGTTGTTTTCAATTGGAGATAACTAATTTCAAGGAGGCATTTCATTTGGACAAGTACATTTTTTCAGAAGAAGTAAGTCCTATAAAACTAGGGTTGCTTCCAGGGGACAAGGTGATAGTTACTTGCATGATTACGGAGTATGTTATAAAAACTGCAAAGACCAGGCAAAGAAAGTTTTTTGGAGAGTTTTTATCAGAGTCAAAGTACTTTTTTACTATAAAAGGCGACAACTATTCTGAGTCCTACATGAAGAAGGATTTGAAGTTGAAAAGGGTTACTATCACAAAGATTAAGGGATAAATAAGAGGTAAATTATGAGTTACCGTGATTGGGTAGTTTCTTACAAAAGCATAGATGGAAAAAAAACTGGATGGCTCTTTGCTAAAGGAAGAACTTCAGAAGAGGCTATAAAGAGCGGCATATTTTATCTAAGCAAAAGAATGAATATAAATAGACTGATATTTTCAGCAGAAGAAACGGAGTGGCAATAATGAATTTTAATATTAATCACTTTCACTACTTAAGTCATCCATATACGTCGTATGGGTCAAAGTCACATAATCTTTTTAATTCAATTAAATTGGCTGAGCATCTAAAAATTGAACATCAGATTTCGCTAATTAATGTAATAGATGTATTGCCAAGAGGTCTTGATAATGATGCAGCTATGAAAAAATGTATAAAGATATTAGAAAGTTGTGATGCAGTTATATTTTGCCCTGGATGGAAAGAGTCAAAAGGCTGCATTGAGGAATATGCTTGGGCGAAAACCAACAAGCTAACAATGTACGAAGTTCTAGAATCAAGAAAAATCGTTCGATTGGAGGCATAAAGATGCCTGAGATAAAGTGGATTAAGATTAAGACTGATATTTTCGACGATGAGAAAATCAAAATCATTGATCGTATGCCAGCACGTGATGAGATTATTGTAATTTGGTTTAAATTATTATCTCTTGCTGGCAAGGTAAATCAAAATGGATTGCTTTTTATATCAAATAAAATTGCATATACAGTCGAAATGTTGTCAGCAATTTTTAATAGAGAAGAGACCTCTATAAGAATGGCTTTAGGTATATTTGAAAAGTTTGAAATGATATCTGTCGAAGAAAACGAACTGATATCTATTAAAAACTGGGATAAACATCAAAATGTCGAGGGACTTGAAAAGATTCGAGAGCAAACTCGCAGAAGGGTCGCAGAACACAGAGACAAACAACAAAAGTTCCTTGAAGAATGCAATGTTACAGTAACGGACTGTAACGCTACACATAACGTTACAGTAACGCAAAGTAACGCACTAGATATAGATAAAGAAGAAGATATAGATATAAAGAATATATACACTCGTGAACGAGGTGAGATTCCTTACCAGGAAATTGTGGATAACTTTAATTATATCTGCAAGAGCTTACCTCAAATCAAAGTACTCACTGACTCTCGTAAAAAGCAAATCAAGTCTATATACTCATTTATGAAAAATGACATAGACAAAATCAAGAAACTGTTTTCAGCAGTTGAGGATAGCGATTTCTTAACTGGGCGTTCTCAAAATTCAAACGGCTGGAAGGGTGCAACTTTTGATTGGATCATTAAAAAAAGTAATTTAGTAAAAATACTCGAGGGAAATTACTTGAACAAAACTCATGAAACTATTAATAATAAGTCTTTGAGTGCAAAACCTAACTTCACAGGAAGGTCATATGATACTTCAGAATTAGCAAAAAAACTTATAGCTAAAGGCAAAGGTAATTTAGATTTTATTAATGCAGCAGCTTCAGTAAAAACTGAACAATATCGAGCTGGCCCGGATAAAGCAATAAATGAAATTGGGGAGGGATAAAAACATGCTTACAGCTGATAATTTTAAAATTTGGAGATCTAGGGAAGAGCTAATGAACATGACTGGTCAGACTGATCGCGTAGTCAGAAAACAGATTGAAATGCTTCGTCAAGATGGGATTCCGATTATTTCGTTACGTGACGGACGTGGTTATAAAATTGCAGAGACTGAAGCAGAACTTGATTTTTTCCTCAAGAATGAGTACTGGGCAAAAATCAAAACAATGATGTCCACGGCTCAAAGAATGACAGGTTATTTTAGAGACGATGGACAGCTAAGATTTCCAGGGTTATAAAAGACCAGGGTAAAAAGAAAGTTGGTGTGATATGAAAAACTGCGAGAATTGTGTTTATTGCATAGAAAAAAGGGTTTTCCTTCTTGCGTGTAAGATTCGCGGAAATGGTCCATATAGCAGAGTTAGCGATTGCAAATATTATGAATTTAAATCACAAGATATAAATCAAAATCAAGTGAGAGGTGCTCAAATTGAAAAATTGGTCAAAAGATGAATTGGATTATCTACAAAATAAATGGGGTGAAGTAAGCATTCCAAATATTGCGAAATTTTTAGGAAAAAGCATTAATGCAATAAAAATTAAAGCGATTAGAATAGGTCTGGGGAGACACATACATTCGGGCGAGTATATAACTTTAAACCAGCTAATGATAGCTCTCGGAAGACCAAATGCAGGGGGATATATTTATAAAAGCTGGATTGAAAATAGAAATATGCCTGTAAAATATAAAAAAACGATTAAAAGGGAATACATGATTATTTATCTAGATGATTTTTGGGAATGGGCGGAACAAAACAGAACATTCCTTGATTTTAACAAGATAGAAGTAGGTGTATTAGGTGCTGAACCAGATTGGGTTAAGACTCAAAGAACTGCAGATATTAAATATGCAGCATATAAAAGAACTCCCTGGACGAAAGATGAAGATTCATTACTTAAGCAGTATCTCAGTAGATATGAGTATTCTTACAGGTACATTTCAGTAAAAATGCGAAGAACTGAAGGAGCTATCAAGCAAAGAATCAGAGATTTAGGGATAAAGAGCACTCCGGTAAAAGCTGACAATCACACTAAATGGACTTCTGAAGAAGAGGAAATTTTAAGAGAACTATACGCTAAGGGATATAGACCAGAAGTTATAGCTGAGCATATTGACAGATCTGCAACGGCGATAAGGGGAAAGATTGAAAGAGAGTATTTGTATAAAAAGGAGAAGGTGAGCTAGATGAAAACGATTCATATGTGCGCTGACATTCGCGGAATGCTGAGAAATCATAGCAAGAAAGGCTCGCTAAAAAATACTTTTACAGATGATGATGGGCGTAAACTATCCGATGCGGAAGCGAGAGAGTATTTGTATGACTGCCTAGCTAAAGGATGGAGAGTTATCCCAATGAATGATAAATGTGACAACTTTGATTATAAAAAAGGGTGCCCAGGGCATGATGTGGAGGAGTGATTGATGGGAAAGCTACACGCGGAATCAACAACTGATGAACTGTATGTATTAAAAAGGCAAGCCATAGAATCATCTTTTGTAATAGTATGTTCGGGTAGGTATATGAAGGACGAAAAAGACATACACGGTGAGCTACTTAACGAGATTGTTGAAGAAAATAAGAGGAGAGGTATTGAGCCGTGAAAAAGCAACAAGAAAACGTTAAAAAACTTTTGGAGTTGATAGAACAATTTCCAAACTATGAAATTATACCTATGGTCAATTATGAAATCTGCTGTGACGATAGCAATAACTACTGGATAGGCGGTTGGGACGAGGCTCATGTTGATAAATACTATAGATCAGACGAATGTTGTTATCTTAAAGATAGCGATGAGGAAGAGCTGCTTGAAAGAACGATTGATTTTTTAAGTAACGAAAACAAGGAGTTATCAATTGAAGAACTTGAAGAAATGGCGCAAAAAATGATTGATAGTTATGAATGGAAAGACTGCATTGTTGTGTATATTGAATTGCCATAATGAAGGAGATGCTATGAGAGAAATAACAGAATTTAATTCGTCGGCTATACTTTGCAAATTCTGCAGAAAAAGAAAAGCAACTAAATTATGTGATGCAATTGTTACTCGCGGAAGCTACGCAGGGCACCCACCAAAAGGAGAAACAAAAATAGAGTTCACATCAACTTGTGACAATGCAATATGCGATAAATGTTCAACGAAAGTTACTGAGTATATGGACCTTTGCCCAACACATAGAGATGAGATGAAGGAGTACGCGAAGAGATGAAATTTAGAGTTGAATTTGAAATGCCTGCACATGTATGCTTCCACTGCCCATTGAGCAATGGAGGAGATGAATGTAACCTGTTTCCCAATGGTTCTGTAAATTGTCCGTTGGAAATATTGGAGGAAGTAGAAGAATGAAATTTATAGTTAAGTTTGAAATGAAAGACCATAATTGTTGGGATTGTCCGTTATGTAACGGTAACGACATATGTAATTTATTATCGCATATGGATTTTGAAGACGTAGATGAACAGCTTGGGTATTGTCTATTGAAAATAGTGGAGGTTGAAAGCGACTATCAGAAAGACTGTGAAAGGTCGGGGTATTAGGAGTGAAAATTGATAACATCAAAAAACTTATAGAGAGACATGACGGCACCAGGGAAGCTGGAGAAGAACTTTTCGAACTCGCTCGCATTTGTGGGAAGTTTGCTGAATACCAAGACAGGAGAGATGAGATCTTGGATTGTCTGAAATGTTGTGCAGAAGAAATAGAAAATGTATATACCGGGATATAGAACTTACTTTGCGGGTAAGAAATTTAATTGAGCAAATAGAAAGGATAAAGTAGCAGGAATGAATAAAGACAGGAATAAAGTATATGAAAAGTTTGAAGGGCATTGTGCATATTGCGGAACACCAATAGATATTTCGGTAATGCAAGTGGACCACATTAAACCTAAACGAATGGGTGGAAAGGACGAAATAGAAAATTATAATCCATCTTGTCGCAGGTGCAATCACTATAAACGCGCATTAGACCTAGAAGTGTTCAGGGGAATGATGAAAACGCTACACGAGAGGTTGATGAAGAACTATATTTTCAAAGTGGCTATGGATTTTGGAATAGTACGCATAAATAAATTTGATGGGATTTTCTATTTTGAGAAGAAATCGAAGGAGGAACAGGAATGAACATAGTTGCATTAGTCGGTAGACTTACGAGAGATCCTGAAATTAAATACACACAAACTCAGATGGCTGTAGCGAGATTTACTCTTGCTGTGGATAGAATGTTCAAGAAAGAAGGGCAGCCCACGGCGGATTTTATAAATATCACTGTTTGGGGCAAAGTTGCTGAAAATGTTGGAAAATACATTGGAAAAGGCAGACTCGTTTCTGTAAGTGGAAGAATTCAAACTAGAAGCTGGGATGACAAAGACGGTAAAAGACAGTTTGCGACTGAAGTTGTTGCTGATTCGGTGCAATTTTTAGATAGGGCAAGTGAGACTGCATCCAGGAGTGATGAGGGAGAGAACTTTGGATTTAGTCCTGTTGAGGGAGAAGATGATTTACCATTTTAATTGAATTTATAAAATAAAGGAGGTGGGAGAGTGAACCAAGGGTCGTACAGAAATAAATATAGAGCAAATTTTAGGATGATTGAAGCAGAACTATATAGTTATCACGAAAGCTTAAAGGAAATTGAAACGATTAAAAACGATATTATTTATTCTACGGCATCAAAAGAAGTAAATGGTCATACCGGGCCAGGTAATCCTACATTGTCAAAAATATGTACAATAATTGCTGATTACGAACTAGCCGAACAGGAAAGAAGATGCAATGCTATCAAAAAGGTAATAAATAAACTCGAACAAAATTATCCATTAGTGAAAAAGTTGGTTACTGATAAATACTTTGCAAAAATAGGATCTGACAAAATAATTTGTACAACAAACAATATCGCTGAGGCTACATTTTATCGTTGGAGAAGATTCGTTATACATCAAATAGCTGCAGAGCTTGGGTGGAGGGTGCAGGTATGAATAGAGTTAGCCCTATAAGAGATATGGAACTAGTTAAATCTATTTCAAAATATTTAAAGTCGAATAGAGAACGTGATTATGTAATGTTTATGTGTGGAATTTACGGAGCTATGAGGATTGGAGACATACTAAGATTAAGGGTAGGGGATGTAAAAGACAAAAACACAATAAATATTAGAGAACAAAAAACCGGAAAGCAGCGCATACAAAAAATCAATCCGGAACTAAGAAAGATTTTCAAGGAGTACTGCGAATATATGGATAAAGAAGAATTTTTAATTCACCAGGTTAACGATTCATTAAAACCTATATCTAGAGTAAGAGCATATATGATTCTTCGTGATGCAGCTGAACATTTTGGACTTGAGAATATTGGCACTCATACTATGCGAAAAACATTTGGCTATCATTTTTACAGAAAATCAAATGATGCAGTTACTCTTCAAAAGATACTTAATCATTCATCAATATTTGAGACGTTGGTTTATATAGGGATTGAACAAGATCAGGTGGATAAAGCGTTTAATTCCTTTAAATTATACGAGTAAGTTAACAAAAACCTATATTGTTAAGTAGTGGTTTTTAGAAAGTGATATGAAGGCTTGAAAACACAGGCCTTCAATTATATTTAGCGAACTTAACAAAACCTTAAGATATGTTAACACGCTTAGACTAAAATATGGTAATATAATTACGAGTCTAATAATTTATACTTTTAAGAAATGAAAAATAAATAGAAGGAGTACGAATAGATTATATGGGAAATAAATTGATAGAGTTTGTGAAGAATGATTCAGATAAATTAAATCGAGGAATTAAATTTTTTTGCTTATTAATTATACTTGAGTTAATTCTTATACCAATAATGTGCATATGCAAAAGGTATAATTTTTACATATTAGAAGATCAGGTATTATATATTTTTTCGACTTTATCTCAAGTAATTTCGACAATGTTTTCTGTGACTATAGCTGGAATTGCAATTTTATATACTAACACACAAACAAAAGCCGCAAAAAGCACACATTATAAAGCATTGATGGAAATCGTAAACAAGAGAAATAAATGGTACATTATTTTAATAAGTATAGGAGCATTTTTATCAATAATATTTTGTGTAATTACTTTGATAATATTTAGATTAAATGGGATTGAGGATTTAATAGTTATATCTATGAATTATGGTATATATTTTTCAATCACTGAAATTGGCTTAATAATTTTCTTTACTTTTATTTTAGTAAGTCCATATTTTGATAAAAAACCATTTTATTTTGCACTAAAAAAAGAATTGGAATATAACAAAACAACAAATGGCAAAGCAATTACAGAATATAACAAAATAGAAGGTATAAAAGAAAATCCAAGTGATTATGATATTAAAATAACAAAGGCGAGATACATGAATAAGTATAGAATTCTTAAGAAATCTATTGAAAGATTTTGTGAAATTAATAAAATTGAATTATATAAAATGTTTGATTTCTATGAAGAAAATATGATGTCAATAATCTTTCGGCTAGTCGAAGAACGAGTTATAGGAAGCGATGAAGCTAAATTATTACTTAATTTAGACCGTATAGACTATTTTTTAAATAGTGTATATTTAATAGATCCACAATATTGTAATCAAATAAATTGTTGTATATATCAAATATCCATTTTTCAGAAAAAGTTTTCAACATGATAATTTGGACACCACTTTCTATGTTAAATTGATAACATAAAATAAAAGGTTTAATATGTATCTAGGATATACATTAGTCGTACATAATGTACACCTAAGACATAGCAAAGGTGGAGTTGATGGCAAGGTTCCCAGAAGTATATGCTAGTCCTGAGTGGAAGAAGTGTAGGTCGATTGTTATTCTTAAAGCCAATGGACTATGTGAACACTGTAAAGCTAAA
>CAYZED010000032.1:11726-12168 GCA_964477445.1 uncultured Clostridiaceae bacterium | reverse complement strand
GTTGACCATATAATAGAACTAACCGAAAGCAACAAAGATAACTGGTTTATTGCATATAATATTGATAACTTACAATTTCTTTGTAGCGATTGTCACAATGAAAAACATGATAGATCCATCGGGCTTCAGGATTTTATATCCCCCCCGGTGGATTAATTTTTGTAGTTTTTTAGGGATACCGAATAAGGGAGTGTCATTTTACCCGCGCGAATCTTACATAAGGGGGGATAAATCGAAATGTCGGACGAAAGAAAGCCTAAAAACAAGAAAAAAACTTATAGTCAGCAAATTAGGATGAAGTTGAAACGTGAAAAAGTAGAAATGGATCCAATCCTGGATGGACTACTTGAAGAACTTGAAAGATTAGAATTTATTCGAAACAAACTATATAGTGAGATATCGGAAACAGATGATATATTCGAGGAATACACAAATAAGTCAG
>CAYZED010000032.1:10532-11716 GCA_964477445.1 uncultured Clostridiaceae bacterium | reverse complement strand
CGCTGCAGTTAGAGAATACAAACAATATGCCAGGATGTTTAATGATATATCTAAAAATTTAGATGCAATGTTGAAAGTTAGATTGCCTTTTAAAATTCCTCAAGAAAAAGACCATCTTGACGAATTGAATAGTCGGACTAGAAAATGAATGGCCTCTTTCATCATTATATTCAAGACTGGCATGATTATGTAAAAGCTAAACCGAAAAACCATTCAAACGCTATAAAGAAATTGGTCAAACTAATTAAAAAGCTTATGCGCCGTGATGATATAGATTATGATCACTCAGACGTAGAAGCTTTTATTACTTTTTGTAGATTCTTAAGACATAAGGAAGGAAAATGGGCTGACTTACCGTTTGAACTTGATATTGAGCAAAAGTATATAGCTGCATGTGTGTTAGGCATAAAGATTTTAAATGAACAGGGTAAGTGGGTAAGATATTTCAGAGAAATGTTCTTACTAGTTGCAAGGAAGTGGGGAAAATCAACATTCATTTCAGCACTTGCACTTTTCATGCAAATTGCAGATAAAGAACCAGCAGCACAAGTTTGGTGTCTGGCTTCGGTCAAGGCTCAAGCAGAGGTAGTATGGCAGAATGCAGTGGACTTTGCTCTTGGAAGTCCAATTTTAAATAAACATGTTAAGCGAAGAAAGGATACTGATGGACACAGATTAGTATATGAAAAGAACAAATCGTATATGAAGGCTGGTTCCAAAAGTACTGAATCAAAAGATGGACTAAATCCTCACGCAGTTATTATTGATGAATTACATGCTATAAAAGATAGAAATACTTATGATGTAATGTCATCTGCCCAGGGTGCAAGAGAGCAACCATTAATAGTTATAATTACCACAAACGGTTTCAATCGTGAAAGTATATTTGATATGAAATATGACCAGGCACAAAAAGTACTTAATGGTGAAGCGAACTTAAGATTGTTTCCGATGCTTTTTGAAATAGACACAGATGATGATCCTCATGATCAGAGCTGTTGGATAAAAGCGAATCCAGGATTGGGGGAACGACCAACAATAACATTTTTAAAAGAAGAATATGAAAAGGCACTGAGTGATTCTACTCAGTGGCCTTCTTTTTTAGCAAAGCATTTGAATAGGGCAGCACAATCGAGTGTTGTTTATTTTGATATGAATATAGTTAATAAATGTGCGGCGGATTT
>CAYZED010000032.1:8395-10522 GCA_964477445.1 uncultured Clostridiaceae bacterium | reverse complement strand
GGATTTAGAAGAAGCAGACATATTAAACACATATGCGGTTGGAGGGGTAGACCTAGCAGAAACTACAGACTTATGTGCAGCTTCAGCTATTGTTCCGAAAGATGGAAAACTATTGGTCTTTCAAAAGTATTTTGTGGCAGCAGAAAGAATTGAACAAAACAGTAAATCTGACAAGATGGCATATAGACATTTTGAAAAGACGGATAGCAGAGATGCTATTTGCCAGAAATTACTTAAAGTCTGTGATGGCCCAATGGTTAGAAAATCAGAAGTTACAGAATGGTTTGTAGAACTATCTGAAAAATATGGAGTTACGTTTTGGAAAATTGGGTATGACCGTTGGCATGGTGGAGATTGGGTTGATGAAATGCAAATGAACGGATTCCCCAAAGAAGATCGTGAAGGCAGAGGAACAACTTTTGAAGTTGCTATGGGAGCACATTCATTATCGGGTCCGATGAAAGAGAGCAAAGCATTGTTTGAATCAAAGGTCATAAAATATGACAGACATAACGGACTGTTTAGATGGTGTATTAGCAATACAGCAGCTCGAATAGATGCAAACAATAATATTGCTCCAGACAAGAAAAAATCAAAAGCCAGGATAGATGGATATGTTTCGTTTTTATGTGCATACATTGCTTATAAGAAATGTATAGATTTATTTAAAGAATATCAATAGGAGGAGGTGAAAAAGAGATGGGACTATGGAATAGCATTGTAAGTAAGTTTTCTTCAAACAAAGTAACCGCTTCCAAAGTAATAGAGCTATTAAACAGAGGATATTCAATAATGCAAATATCTTCTGACCTTTATAATATTCCGGAAATTCGAACAGCGATTAATTTTATTGCACAAAAAGTTGCAAGTGTTGAGTTTAAGCATGTTCGACTTGATGATATGGGAGCAATGTTAACGGTTCGAGATAGACTTCATTTTATTCTTAACATTAGAACAAATCAAAAACAATCACCACAAATATTTTGGACTCAAGCAGTAACGAAAATGCTTCTCTATAATAATTGTTTTATCATGCCAGAGTGGGATAACAAGGGGGTAATTGCCTGGTTGCATATTATGCCTTTTAGTGAATATCTATTTGGGAAAGATGAAGCAGGGAAAATCGTAATTCAATTCATGGGTTCGAATGAATATACATTTTACTATGAAGACATTATTCACTTGCAGCGATTCCCGTGTGATACAGGGGGAACAAAGAAGCAAGCAACAAGTAATTATATTCAAATAGTTAACACTATTCAAAATCAAGCAGTAAACGATGCAGAAACATCTGGAAGATTAGCAGGACTATTTCAAGTAAAGACAGCTCTTAAGGGTGCTGACATGAAAAAGAAACTTGAAGAGTTCAAGGAACTGTTTATGACCTCGGAGAATACAACTGGTTTTGGGATGATTGGGGCAGAATACGAACTGCACAAGCTTGACATGAAAACTAATCCGTTGAATGAAGACCTGCTAAATCAAGTGATTAAAGCAATTTATAACTACTTTGGGGTTTCGCCAGAGCTAATTAACAATAATGCGTCAGAACTAAGCTATGAGCAATTTGTTGATAACACACTTAAGCCTATTGTTTTTCAAATTGAAGAAGAACTCAGTTATAAGTGTTTTACAGAAACAGAAATATACCATTTTAATCGTGTGCTGGGGGAAACAATTGATATGGAGATTTCAACACTTACAGCGAAGACAATGTTTTTTGACAAAATGCTTTATCATGGAATACTAAATGGCAATGAAGTCAGGAAGCGAATTGGAATGGGTAGGGTTGATGGGCTTGATGCTTATAGACCGAATCTAAATTCAGTAGATTCTAAGAAAATTAATGATTATCAAGGAGTGGGAGGAGGTGAAAACGTTGGATCAAAAGAAAAAAACACCGGGTCAGATAGTTCAGGAGCAGAGTAAAAGAACAATTCTTTATTCTGAGAGTGAACACAAAATCAGATCCATATCGGAAGAAGAAAATGGAATGGTAATCAGAAAAATTCGAGGGTATGCACTACTATTTGATGAAATTGGAAGCCCCTGGTTGGGTAGCACATGGAAAGAAAAAATTGATAAAACAGCATTAACAGAAACAAAATTATCAGATACATATTTTCT
>CAYZED010000032.1:3825-8385 GCA_964477445.1 uncultured Clostridiaceae bacterium | reverse complement strand
AGTTCGCTAGTTTTAGGCAAGGCTGGAAAGAATGCTACTTTCATTGTTGATGAAAAAGGGTTGTTCGTTGAAGTAGTGCTCGGTGATACCTGGATAGATGATTATGTTTATGACAGGGTAAATCGAGAAATAATGGATGGGATGTCATTTTGGTTTGATAATAAAACTGTAGTAAGTTCGGATTGGGAAAACAAGGTTGATACTATAGTAAAAATCAATGAAATATATGAAGTTTCAGTACTTCCATTCCCAGCGTATCAGCAAACAGTAGTTATCGCCGAGGAAGATAAGCGAAGCCTTGAAGATGAAGAAGAAAAGGAAGACCTTAAACAAAAAAGTATACTCAATGCACTTTTAGAATATGAATTGGAGGGTTAAGGAAATGAAATTTAGTAACAAAGAAATCGCAGGATTTAAAAGGGAACTCACAGAGCTAAAGGAGAAAAGGAATTCTCTCAGAGAAGAAATCAAAAACAAAAGGGACGGTATGACACCGGAAGATATCACTAAGAAGACAGAGGAATTAAGAGGGATTAATACTTCTATAGACGATATCAGAGACAAATTGGACGAAGCAAATACTGAAACAAGAAGTGGAGGATTCGAAGGAATGAAAGTTGACACTATTACAAAGGAAAATTTCAGATCTAGTGATAAGTACAGGGAGGCTTTTTATAGGAGTTTTTCTAGCAGAACTATATCAAATGATGATTCTGAAGTTATGGCATTTGGCAAAAGAGCAGTAACAGACATGAATGGTGGAGCTGTTACAGAAGGCGCAGGATACCTTTTACCACAAACTACACTAAACCTTATTGAAGCAGCATTAAAAGAATACGGTATGTTATTTAGTTATATCGGTGGATATAACTTTTCGGGAACGGTTACAATTCCAATAGGGGATTCAACTTACACTGACAATGAAGATGGCACAACATCACTTAAGGTTTCATTTAGTGATGTTGTATTTACTCAGGAAGCAATCATAGTCACTGCAGAACTTAAGAATTTATTACTTAAAAACAGCATTGAAGCATTAGAAGCTTATGTTGCATCAGAACTTGGAATGATTATAGCGGAAAAACTTGATCATGCAGTTTTGATGGGAGATAACGGCAGTTTTTCGGGAATTGTGCCAGGTCTTACACCAGAAAAATATACGACTTTGAATTTTGCGACACTAACTTCGCAGTTTGGTAAATCAAAGGGCAAAATAAGTCGACGTTCATCATTCGTAATGAATGAAAATACTTTTTGGACAGAAATTGCTTCAAATGTTGACACAACAGGTCAGCCTATTCAAATTGGTGGTCAAGTTTTTTGGAGCTATGACAAAGATGGCAATGCAACAGTTATGGGCAAGCCTGTAATATTCACTGATGCGATTGGGGATGGAGACGTTCTTTATGGAGATTTAAAGAATCGATATAAGAAGAACACTTCTCTTGACATTACTCTTGAAAGTAACACTTCTGAACAGTTTTCAACTGATAAAACAGTTGTGAGACTTAAGATATATTCAGGAGGTAAGCCAATCAGAGTAACTGAAAGTTTTGTTTTCTTGGTTAAATCAAGTGACATAGTTTCAACTCCAACAGCAACACCAGGAGCTGGTGCAGTGGCAAGTGGTACAACTATTACTCTTGCTTCAGCAACCGGAGGAAGCACTATTTACTTCACAACTGATGGAAGTACTCCAACAAGAACGAGTACTAAATACACTGGTTCCGGAGCAGGAAGGCCAACGATAACTGGAGCTACAACGGTAAAAGCTATTGCAGTTAAAGCCGGATTGGCTGACAGCAATGTATTAACTGCAGCATATACAGTTTCCTAATATCTAGTATTAAAAGGGCGATATCTTCGGGTATTGCCCTTTAACTTTGAGGTGATGAAATTGACAACAGAAGAATTGTTGGCAGTTGTGAAGACAGGATTAAGTATTACAGGTAATTTTAATGATGGCGTAATAAGACAAAAAATATTGGCCGTAAAAAGCTACCTCTTAAATGCAGGGATAGAAGAAGAATTGCTGTTGGGAGAGTTAGGAGTTGCTTGTATTATTGTTGGAGTGACTGATTTATGGAATTTAACAAGTTCGGAGATAACATTTAGTCCAGCATTCGGCATGCTGTGTGAACAACTTTGCGTGAAAAGTTTAGGGGTGAGTTAAATGTGGAAACCGATTATTCCAATTATGAACACCCCAATAAAATTTCAACAAAGAGTGGGATCAGTTATTGATGGTATGCCAAAAACCAGGTATGAAGATAAAGAAAACTCTGAAGACTTTTGTAGTTGGAAGGGTATGGGTGGCAGCGAAGCTGTAATATCAGGAGTTTTAGAAGTTGAAGATACTGCAGTTTTAACAATGTGGTTTCGCCCAGATGTAAATGTAAAGGACATTATTTTGCTATATCATGAGAGCCCTTATGAAATTGTTAATGTTGAAAACGTTGAACTCCGAAATCAAATAATGATTTTGAAAGTTCGAAGGGTGGTAAATGCCTAATGGGTGGTAAGTTGATGACGTCTTCAAATCTAACTAAATATGCATCTTTTAAAGTTGATGGAATAGATGAATATATCAAGAAAATTGAAGATATAGGCAATAATGTAGAAGCGGTTGTTGTTAGTGCAATAGAAAAAGCTACATTACCAGTATATCAGGACTTGAAAACATGGGCGGAAAAACATAAGTTAACAGGTGCAACTTTAGCAGGAGTAAAAATTACAGAAGTGAAAAATGATTCGGGATATATATATGCTGAAATTGGATTTGATACTAATGAATCTCAAACTGCATGGCATGCTGTTTTTATTGAATACGGAACACCGAAGATAGCAGCAGATCCTGGGATTAGAACTGCCTTTAAATCAAACAAAAATAAAGTTATGAAGATAATAAAAGATGCACTTGAAAAGGGAGGGCTACCAATTGAGTAAAGCTATAAAAAAACTAATTGAAGCTCTAACACCCTTGAATCTGAAAATCTGTGAACAAGGGACGTATGGAGATTTAGAAAAACTGCCGGATACTCATATTACATTTTTTTTACTCTCTGAAGATGATTTAACTTTTGCAGATAATGTTCCCACTTCTTCAACGAGTATTCTCCAGGTTATCCTTTACTCAAGAGATCCAGAAATAATTATTGGAGCAAATGAAATGCTAAAAGCATATTTGTTACCAAATGGATTTTTAAGAGTTACAGGAAATAGATTGCCATTTGATAAATCAAGTGGACATTACGGATACATTAGTAAATATAGTTATTATGAAATGGAGGAATAGAAATTGGATAATAAATATGGTGAATTTATTGGAGTTGATAATTTATAAGTAGAATAAATTTGATTTTTTATCTTATGAAAACTATCTTTTGTTAGATTTTTTTCTTCTAATCAAGCATATATCAGTTTATCTATTGAAGCAGGAGCAGAAGCTGCTAAATCAAAAACAGAAAAGATTGAAGCAAAACCATATGAGTTAAAATTCACAGCGGTTCCTACAGAATTCCAATGGACAGTAAACTCAGTCCTTCAATCTATTAAGAGAGTTTTTGCAGACACTACTGATAGTGCATTTAGTCCAACAGGATGGTTTACACAGGTGCAGACACCTACATCAGCGGGAGCACCGACAGCAATTGCTCTTTCAACAATAGTCCCAGCAGATGGAGCAACAGCAGTTTCAAGAGCAACAACTATTGTTCTCACGTTTAACAATAAGATTGCTTCTGAAGCGATTACGCTTGCAAATAGCTCTACAGGAGATTTGGTTGCATTTACAAAAGCATGGGATGTTGCTGGCAAAGTGCTTACGCTTACACCAACATCTCAACTTGCAGCAACTACGAAGCACATTGTTTCAGTAGCAGGTGTGGTTGATGTTTATGGACAGACACTTACAGCTGTAGCAAAAGACTTTACAACAGCAGCTTAATATTTTTAGTGAGGTGGCTTAAAAAAGTCACCTCAAACTTTTTTTAGGAGGATAAAAAATATGATGAAATCAATTTCGATAAAATTCACCGATCATAATGGGGAAGTAACAAAGGAAATTTCTACATGCTCATTAAAGACAGGAATAATGGATGCAGTATTTGAAGTTGCAGAAAAAGCAGAAGAATATGAAAAAGGTGAATTAGGGATTAAGGAAGCAAAAGAATTTATTGGTGAAATAAAATCACTTATTGTTGAAGCCTTTGGAAGACAGTTTTCGTTGTCAGATTTGAATCAAGGCGTCGAACAAGATGAAATGATGAGAGTATTCAAGAATATTTGTTCCGGAATAAGTAATCAAGTAAGAAAAAACTAAAATCGGGGTCTGATAATAATGAAGTAAATCAAGATCCCGTTAATTTTAAAATGACAATGATAAGTTTGAAACGGAATATATCCAAACAATATGGATGGAGCTTACACGAAATAGACGAGACGGATATAGGAAGTCTGTTAGATTTTATAAGTTTTGAAATGAATCCTAATGCAGATCCTGGACAAAGAATAATCGATGGGAAAACATATATACGATCTTATGATGTTCCAAGCTGGTTG
>CAYZED010000032.1:602-3815 GCA_964477445.1 uncultured Clostridiaceae bacterium | reverse complement strand
TCGAGTTATTGAGTCAGGATTTAAAGCTGCAGCTGCTGGAATGGATGACTGGTCAGGTAATGCGGATGGACTAAAAACTAGAATAGAAGCTTTATCAGGTGTTACTGAAGCTCAACAAAAAAAAGTTGAACTTTTAAAAGAAAAATATAAAGAAGTTGCTGAAGAAAAGGGCAAAAACAGTAAGGCAGCTCAAGATCTAGAAATATATTTAAATAATGAAACAAAAAAATTAAATGAAAATAAAAAAGAACTAGATGATGTAAATGGCAAATTAAAGAATTTTACTCAAGAAACTGACTCAGCTGGAGATAAAACAAAAAAATTTGATGGATTATTAGATGGCCTAAAAACATCTTTGAAGAATATGGGAAGTGTTGCTGCTGATGCTGCAGTTACAAGTATAAAAGCAGTAAGTGCAGCAGCTATTGGAGCAGCAGCAGGAGCTTTTAAACTTGCTACAGATGCTGGCGAAGCTGCAGACGAGTTATTAACGTTATCGGCAAAGACTGGAATATCGACACAAAAGCTACAAGAAATGCAATATGCTTCTAGATTTGTGGATGTTGAATTAGAAACAATGACAGGTTCAATGAATAAACTCACAAAAAATATGGACTCTGCACGAAATGGAAGTGAAGGTGCTCAAAATGCTTTCAAGGCTCTAAATATTAATATAACAGATCAAAACGGACAATTGAGAGATTCAAAAGTTGTTTGGGAAGAGACAATTGGGGCTCTAGGAAATGTTAAGAATGAAACTGAGCGAAATGCGTTGGCAATGAAAATATTCGGCAAAAGTGCAACAGAGTTAAATCCTTTAATAAAAGCTGGAACTGATGAATTGAATAGACTTGGAGTTGAAGCAAATAAAGTCGGAGCCGTACTTTCTGACGAATCTGTAATGAATGCAGGCAAATTTGATGATATGATGCAAACTTTGCAAGCATCATCAAAAGGTTTGGCAATGAATTTAGGGGTAGCTGTTATGCCAGCAATATCATCAGTAGTAAGCGAAGCTCAAGCTATGATACCAAAAGTTATTGAAGCCATAAAAACAGGTGATTGGAACAGTGCAGGAACTGCATTGTCCCAAGGAGTAAACAATGTTCTCGGAGGTATTACAAAATCATTACCTGGTTTACTAACTGTTGGAACTGAAATTATTTCTGGAATTGCTAAAACGATTGCTGAAGCTGTTCCACAAGTTTTGCCAGCGGTCATTGATTCGGCTGTAACTTTAATAAATACAATTGTGAAGATATGGAAAGATAATGGGCCAAATCTAATAAAAACAGGTGTTGAAGCACTTATGACTTTGATTAAGGGTTTGTCCGATACCATTCCTGACTTGGTTTCTGCTGCAACAGATATATTTCTTTCGTTTATAGACACATTAATGGCAAACTTACCTAAGTTAGTCGATACAGCAATTTCAATAATACTTAAGTTAGCATTAGGATTAATCGATGCACTACCAAAACTAATAAAAGAGATTCCAAAAATTATCGAAGGGATTGTAAATACTTTATCTGATAATCTCCCGAAAATTATGGATGCTGCAGCGAAGATAATAGTAGCCTTAGCAAAAGCAATAATTACTAATTTGCCAGAAATATTACAAGCTGCCGTTGAAATTATGGGAAGTTTGCTCAAAGGGTTACTTAATGGAATAAAAGGGATATTGAGTTTTGTTCCAAAGTTGTTCTCGGAAATAGGAAAAGCACTCGGGGAAGTGAAGTGGATACAGTTAGGAAAGGATATAATTAGTGGAATTGCTAGCGGAATAGCAGCTGCTGCTTCAAGCATAGCTGAAGGAGTGGTAAAAGCAGCTAAAGGAGCATTAGATGCAGCAAAAAAAGCACTTGGCATAGAATCTCCGTCAAGAGTTTTCAAAAATGAAGTTGGAACTCAAATAGGTGCTGGTATGGCTGAGGGTATAAGTGGAAGTGAAGATTTAGTAAAGAATGCAACCACTAAAGTATCAAAATCAATTACTGCTATTGATATATCAAATGGATTTGGTAAAAAAATAAATGACAGTATAAAAGGTGCAAATTTTGGACTAATCAATAATTTAGCAGCTGATGTTTATTCAAGCTCAAAAAGTGTTGGAAATGCAATTGTAATAGCCGAAAGAAATAGTGGTGTTGATAATACTAATTCTTTTTCTGACTCTCGAGAAGCACCAGGAAGGAAACTTGTAATAAACATTGAGAACAATGGAACGGTAGTTGGATCTAATGGAATGAAGGAGTTTGCGCAAATTGTAAGCAACGAAATAGGAATGAAATTAGGATTGTCACAGGGAGGCGAATTTTAGTGGGAACTAGAATATTTGTCACACCACCTGGAGAAAGTCAGATTGAAATAAAAGAATATGAAAAATGTTCAGTAGTCTATTCAGATAGCAATATGGCAGGAAGGTTCGACTTAAGTATTCCAACATCAAAAAATGACATTGCTATAGACATCCCCTTTGGATCAGATGTACAAATTGAGCAGGATGGGAAAGTATTTAGGGGATGGGTTATGTCACCAGGCAAATCATTAAATATGGCCTTGCGATTTTTATCATTAACTGGAGCTGACTATTCGGGGAAAACACAGAAGGTTATAGTTACTGAGGCATATGTAAATCAAGAAATTGGTTTTATAGTAATTGATTTATTTAATAGATATGCACCCTGGGTAAATACAAGCAAAGTTGAGAGTTGTTATAAACAAATTTCTATTACTTTTCCTGATAGATTTTTATATGATGCAATGAGTCAATTGAGTAAAATATCGGGTTACCAATGGTACATTGATGAAAATCTTACTTTGAATTTTTTTCAACCTCAAACACGTTTAAATGAAAGCATAATAACGACAGGTAAATATAAAAGGAACACTGCAAATATTAAACCTGATGTAAGTAAATTTGTTAACAAACTTTGGGTAAAAGGTGGGAAAGCTCTTTCGGAAAACTTTACTCAAAATATTAGTGTCACAGGGAACACTCCAATCCCGCTTTTTTATACCCCGCGTGCAACGACTGAAGGTGTCATTGTAACTATTGGAGGGGTTCAAAAATCGGTGGGTATTCAGAATCTTGATAAAGCAGGAACAAAAGATTTTCTGATTAACTTTCAAGAAAAATTACTAGTGCCTGATCTAGTGTCCTCCGGATCAGGTTCTATAATTTACAGATATGAATACCCACTGAAAATATTA
>CAYZED010000032.1:0-592 GCA_964477445.1 uncultured Clostridiaceae bacterium | reverse complement strand
TTTGAAGATGTATTAAATGTAGATACAGATGATAGAGAAATTGCACTTGATTTAGGACTAGCTCATTTGAATAAATATTGTAAACCTGTTATGGCTGGAGCCATTGAACCAATTGAAGGTTTTTATAGACCAGGAGAATTAGTTAAGTTTTATATTCCAGAACTGAATTTGGATGAATATCTACAAATTAAAGAGGCAGCGTATGAATCTCTTCGAGGTCTTGGGAAAGTAAATATAAAGTTAACGCTTGAATCACCTCAAAAGGATGCAGTGACAGCTTTAAAAGACATTAATTCACGTCTTCAAAAACTTGAAAGTAGTGTCTATCAAGATAAAGAAGGCCCTGTTGAGAAATATATTTCAAGAGAAGAAATATCATCCTGGGACGAAGATTTTGAAATGTATAGAGCGTTAGTACAATATCCTTCAGATTCATTGTATTTAGTTCCTGAATTTTATTGAGGAGGTTATTGGAGAATGAAAGAAATAACTGGATGGTTAGGCGAGTGGGAAGTCATCAAAGAAGTCAAAGGAAAAACAATTGAAAGTTCTGTTTTAAAACCAAACATGATTGTTCATAATCTTACAGAAT
>CAYZED010000031.1:9126-23972 GCA_964477445.1 uncultured Clostridiaceae bacterium | reverse complement strand
CAAGAGATTCTACCGTTTCAATGATTTTTTCATCAAAATAGCCACTATCCATTCGGAAAAGGATATCTAGCGTATCTGTTTTGATGTTGGATACGATTTCTTTGATCATTTCAGCAGCACCGTTAGCAGTGTAAGTATTACCACTTCTAACAAATCCGGTAACATATGCTTTCAATTCGTCGCAAAATGCAAACTGGATATTGTAGCATCGCTTACCCAGTTTCTTAGGGTTGTAACCTTTGGAAGTACCTTCTTGATGGCCTTCTACGTTAATGACACTACTATCAATATCAATCGTAATGGATGTCAATTTACTTTTCGAGAGTAGCTTTTTGAATACCTTGAAGTTGATGTCTCTAAATTGTTGAGTTGTCTTGAAGGTGAAGTTTCCTAAAAATCTAGATACTATTTCAGGTTCTTTTACCGAAATATCAAATTCATTAACGAGCGGATCATTTTGAAGGAGCTTTAGACGTTCTAGCTTGTCTATACCAATAAAGTGACCACAGATCATCGTCTTTATATGATTCATCTTGATTTTATTTGTTGAGTCATTATCAAATACGAGGTCATTTTCAACTAGATCAAAAATCTCATTACTTTTTGCGTTCTCAAGGAGCAGAAAAAGACCTGCATTTGATGTTAGATTCTTAGCTGTGAAATCAATTTTATTAATCATAATCGGAACCCCTTTTTACTACTTTTCTTACTACTATTTTAGCATATATTGAGTCATAAAAGCTGATAATTCAACACATTTTCGAGCGTTTTTCTTTCACCCAATGGGTGAAAGCAGAATTTCGAAGGAACGAATATTTATCAAGGCTTTGAGTGTGCTTTTTAAAGTGCTGACGTAGAATCTAGGTAATAATAATTAACAAAAGTAAAAAACCCAGAAGGAAATGAAAAAAATTATGTTTATGAAACTAACGATAGCAAATGGTATTTAATTGAGTACCGAAATCATACTAATGATCTAGTTGAAAAAGTGACATATGATCATGCCAATGCCCACAGAGCGACTCAGATCAAAGATGAGTTTGGGAATATTTTTACTGTAACATATGTTTTTGCGACTAAGATTGGAACAATTACAGATACAGCAGGAAGACAAGTTATTAAAGAGTATGATTTAAATTATAATATTAAAAATTCAAAGGATCCCGGACTCAAAAATACCATTGTTGAATACGAACTCAATATTTATAGTGAAGAAAAGAAAATCACTGATAGGAATGGGTTTATAACACAATATGAAAGAGATGCCAATGGTAATATAACAAGACAAATAAATCCAGACAGCACAGATATTCATTATTCATATGACACTAAGAATAACCTTATTAATAAAATTGATGAATCAGAAAAAAGGACCATTTATGTATATGATAATGAAACAAATCTGACAAAAAAAGTAAAACCTCTCAATGGAACAGATAACTATACAGAAGGAACTTCCAATCCCGCGAATTACTCAATAACTAGCTATACTTATTTTACCGAAGCAGAAAGAATCACCAATGGTTATTTAGTAAAAGGGCTAGTTAAAACTTCTACTGATCCAGAAGGAAATGTAACTACCTACACTTATGATACTTTTGGGAATATAAATTCCATAAAAGATGCAGAAAATAAAATCACAACTTTCACCTATAATACACAGGGCTGGAAAACTAGCGAAACTACTCCTGGTAATGTAAAAACTACATTTGAATACGATAAAAATGGGAATTTGGCTAGGACAAAAGTCTTTGTTGGAACGGTCGAAAAAGAAGTTAGTAGAACTCTTTACGATTCGAATGGAAGAAAGATTCAAGAAATTTCTGCAAATCTATATGATTCCACAAAAGACACGCTCACAGGCACAACCAACCAATACTCAGATGCCAATGCTGGATATAGATATTCTTATTTGCCAAATGGGAAATTAGCTCAAGTAAAGGATCCATGCGGTAAGACGACTATTTATGGTTATGATGATTATGGGAACATGTCATCAGAAACTAAGGATAACCTCTCTATTTATCTTTATGAATATGATGTAATGAATAGGGTTAAGAAAATCCAGTTTAAAGATGCCGATGGACAAGCCGCTATTACTTTAAAAGATTTTGCATATGATATATTACCAAATAAGAATGATAAAATTACAACGATAGAATATTGCTCAACTACAGCTAATGATTTAGCGACTTCGATTGTTGAAAAGGATTTTGCGGACAGAGTAGTTAATGTAACCAATGCTGATGGAACTACAAATATAAGCACATATAACCCAAATGGTACTCTTGCCACTACGGTAGATGGCAGAGGGAATACTACCTATTATTCATATGATGGTTTTGACCGACTCGTGGCGAAGTGGGTTCCTAACACTTCCACACAATATAATTATTCTGGTTATGTATATGATAAAGCCAGTAAAATCAAAGAAGAGCGATCAGGTAAAAATTTAGTAGCTCTCAATAGTGTTCCATTATCGACTGAATGCGTAATAAAATACTATGATTATTATCTAAACGGAAAAGTTAAAACAGAAACTGATTCAGCTGGAAGAAAAATTGCCTATTTTTATGATGATAATGGCATTGTAAACAAAAAAGAAGTTTATACTAGTGTAACTGAGAAAAATGTAACAGAATATGTTAATAATGAATTTGGAAAGCCTACTCAAATAAAAATTCATGTTAAAGATGGAGATTTATATCCTAATACTTTTAGTAGTGCAAATGATATTGTCAAAACAAGCACTCTGGAATATGATAAAAATGGAAACGTAACAAAGGCTATAGACGCGAACAATATTTCGACCAACTATACATATGATAATATGGATAGACAGCTATCCAAATCTGTCCTATGTCAAGATGAAACAGGCACACTTGTTACGGTGGCTAATTCTGCAACTTATGATTGGAATGGGAAAGTAATCACTTCCACTGATGCAAAGGGTAACCTAACAACAAATACTTATAATCCTAGAGGTCTTCTAATAAAAACTACTAACCCTAAAAATGGGGTGCTTGCATTCTATTATGATTTTGCAGGTAGAAAAATTGCAGACGTAACACCAAAGCATTATGATTCAGCAAAAACCTTAACACAGATGAACAGAACAGAATATTTATACGATAAAATGGGAAGGCTGATATCAAAAATAGAAAACTATTATGATACAGTTTCGCTACAATGGGTTTCTGCGAATGTAGAGAACATGAAATATGATGCAAATGGGAATGTTATAAAGAAAACCGATGGAAAATCATATAGTACTGCTTCAGGAACAGATCTAGCAAAAATTGACAATGGATATGGAACAGAATATGAATATAATAAGGCAAATCAAGTTATAAAAGTGACTGACGCAGCTTCAAAAGATAAGGGATTGACATATACTACTCTCTATTCTTATGACGGTATAGGCCGAACGGTCTCAGAAACGAATGCTAAAGGACATGTAACTAGGTATTTTTATGATGATGCTGGAAATCTTACAAAAACCACAATTGCCTTAAATTCCGGCGCTGCGCAAGATATTGTGAATCAAGCTACATATGATTTAACTGGAAAAATCCTAACTCAAACTGACGGAAAACTGAATGTAACGCAGTTTTCATATAATGGGTTTGGGGAAGTTAGAACTGTAATTAGTCCTGGCGATTCCACAATGCCTGCGAATACTGTAAGTTATCAGTATAATAGTGTTGGAAATTTGGTGTGGGAGAAAAATACTGTTGGAACAGTAGAACTATATTCATACGACAACCTAGGTCGCGAGCTTTCACACACTCAGCAAAATGCAGCAGGTGGACAAGGCATAACCAATTCCGTGAAATATGATAAAAATGGGAATATACGTTACGAAGTTGATGGAAAAGGAACCGTAAAAGAAAATACTTTTGATGAATTAAATAGACTTCTTTGCGCTAAAGTAACTGTAACTGGAGGCACTTCAGTAGAACATAAAACTTTGTATAGCTACGAGTGCGCCAAGCGAAGCTTGGCAATTTCAGTCGGTGAAAGTCCGACATGGGAAAAGGCTAGCCACCGCCCCATTACTGTAGGTCTACGGGCATGATGGTAACAGCATGACTGGTTGCAAGACCGCGGGAGTAAGCAGGCTACAACGCAAGTGAAGGGATTGAGCTCCGAAACGTAGGAATTTGGGAATGGTCGAGGTTTTTCGTAGAGGCCGAAGACAACACGGTTTTATTCGATAAGGCAAGAATAAAACTGCACCCCGGAGTCAGAGACCGTTGCATGTTTACAAATGAAGTTGCTAGGAACTTGGGAGACCCTGCGATTCCACACAAAGGTGGTAGGAGAAATCAAAGCTTGAACAAAGCAAGACAAACCGAAGAAGTGCAGGGAGTCGGACTCCGTCATAGTACCGATGAAGCGGCTAACCACCGTGGATGGGAAGGGCGAGAGCGCAAAGAACAATCTTACAGGGAAACACTTCCTGTACGCAGAGGCAGGTGAAAATTGAAGTGAAAACCAAGCTGGAAAGAATAGCAGAAATATCGAAAGCAAACCCAAAAGAACAGTTTAACAATGTAATTCATCTAATTAATCCTGAAATGCTAAAAATGTGCCATAAAGAAATGGGAGCAAATAAAGCTGCGGGAGTGGATGAGGTAACCAAGAAAGAATACGAAATAAATCTTGAAGCAAACATAAACAAACTATGGGAAAGCCTCAAAAGTTTTAGCTATAAACCGCAACCAGTAAGACGAGTACACATACCAAAAGCTGGTAGTGACAAAATGCGACCATTAGGAATACCAGCATACGAAGATAAGTTAGTGCAGACAGCAATAGCAAAGATATTGACGTCAATATATGAGCCCATATTTATGGAATTCTCATACGGATTCAGAGGACAAAGAGGATGCCATCAAGCACTAGCGGCACTAACATATGTACTTGAGACAAAGAAGATAAGATATGTAGTGGATGCTGATATAAAAGATTTCTTTGGTAGTGTTAGTCACGAATGGATTATTAAATTTCTGGAGCATAAAATTACCGATAAGAATTTCATAAGATTGGTTAAAAGAATACTAATGACGCCAATTAGTGAAAATGGGACGATAACGCAAAGTTTAAAAGGGTGTCCTCAAGGAGGACCAATATCTCCAGTAATTTCCAACATTTATTTACATTATGTACTCGATTTGTGGTTCGAAAAAGTAGTTAAGAAGGATAACAAATTTGCAAGCCATATTGTCCGCTATGCGGATGATTATGTTTGTTGCTTTGAAAGTGAATTTGAGGCTAAGGAATTCCTACAAGAATTGAAGTTGAGATTGAAGCAATTTAATCTTGAACTGGCGGAAGACAAAACTAAAATAATAATGTTTGGAAGATTTGCAGAGAGCGATTCTAAAGGGAAAGGTGGGGGAAACCCACCGACCTTTGATTTTCTTGGATTTACACACTACTGTAGCAGAAGTGCTGACGGCAGTAAATTTAGAGTCAAAAGAAGGACTGCTAAGAAGAAGAAAAAGGCGAGTGCAGAAAAGATTTCGAAATGGATTAAAGAAAATATGCACGAAAGGCCAAAATGGCTAATTAGCGAACTAAATCGAAAATTAACAGGATACTTCAATTATTATGGGGTGACTGATAACGGAAGACAGATTCAGAAGATGAGAGAATATGTTGTAAAGACTCTGTATAAGGCTTTGAGAAAAAGAAGCAACAGGAATAAGCTGACGTGGGAAAGTTTTGGGAGGATGATTGAGTTTTATAAACTTAAGAAGGCATACACAAAGGTAAGCATATACGCCACTCTTAAAACAGTTGCAATAGAGAAACTGTGAATGTACTTTAGCGAAGAGCCGTGTATGGGAAAACCATAAGCACGGTTCCGTGAGGAGCGTGGGGCGGTAACGCCCCCGTTTACTCGACTGCCTTCGGGAATGTACAAACTTCAACTGGAGATTTTAACAACAACATAACTTACGCAGGTTATCAATATGCGTAGCGATTACTTTGTATCGCGCAGTCCGACAGGATGTTTGCACACAAACATCTGAGAGGAACGTAGAAACAAAACTCTATTATCTTAACTCCAGAATGTATGATCCAGCAACAGCGAGATTCCTGCAGGAAGATACCTATTCAGGAGAAGCTAGTGACCCACTGAGCTTAAACCTTTACACTTACTGCAGCAACGAACCTATGATGTACAGCGACCCGACAGGACACTATGGAATAAGTATACAAGACATGATGTTTTCACTTATGATGGGTGATGCGAAAACAGCGAAGGCAATTGGTAAAGAACTGGATAAGATACCGCAGACATATGAGGTATTTAAAGGTGCGACGATAAGCAGTATGTCATTGGGTGCGAATTCAAAAGTAATAAATAGTGGAACAATTGATTCTTTAAAAGTTGGTAAAGGCGATAAGGCGGATATTACGAATAATGGGAATATAGGGTCGGTATATGCTAGTACCAATTCGAATGTCTCAATTTACAACTCAAGTGAAGGAGAGATTAAAGTAGTAGGTACGGGTAATAATGTTAACCTTTGTGTTGCAAATGAAGGCGAGATAAAGTCAATTACAGCAGGAAAGGATTCCTCGGTAATAATTCTTAACAATAAAACAATTGAAACTGTCACCACAAAATCAGGCACGAATCTACTGTTGGTAAATAATGATGAAATAGCAAAAGTGACTATGGATAATTCGTTTGCAATGATAGTTAATGATGGTAAAATTGCCGAAATAAATACAGGGAATGATACTGTGGCGTTTATTGGTAATTCAGCAAGTGGAACAATTACTACAGTTAATACAGGAACAGATAGCAAGACTATTATAGCAAATGACGGGACGATTCAAACCGTTGGTACCGGTCAAAATAGCTCGTTTGTTATTAATAACGAAGGTAATATAGATAAGATAGTCGCAGTCAAAAATAGCAATGGGTTTATTCTGAATTCAAGTACAATTGGAAGCATAGATGTAAAAAGTAGTGCAGATGTTAGAATTCAAAATAACAAGACAATTAATAAAATAACCACGGCTGCAACTAGTATCACAACGGTTATGGGGAATAAACCGAAAAAATTAAATCAGAATATGAATTCAAGTGTCCTTTATGCAAACTTGCCAACACGTGGATTTCAAAGAACAGGATATATCGCAGATGAAGGGGCACTGGAATATACTATCTCGGATTTAAAAGATGTAAATGGCAGTGAAGGAAGGGTTTATACTTTCGGTATAGGAATAGGTACACCACAGGCTTCATTGAGTGATTCTTATTTCATTGCTCTTGGTAATGCGACTACAGAAGATTTTCTTGGATTTGGAATGGAATTAGGAGGTTAGATAAGAAAACTCAATCTTTCAATTTGTTATTCAGGCGGACATTTTGGAATTTCGGCTGGAACAGGTTATTCAACAGCAAAATATGATATTCACTTTTTATTTACAAATTCATGGTTTACACCTGATTATGGTAATCCATTATTAAATATGGTAAAAAAATAAAAGGAGCTTGAATAATATAATGGAAGAAAAAACAATATGGCTTGGAAAACCAATTAGAAAAATATTCTCAAAGACAGACTTCGTATATTTACCATTACATTCTATTGTATTTTTGATTTTGTTAAAAAATGGAGCATTTGATACATTTTCATATGGGGGATTGTTCATATTTTCGGTTTTTATGTATTGGTTAATTGGCAGGTTTTTATTTAAGGTTTGGAAGGATTCGAGAACATCATATTCTATAACAAACAAAAATATAATTATATATACTGAAGCTTTTAAACTGGAAGATAGAGTACAAGAAAAGAGACTTAATGAAATTGAATATGTTAAAGTTTTCAAAGACAAGAAAGGCGAAGGGACGATAAGATTTCACGATGAAAAAGGTTTGAATTATAGTGGACTTTACATATTCATTTTCGGTTATAACAAGAAAAGGTTAATGGAATTTCACGATATTGAAAACGCTGAAGAAGTAGCCGAAATAGTTAGAAAGGCGAAAAGGGAATACAGGAATCAATGAATCTGTGAGTAAGAATTGTTTTCCTTAGAATTATAATTACCTATAAAAAAACGAACCTTGCTGAAAAATAAAATTTGGCAAGGTTCATTTATAGAAATACGCAGAGATTACAACTAGTTATACGTGTGAGCCTGATATGTGTGAAATATTCAATATTCTGTTTTAATCTCTCAGTTTTTTCGGTATAATATAATTAGCATAAAAAAATTTAATGGTAGCTAAGTATGAAATTCGCTATCAGACCATAGAAGATAAAGGTGAAATTATTGATCTGGCTCATATATAAGCAAATGAACGAGATTGGAGATTTACAATGAAGAAATTGAAAATATATATTGAAACATCAGTTGTGAGCCACCTACAAGCAGAGGACGTTCCAGAGAAAATGGAGATAACTCTAAAGCTTTGGGAGGATTTTAAGGCGGGGTTATATGATTTAGTGTTGTCTGAGGCAGTTATTATTGAACTTGCCAAGTGCTATGAACCAAAGAGGACTCTTTTGCAACAATTTTTGAATCAAATACAGTACGAAATTGTAGAAATAGATGATGAAGCTGATAATCTAGCATCAAGATATATTGATGAGGGCATAGTTCCTGCAAAGTGCTATGAGGATGCACTTCATATTGCATTAGCTTCAACTAGTGGATGTAAAGTTATTTTATCTTGGAATTTCAAACATATAGTTAGGGTTAAAACAGTACTTGGCGCAAATGGGATTAATAAACTTGAAGGGTATGGTGAAATTGAAATAGCATCGCCTGAAAGCATGTTGGAGGAAGGTGATTAAATGATGGAATCAGATGCAATGAAATGGGTTAGACAGGTTAGAGATGAAATATCTACAGAAGTAAGGGGACTTAGTCCAAAACAGAGAATAGAGTATTTAAAAGAACAAAGTAAGAAAGCAAAAGAAGTTATGGGACTAAAAAGTATAGCTAAACTATAAGCAAAGACCACTAACTCGGCAAACCAAAAGGTAGCCGGGTTTTTCTTTTGTGTAAATTTTTCAATATTCTGTTTTTATCTATCCGCTTGTTCGAAATAATACACTTAGCTTTGAATAATTTTTAATGGTAGCTTAGTATGAAATTTGCTATCAGATCATGAACTATACAGCGTCACGTTTAATGGTATTGTACAAAATCACATCTCCTCAACAATAATCTGATTATTTCCATTTATGCCCACCTTATATGGTTTTCATCACCTTCACGAGCCATTCGTTAAAAACCTTATCAGAGTCGATTTTTTTAGGCACCTTAACATTAGACTTGTATTGCCTCCAGTGATCATAAGTATAAGTGAACATTATTCTGTGATTATTTGTATATACATAATATTCTATGATTCCAAAACCCATTTCATGCTTATAAACATCAATTCCATTAACCTTATAAGTTTTTGAGCCAGGAGTGGAAACATTGGTTTTTGATGGCATTTCAACATTTCCCTCAGTTATTTCATAGGCACAACTCACTGAGATTCTATTTACAGCGTACTTATTTATTGCTTCATCACATAAATAAACCCGACTATATTTCATGCTTCCAGAAAAAGTTTCTACTTTTCCATTTCCATCTCTGTCAGTCCAAGCACCTTTGTCAATTTTGAAACTTTCTGAAGTCTCTGTTCTAGTGTTTGTAGATTTTTGAACATGATTTCCTTCTTTTATTCCTCCCAAACCAATTTTGTTTGAACTTATAGACAAATCAGATGTTTTTCCGGAATCTGTTGAAGGCTTAATGGATGTTGTAGGTCGTGGTGAAGCTTTACTATTTGAAGGTTTTTCAGCACCTTTATACGTTACAGTAACGGTGACATTAGCTGGAATTATTTCTTTTCCAGTGGTATAGAGAATGATGATCTTTTTTGAGGCGCTGATTTTGCTGGAACCAGAAATTTTTATTAGGCCATCTTTAACTTGTGTAAAGGTGTTCAAATCTGAATCAGCCACTACAACACTAATTCTTTTATCACTACTAATATTATATTCGAATTCAGCAGTAAGATTTTCTTCACTAGTTAAGCCAAGAACTTCCGAACTTACCGACTGGATAAAGGTACTATAGGTTTCTTTTGGAGACAAAGTAAGTGTCTTTGAAATCTCGTTTGATTCTAAATTGCCGGACGTATCGTTTTTTAGTTTGAATTTTATAGTTTCACTTTCATCAATTGCATCAAGCTTATTCTGATCTTTTGGGAAAGCGCTATTTTTGTTAAATAGAAAATATGCTGAATAATCTAATAAAAACCTTGCTAGGTTATAATCGCTCTTTTTATACACTTCATTGAAGCAAGTCACAAAATCATTATCTCGTCCGAGAAGAGTAATAAGAACATTTGGGGGAGCATTAGGGAAGCGATTCATCATATATTCCACAAAATACGAAGTTGAATATTCATGCCCGGCTTTGTATTTGTTTGTGCTGTTTGCAGTAAATATCGAGTATTTTAAATAATCTTTATTTATCTCATCGCCCATTTGATTGGTCCTAGAAAATGAAGATCCGTCGCGATCCTTTGCGTGTTTCCACGCTAAAATATCTGCAGCATAGTCAGCTGTGGCCTCAATCCAGAAGGTTTTGTTTTCATAGTAAAGTGCTGTTAATCCAGAAACCCCGAATTTATTCGCTTGGGCTTCATGAAAAAGCTCATGAGCGCATTCTTGTCGAAGAAGATTGATTAATTCTTGTCCTCTTGCTTGACTCACCAACGCATCATTAATAGTTATTATTCCGCTTTTGCTATTTCTATATGAATTCCCGGCAGCACCTACGAAAACATTGACTTTATCATCAAGTTTCAGCCCCTCTCTTTCATAGGAAAGAGTGGCTTGATCAAAGAATAAAGCAATATCTTGCACCAATAATGGGGTTAAATTACTCGGAGCACTTCTGCCGGTTCTGTTTTGATAAAGTGAATTATTGTTCTTAAGACCAGCTTTGTCATAGATAATAGTACATCTTTTTCCAGGGAATGTGTCGTATCCCCAAAGAGTGTAGTAAGCAGACCACTTTGTGAGGTGTTTGGTTTTTATAGTCAAAACATTTTTTTTCTTGTCGATTGAAAAAGGGGTAGATATCCAACCATTTAAAACTTCATCAAAATAACAAACTGTGAATTGGCTTTTAAGTGAAATTTTCGAGTTAACAAAATTCTTATCATAGGGAACTTCAATAGTCAAAGGCCTCTCAAACTTAGTTAGCTCACCAAGTTTAATATCGAGCATTATGGCTTGCTTCATTCCAATAACTAAGGGTTCGATTTTAGAGGACGGCTTCAAAATCCTTAATTCTTCATCTTTTTTTAACAGGCCGCCAGGTATTTTGATTTTAATATTTTCGTAAGTTACAGTTTGTTCCTTTGAGGAAGGTTGGAGACTTTGTTTATATAGTAGGGTTTCAGGGGTTTGTACAAATATACCCACGATAAATAGGAAGAGTATAACTGTTACAAACCAGGATAATAGAGATATAAAGAATTTTTTAAAAACTACTTTTCTTAACGCAATTAATAAAATAAGAAGAATGCCAAGCGAAAGGCCCATACCGATACTTTGTGAAAATAGAGTCATTGCTACACTTAATAAAAAAAATATAGTATATAAAATCCAGAAGAAAACGCTATTTTTCATTATTCTAAATCCTCCAAAATTGATTTCCTGAATTAATTATATATGTTGTGAGGTAGTTAATAAAGTGGTCACTGCATGAGTATTTAAGCAAAAAATATATTGATAGAAAAAAACTGACTCCTATAAGTTAGAATTTTAGGACTAACTTTTGGGGGTCAGTTCAATTTGAAGGTGGGAGTTACTTTAATAATATTTTGCGTTTATAACCGTAAGTTAAAGGATTATGTCAGAGCCCCAACTATTAGATATGGAATAAGTGTTGAAACTGCTATACCATATACTAAATCTAACCAAAATATTGAACCAATTGCCCCTGCATATATTAACAATACTATTGGTGTGGTGATGATTTTAGTGACCAAATTTGTATCTTTACTCTTTACGGCATCCCATATGCATTTTGCATCTCCGGTACTTGGGAAAGAATGCATTGCGATTGAAACACCCAGCCATATTAAAACATATTCCAATGGAGTTCCTGAACCAAACTTAATAACAGAGATGGCAGCCGGTAAGGAAATAATGGCACCAATAATAGTATTGACAATAAATGGTCCGATGCCAATAATTATTTCGTGTGCTGGTTTTTTTGGAATCTCATGTACTACATATCCTGCGGGGTTTCCAAATTGAAAATAACATACATCAAATACAACTAGATTAAAAAGTCTACAAAACAACTGGTGAGCGATTTCATGGACAATAACACCTGGGAAAGTAATTATAGAAATAATAATACCTGGAATCATTTACAAACCTCCGTTTTTATTCTATTCAGATTTTGAGCTGATTATATATTTTGTTCTTTCTAAATCATAATATTTATTTTCTTCTAGTACTTTGAATAGTTTGTCACGCTCATCAAATAATCCATTATAATGGTCTGCAATAAGCAGACAGTTTATGCTAAACATATCATTTTTGTCTAGAGAATATGCCTTTCGTGCAGTTTCGAGAGCAAGTGATTTGTTATTCATATATATATATGTTTTTGATAATGATGCATATGTACTTGAGGCTTCGATGTTTTGAGTTAAAGCTTTATTACATTCCTTTATAGCCTCGTCAAACTCTCCAAGTTCTCTATATGTTGCAGCAATACTTAATCTAAGCACGATATTGCTTGGAGTGATTTCTATGGCTTTAATATAGTTGTCTTTGGCATTATTAAAATCACCTAAGTCATAGTATAAATCTCCCAGTAAAATAATTGCAGATATGTCTTCGGGATTTTTTATTAAATATGCTTTGATTTCTTCTATTTTTTTCGGAACTGTAATTTTCTTTGAATTAATCAACGTTATATTATCAGAATAGTAATATACACCATAAAATTTATCAGATTTTCCATTTGAAGTCAATAGAATAATAGCATAAAATTAAGCGTGTTTTCCAAATTAACCAAACGATACAATACTTAGCATAATGGAATTATTTCAACTTTCTTTAGAAAAACTTTAGAATTACTTTATTTCGAATTTAGCTCTGGCTGTTATTCTTAGTTTATAGAAAAAATATGGAGGTATTAAAAAATGAAAAAAAGATGGTTAGTAGGTATTGGTGCAGTAGTGGTTGTGGGAGTGATTGCTTTTTCAATATTCGGTGGTGGTTTAGGGCCGAAAAATGCTAAGGGCGAAAAACCAGTTCAGGTAAAAACAGCTTTAGCCAGTAAGGGCGAAGTTGACGCTTATCTCAGTACTACAGCGGTAATAAAATCGGATTACAAAAAAGAGTATTTCGGTTCACAGGCAAAGGTTGAAAAAGTAAATGTTGAAGTTGGCGATAAAGTAAAAAAAGGTGATGTATTAGTAGTTTTCGAGAAACAAGATACGTTAACTCAAGTGAGACAAGCAGAAATTCAATATGAAAATGCAAAATTGTCTAATAAAGAGCTCAATAATCAAAATCAAGATATTAAAGATCAAATTGCAGATCTAGCTAAACAAATCAGTGATTTGAAAAAAAGTGGAACTCCAGCTGATTTAACAAAAGCGGATCAACTAAAGAAGACTAAAGATTCATTGTCGCCAATCTCTTCTGAAAGACTAAAACAGTCAAGTAATGCTATTCTTTCCGCAAAATTGTCGCTTAACTCGGCAAGATCAAATAATGTAAAGAATACAAATGATATTGTTGCAGAGGCTGCAGGAACGGTAACAGCTGTTAACGTTACAGAAGGAGCAAACGCTAGTGGTGGACAAGCAGCTATTGTGGTACAGGATCTAAAAAATCTTAAAGCCGTAATCACACTTGGTAAATATGATGCTACGAGAGTCAAATTGAATCAATCAGTTAAAATAAGCGTTGGAAGAAGCGGTTCAGCCACCTCTAAGGTATTAAGTGGAAAAGTAAGTTTTATAGATCCTGTAGCAACTATCTCACAAAATGGTGAAGCATTGCTAAAAGCTGAAATAATTATTAACAAATATAGTAGCTTATTGAAAATTGATTTCTCCGTAGATGTAGATATTTTAACTGGAAAAGCACTTGATGCCATATCAGTTCCAGCAGAAGCGGTAAGGTATGAGAAGGCGGGTAGAACAACAGTATATGTTGTAAAAGATGGCATGATTGAAATTAGAGAAGCCAAACTCGGGATTTCATCTGATGTTGAAACACAAATAATACAAGGTGTAATCGAAGGTGAAAAAGTAGTACTTAATCCAGAAACAACGCTAATAAATGGAACAAAAGTTTTTGAGTAAGCGGAACAAGAGTTTTTGAGTAAACAGAATAAAAGTTTTGAGTAAGCGGACAAGAGTTTTTGAGTAAACGGAACAAGAGTTTTTGAGTAAACAGAATAAAAGTTTTGAGTAAATGGAACAAAAGCTATTAAATAAACGAACTGCTATATGCGGGAGGGAATCTTATGTTAGAAATAAAAGATGCATCAAAAATATATAGAACTGGAGATATTGAATTCTATGCTTTGAAAAAAGTAAGCTTGAACATTTCAAAAGGTGAATACACGGCGATTATGGGGCCTTCTGGTTCTGGAAAATCTACCTTTATGAACTTGCTTGGCTGCCTTGATTCAATGGATGGGGGAGTTTACAAGCTAAATGGTAAAGATGTCTCAAATATGAAAGGTAATGAATTAGCGGCAGTAAGAAGCAAAGAGATAGGTTTTGTATTCCAATCATTTAATCTGATACCTCGAGTATCATTACT
>CAYZED010000031.1:4967-9116 GCA_964477445.1 uncultured Clostridiaceae bacterium | reverse complement strand
TACTCGAGAATGTGGAATTACCAATGCTATACATGGGTGTTCCCTTGAAAGAGAGACGCTCGAGGGCTATTGAAGTTTTGAACAAAGTTGGCCTTGGAGATAGACTCCACCACATGCCAAATGAAATTTCTGGCGGTCAAAAACAAAGAGCAGCAATAGCTAGAGCGTTAGTAAATCGGCCAGCGGTTATCATGGCAGATGAACCAACTGGAAACCTTGATTCAAAATCTTCAGACGATATCATGAAACTTTTTACGGAGCTAAATGATGAAGGAGTTACTATACTTATGGTTACACATGAAAATGATATTGCAGCACATGCTAAAAGAATTGTTAGATTCAAGGATGGAGAAATTGTTTCGGACAAAATTGGATCTGATAAAATTGAGTCTGATGAAATTGGAACGGATAAAGGTGAATGCGCATGAATATTTTTGAGAGCGTAAAGATGTCTATATCAAGTATTAAAGCAAATAAAATGAGATCTTTTCTGACAATGTTAGGAATAATCATAGGTATCAGTTCGGTAATAATGGTAATTTCACTTGGACAAGGTGGAAAGAATTCGATTACTGGTGAATTCGAAAAAGTGGGAGCCTCAAATATTACAATAGCGGTGGATACCTCAACTGCACAGTCGACGGATTATTTCACATACAAAGACGTTGAACAAATTTTGCAAAAGTCAGAAAAAGTTAAATATGCATCACCATCAAATTCTGCCAGAGGAACAGCAGCATCAGAAACAAAAGTAAAAATTGCTAGTATTAGTGGTGGCTCGCCAGATAAAGCCTATATTAACAACGCGGAAATCTTATATGGTAGATATTATAATGAAAATGAATATCAATCCGGAGTTCCAGTAACAGTCATTGATGAAACATCTGCATTTACGCTGTTCGGATATACAGATGCAGTTGACCAAACCATTACAATTAATTTAGACGGAGTATCAAAAAAAGTTACAGTAGTTGGAATTTCAAAAGCGTCAGCCATGAGCAGGCCAGGGCCTCCAACAGAAGAAAAATCAGTAACACTAGAAGTCCCTGCTACTTTTATAAGTAATTTGCTTGCTGATAAGGCAAAAATTAATTCTGTGACAATTATGGCAACTTCACAAAATGAGGCTGAAGGGGCAGGGAATAAGGCAATATCAATTATGGAATTAAGACATGGAAATATGGGGCAGGATATATATAAACTCCAAAGTATGTCGGGAATTTTGGATCAAATAAATAGCGTTTTAAGTATATTTACAGCCTTTATTGCGGCCATAGCAGCAATTTCTTTAGTGGTTGGCGGTATCGGTATAATGAATATCATGTTAGTCTCAGTTACTGAAAGAACTAGAGAAATTGGTATTAGGAAATCAATTGGTGCCACTACTGGAAATATATTATTACAATTTCTTGTTGAATCAGTTATAATTTCATTAATTGGAGGAGCTGTTGGCTTAGCTTTCGGAATATTGGGTTCGAACCTTATCGGTCAGCTTGCGAATATTACTCCTGTAGTTTCAGTACCAGTAGCTTTGGGAACGTTGCTCTTTAGCTCGGTTATTGGGATTTTCTTCGGGATATACCCAGCCAGAAAAGCGGCAGCACTTGATCCGATAGAAGCACTTAGATACGAATAGGGATAGAATTCAAGATAGTAATACTCAAAAAAATACATAAGATGCCGCTTTTTCGCTAGGTTTAATTATTTTACAAAGAAGGTGACAAAATGTCTATTAGTAAACGCTTATTCAATAACAACATCAGAATAATTCTGGTTTCCATCGCTTTGGTAATAGGCATTAGTTACTTTTGGAGTAATTTCTTTTTTGCTGGATATGACATTAAACCTTCTTTTAATACGCCGGGGAAAAACCCTATAAGTAGTGCATTGATGAGAAGAGATGTTATTCTCTCTCAGTTAAAGAATGTATCCTTGATAAGGCCATCTGAAATGTCAAATATGAAAATTCTAAAAGACTTCGATGCCAAATTTTCCGAAGTCTATGTTGGAATTATTGTCAGGAAGAACAACAAAATTATTTATTTAACAGATAGACTTACAGGGACTGCAGTTCTAAACAATTTACCATCATTTGCTGCGTTTTATCAGAGGACGCATAATATTTTCGAATCCGAAAAAAGTGGGACTATCCTAGGTCAACATGATTTTTACTATCCTGATGGAAGTCAGGGCAGCATATTTTTAATTTCTACGGAAGATCAATTATCAACTCAGGTTAGGAAAGTATATGTTTATACTATAGTATCCACTGTTTTGTTGATTTTGTTAACAAATTTTGTTCTCACTTTACTAGTTAGCCAAAGAATAATTAACCCTTTGAAAAAACTAAAGGAATCTGCAGAGGCCATTAAAAATGGTAACTTTGAAAAGAGCATATATACCGATTATGAAACAAATAGAAGAAAACAATATTTTTCAAAAAAAACAAGAGTCGATGAAAAAGATGAAATTGATGAGCTTAAAGATACTTTTGAGGAGATGAGGATAAAACTCAAGGAATCAGTAGAATCTCAACAATTATATGAAGAAAACAGGAAAGAATTGATATCAAATATTTCACATGACCTAAAAACGCCGATTACAGCGATAAAAGGTTACATTCAGGGGATTACAGATGGTGTCGCTGATACTCCCGAAAAAATGGATAAGTATCTTTCTACAATTAGTCGTAGAACAGCAGAAATGGATAATTTAATAAACGAGCTTTTTCTTTACTCAAAACTTGATTTACATAAGGAAAAATTTGATTTTCAAAAGGTTAGAGTAGATAGGTTCATTTCAGATATTGTGGAAGAATTGAGATTTGATCTAGAAAAAATCGAAGGAGAAATTCAGCTAGATAATCTCGTTAATGAGAATTTTAATGTTAATGAGAACTTCAATGTTAATGAGAATTTTGATGTTAATAATAATCAAGTAGTTAACAATAATGTTATGAAAAATAATGATATTAACTATATATTGGCAGATGTACAGCATTTAAGAAGAGTCATTACAAATATAATTGATAATAGCATAAAGTATAAGAGCTCATTCGCACCAAAAATATCGGTCAAAATGGAAAAAATTGGTTCAAGAGTCAGAGTTTCAATTTCTGATAATGGAATTGGTATTAATGAAGAGTCCGTTAAAGATATTTTTGAACGCTTCTATAGAGAAAACAATGCGAGAACCACAGATAAACCTGGAAGCGGGTTGGGTTTGTCTATAGCAAAAAAAATTATCGAAGAACACAAAGGCGAGATATGGGCAAAAAGTGAATACGGCGTCGGGACGACGATTATTTTCGAATTACCTATACTCGAATTACCATTAGTCGAATTACCATTGAGCGATACGAAGGGGTGAGTGATTTGTCAAAGATCCTTATAGTCGAAGATGACCTCAGTATTATCGAATTAGAAAGAGATTATTTAGAAATAAATGGATATCAAGTCGATATGGAAAATGACGGCATTCAAGGTCTGAGAAAAGCAAAAGAGAATAGCTATGACTTGATAATTCTTGATGTTATGCTACCTGGGATTGATGGATTCGAAATTTGCAGACAAATTCGTCAGATGAAAGACATTCCTATAATTCTAGTTTCAGCCAGAAAAGAGGACATTGACAAAATTAGGGGACTCGGACTTGGTGCGGACGACTATGTTACCAAGCCGTTCGGACCAGGTGAATTAGTTGCCAGAGTGAAAGCACACATTTCCAGATATGAAAGACTAGTTGGAAATAATAAGAAACCACTATCAAAAGATCAAATTGAAATCAGAGACCTAGTTATTGACAAATCGACTAGGTTTGTTCATTTGGCTGAAAAAGAATTAAATCTTACCACAAAAGAATTTGACATTTTATTTTTATTAGCATCAAATCCAGATAGAGTCTTCTCAAAAGAAGAACTTTTTGAACGAATATGGGAGTTAGATTCACAAGGAGATCTTGCTACTGTCATGGTACATATCAGAAAACTCAGAGAAAAGATGGAATCTGATCCATCAAATCCATTATATGTGGAAACTGTATGGGGAGTTGGATATAGATTCAGACGGATATAGATTCAGATGGATATAGATTCAGACAAGATTCAGACGGATATAGATTCAGAAAATAAGTGAATAGATAATATTCCGT
>CAYZED010000031.1:0-4957 GCA_964477445.1 uncultured Clostridiaceae bacterium | reverse complement strand
AATAAAAAAACCTTAATCCTTTTTATAAGTTGGGTTATTCTTGCTTTCATTCTTATGTTCATTATTATTTTTATGATTTATGATATTATATATTAGGTTATCTCTGAACTTAAGTACAAGGCCGAAAGGCACATGGAGGACAAAATAATATGGCAAAACCAATAGTGGCAATAGTCGGCCGACCTAATGTAGGTAAATCGACGCTTTTTAACCGTTTGGCGGGAAAAAGAATTTCAATTATAGAAGATAAGCCTGGTGTTACCAGAGACAGAATATATGCAGACGTAGAGTGGCTTGATAAGCATTTCACCATGATTGATACCGGAGGTATTGAGCCTTGGAATGAAGACTCATTGTTTAAAGAAATGCGCAAACAAGCTGAAATAGCTATCGAAACAGCTCAGGTTATTGTTTTTATTGTCGATGCTCAGCAAGGGATTACACCCAATGACGAGGATGTTGCTGCGATTCTAAGAAAAGCGAAGAAACCTGTTTTGTTGGTTTGTAATAAGGTCGATTCCCAGAAATATAAAGACACCATTTACGAGTTTTATAATCTTGGGCTTGGCGATCCAATAGCAGTTTCAGCAGGACAGAAGCTTGGACTTGGCGACCTTTTGGACGACATAGTAGGTCATTTTAAAGATTTAGAAGTCGGGGATTATGATGATACTACTATTAGAGTTGCAGTAGTTGGAAAGCCAAATGTCGGCAAATCTTCACTTGTTAATAGAATACTCGGTGAAGAAAGAAGCATAGTAAGTGATATTCCTGGAACAACACGTGATGCTATCGATACACCTTTTTCCTGGGAAGATGAGAAATTTGTATTTATAGATACTGCAGGTATGAGAAAAAGAGGCAAGATAGACGAATCAATAGAAAGATTTAGTGTAATCAGGTCACTTGCGGCTATTGAAAGGGCAGATGTATGCCTTATGGTAATTGATGCACACGAAGGGCCGACTGAACAAGATAGTAAGATAGCAGGTTATATTCATGAGCAGGGCAAAGGTGTAATAGTTGTAGTTAATAAGTGGGATGTAATAGAGAAGGATAACAAAACAGTAGCAGAATTTGAACAAAAAGTTCGAAACGAGCTTTCTTTCATGGCATATGCACCAATTATGTTTGTATCAGCTAAAACAGGCCAAAGAGTTATAAAAATAATGGACATGATAAAATTTGTTTCAAATGAATGCTCAAAAAGAATTCAAACAGGCATGCTAAATGACGTTATTAATGAAGCGGTACTTATGAATCAACCAGCTATTTCTGGTGGAAAAAGATTGAAACTTTATTATTCAACACAGGTTGATGTTAAACCGCCGGCATTTGCATTATTTGTAAACAATACTGAATTGATGCATTTCTCGTATGAGAGATATTTAGAAAACCAGCTCAGAAAGTCCTTTGGATTTGATGGTACGTCAGTAAGATTCTATTTAAAACAAAAAAATCGCGAAGACTAAATTATAGAGGAGAAAAAACATTATAATGATAATAGATAGCATAACTATAATAAAGTATATTGTTATTTGCATACTTGCATACGGACTAGGAAATTTTGCGACATCATTTATTGTTGGGAAACTCTCAGCAGGCATTGATATTCGGAAACATGGAAGTGGAAATGCAGGAGCCACAAACACTTTTAGAGTGCTTGGCTTGAAAATGGGAGCAGTTGTTTTTTTAGGGGATGCACTAAAGGGTGCTTTGGCGGTTCTAATAGGATATCTTATTGCAGGAGAAAATGGGAAATATATTGCAGGAGCTTTTGCAGTAATAGGTCATATTTGGCCAATCGCACTTGGATTTAAAGGCGGAAAAGGTGTAGCAACAACTATCGGTGTTATGTTAGCGGCAAGTCCATTATATGTTTTAATGATTGCACCTTTTGGAATAACGTTATTAGTAATCTCCAGATATGTTTCCTTGTCGTCTGTTTTAGGAATGATCGCAATGCCAACCCTAATGATAATTAGAGGAGAAGGTATTGTACAAATATCATTTGCATTAGTGGTTTCGTCCATCAGCATTTTTGCTCACAGGAATAACATCGTAAAATTAGTTAAGGGAACAGAGTCAAGAATTGATTTCATGAAAAAGAAGTCATCAAAAGAGAATAATTGATTTTAAGAAAACTGTAAATCTCAAGATAATAATAAATTCAAGAAAATAATAAATCTCAAGAAAATAATAAATTCAAGAAAATCGAATCATAAATTAATATGAATTGAGGTGGGCCGATGAGTGAAAAAATTGCAGTTGTCGGTGCTGGGAGCTGGGGTACATCTATAGGAAATCTCCTGGCCAAAAAAGGTCACGATGTAAGACTTTGGATAAGAGAAAAAGAAGTAATCGAAGAAATTAAGAGTTTTGGAGAAAATCGAACATTTTTACCTGGTATCAAACTTGACTCTTCACTTATTCCTTACTCGAACCTTGAAGAAGCGCTAGATGGAGTGGGAACAATAGTAATAGGTGCTCCTTCACAGTTTGTTAGGAGTGTAGTAAATAGTATTCTGCCATATTATAAGCCGGATCAAATAATAGTAAATATTGCCAAAGGCATTGAAATTGACACATTAATGAGAATGTCTGAAATAGTTAGTGAAATTATTCCTGAGAGTAAGTATGCTGTTCTTTCAGGACCAAGTCATGCTGAAGAAGTAGCAAATGGCGTACCGACTGCGGTAGTGGTGTCTAGTAAGAATAGAGAAGTTGCAGAGTATATTCAGTCGCTCTTTATGACCGAGCGCTTTAGAGTATACACGAATGCAGATATTGTTGGAGTGGAACTTGGCGGGGCATTAAAGAATATTATTGCTCTTGGAGCTGGGATAGTTGACGGATTAGGATATGGAGATAATTCCAAAGCGGCACTTATGACTCGCGGGATGGTCGAAATGGCAAGACTTGGGGTTGCTCTTGGCGCTAGTAGAGCTACTTTTGGAGGTTTATCAGGGATTGGTGATTTAATAGTTACTTGTACAAGTATGCACAGCAGAAATAGAAGAGCTGGAATAGAAATAGGCAAAGGACGAAAACTTTCAGAAATTGTCGGTGAAACTAAGATGATTATTGAAGGGGTTGCAAATACTCAGTCAGCATGGCAACTCGCCAAAAAGCTCGGAGTAGAAATGCCGATTACTAATGAGATTCATAGAGTTTTGTATGAAGATGCTGATGTTAAGGAATCTGTATATAACTTAATGACAAGAAGTCGTTCTCACGAGGTGGAAGAAATTTCGGAAATTGCATCTATCCAATGGAAAGAGTAGAATATAAGCATAGACATGAGTATAGACATGAGTATAGACATGAGTATAGACATGAGTATAGACATTTTATATGGATTATATGAATTTCTTATATTCAATTTTGGTTTAAGATATATGTTTTTAAGAAAAATTGGAGGTAGCTATCATGAAAAGTTTCAGAAAAGAAATTTGGATAACAACTCGAGTTAAACATGACATTGTTGATATTACCAGAGATGTTGAAAAAGCCTTATCTGAGAGTGGAATTAAAGAAGGACTTTTGCTATGTAATGCATTGCACCTTACTTCTTCAGTTTTTGTTAATGGAATGCACTCTGGATTAGACGAGGATTTCTTAGAATGGCTTGAAAATCAGGCGCCTGAATTACCACATGATAGATATAAGCATAATGGCTTTGAAACCAATGCTGATGGTCACTTGAAACGCTCTATAATGGGTCGTGAGACTGTTGTAGCAGTTACAGAGGGGAAACTAGACCTTGGACCATCAGAACGAGTCTTATATGGCGAATTTGATGGAGCTAGAAGCAAGAAGGTTTTAATTAAGATAATAGGCGAATAAATATAATTTGGAATAAATAAAGACAATATACGAAAAACAATGCATTTAACAGAGGCTTTTTAAAGGCCTCTGTTTTCTTTAGTTGAAAAAATCACATTTTTCTGAAGTTGCATATATTAGCTAACATTTAAATATTAGCTAATGTATGGTACAATGAAATTGTTATTAGCTAATATACAAAGTTTGTGTTTTGAAATTAGCTAAATGATTTAATATATGCTAAGAAATAAAAAATCGATAGGAGATGAATCGATTGAGAATAACGTCGACAGAGGCTCAGAATAATTTTGGTAAATATCTTAGAATAGCTACCGAATTAGAATCTGTAATCATAACAAAAAATGGGCGAGAAATTGCTAAACTTGAGGCTTTGCAAGAAGAAAATGTGGCTGACGAAATTAATGAAAAAGTAGCTCCATATAATACTGATAATAGAAAAATGACTTTTGAAGAATTTGTCAGTTTTTATGAAAATGCAGATGAGCGATATGAGTTTATTGATGGTGTTGTTTATGCACTTGCATCTCCGAGTTTTGTTCATCAAGTAGTAGTAAGTAGGTTAATCGAAAGGTTCATGCAGTTTTTTGAAGGTAAAAAATGTATACCTTTGATGGCACCTTTTGATGTTTATCTGATAAAAAACGAAAATGAGACTAATCTAGTCCAACCTGACTTATTAGTTTTATGTGACAAAGATAAAATAAATGAAAAAGGTAAATACACTGGAACACCTACATTAGTTATTGAAGTAATTTCACCAACAAATAGAAAACATGATATGGTAAGAAAATTGGACTTATACATGAAGTCGAATATAAAGGAATGCTGGTTAGTTGATCCAGAGAAATTAAATATTAGTGTATATAAATTTAAGGAAAACGGAATCGATGAATATTCAATTCATTTAAATGATATGATGGCGAAATCTTTTGAGTTTGAGGGGCTAGAAGTCGATTTGAAAAAAATGTTTAAAAATTTTTAGCTTGAAAATTCGAAATTAGCTATTTTTTTGAATCGCTGACATAGCGGCCATAATTTTGATGTGTTACAGTTAAGTGTTGATTTTCAAATTAAACCAGGAAAATTTCGCGTGCTAGAATAGGTGAAATCC
>CAYZED010000030.1:5109-28181 GCA_964477445.1 uncultured Clostridiaceae bacterium | reverse complement strand
GGTGTTAGCCTCATTAGTTCAATTTCTTCAGGTAATTCTTCATTAAAACAAATAAGATCTTCATTTAATATTCCAGCAACTCCGTGAAGCGCTCCATAGACTTGTTCGATTTCTCCACTTCTAAATGCTTCTTGAACAACACCACAAACACTAGCGTTAATTACCGAAGTAGGTCCTCCTGATTGAGCTACTAAACAATTCCCTTTTAAAACCGTCATCTTGTTCTTCTACCTTTCTTATATGATTTCTCTTCATCTTCTCTCGAATGTTCTTTTAAATTAATTTTTATTATAAGCCATTTATTAGCGTAGGTAATTCTTATAGATTTATTTTTGTCACCTTACTTTTACGTTTTCCAATCCATATCTTTCAGTAAGAATCTTAATAAAAGCTTCCCCAAGCGTTACCCACTTACTCCTATCGGACGCCATAACAACAGCTTTCCCATTTTCCATTTTTCCCGCATCAACAATTATTATCTGAACATTCCCAATCCCATTTTTGTTGCCTGAATTATTCAAAATTATTTTGTTCAAATCATCCATTGCAGTAAGATCCTTTATAGAATCAATCTTAACATACAGTTTTTCTTTCGCTTGCTCTATATTCTTATTCGGTATATTGTTTATTCTTTTATCTGAGTTGTAGTTATTATAATTGTCTTTATATACATTTTTCTCTGAATTATAACCATTTCTATCTGAATTATTACTATATTTTTCAGTATTGAGATGCATTCCTCTGGTCAAAGGCTTTATTCTATCCAAAATCAATTTTGGGGCTTCACCTTCACGAATACTTATTCTACCCTCGGCAATAACCATTTCATCTGTTTTAATAAGTGAAGCATATGTCGTCCAAATCCTTGGAAATACTATCATCTCCACCGATCCATATATATCTTCTATTTCTGCAAAAGCCATCATACTGTTATTTTTTGTTGTTTTTGTCTTAACAGATGTAACTATTCCACCAATTTTTGCATAAGTTCCATCTAATAGATTTAAGGCAGCCTCAGCTAATGCTGGGTCAACTGACATTTCTTCATCTTCGCTTTGTCCAAGTTCGTTAACAATAAGATCAGCCGTAGTCATATTCGTATTTCTCAAAAGTTCTTCACTGTACTCTTCCAACGGATGTCCTGAAAGATATAGCCCCAACATTTCTTTTTCCATTTTTAATAGTTCTCTTGTGGGATACTCATTAATATCTGGAAACATCTCGTTAAAAACAGGATCTGAATCTCCCATTTCATCAAAAAATGAAATTTGATCGGCGTTACCTTTTTTACCGCTTAAAACGCTATCGATTATTCTCTCAAACACCTCTAACATCTGGCTTCTATGTGTGTCAAAACTATCCATTGCGCCTGATTTGATTAGATTCTCAACAGTTCTTTTATTCAGCGCTGCTGTATCAACCCTTTTAATAAAATCATACAAACTTATAAATGGCCCATCTAGTTCTCGCGCTCTTAGAACAGCTGCAACAGCATTATATCCTACACTCTTTACTGCTACAAGACCAAATCTTAACATTCCATCTTTAACTGTAAAACTCTCACCAGATTCATTTATGTCTGGTGGAAGAAGCTTAATCCCCGTCAATTTTGATTTTGCAATGTATTCTGCAACTTTCCCACTGACATCCATAACACTGGTAATAAGTGCGGCAGTAAATTCCACTGGGTAATATTTCTTAAGCCATGCAGTCTGATATGCTATTACGGCATATGCGGCTGCGTGAGATTTATTGAATCCGTATTTTGCAAATTCGCCAAGTTCATCAAATATTTTAGTAGCTACATCCTCAGAAATTCCGTTTCGGATGCATCCATTAACTTCAATGTTCCCCTCGGAATCGGTAATACCATATATAAAATTCTTTTTTTCCTGAGCCATTACGTCCATTTTTTTCTTCGACATAACGCGTCTAACTAAATCCGATCTTCCAAGGCTGTATCCTGCTAAATCACGAACTATTTGCATAACTTGTTCTTGATAAATTATACATCCATATGTAACCGCTAGAATCGGCTCAAGAGACGGATGAAGATACTTGACGCCCTCAGGGTTGTGCTTATTTTTTATATATCTTGGAATTTGGTCCATCGGTCCTGGTCTATATAACGAAATCCCCGCAATAATATCCTCAAAACTCTCAGGTTTAAGTTCTTTCATAAAACGTGTCATTCCGGCACTTTCTAATTGAAAAACCCCATATGTATCACCTGAAGATATAAGTTTAAAAATTTCAGGATCGTCAAATTCCATTTTGTCTAAATCAGGAAGTGTTATTCCTTTTTCATTTATAAGTCTAACTGCATCTCGAATAACAGTTAATGTTCTTAGCCCTAGAAAATCCATTTTCAATAGGCCAAGTTTATCTAACGTTCCCATAGGAAACTGCGTCGTAATTACATCATCATTCGTCTGTAGTGGTACATATTCTGTAACTGCTTTTTTTGAGATTACTACACCGGCCGCATGAGTGGAGGCGTGTCTTGGCATACCTTCAACCGATTTTGATAAATCAAGTAACTTCTTAGCATCTGGATCACTCTCATAGAGCATTCTGAGTTCTGCATTCATATCGAGTGCTTTATCTATGGTCATTCCAATCTCAAAAGGTATTTTTTTCGCAATTGAATCGACTTGTGCATATGAAATCCCTAAAGCTCTTCCAACATCTCTTATTGCGCCTCTGGCAGCCATCGTACCAAAAGTAATAATCTGCGCCACTCTGTCTTTTCCATATTTTTCTATAACATAATCTATTACTTCCTGTCTTCTTACATAACAAAAATCGACATCAAAGTCAGGCATACTTATACGCTCAGGGTTCAAAAATCTCTCAAAAATTAGATTATATTTTATCGGATCAATATTAGTAATACCAAGACAATACGCTACTAAACTACCTGTCCCGGAACCTCTTCCAGGTCCAACCATAATGTCATTATCGCGAGCAAACTTAACATAATCATAGACTATCAAATAATAATCAGCATAGCCCATTTTTGTTATAATTAAGAGTTCATATTCTATTCTTTTTGTTAATTCTTCATCAATAATAGGGTATCGCTCACGTAAGCCATCCTCAGCAATTTTCCTAATATAAGAATTGGAATCATATCCTTCAGGTACAGTAAATTCTGGCAAATGAATCTCATCAAAATTAAAACTAAAATCGCACATATCTGCGATTTTACAGCTGTTCTCAATAGCTTCAGGCGCGTATGGAAACAAAGCCGCCATTTCATCGCCTGATTTTAGATAAAACTCATTTCCATCAAAACGCATTCTATCAACATCGTCGACGTTTTTTCCAGTTTGAATACACAATAAAACATCTTGAACTTCGCTATCTGAATTATTAACATAGTGACAGTCATTAGTAGCCACTAATGGCAACCCAGTTTCCTGTGACAATCTTATGAGTTGCGGGTTAATCATTTGTTGCTCAGGAATACCGTGATCTTGAAGTTCTAAAAAGAAATTACCTTGGCCAAATATTTCATTCATTCTCAGAGCTTTTTGTTTGGCGCCTTCGTAATTTTCTACCCGAAGAAGTCTAGGAATCTCCCCCCCAAGACATGCAGAAAGAGCAATAAGCCCTTCAGAATATTGCTCAAGTAAATCATAATCAACTCTTGGCTTATAATAGAATCCATCGACGAAAGCCGCCGAAACTAGCTTTATAAGATTACTATATCCCTTTTCATTTTTTACAAGCAAAACTAAATGATACTGCTCAGAATCAAGTCGAGGATCTTTATCTTTCATTCCTCTTTTTGAGACATAGACCTCACACCCGATAATTGGTTTTATTCCAACTTCTTTAGCATAAACCCAAAAATCAACTACGCCATACATAACTCCATGATCAGTAATAGCTATAGCATCCATTTCAAGTTCTTTTGCTCGATCTATCATTTTCTTTATGCGACTGGCACCATCAAGCAAACTATATTCTGTATGGTTATGTAAATGAACAAATTTTTTCATTACGAATGTTTCCTGTTAACTTTTACCGAAATTATAGCTTTTGCTACGATTTCTGAATTACTTCTAGCTTCAACTTCGATTTTGCAGTTTTTTCTACCAGCATCAATTATGTTTGATTCTAAAACAATTTCACTTCCATTTTGTGCTGGTTTGACAAAATAAACACTAAAACTATCGGCAAGAATCTCGAATTGTCTATGTTTCCTGACTGTTTCTGAGGCTATAAATAGCATCAAAACCGAAAGTGCTCCATAACTCACCGTACCAAAATAACTAATCATAAACTGAGATATGTGACCTTTAGCGATAATTCCATTTTCTGTGCTTTCTATATCAAACCCGTTCATTAATACATTTTCTATTGTGCCGCCAATTTGCGGTTGGTTTCGGTTATATTGAAGCGCTTTTATGACATCTTGTCTTGATACTACTCCGATAAGTTCCTTTTTTTCTTCTATCGGAATCAATTCGACACCTTCCCAAACCATAAGCTGTGAAGCATATGCCACTGTAGCTTTTCTGTTAATAGTAATAGGTGTTTTTGTCATCAATTTCGATATTAATTCATCGTCGTTAGCTCCTGAGACATCCTTATTCGTAATCATACCAACTATCTTTCCTTTTTCATTTACAACTGGGAATCTCCCATGACCTGTTTCTCTCATTTTTTCGCGCCAATTTACTACTGTGTCGTTAGGACTCATTACATCAGGGTCTGTGACCATAATATCTTCTGCTAAAACAACTTCTTTACGTACCATTTTTTCTGACAAAGCTTTATTTATTAAGCTCGCTATGGTAAAAGTATCGTAACTAGATGACATAACTGGTAGCTCTTTACTATTGGCTATTTCAGATACAACTGGTGAGCATCTAAAACCGCCAGATATTAGCACTGCGCAGTCCTTTTCAAGAGCTTTAATCTGAGCATCATCTCTATTTCCAACTATCAAAATATCACCTGGTGAAATATACTTCTCCATCTCATCAACGGTCATTGCTCCAATAACGAATTTTTTCAGGATTTTGTCCAAACCTTCTTCTCCACCCAGGCACGTTCCCTCAATGATATTAATTATTTCTCTATAAGTTAATAGTTCAATCCCTTTTTTTTCGGGAATATTTATTCGAACAGTTCCTATTCTTGGCACTGTGGCTACTATATTGAGGTTCTCAGAATCTTTAATGGCTCTATATGCTGTGCCTTCGCTAACTGATAACTCATTTGCTATTTTTCGAACTGAAATTTTTGTGCCAGGTTCTAATGAGCTAATATAGTCAATTATTTGTTGATGTTTTGTCATAGTACCTCTCTTAATTTAGCCGCCAATTCTTCATAACCAGTTTTTCCAAGAAGGGCAAACATATTTTTCTTATATTCTTCAACACCCGGTTGATCAAATGGATTCACTCCTAAAAGGTATCCAGATATTCCACATGCCTTTTCAAAGAAATAAACTAGTTCTCCCAAAGTCTCTTCATTTGCGGCATTGAGTTCTATTTGAATTATTGGTACACCACCGCTCTTATGCGCGATGATAGTGCCCTCCATAGCCATTTCATTGACGTACTCCATAGTTTTTCCTGATAAAAAGTTCAGTCCATCAAGATTATCTGGATCATTTGGAAGAATATATCCGCTTTCTCGGTTTAATTTAATAACCGTCTCGAAAACTGTTCTCGCCCCATCTTGCATATATTGTCCAAGCGAATGTAAATCTGTGGTGAATTCCATTGATGCTGTGAAAATTCCTTTTCCATCCTTACCTTCACTCTCTCCATAGAGCTGTTTCCACCATTCCGCTATAAATCTAAGTTTTGGCTCATATAAAATAAGAACCTCAATGCCTTTACTTTTTCTGAGCAAAATATTCCTTAGTACAGCATATTGATAACAAATATTTTCCTTAAGATTAGTTCCTTTATATAATTCGTATGAGTTCTTTGCACCTTCAAGTATTTTATCTATATCAAAGCCTGCGGCTGCTAATGGCAATAATCCAACAGGCGTGAGTATCGAAAATCTTCCACCAACATCATCTGGAATAACAAATGTTTCATATCCTTCACCATCTGCGAGTTTCTTAAGTGCTCCCCTTGATTTGTCAGTGACTGCGTATATCCTCTCAGCTGCAACACTCTTTCCATATTTTTCTTCCATAAGACTTTTTAATATTCTAAATGCAAGTGCGGGTTCTGTGGTGGTCCCCGATTTGGAAATCACGATTACAGACAGTTCCTTACCCTCTAAAAGCACAAGTAGTTCTTCCATATATCTACCACTAATATTTTGTCCTGCAAAATAAAGCTCAGGAGCGCGTCTCATTTCTTTTTTCATTTGATTTCGGAACGTGCTACCTAGGAATTCAAAACCTGCCTTGGCTCCTAAATATGAACCTCCTATTCCAACAACAACCACTGCATCAGAATCGGATTTGATTTTTTCTGCGCATTTTTTTACACGCTCTAATTCTTGCATGTCAATATTTAGAGGTAGGTCTACCCAACCTAAGAAATCATTCCCTAGACCTGTTTTTTCGTGAAGCATATTATGTGCTACTTTAACAAAATCCTCCATCGCTAACATTTCTAGCTCTGAGATACCAGTCTTCGAATAGCTGAATTTCAAATTGCTCATAGCCTACACCCTTATTCCTTACTTTATTTTTGCCCTTTATTCTTTTTTAGTGTTTTTTCGCTCTCATTTTTTCGCTCTCATTTTTCGCTCTTTTACTTAGCTTTTCTTCTGTATTAATACTAAATAATACTCATTCTCAGTGATTTTTAACATCTGAACGGTTATTCCTTTTTCAACATAAATATATTTAGCGCCCTTTATATAAACTATGCTATAGGTTTTTTCTTTATAATTAATGTTTATTATTTCGCCACTCTTACTCTTTTTGTAAAACTCTTCAAGCGTCAAATCATTCTTAGTAAGATATTTAGAATACGGCAATCCAACATATCTATAGTGCCATGTCTCCCAATTGTAACCTGTTATATCTGATTTCCCTTTTGGGTATCTTTCAATAAAGCCATATAAATATGAATTCTCTAGCAACCACTTATAAAACTTTGTATTCTTAAAGGTTAGTCTCGTTGCACCATTTGATACCATATCAATCGCCATGCCCGTTTGATGCTCACTATATCCAGGTTTTGCTACTGTTTCATTAACTATCTTCTCAATTTCTTTGTTTGAAATATCCAAACTTGATTTTTGCCTTAAAATGTGTGCAGAATTACTAAAAATCAAAGCTTGACTATCTGAACTTCTGTAAGCTGATGTTAGAAGTATGCTTTTTTGACCATCAAAATATGCACTTTTTAGCATGACCCAAAGGGAATCTAGCGGCTCTTTAGATAGAAGCATCTTGCTATTAAATCTATAATACTTTGAGGTAGCTATACGAGTGAGTTTAGAGGTTGAACCACTATCTACTTTTCTTTGTTTGTTTATCAACAAAAGGTTATTTTTTGAAATGTTGGCAATATTCTTATATTTTAACTCCGTGAAATCAATATTTTCAACTAATGTTTTACTAACAAATACTGCATTACTACCATCGGTAACTTGCTCGAAATCATTGGTTTTTTTTCCTTGGACCACTAATATATCCCCATTAAAACTTGCCAAATAATTAATTGGTGAACTGGCTTCAGCTTTATAAAAAAACATATCTGCTTGAAACTTTTCAATAAAATTTTGATCTATCCCGCAAGTGAAAAATAGCAACATACTAAGAAATATAATAAATGTCACTATCTTTTTAATTTTGTGCAACTCCTTCACCCGTACTTTCTATTGGAAGGATTTCTGGTTCAAATAGTGAATCCGTGTAAATCCCATAAACTGAATTATCTTTTAGTTCTTTATCGTATTTACTATCATTGATGGTATAAACATACGTCTTGATGCCTTTTTCAGATAAAATTTTAGGAAGATTTTTTTGTTTCAAATAATACCCATTAATTATTCCAAATACTCTAAGATTGTTTTTTGTCAGAATGTCAATAATCATACTTTCAGTGAATTTCTGATCCATATAATAGCTAAATAAAATATTTGTATCCTCAACACTCCCTAGTGACTTTAAAAAAGCGATATTATCAGAATTATATGCCTGAAAAATTATTCTATCAGCTACACCGGAGCCATTTTCATCAGCTAGCTTTAAAAGTTCTATTACAGATGCTCTATAAACGAACGAATTTGCTGTTTTAAAATCCGTGACCAAATACATATCTGGATTTTCTTTCATAAAAACTATTAATTCCTTTGCTGTCAAAGGAGTATATTTCCCCATTATTTTGTTATATTTGAAATTAGCTAAACTCATAACTGAATCATTTTTGTCAAACCCTTGCTTCATAGATTCATAAAGTGAGCTCTGCCAATCATGCCTACAAACCAATTCACATTCGCTGCTAAATATAAAATCCGTCTCAAAAACACGATAGCCCTTTTTATAGTTCTTTTCTAATGCTTCTTTTGAATTCGTATATGTAAATCCATCTATGGCGCCTAGTGCATGTGCTACATATTTATACCTGTCAAACCAAGCATTAGCTGTATTATTAGCTGTATTATTAGCTGTATTATTAGCTGTAGTAGTAACAGTAGTAGTGGTAGACGTTCCAGAGTCAGTCTTTGTGTTTTCTATAGAAGCTTCAATCGTATCTTCACTAATATTTTCATGACTAGTTTCACTGCTAATATTTACTATGTTTGTTGTCATTTTCTTTTCTATTTCTTTAATGTTTAATCCTATTACCGTTTTACCAGAATTTATATAGCTTGTTGGAATACTAGCCTGACCTACTTTATCAACAGATATTAAATCTATCCTTGAGTTTTTTGAGAAGCTCGGTATATACACGGTAAAAGTGCCTTTTTTATCAACGTAATACTTAGTCCAAAAATTATTGTTAATGTATACAAATAGATTTGAATCTTTCTCAGCCTTTCCTTTAATGATCAATTTGCTCAAAGAAATACTTGTAACTTCCGGTCTTACTGGAGGTGTAAAATCAAATACATATACTCTTCTATAAGCAAATGGTAGGTTTGATGCATCTGACGCGTATATATCTAGCTGTGTATCAAACGCCATTTTTTTTATTGGAGCGCTGAAAACCCCTGAATCATCGGCCTTCACAATTGAAAGTGTTTTTCCCGCAGAACTAATAACATGAACAACTGAATTCGGTGTGGTTTTTCCTGTTATTTTTTCACTACTGTCTCCAACCTTGTCTATTTGTAACGTATTAACGTTTTCGGCAAATGCATAATTATGTCCTATTATTATAAAGGCTGAATTTATCAAAACTAGCACTAACATCATGGCAATAGCTTTTTCTATTATTTTTTTTGATTCATAGATTAGACTTACTTTTAACTTTGTCATGTTCCTCACACTTTTCTTTTTACGATTATCTGGTTTCACTGTTTTCTTTATTTAATTCGAACATTTTTAAAAGTTCTTTTTGTCCTTAATAATATAGTTCGGACGGTTTCTCACTTCTTGGTATATTCTCCCAATATATTCTCCCAATATTCCTATTGATATTAACTGAACACCACTGAAAAATGCCAGCGCAAAAACTATTGATGCCCATCCGAGTTCTGATTGACCTGAAAATTTCATATAAAGAGCAAATATTAGTAATATGAATGATATTAGAGTAGTAACAAACCCTAATCTAGTGGCTAGTTTCAAAGGTTTTATTGAAAAACTCATTATCCCATCAATCGCAAAACTCATCATTTTCTTAAATGGATATTTTGTATCACCAGCGTATCTGCCGTCTCTTTCATATTCTATGAATGTCTGATTAAACCCTATCCAACTGACCATTCCGCGTATGAATTTATTTTTTTCGTTCATCAACTTAAACACTTCGACTACACTTCGATCCATTATTCTAAAATCACCTGTATCTCTTGGTATATCAGTGTCAGATAGCGAATTCAATACTTTATAAAATGCCTTGGCAGTAATTTTTTTAAATATCGTTTCACCTTTTCTCTTCTTTCTTTTCCCATAAACTACCTGGTATCCTTTTTCCCATTCCTCTACCATAACAGGAATAAGCTCAGGTGGATCCTGTAAATCTGCGTCTATTAGAACAACTGCGTCTCCAATAGCTTCATGCATACCCGCTGTTACGGCGGCTTGATGTCCAAAATTTCTAGCAAAATGAATAACTTTAACAGATTCATCTTTTTTAGCAATCTCATTCAAAATTAATTCAGTTTTATCTTTACTTCCGTCATTTACAAAAATAATCTCATATCTAAAATTTTTATTATTCAAAGCTATTTTTAGTCTTTTATAGCATTCTTCTGCCACTAATTCCTCAAAATACATCGGAACTACCACCGAAATCAATTTCAAATCATCATTATTCACGGATTCTTCGATCAAATAATTCAACTCCACTCTTTCTTAATTATCTTTCTTAATTATCTTTCTTAATTATCTTTCTTAATTATCTTCATTATTATTCTTTATTTTTCTTCTTTATTTTCTATTATTCATTAATTATTTTTTTCTTTTCTCAATAAAAAACGTTACAACTGCTGGAAGAACTGATATACATACTATAAATCCTATTACCAGTAAAAAATTATCCTTCACAAACTGAAGGTTTCCAAAGAAATATCCCAGTAAAAAGAATATATTAATCCAAAGAGTTCCACCCAAGATATTAAAAAACAAAAACTTCTTGAAAGTCATAGCTCCTAGCCCTGCAACAAAAGGAGAAAAGGTTCTAACAATAGGAATGAATTTCGCGATTATTACGACTTTGCTTCCATGTTTTTCATAAAAGGCATGAGTTCTATCGAGGTGTTCTTTATTTAAAAACTTAATACTATTTAGATCTTTTGTTTTCTTTCCAACAGCCTTGCCTATGTGATAATTTGTGGTATCCCCAATTATCGAAGCTGCCATTAATATAATAACTATTAGATATGGGTTCAAAGCTCCCGATGCCGAAAGTGCGCCAATCATGAAAAGCAATGAATCTCCTGGAAGAAATGGCGTCAATACTAAACCTGTTTCACAGAAAATAACTAAAAATAATATTAAGTACGAGAAATTGCCATAATTATTTAATATCTCTGGTAAGTATTTGTTCAGATGGAGTAAAAACTCGAAGATTTGTGAAATTAACTGCATTAATTTTGTCTCCTTTAAATCTAGTTAAAATTTGGTTTGATTTTGATTCTGATTCTGTTTTAATAAAATAATTTTCAGTACGCTATTTACTATTAGATTACTTATATTTCTATTTTATGAAAAACGAGAAATTTCTTATATTCCCAGCTTTATCTTTAACCGTTAACATATATGATCCTTTTGATGTAAATTTTCCTATTCCATAAGAAATCACTACGCCATTTCGATTAATCTTTTTTGAATATATGTTTATTTCTTTTATGCTTATGGTTACAGAAGTAGTGCTAACAGCTCCTGATCTTATTTTTATGCCACTTCCAGTTTTTGCTGTTATAACTGGCAGGGTTTTATCAATTGTGAAATTTACAAAAACTGATATCGCACTCTTACCATATACTGTGAACTTGTGCTTTCCTTCCTTAGAAACCACGGATCCGTTAGTGAATTTTTTCCCATCAAGGACCGCTGAACTTCCAGAAAATATAATAGGAATATTTTTGTTATAATATGCCCCGTCTTTTACTCCATATATTTTAATGTCATCAGGATAAATGGAAGGGATAGGGGTAGGGGTGCTTGTTGGTGTGGTGCTTGGCGTTGGTGTCGTATTTGGTGTTGGAGTCGTGCTTGGCGTCGGTGTCGTATTTGGTGTTGGAGTCGTGCTTGGTGTCGGTGTTGTGCTAGGTGTTGGTGTCGTGCTTGGTGTTGGTGTCGTGCTTGGCGTAGGCGTTGTGCTCGGTGTCGGTGTCGTACTTGGTGTTGGTGTCGTACTTGGTGTAGGAGAATCAATATAAAACTCAATAGTTTCTTCATTACCCGCTTCGTCTATCAAAAAAAGAGTATTTTTACCTTCGTTTGCTTTTGAATTCTTTTCTATCATTATACCATTCAAATATGCCGAAACTGCTGAATATGTGTCGTAAAAATCGATATTAATTGGATATTTATATGTCTTTAAGTTTTCGATTCCAAACGCATGTGGAGGGGATTTATCAATGGTAAAACTCAAATCACTTTTATTACCGACTGTGTCTATAACCTCAATTAAATAATTCCCTTCCTTATAAATATAAGTACCACTAATGTAGTCAGTGTATGGAAAATTATCTACACTGATTTTCATGCTTCCCGACTCTGAAATGCTGAGCCTCAATGGATTATCAAATGTAAACGCTTTATATACTCCTTGTTTAAAAATCTCATCACCATTCATTACTAAAGGTGGTTTTGTATCAATTTTAAACTGAATTTTGGTAGTGTTTTTCATATCATCAAAAGCTGTTAGTATATAGTACCCATCCTCTGAAATTATAGTGCCGTTTGGGCACGGCCTTACAGCACTGAAAATAGCTGCATCGTATCCATTAGTACTAAACTTATATTCCGCAGATCCATCAGAAAAAATAATTTCCTTACTCTCTGTATATATCGTGTTATTAGTTATATCAAATATTTCTGGTGCCCGTCTATCCATATTTATAGTAACTGAGATAGTGTTTCCAGCATTATCTTTAATACTGACAACGTAACTTTTTTCAGCATTAAGAACTGTATTTAATACTAAAACCCCATCAATACTTTTTTGTAATCCATCAACTAAAATTAAACTTATATCATTTTTGTCATACCGAACATTTACATTATCAGTATATTTATATGTCAATCCATCTTTTAAATCTTTAATTCCGTCATTTATTACTGCAGGAGTTTTATCAATAGTAAAAGAAATAACTGTTAAATTTCCAGCCAAATCTTTTGCTCTTAAAATGTATTTGCCTTCCTTTGTAAATTTATCCTCTGAATAAAAAATTCTGTTTCCGAACTCTCCAGAATCTATGGTATCTCCATCACTGTTTTTGTCATAAGAATAAGATCCAACTCCTTCTGACAAACCTACGATTACATCTCGATTATACTTCTTATTATTAATTACTCCATAAAATGTAGGCGGAGTTTTATCAATAACAAATTTCACTGTGTTAACAGCAGAACCTTTTGTTACAATTAAAGTATGCTCTCCTTCTTGGGCAACTACTGTGCCTTTGATTACGCTTAGCCCATCAAGATTCGCCGTTGCTCCGGCGTCATCAAGTACTAATGGAGGTGTATTTGTTTTATATATTTTATTCTCTAGATTAGTAGATACTGTGGAGTCAGTCACTAAATTATTAAACTCACCTATTGCTATGCTTTTAGAGGCTTGATTCCCTGAAACATCAACAGCTGAATAGGTTACGCCGCTTAAAGCTCCTGGATTAACAAGCGCATAATCATATCTAAAACCTGCATTGCCATTGGTATTATCAAAAACTCCTCTATCTGACATTGCATAAACTGTAATCGGATCAGCTGTTCTATAATTATTATATTGATTTATGACTATTTGGGGTTTAGTCCTATCAATTGAAAACGAAGCTTTTGATTCATTTCCCGCCTGATCTGTTGCAGTTATAATATAATCCCCATCCAGATATAAAAATTCCCCTGATTGAAGTGCGACATTAAGTCCGCCATTTTTACTAACTTTAGCTGTTGCTCCAGTCATAGCGTCTGTAAAGCCAGGCGCAATCGGAGTGCTATAAAAACCACCATCCTCAACATTTGAGAAAGTTGGAGGAGTCTTATCAATAGTAAAGTAATATTTATGCAAATTATTTCCTGATATTAGGGTTAATTCGTGAGTTCCTTCGGCGGTACATTTAAATCCAGTAGTTATAGGTCCATCTTCTGCCGCATTTGGCGAATCTAAAAGGGCTGTTAATGGCTGTTGTGAATTTGATCCGAACGTTAAAAGTACATCAGCTTTATAGTACGAGCCATCAATAATATTAGTGGTGAATATTGATTCTTCTGCATTTACCTTAACCATTAGTGGTGAAAATAGAAGTATTAAAGAAATAAAGAGTGCAATTATTGAATTCTGATTTTTTATAATAAGTTTAATCATTCGCATTGTACTCCCTCCTTAATATAACTTTAACTATTTTCAAAATATTTTCATATCATCATGACCATCTCTCTTGATATATTGATATATTGAATTCTTGGTTTCTTTATAATTTCAAAACCGAGTAATCTGAAAGAATTATTTTCCTAAATTCTCCACTAACTGAATTAAAATCTATTATTTCAACTCTTATTCGCAAACTTGAATTCATAAATTCTTCTTTTATTGATTCTATTTTTTCCCAATCAATTGTTTCATTTGTGTCTATAGCAATATCTATGTCGGAATGTTTTTTATTGTTTCCTTTTTGTCTTGATCCAAATACAAGTGCCCTGCTATTTGGAAAATTATTTTTAAGAATTTCTTTGATTTTTTCAACTTCTTCTTTTGTTAAATCATACATTCTTTTTCTCCAAAATTTCATATAAAGACTTAGCCTCTGGCAAAAGATTCTTCGACGCTTCATATACTAAAAGTGAAATCTCATTATCATAAATGTGAGATGTTTGATTTCTAGCCTTATGAAAAATCATCCAAGTTTCAACTGAGTCAATAAGATGGTTTTCTGCTGCTAATCGAAAGAGTTCAATTCTTGGCACACCGTCTACTATCTCGCTCCCTATATTCATCTCAATCCATCTTTTCATATATTTCCATGATAATTAATAAACAAACTCAAAATTCTGAATTACTCCAGCACGAATTAATTCAAGTTCATCAATCGAAGTAATGCCTTCATTCTCTTTAGTTACAGCTATCTTTAATCCTCTTTTGAATGAATCTATAGCTTTCTTAAACCCAACTAATTCAAGTGCCATAATTTTTTCTCCTTATTTTAGATACGACAATAAGTAAACCTACCCCTAAAGTCGCACCAGTAGTATCTAAAAGTGAATCGGTAAACATTCCGGCTCTACCTGGTATAAAAGTTTGATAAAATTCGTCAAAACAAGCAAAAATGAAACATGATAATATCGATAACAGCGCTAACTTATCAATTTTGATTCCAAATCCTTTGTACATGTTAAAAAACAATACACCTAAAATCAAATAACACAGGAAGTGCGCCGATTTTCTTACAAAATGCTGCAACTCATCATCAGTTGGTTTCCTTATCCCAATAGTATCAGTTACGCTTACAACTGCGGGTTTCACTGTGTCAACGACCAAAGTGCTTTTTATGTCAGATTTGACGGCATTATCACTAGAAAATGACAATATTAGAATGCACCAAGCTACCACAATAACAATATTTAGGAAATTCTTCATGGATGGTTTCATTCTTCAGTCTCACTTAATAGTTTTTTTAAATAATTCCTGAATCCTGAACTGATGTCAGGCCTTCTTAAGGCATATTCAACTGTGGCTTCTAGGAAACCTTCTTTGTCGCCAACATCGTATCTTCTACCAATAAAGTCATACGCATACATCTTTTCTTTTATCGCCAATTCTTTTAATGCATCTGTAAGCTGTATTTCGCCGCCTTTTCCAGGTTTTGTATTCTCGAGGATTTCAAATATCGCTGGAGTTATTATATATCTTCCAAGTATAGCTACATTAGAAGGCGCTTCTTCTTTAGATGGTTTTTCGACCAGTGTTCTAACTGAGTATACTCTGTCCGATAAGAGTTCTCCATCTACAATTCCGTATTTATTTACATCGTCATCAGAAACAGTTTGAACTCCCACAATAGGGCCTTTTAATTCTTCATATTTTCTAATCATCTGCCCTAGACAAGGTTCATCCGAATAAACTATATCATCGCCCAACATAACTGCAAAAGGCTCATTACCAACGAAACTTTTTGCACATAAAACAGCATGCCCCAGACCTTTTGGTTCAATCTGTCTGACATACTGTATATTTACCATATTATATATGTGTCTAACTTCCTCAAGCATTTCGATATTGCCTTTTTTCTCTAATTCAAGTTCTAATTCAACCGATTTATCAAAATGATCCTGAATAGAATTTTTGTTTCTTCCGATTATAATCAAAACTTCCTCAATACCTGATGCAACAGCTTCTTCAATAATATATTGAAGTGTCGGTTTATCAACTATCGGAAGCATTTCTTTTGGCTGAGCTTTAGTCGCAGGTAAGAATCTCGTTCCAAGACCTGCTGCTGGAATAATCGCTTTTCTGGGTTTCATTTAGGTCCTCCTTACAGTGTATCAATTTTTTTTTGCATAGTTATTTATATTATACAACAAATTTAGGATAAATAAAAACCCCCGACGAGGACTAATCCAAATCGGGGGGCGCAGAAATTAATGTTTTTTAAAACCCATTCGGATTATTTTTTTGCCATCTCCAGGAATCTTCACACATTTCTAAGAGACTTTTCTCGGCTTTCCATTTTAACTTTTTATCTGCTTTTGAGACATCAGCATAACAAATGGCAATATCTCCAGGCCTTCTTTCAGTCAGAACCTTAGGGATTTCTTTCCCTGATGCTTTTTCAAAAGCCGATACAACATCTAGCACACTATAGCCAGTTCCAGTTCCAAGATTATACGCCTCAATAAACGGTTTTTCAAAGCACTGCTCTACAGCTTTCAAATGACCTTTGGCTAAATCCACAACATGAATGTAATCTCTTACACCAGTTCCATCAGGAGTCTTATAATCACTTCCATAAACGCTTAGTTTCTCGCGTTTGCCAACAGCAACTTGCGTTATATATGGCATTAAATTATTTGGAATCCCATTCGGATCTTCTCCTATTAGTCCACTCTCGTGGGCTCCAATAGGGTTAAAGTATCGAAGAAGTGAAATGCTCCAAGAAGGATCAGAAACAAATAAATCCTGTAGAATCATTTCAATCATCATTTTCGTGCTTCCGTAAGGGTTAGTAGTGCTAAGCGGCATCGTTTCAGTAAAAGGTGATATATTATTCATACCATAAACAGTCGCTGATGAACTAAATACGAATTTTTTAACATTAATAGCCTTCATAATTTCAAGTAAAACCAATGTGCCTGTGATATTATTATGGTAATACTTTAGTGGAATCTCAACTGATTCACCAACCGCCTTTAACCCAGCAAAATGAATAACTGCATCAATAGCATTCTCTTTAAAGACCATTTCGAGGCTTTCTTTGTTTAATAAATCTACTTCATAAAAAGTAAATTCTTTCCCAGTAATTTTCTTAATGCGATTAAGAACTTCAGGTTTGCTATTAGAAAAATTATCTACTATTATTACATCCTCGCCCGCGTTAAGTAGTTCAATGACTGTGTGACTTCCGATATATCCAGCTCCGCCAGTGACTAAAATTTTTGACATAATATAATCTCCGTTTCTTAAGTTTATACAAAATAGTTTTTACGATAGAACTATTCTAGACATTAATATGCATATCCTATTTATATCATATATTTAGCATTTTTTACAGATAAATATTCAGGGCAAATTATTTTACAAAAAGACACACCAAGTCACCTTATAGGAAAAGTAATGTCAATAATCATGGCAGCTTCAACTTCAGCCGGTCCAATTGGGCAAATAATATATGGTGTTTTATTAGATAAATTTAAGTCAAATGTATATATTACGATTTTAATTGCTTCAGTTTTAATAGCAGTTATGGCTTATCTGACAAAAATTACACTTACCGATAAAAACGCACCTTCGGAGAATCGTTAACACTATTCCGTACTAATTTTCGTTCAACTATGTTTTAAATGTTTATCTGACTAAAATTCGTACAGATTAAAAGTGTTACTATAGGTCTTACCTGTAACGCTATCCACATTAATAGTGTTTCTATGTGTATGCAATATAACGCTATTCGCATTAAAAGTGTTACTATCGGTCTGTAATATCAGCTTCCCTCTTCGGCTTACGCCGAATTTCAGCTGAAAGTAACACTAAATTAATGCGAATGCTTGTTGACTCTCCCCTATAGTGGAGGGCTTATTATACTATTGAAGGGAGGAAATACAATGTATCGAATAGGAATTTTCTCAAAAATAACTGGTATGTCCATAAAAACACTTAGGTACTATGACGAAATTGAGTTGCTAAAACCGACATCTGTAGATGAAGAAACTGGTTACAGATTTTATGATGAAATTGCCTATGAAAAAGCCATGAAAATTAAAGTCTTTAAGAATTTTGAATTCAGCATACAAGAGATGATGGAAGCAATACCAAGAATCGAAGATGACGGCGACATGGCAGCTTTTCTAAAGGAAAAACATTTACAGTTGGAACAAAAAATCATTTCAACAAAGAACCTACAAAAAACTATTGAAGCTCAAATTAAATCTATGAAGGAGGCCATTAAAATGAATGAAAACTACGAAATCAAAATCAAAGAAATTCCAGACATGAAAATCGCATCGGTTCGTTACAAAGGAAGATATGACGGAATAGGAAAATATATAGGTATACTATTTAAGAATGTTGGTGGAAGTGCACTATCTGCTCCTTTTGCCCTTTACTATGATGAAGACTATAAGGAAGAAGACGCAGATATCGAGGTGGCTTTAGAGGTTAAAAAAGATGTTAACAAGGAAGAAGTCACAACAAGAATACTCCCAGGCGGAAAATTTGTTTCCATTATCCATATCGGACCTTATGACAAAATTTCAAACTCATATAAAGCCATTACAAACTACATGATAGAGAATAATTTAAAAGGGCAGACACCAAGTCGAGAGATATATAAAAAAGGCCCTGGGATGCTATTAAAGGGCAATCCTGAGAAATATGAAACAGAGTTAATGATACAGATCGGGTAGAATAAAAGGGGGCAGGCATTAGTGCAACAAACTAATGTCCGCCCTTAACTTTCCCTAAATATTAAACACCGCGTGAAGTGGCACTGACTTAATATTATTTTCAAATCCAAAATTCTTAGCCGAAATTCTTATCGAATAAGCTACTTTATATTTTGACAAAAACACCGACAAGCTTCTTGATCTAGTTCTCACGCCAGCTTTCACTTCTATTGGAATAATTTCCTCTCCTTTTTGAAGAACAAAATCAATTTCAGCGATACTATTAGACTCCCAATAAAAAAGTTTATGCCCATTTGTTACAAGCGCTTGCGCCACATAGTTTTCTGCAATAGCTCCTAAAAAAGTATTATCAACTTGTCTTGCACCATTTATTATTAGTGGCATTCTATCAAAACTTTTGTTTTTCCAGTTTAAAATATTTTTAAGTCAATATAAATCATAAAAACATGATTTATATTGACTTAAAGTTCATTAAATTCCGCTGCGTGTGTTTCCATCGGGCAATGTCCTGCCCCCTTAATAATATGCAACTCAAAATTCGGTATAATTTTCTTCAGCTCCTCGCCGTCTGATTTGGGAACCCAAGTGTCTTTTTCTCCCCAAATTCCAATAACCGGTACTGAAATACCCCTTAACTTTTCAATATCAATCGTATCCGATGTTAAAGTCATATCAATAAAGGCACCCTCAGTTCCAGCAATCTTCAGAGGTGTAAGATATCCTTCCACTTCCGCACTAGTTACTGGTCTGGCATAAGCGGATATTAACAAATTATTTATTGTTTTTTCATTTAACAAAAAATATCTTCCTATTACTTCAGCCCAGCGCTGTACTGGTGGATATTTTAGTGCAAAATTTGAATTCCCTCCACCTGTTAGGACAGCTCCATCCACATATATTAAAGATTCAACATTTTCTTCTTTCATAAAAGCCATCTCAGTTATAGCCCCAGCACCCATGGAATGTCCAAGTAATGTCCACTTTCCCTTTATGCTGCCACCATCAATTTCACCGAGTAATCTCCACAAGAGATCGGCTCTATTTTTTTGAGAATGATTAATTCCTCCACTTCGATCACTATACCCGAATCCAGGCAAGTCAACAGCCACAACTTTGTAACCCGACTTAACCAATGCCTCAACATTATTTCTAAAAGAGAATGTCGATCCAGCCATGCCATGTACAAGTAGAATTTTTTTATCTGTTTTCTGATTAGTTTTAACTTCTGACGGCAGCCAAACTCTGTAGTGAATTCTAATATTATCAATTATGGCAAAGCTGCTATTCTCAAATGGTTTTTCGTTTATTACTTTAGCATGAGGCAAATAAACCAAATACGGAATTATAGACAAAAATGCAAAAACAACAGTAAAAACTATAAGAGCTATCTTGAGGATTCTAAGAATTTTCATGATTATTCACAGCTCCTTAATTTCAAAATTATCCTTCACCGACTTAATATCAAGGGGTATTACTCAATATTTTTAAAAACATATTTCCCTTTACCTTTGCCTTGTACCGGTGTGAAAAGATCAAGCGATTTCATAATTTTCATTATTTTACTTGCATTTCTTTCTGAACAATTCAAAACAGCTGCGATATCTTTTCTACTTATTATTTGACTAGTCTCTATCGATTTGTAAATTTCAATAATCGATTTTCTCATTACACCAGATATAGCCTTATCCAATAAATAATTCCCCACCTTAACAAAGAGAACTTCTTCTTGAACAGGAACTTTTTGACGCTCAACGGGTACTTTTTGATAGCCAACAGGAACTTTTTTGTTCTTGAACGAAACCGTTCTGATTACCAACAGTACCTATCACTTCATCCTCACTATTATACTTAACAACATTTTTGATTATCGCACTATTTCTAACTATAGTCTGTAACATAAAATTGTTTTTTATAAATACAGGTTCTGGTAACCCAATAGCCTGCATTTCAATAATCATACGATTTACACCTTCACCATATTCTTTAACATATTTATATGCCTTTAGGAATTCTGCGATCTTTGTATTTCTGGAAAAATGCATGCTTCGAATGTTTTCAGTCTTTACAAGTCCAGGTAATTTCCCAGGACTTTCGACAACTATTCTGTCGTCAAACATTTTCACCTGAATATCTGTACCTTTGATACTATAATCCCGATGAGTAATTGCATTTATTATGATTTCTTGACGAACAAACTTTGGATATTCTTCTTCAGTTACAAAAGTCCCATCTTGCCCTAAATATGTCTTTTCTTTTATTTGTGTGTCAAGAAAAGCTATGCTATCTTTTGCCATCTTTAGAATATTACCATCAAAGGAAATATCTTTGATGACATTCATATGCGTGCCAAATTTTTCTTCAATTCCTTCATAACGTATAAAACGTACTCTGGCTCTTGGATAATACGTTTGTGGATATTTACCAAACATCAAAATTGCGGCTGTACTAATTAATAGCTTTCCATTTTTCTCTCTTACGAAGCCTTTATTCTCTTTAAGATATTCTAGCGGTGTTTTAGTATAACCAATTACCTTGATATAGTCCATAACAAAATCCATATTAATATCATCAAGTTCAGCATCCGCAACAGAAGTATCTTCAAAATATCTCATTCCCTTATCATACATAAGCTGAGTGCGATCCTCAAAAGATAGGCGCTTGGACTTATCTCCAACTCTCATATAGACTTCGTCGGCCTGGTTAGAATGTACTTGCATACTAGGTTCTATGTACATCAATAAAACATGATTATCATTTCCATGTAGGTCCTTACAAGGAACTAGCTCGGTTTTAACTTCCACAGTAGGGTTACAATAATCAATAGGTACACGCAAAAGATCGTTCAGTTTTGATGGATTATTATCCACACCCGGAGTCGTTCCATGTAAAACTAGCGGTTTGTTAGTATGAATCCCTACTAGTTCCGTCACACCGCGATAGATAAAGCCGTGTTTTCTTTCTCGTCCATTCTCAGCTTATGGTACAAAATATTCACAGAAATCACCTTTGCAACATCGCTATACTTATTCCCCAAAGTAACACATTCAACAACAGCCTTGGAAGTTCCCCAAAGCATTCTCTGGAGATAATCAAATTCTCTCTGGTTTTGAATTTCGATAATTATGATTTTTCCCTTGGAATCTTTACATTTCAAATCAACCCTATTAAACTTACTGGTCTCAGTCTCTGCATTACTCTCGCTTTCAAGCAATTCCAAAACCTTGATTTCTTCTTTTAATAGATTTGACAAAAACCCTTCCAACACATCAAAATTAGCCTTATCACGCAAAATATTCTTTAATGCCCAATCGAAACGTATTAGCTTTTTTATAGCCATGTCTCGTTCACCTCTAAAATTCTTCTTAATTTATTTTCACTCATTCACCGACTTAATCTCAAGATAAATTGCTAAATGCTTGTCAAGTTAAAAATTTTCTTGATGAATTATTCTTAAATAAAACATCCCACAAGTAAAAATTTCCTTAATTTAACATTACCGCAATTCAAGATGTAAGTCAATGGAAAGTTAGCGCAATCTCATTCTATTAAATCCCAGTATCCCGACTTTTTAGACCCAATTCTGATAACAGACCCATTTTCTTGCATAGATTTTATCCTTCTTTGTATAGATGACTCGGTCATTTGCATTTTATTGGCGATTTCACTAACGGTTAAGTTACTGTTTCCTCTCATAATCGCGAATATCCTCTGTTGTTCTTCATGAATAATCTCACTTTTTGATTTAACACTCTTATTTAACGTTTCAATTTGTATATTATCTAGTTTGTTTTTTCTGAATATCCTCAATATAACGAACAAACCCTTTTCTTCAATTTCAGGTTCTCCCAATCCCATATTTCTGCACATCTCTCTCATCCTAGGTATACCGCTTCCCCACTGTTCTATATACCCTGATTTCAAAAAAACACCTGATAATACTCTGTTCCTTATCTCCGATCTTCCTGCATAAATATCCTCAATTGTAAGTGATTTAGGTAGCCCTCCCGGTGAAGTAATCTCAATTTTTGTATCAAATACAGCAATTTTGATATCTGTCCCAATCATTGAATAATCCCTGTGAATTAAAGCATTAATCACACCTTCACGTAATACTTCTTCTGGTATTTCGAGCATATCTCTTCTTTTAAGTCCATTACCTTGTATCAATCCAGAAAATAGT
>CAYZED010000030.1:0-5099 GCA_964477445.1 uncultured Clostridiaceae bacterium | reverse complement strand
ATTATTTCATTCAGTACATAAAATATATCACCCGAGTACTCTTTCTTATCTATAAAATCAATAATAGACTCACCAATGAATTTTGCACATTTTACAGATGAATTTGACATTTTGCCAAGTACTACGGCTGCTGCATTTGTTAAGTACTCTCTATCTCCAGAGCGTTCAATCATCTTTAGGTTCAATAATTTTTCTTTTGTAATACCAGTAATAAATTGACGTTCTAAAACCTCAGTTAACTTTTCAACATCAGCATCATTTAATTCTTGATAGATGTCTTCATCAAAAGACTTATTTAGTTTCTGTCTTTCAAGTTCTTTAAGCATCTCTAAATCTGCTAATTTATTAGATCTTCCCACTCTAATGTAAGTTCCCTCCAACTTGCCCCTGTTTTTGATATAATATGGGGTGTTGCTTCCTGGGAACACTTGAATAACAAGTATGTTTTTTTTGTCAATATTGTAAGTATATATTTCAGGTAGGATCATAGGGAAAATGCTATCATGTATTATATTTGGTATTCTTTCTATATATTCATTTAACTCGTCTTGAGTCAAACCAATAATTTCACCTACATCAGAAACGCCCATAATAATATATCCCCCAGCCCTATTTGCAAAAGCACAAACAGTTTGAGAAATTTGGTTATTTTGCGGAAACTCAACTTTGAATTCTATCGTTTTTGATTCACCTTCTTGAATTAGTTTTCGAATCACTTTTCTCTCCTCCAATGCATCGTTTAAATAATTGTAGCACAAAGAAAAATAAAACTCAATTTATACTTCGATTTATACTTCGATTTATACTTCGATTTATATATTTGTTTTGCTATTTCAATCATGGCAATTGATCGGCCTTTCTCAAGCCATTCCTCAAGCCATTCCTCAAGCCCTTCCTCAAGCCCTTCCTCAAGCCCTTCCATTTTCGCTGTTTCGATCTGGCTCAATTCTCTCCTCAAATAATCAAGATAGTTTTCGTACCCTCTTCTTTCATCTGGGTTCATCGACAGACCATCAAGTTTCTTCTCAGCTAATAATATCCCTGCAGATTTAAAATCATCCCTTATCTCCCCCATGCTTAAAGAAATATACCCATTCATCTATATCGTCATTTATTATATCCTGGAATTTCTCAGCATATATCATATAATATTCAGGAAAAATATTCTTTAATGCCCAATCGAAACGTATTAGCTTTTTTATAGAACTGACTTTTTTATCAATTCATCCTATGATTAAATTTCGGATGATATCTTTGTCAATATAATTATTTATTCAAAGTCTTCAAATTTGTCACATTCTACAAAAATGTCCTCTTTATTTACTCCCTCAAAGAACTTATGAAAATTGATTGTATGTAGAATAACCGCTTCACACTCAAGCTGTGAAGTCATCACACTGGTAACTGCTCTTACATAAGGAAAAAGTATCGCAGAGGCATTAACAATTAACGCTGATTCAGCGAGTTCAGCTGAGACATCTTCCAAAATATAATTTCCTTTTAAGAGAATCTCAATATTGTATCCACTCGGACCGGCTGTGTTGAGTTGGACTCCAAGATATAGATTTGCTTTTTCGGGTTTCTCATCGCAGTTTTTAGCAATCTTAAACGAAAAACCTACTTCCGCTTCTTTGTTCTCATTTTAGCTACGACCTTAGGTTTCATTAATATCTTACTTTCTATGTTTTCTAATCTCATATATCCTCTTGACACAAAAATTGTTTCCTTCTCCATTCCTTTAAGCAACTTTGAAACAAAACTGTATCTTGGGTCTATTTCCCCTTTTTCAAAACGAGATATTGTTTGCTGTTGAACGCCGATTTTCGATGCAAACTCTGCTTGGGTCATTCCCGCTCGCTTTCTATAAGCTATTTCCTCGTCAATGAGTTTCTCACGCTCTTTCCTAAATTCGTACTCTAGTCTAATTTCCTCATCTTGTAGTAATTCCTTAAGTAAATCTTTATAGTCTATCATATTAACCTCCTAACAATCCAACTCTTGATCAATCCGCTTGTCCAGCATCTTAAAGAAATCTGATGAAAATCGGTCCTTTTTCTTTCTTTCGATCGCTACAACAATGTGCACTCTTCCATTCTTAGTAAAAGTTGAATAGAATATTCTGACTGATTGCGGACTTTTTATCTTGATCTCCTGAATACGATTATTCAGCTTAACCCCAGTGATTGTTTCAATCTCAAGTTTGTCATACTCCTCATTTTCCAAATTATCAAGTTTAGTCAGAATCTCGCGACTAGCATACCAATATAATACAACATATATGTTGTAAAGTCAATCTTCGGGCGTAATGGCAAAGTACTCAAATCCACTGCGAGTATTCCACTGTCACCATTTCCCTTATTTTAACAATACCTCATTCCAATCTGTAAGTCAATGGATATACCCTTCGCAACATTTCTTTTTAAAATACAAAAAAACTACCAAATAATCACTTCGGTAGTTTCTTTCTCTTCCATTCTCACTTTATAGTACAAGCTATTTGAACAGCTTCTCAAATAAATCTTTGCTGTAATCCCTAACATCACTAGTGCTCAGCATACTATATTTCTGCCTTATTTGTTCAAAATAATGGTCAATTAAACTTTTATCAATTATTTCGTTTGAAGGCGAATCATCACTTATTCCATTTCTAGTGCTAAGCCAAGGGTGTTCTGAACGAGTCATCCTTTCAAGTATTTTACCACTATAACATCCAAAGTTCCTGATTATGGTATCCAATACTTCTTTTTCGCTGTTTGTTATGTTAAATTCTGACTCATCATAGACTATTGCAATATCAATTGGATTATACCCAAAATTTTTATATCTATGGTATATTTCAGTATAAACCGGTCCATGTGCCCAAGCCTCACAATCATCATCGAAAAGGAACACACCATTAAAAACCTTATTGAAACCCTGTATATAGTATAAAAGCTTCTGCAAAGCAAGTGGCGTTATTTCAGATGCATTTAAAAGCAAATATTTTGCAACACTATCAATCTTATTCTCTCGAGACGATTCAGAAAACTCTGCATCTTTATTATTTTCAATGACTTCCTTGCATTTATTGTAAGTGGCATCTGCAATGGATTCTTTATTTCTTTCTAATATCGACTCCATGATATCAGGGTTATATAATATCTCATAAAGTCTGTCTGAGTATTGTTTTGTGGGAATTGAGCCATCCAGATACCGAGTTAAAGTAACTTCACCCCAACCGAGAAGCACTGAAAGTGGCCTTTTACCAATGTTATATTTTTCTAAAATCATTTGAATTTCCGGAACTGTTATCAATTTTTCTGAATTCCTATAGGCGTGATCTAATTGCCGTAAATTAAAGTCTCTTACGCTCGCAACAAATAAATCGCTATTACACGTTGGACAAGTCGCTTCTTTACCTTCAAACTCAATCTTCTTACCTTTAATTTCTTTTTCCATTGTTACACTTTTAGTTATATATGCCACCATTTCATGGCATTCTTCACAGAACGTTATCATATAAATTACCTCCTTTAGCCCAGCTCATAACCTAATTTCTCTTATCTAAACAAATATTTTAAATGATCAAGTTCATATTCTTTACAGAAAACATATAGCTTTTCATATGAATATTCTGGTTTGTGATTAGCTGCTGCGTAACAAAAATCTGTGTATTGAAGATTTAGTAAAATTTCCTTTTCCTTATCGGTATTAATTCTATATTCATACGCAAATGCGTCATTTTCTTCTCTTTTGGAAACAATGTACTGATTGCTTAATATCAATTTTTTCAACTCTTCAAGGTAGTCTTTTATATCATTTTTAGTAAAATCAATTAATTTTCCGGTTTTTTGATTGCTCCTACTCAATCTTTGTCCCTCTTCTTTCTGTTGTATTCTCATTATAAGCTCTTGATACGAATAATGCAATATTTTTCGTATCAATTGAAACGTTTTTTAATATTATAGCTACTAATATTTGATTGCCTAGTTACTGATTCACTAAATATAAAGTTGTCGAATTCGACCACTTTAAAATTTCCGCTGTCATCATTCCCTTAATTTAACAATAACGTAACGTTGGCTGTAAGTCAATGGAAATAGCCTTCGCAACATTTCTATTTAAAATACAAAAACTACCTAATAATTATTTTGGTAGTTTCTTTAATATGTTATTAATATTTTAATTCGAAATTTGACTTTTCTTCTATCAGCATTCTTATACCATGTCCTCAAACTGTTTTTTTATTTTAATACAATAGTTTTGTAGTTTAGGAATGTCATTTGAGATTGTCTCCCAAACCGTTCTACAGTATTATTAATTTCAATGCAGTAATCGCTTATACGCATAATAACATCTAAATTTCTGTTACCCTGCATATAGCATCACCTCTTCTTTTTCTATTTCTCTTAAAAAATCATCATCTAGACTCCCTGTAGTTAAAACATCCACTTTTATATGCAAAGCCTCTTCAACTTCTGTATAGAATCCACACAAAGCAAACATCCCCTTAAGTTCTCCTTTTTCAATCCGTAGATCAATATCGCTATGCTCATTATAATCTCCGCGGGCAAAAGAACCAAAAAGATATACTTTGGAAATATGATATTTTTCTGCTATAGGCACAATAATATTCTTTAATTCTTCGATTGAATAATTTTTCGCGAACATGATTTGCCCTCCTGCCTTTTCTTATATTATACAAATTCCCATACCTTCTGTCTACGGAATTAACTGTTTTATCCTTTACCAAAGCTTCTTAATTTCATCCAAAGTAAGCTTTGTAAATCTCTCAATTTTTTCATAACTCTCATTATCCCTAAGCATTTGTTTTGCTATTTCAATCATGGCAATTGATCTGCCTTCTTCTCGTCCTTTCTCGATCCCTTTCTCGATCCCTTCTTCGCGACCTTCCATCTTAGCTGTCTCTAATTGACTTAATTCTCTTCTCAGATAATTAAGATAGTTTTCGTACCCTCTTCTTTCATCTGGGTTCATCGATAGACCGTCAAGTTTCTTCGATGCTAACAATATCCCTGGAGATTTAAAATCATCTCTAATCGCACCATGCTTAAAGAAATAAACCCATTCATCTATGTCTTCATTTATTATATCCTGGA
>CAYZED010000029.1:0-31039 GCA_964477445.1 uncultured Clostridiaceae bacterium | reverse complement strand
AAGTTGAAGCTTCTGATAAGCTCCAACACCTTGTTGACTTCTCGCAAATCCAGCAGATCAAAGTTCAGTGGGATTTCACTGCGAAGGCTTGGTATTTCGTGCTTATCTACAACAAGGAAGCCGCGAGCCTTCCGGATGGCTTTAACAACATCATGGGTATTGACTTAGGATTGAACAATCTTGCGGCACTTTCCTTTGCGGATAGCTACGAAACCTATCTTCTCAATGGAAAACCGCTGAAGTCCGTCAACTCCCATATCAACAAGCAAATTGCTCATTTGCAGAGTATCGCCATGTCGATGACTGGGAGCAAGAAGCACAAAGATACCCATCAAATCGCCAAATTACGAACATACCGAGAAAACTACATCAAGGACTATCTCCATAAGTCCAGTACAAAGGTCGTTGAGCTAGCGATGGCACATCATTGCAGTACAATCCTTATTGGAGATTTGAAAAACATCAAACATCAGATGAACTACAATAAGACCTTCGTGCAAATACCGCTGCAAATGTTTGTAAATATGGTGAAGTACAAAGCAGCATTAAAGGGAATTGCCATACAGATGCAAGAAGAATCCTACACCTCTGGGTGCAGTGCCTTGGACTTGGAACCAATCTCCGCTGATTTCTATAATAAGCGCCGTAGAATCTGTCGAGGCCTGTTCCAATCAAACACCGGCATTCTCCTAAACAGTGACGTTAATGGCAGTCTCAACATATTGAGAAAAGCCACCTCATGTATTCCAAAGCTAGTTTCAGCAATGGATAAGGGTTTTGTGAAAAACCCAGTGAAGTTACAGGCGGTTTGACCGTACAACTTCTCAGAAGCCCCCACTTCAAATTTCTCTGAAAATAAGTGGTGGGTAATTCACGGGCAATAGAAAAAGCTATTGTTAAGGAATATAATGATTATAACTAATTGACTATTGTGACTTTAAATGTAATGAGGTGATTTCAGTTGAGCAACAATACTAAAAATCAAGTTCATGAAATAATGAAATCAGACAAAATTAAATGGTTAGAATCAATATTTAATAATACAAACAGTTGGGCAGGTGTTCTCGATCTAGAAGGTCGAGTTCTGGACGCGAATAATGTTGCCATGAAATTTATTAATATTAAAATTGACGATATTTATGGAAAGTATTTATGGGAGACTCCATGGTGGAAGGATCCAAATGAGAATGAAGAGATCAAAAAGGAAAGAGAACCAGAGAGACAGAGAGTTATCAGCGCTGTGAAAAGAGCAGCGAAAGGTGAATGTGTATCATTTGAAATAGTGCATGTCAGAAGAACTGGTGAGTATACATGTTTTGAGTTTACAATAGAACCTCTCAGGAACGAAAAGGGAGAAATCATTTATCTTCTTCCTAGAGGAACAGATATTTCAGAAAAAAAGAAACTTGGGGAAATACTAGATAAATCAAAGCATGCATTTAAGACGATTTTTGAGAAAGTAGGAGATGCTAACTTATTAATAAAAGATGGGACAATAGTTGATTGTAATGAAGCTGCAGTAGCGCTTTTTAAAGTTAAAAGTAAAGATGAATTGTTAGGGAAATTATTGTTAGAATTTGCACCTCATAAACAAGCAGATGGAGGCTTATCAAAAATTGCAGAAAAGTCGATATTTGAACGAGTGGAACAAGCTGATAGTATAAGATATGAGTGGTTGAATAAGGATGCAAATGGATGTTTGTTTTTTACAGAAAATACTATAGCAAAGATAGAACTCAATGAAGAATCTTTTATATACATTACAAAACGGGACATATCAGAAAGAAAGGCATACGAAAAAGAACTAAAAAATATTGGTTTTTACGACAAGCTTACAGGACTTTACAACAGATATTATTATGAAGAGGAATTGAACAGAATTGAAATAGGAAAAAGAAAGTACGTCGGAGTTGCGGTTTTTGATATCAATGGTTTGAAACTCACTAATGATACATTAGGGCATTCTGCTGGAGATGAGCTCATAATTGCGGCTGGAGAATGCATAAAAGCAACATCCAGAGGGATTTGTTTCATGGCGCGAATAGGCGGAGATGAATTTGTGTTATTAACTTATAGCAGAAGTCGAAAAAACCTAGACACTGTAATTGAAGAAATATATGAAAACATAAATTGGTTTAATGAATCCAGTAAAACAATAATTCTTTCAGTGTCTGTTGGAACAGCAATTTGTAGCAATCAGTCAAAAATTAGATTGAGTATAAAAGAAGCTGACGAAAAGATGTACCGAGTAAAAAGAGAAACAAAATCAGAAATCAGAAATTTACTATGTAAAAGTTGGGTGAACTCTTTGATACTAAGAGGAATACTTAGTGAGGTGAGAGTCAAACGTTTAGCTTTTACAGTTTTGTGGTTTTCTGGAAAACTAGGTTTCACAGAAGACGAATGTAAAATCATGGAGACGTTCTCTAGGTTTCATGATGTGGGATTAGTTGCGGTGCCAGACAAAATAATATTGAAAGAAGAGACTCTAACCGAAGATGAGTTTGCAGAGCTAAAGAAACATCCTGAGATTGGCTACAGATTGGCAATAGAGAGTGACGACATGAGAAATTTTGCGGACTGGATATTAAAGCATCATGAAAGATGGGATGGAAAAGGATATCCTTATGGACTTGTAGGAGAAAATATTCCTTTAAGTTGTAGAATTTTATCTTTAGCAGACGCATATGAAGCAATGATATCTGATTGTTCATTTAGGTGCGCTATTACATGGCAGAAGGCACTCCAAGATATTAAAAAATGGGCAGGATTCCAGTTTGATCCGATTTTATCAGAAAAATTTATTAAGTTCGTGAAGGATGAGCTAAATAATAATCCTGATGAAAGTACAGAAATCCACAGGGCTCTGGTAGGAGACTGTGACCGTTCCAGCTCATGGCGGTGACATTGCATTGGGAACATTAAATAGTATTAAGAAACAATCAGGAATTAAGTAAAGACATAAGTTAAAAAGGAGCGTAAAAAATGCGAAAATTAACATATATGGCCGTATTCGAACCAACAGGAAAAGGAACAGAATATAGTGTATACTTTCCGGACTTACAGGGTTGTATAAGTCGAGGCAATACACTAGCAGAAGCACAAAAGAATGCAGAAGAAGCATTGGACTTGCATATATATGGCTCAGAGAAAGATGGAGATCCAATTTCACCACCTACTGAAAATCCATTAATAGAAGAAGAGACTGCAAATGGGTATATAGTGTCATACATAACTACATTTCCTGATATAGTAAGTTTGGAATATGACAATAAGTCAGTAAAAACAAATATAACACTTCCAGCATGGATTAAAGAGTTGGGAGAAGAGAAAGGTGTTAATTTTTCAAGATTACTGCAAGCGGCATTAATTGATTACCTTGGATTAGAAAATAAATTGCATGTTAGATAAAAAGCAATATATAAGGTGGTGATTTTATGATTGCAACAAGTTTTTCTTCAGCAAGACAGCATTTTAAAGAGTTTTGTGAAAAGGCGACAAATGATTTTGAGACTATTATTATTACAAGAACACGAGGAGAAAATGTAGTGATGATGTCTGAAGCAGAATATAATAATATGATTGAAAATATTTACTTAAGAAGCAATCCGACAGACTATAAGAGATTAATGCAATCTATTGACCAATTAAAAGCAGGCAAAGGGAAAGTAAGTGAGCTTATTGAGGTAGCCGATGAAGAAAATATTTATATAGCCAGATGCAGAGATCACTACAAGTGAAAGGATGAGTTTTAGGAAAGGCTTCATTAAAAACTTTTCAGAATTTCGATAATCGACTTATGAATTCAGAAATTCGATAATCGGCTTATGATTGACAGAAAATAAGCATGAGTATATAATATGCATAAACGTTGAAGAAGAGAGTATCTTATGAATAGTTTTAAGAGAGACGCCGTTTGGTGAGAGGCGTTGACTGGCATAAGTGAAGTACACTTCCGAGTTCGTTTCTGAAGGAAGAGATAATGAAAATTGTCGATTCAGTAGGTTACGACGTTTCCGGCGTTAACGGATTAGAGTGGATTTTATTTTAAGATTAATAGATTGAGAAATTGTCTTAAAACATAATCAATTAGGGTGGTAACACGGTCATGCGTCCCTTTCGGGATACATGACCTTTATTTTTTTGAGTGCTATTTTTGTTTTATAGTTCGTTACTTCATGAGCATCCGAATTAATAAAGTGACTCTTTCGACTGAAAAGCGGCCATAGTCGCTTTAAAAAGTCGATATTCAAGCGATAGAGTCGCATTAATTCGGATAGCGTTTGCAGTTATGAAAAGATATAAATACGCGTCGCTCCAATACTAATTTGTGCTTAATATAAAACTATATTCATTGTCACAAATTCGTATGACAGTATCTCGTGCCTTCTCTAAAACAAAACTATCTACTCAAAAACTGCTAGTGCTATTTTGTTTTATAGTGCGTTAGCAAATTCGTATGACATTATCTTGTGCCTTCTCTAAAACAAAACTATCTACTCAAAAACTGCTCGTGCTATTTTTTTTATAGAGCGTTAAAAATATAAAAAATCGAAAGGGTTGAAGAAAATGGAAGAAAAAAGAAATGTCTATGATGTTCTCTTAGAGAGAGGCTTCATAGCACAAGCGACACACGCGGACGAAATCAGAGATATGTTAGGAAAAGAGAGTGTTACTTTCTATATTGGATATGATCCTACAGCAGATAGTTTACATGCGGGAAGTTTCCTTGCAATGATGGCAATGGCGCATATGCAAAGAGCTGGACATCGTCCAATAGTTTTGCTTGGGGGCGGAACAGCAATGGTAGGAGATCCAAGTGGTAAATCAGATATGCGAAAGATGCTTACAGTAGCGGATATAAACCATAATGCGAGTAAGTTTAAGAAACAATTTGAAACATTATTAGATTTTTCAGATGACAAGGCAATAATGGTAAATAACGCAGATTGGTTGCTTAAGCTAAATTATGTAGAATTATTGAGAGAAATTGGTGTTCATTTTTCAGTAAATAGAATGCTAACGGCAGAATGTTTTAAGCAAAGACTTGAAAAAGGATTATCCTTCCTTGAATTCAATTACATGATTATGCAAAGTTACGATTTCCTAGAACTTTATAGAATGCATGGATGTAAACTTCAGTGTGGTGGGGACGACCAATGGTCAAATATTATAAATGGAGCAGATCTCATAAGAAGAAAAGAAGGCGAAGCTGCTTATGGATTAACCTTCAAGCTTTTAACCACAAGTGAAGGCACAAAGATGGGGAAAACAGAAAAAGGCGCAGTATGGCTTGATCCAAATAAAACAACACCATATGAATTCTATCAATACTGGAGAAATATTGGAGACTTAGATGTTAAAAATTGTTTGTCACTGTTGACTTTCATACCAATGGAAGAGGTTAATAGGCTAGGAGATGTTGAAGGTTCTGCGCTAAATGAAGCAAAGAAAGCACTAGCATTCGAAATTACAAAAATAATTCATGGAGAAGAAGAGGCATTAAAAGCGAAAGAAGCGACGGAGGCACTATTTAGCGGTGGAGCTGATTCTTTAGCGATTCCTTCAACTGAAGTATCAGAAACAGAATTTATTAATGGTGTGAATATACTAGATTTATTAGTAACTATTAATTTCATACCAACAAAAAGTGAAGGAAGAAGATTGGTACAAGGTGGCGGAATACAAATCAACGGCGAAAAATTAGAAGATTTCAACAAAACAATTAAACTTGATGATTTTGTTGATGGCAAAATGCTCATTAAAAAAGGCAAGAAAAGTTTTCATAGAATTGAGCTAAAAAAATAACCTACTTCAGGTGAACAAATTCACCTTTATCAAGATAGAATTTTCCTGAGACGATTTCTGAGATTACCATGGTTTCATCCTTGATAGTTAATTGAACTCTCGGGAAAAATGACCGCGAGGCACTAATTTCGCCCTCTCCTTTAATTGAGAGGGTGAATTTTATTTGTAAGAGCTCACTTTCGATTTTTTTGATTTCAGTTAGTTCATTCTCATACAATCTTTGAATAGATCTTAGTTCAGGAGATTCATCTTCACTGCTACCTGAATCTATTTTTATTATAGTATCCAACTTAACTCTTATTATTTTAAGTTCAGTTTGGTGAGATTTATGGAGTTCTGATAATTTTGATAATCTAAGTAGGATTGTACCAACATCAAAACCTTTTACACACACTAAGGTTGGCTTTTCAGATTTTGTGCCTATTTCAGAGGCCGAGACACTAATTTCTGCATAAGTTTCCCCACCAAGAATTTTTCCGTGGGATGAATCTAACAAAACATTTGTTGCGTTTATTACACAATCCAGTGCATAATAGCCAATATTGACATTTCCTTTGGCGCTAATTTCCGTATCATTACAATATTTTAAGAAGACATCTTTTTCGGCAACTATTTTTGAGACCCCTTTTCCATAGATGCCCCCTTTAATAAAGATAGAACCTTCTAAAGAAATTATTTGGTTTACAGAGCCTAATCCGATATTTCCATTTATTGAAATGTCGTTTTTTGCAATAACCGTGAATCCATCCTGAACAACTCCATTAACTGTTACATGACCGCCAAAATTAATATTTCCTGTAACGTAATCTACGTCACCTTTTATAATTAGGTGATCATCAATAATCACTTTCCCATTTTCTATACGAAGTGCGCCATCAACTTTAGCCCTTAAAACGGACTTTCCATTTTCATGTAAACATTGTACGGTTTTTTGGTCAAAAAGTAGACGTGCTGGTTTACCAGGGATAGGAAGTATAATTTCACCTGTAACAGATTCTCCAGGGTAGCCCAATGTAGCAGGTGTCATTTCACCTAGCCAGTCGCCTTTATTAATATTATCTATAAGATTAAGTTCATAGAAGTTTTTTTTCCCTTCGGGTTCAGTTACTGGTATTTTATTATGGAGCTCTAGCAATCTGATTTTTGCATCGGATCCATGATCGGGATCAAGCCCTTGAGCGATAATTATTTCCTTTTGTACTGAGATTGGTTTGGAAAAAATAGTTTCTAAACCTGCATTTATGCCGAATTTTTCGAGTGATCTAACGATTTCAGTAGCGATTTGAACTTTGTTTTCATCAAACTCTTGAGCTGTTATGTTAAGTTTAATAGAGGCTTGCATTTTATCATCGGAAATATACACTTCAACTCTGGGTTTGACAGTTCCGATTACAATAGGTAAGCTAGAGGCTTCCACTAGTGCATTTTTCAAGCTGTTAAAATTGACAATGTTAAGAGACGGGTTCCTCAGAATAATGCCATTTAATTCCTTAACCTGAAAATCCGGTTTATAAACTTTGATTTTCATGACCCCATCATCATCCACCAATTCGAAATACTCATTCTTATACAAAATCATATTAATCACCTACTTGCTTAAAAAATGCTCATTAACTCAAATTCATATCAATTCCCTCGTGTGAGTGATCAAAAATATGTTCATTACAAAATTCAAAATCACCAGAACACTGATTACAATATCTAAAAATTAGTTCTGGATTACTTTTTTCAGTTCTTCCACATACATGACATCTATGATATGTAAAATCAGCTGGGATTACTTGGTGTAATAATTTTTTCCTGTTATCTGACCTTTTTTTCCCTCTTTTAAACTCATCGAAAATATCTTTGTAATAAAAAATCAAATAATTTGATACTGCTGCGATTGCTGTTACTTTACCTTCTAAGCCACCCATAATAAAGATGAATGCTATATAAAGCCAATCGACATAAGCTAAGTATTTTGCTTTAAGCGGTAAAACAAAGAAGATTAAAAATATTTCTTCAGGGAATTCTCGTGCAAAAGCTAAGAATAGTGATAGGTTCAGTAGCATTGGGGTGGCCATGCTTCCAGTTAAAAAGCTACCTCCGAGCGTAATAATAATCCCAATCAAGTAGTATAAATTAAACTTAAATGGACCCCAAACTCTCTCAAGAGCTTCGCCAATCATATAATAAAAATAAAAAGCGATAGCAGAGAAAAGAAGATTAGATGGATTTGGCGGGATCAAAAGAAAGGTGAAAATTCGCCAAAATTCACCTTGCCTAACAAGTTGAGGATCAAAAATTAGCAAACTATACAATTTTCCAGATTGGTCAAAAGTAATTCCAACTAGTGTAATAATGTTTAGTATAATAATATACTTCATAAGATGTTTTATATGAATCTTTCCGAATCGTCTCTCAAGAAAAAGTAACCACTTCATAACTAGCCCAACCTTTAATGTGAATTTTTGTTTAAGTCAATTATACTTTAAGTAGGGTGCTATTTCAAATGTTATGAAGGTATTCATACTTTTCACTCAATCTTCTTGCTAATTGGGGCTAGATTTGGCAAAATAGAAATATATACGCATTAAAAATATAAACGAAAGAGGTGAAGGGTATAATGACGTTTTTTGCCAGAGTGTTTTCGCTAGCTGAGGACATACCCTCAAGAAATGCGATTTGCGAAGTTTTAGTTGAAGAAGGATATGATTTTTCGACTGCGCCAGGAAGAACTGACGAAGATTTTAATGAAGCAGAATGGCACGATTTTCAGTTTTCGTATGCTGAAGGGATGCCTTTGATCATGGTGGAGAGAAATACAAAAACAGTAAATGGCGAATTGTTTAAAGAAGAGATTGATGAATTTAAAGAGACAATAGATGATGCCCCATATACAAAAAATACGAAAAAAGTAAAAAAGATTTTTGAAGATGTGAAACAAATCTATGCTTTTAAGTTAGAAGAAGAAATGGATGAAGCAGGATGGGACTTTATTGAAGAAATTCTAGACTTTATTTGTGATGCCACAGATGGCTATGTACAAATAGATGGGGAAGGAATTTTTGATAAAAATGGCGATATAATGTTAGAATTTGAATAGAGCATGGAAAGACCATAATAAGAACTTGAATTCTAATAATATATTTTAAGCAACGGAAAGGATTTGACATATGAAAATAAATGAAAGACTAAAAAAATCGCTAATAATATTTATATCAATTTTTCTAGTTCAATTTATAAGACCTGGAGTGCTTGGTTTAGTTGAATTCTTTCCAGTATTGTCATTATTGTTCGCTTTTTCTCTAACTTGGGGAGAAAAATATTGGGATGCAGTTTTTGTTACTTTCATTGTCACTTTTATTTTTGATGGAGTATTTTTAAAAAATCAATTACCAATTGTGGCGGGCGTTTCTGAAGTTATTATTGCCATTATTGCTGCAATTGTTATGACGATAACTTATTATTTAAATGCCTTGATATGGCGAAAAATATTTGCTAAACAGATAGATTTTCTTGAGCCAAAGGATCTATTTGCTTTTGTTGCTTTGGCAGTTATGTTTTCATTAATTGACACTTTTCTAAATATTATCCCTATTTTAAGCACTCCATTCCCCAATGTTATAAATTTTTTCATGGCTATGTTAGGAAATTTGCTTATGCTTTCACCACTATTTATATTCTTAATAAATGGTAAAATAAAGCAATTTTGGAAGCTTAATGACCGTAAACCATATATGTTTTTCTTGCAATTTTTATTAATTCTTTCTGTGGCAGCAATTTTCTTAGGACCGTCAGGGATAATTAATTTTGGATTAAATTTTGATGATAAGGTCTTAATTATTCTGCCTATGATGGTAGTGGCTATTAATTTTGGGCATATTGCTAATTCTATTCAAATGCTTATTGTTTGGTCTATTGGTTATTTTGGAATTTACTCTGACTATATACAAGGAAAAGCAGATATTGCTGATATTTTTAGCTTTAGTGTTTTCATGATTGTTTTAAGCATTACCATTTTGTGGATAACTTCAATATCTGAGAGACTAAAAAAACGTTCTCTATATTATGAAATCCAAAATCTTATGCTTAAGGAAAACGAAGAGAGAATACTAAATTCAGAAAAAAGACTTGACGTGATTTTTAGGTCAAGTCCTACGGCGATTCTTTTAATCGGATTAGAAGATGGAGAAATTATAGATTGTAACGAACAAGCCGAAAAAGGATTAGGATTTGATAGAGAACAACTTCTTTCTATGAAAGATATGGAACTTGGATTTTGGCGTGATATAGATGATCGAACTAAAGATATTGAGATTTTGCTCAGATATGGAAGTGTTTCAAATGTAGAAGTTGAGATTGCACGCGGAAATGGAATTGGTTATTTTAATATATCTATAGAACCAATAGAACTAGAAAACAAAATTTTTGCATTGACAGCATTAGTCGATATTACAGAAAATATAGAAAACCAGACTAGGATAAGTAAATTTAATGAAGAACTTGAAGAAACTATCGAAAGAAGAACTGAGGATCTAAGAGTTGCATTAAATCTCTTAGAAAAAGAAAAAGAAACAGCTAGAAAGTATCTTGATATTGTGGGAGTGATGATTGTCGTAATAGATAGATATGGAATAGTTACATTGATAAATGATATGGGTGGCAAGATATTGGGATATAATGAAGATGAAATAGTTGGAGAAAATTGGTTTGAAAAATTTGTCCCTTCTATAGAAACAGAGAAAGTAAAGGACTTATTCTTTGCGCAAATAGAAAATGGAGTCGATTCAGAAGAATTTAGCGAAAGTTACATAATAAATTCACTGGGCGAGAAACGATTAATTTCGTGGCATAGTAGCACTATAAAGAATAAAGCTGGTTTTGGGGTAGGAATGATTTCCTCTGGTGAAGATATTACCGAAAAAAGGTTGTCCGAAATTAAACTGATCGAATCAAAAGAATACACAGACAGTATTCTTATTAATTCTCCTATCGGTATATATACTTTTGATGACGAAGGAAAATGCTTGTCTGTGAATGCCAGAGGAGTTGAAATTCTTGGATCATCTCTAGAACGAGTGATCGGAAAAAGTTTTTTTGAAAATGAAGAATGGATTGTGTCAGGGCTTAGTAATCTGGCAGAAGAAACTCTGGAAAGCGGTAATAATAGTCGAATTGAAAAGATTTTTAGAACTTCCCATGGAAGGGAGTCTTGGTTAAATTGTAGTTTCAGCAGGTTTGTTAGCACTGGGAAATATTATTTGCTCATGGTTGTAGATGATGTCACAGAGAGAAGAAGTACAGAACTAAGACTAAAAGAAGCAAAGGAATTTAATGACAAAATTCTTAAAAACTCACCAATAGGGATTTTTACTTATGACGCGAATGGAAACTGCCTTACAGTAAACGAAATGGGTTCGAAAATTACAGGAAAGCCTTTAGAAGATCTGCTTGAGTACAATTATTTTTCAGGTGGAGAGTGGGAAAAGTATGGGCTAAGAGATCTTGTTGATTACACGATGAGAACTGGCTATGACGGTGTTGGCGAAGCCAATCTTTCGCATATTAGAAACAAAGATATGTGGCAAGAGAGTAGGACCACTAAATTCACTATGAATGGAGAGGACTTCTTATTGCTGATGATTAGTGATATTACCATGAGGAAAGAAAGCGAAGTAGCATTAAAGAATGCAGAAAATCAATTAAGAAATATGACAAATGATTTGCCTCTTATTGTTTTTCAAGGGAAGTACCATGATACAGAATTTAGACTTGAATTTGTAAATAAAAAGGCCTTTGAGATGCTTGGGTTAGAGATTGATAACGGTATAGTCTTAAGAGATTTTTTAGTGCTTGTAATGAAGGAAGATAGAAGGAATGTATATGAGCATTTCGAGGAAGCTCGTGTTAAATTACATGCATGGAAATTAGATTTTAGAGCTGTTATTGAAGGAAAAATTAGATGGTATCATTGCGAATCTTTGCCAGTTAAAGACGAAAAAGGCGACATTGTTTGGAATGGATATATTCAAGACACCACGGATAGAGTTGAATCTGAAGAAGAAATGAATCTATTTTTTAAGACATCGATAGACTTGCTCGCGATAATTGACTTTAATCAGTATTTTAAAAAAGTATCACCTTCGTGGAGTGAGCTATTTGGGTGGAGTGAAGACGAATTAATAAATAGACCATACATCGATTTCATTCACCCAGACGATATTGAGAGCACAAAACGTGAAAACACAAGAATAATTGATGGCTCAGTAACTGTTGGATATTTAAATCGCTTCAGATGCAGCGATGGCAGCTATAGATGGTTAGCTTGGAATGCACAAAGCAAGGGTCAAAGAGGTGTAATTTTAGCAGTAGCGCGTGACATCACAGAAAGCAAAAAAATGGAAGAAATGCTAATTAGGTCAAAAAATGCTGCTGAAAGTGCGGACAGGTCAAAATCAGAATTCTTAGCAAATATGAGTCATGAGATAAGAACTCCACTAAATGCAGTCATTGGTTTTTCGGAAATACTTTCAAGCCAAGCTACAGACCAAAAACAAAAGGTTTATCTCGATTCGATTAATATTGCCGGAAAGAGCCTCCTAAAACTCATTATTGATATTTTAGATCTCTCGAAAATTGAAGCTGGTATGATGAGAGTTAGTCTTGCACCGGTCAGCCCAAGAAATATTTTCAAAGAAATCGAACAGATTTTCCAAATAAAAGTTGAAGAAAAAGGTATACAGTACATTACAGAGATTGACGAAACGCTACCTAAAGTGTTAATAATGGATGAATCCAGAGTTCGACAAGTTCTTTTAAATTTAGTGGGGAATGCAGTTAAATTTACCGATAAAGGTTATGTAAAGCTTACAGTTGTTAAGCGAAATATTGATCAAGATGGAAATAGAATAGATTTGATTATTGCCATTCAAGATACAGGAATAGGTGTTGGAAAAGACGATTTTGACGAGGTGTTTAACTCCTTCCACCAGCAAAACGGTCAAAGTGATCGAAAATACGGAGGGACAGGACTCGGACTTTCAATTAGTAAGAGACTTGCAGAGTTAATGAATGGTAAAATTGAACTAGAAAGTGAAGCTGGTATTGGAAGCACATTTACTATATATTTAAGAAATATTGCGGTAGCATCATTTGAGAGAATTGAAAACCCTGACTCTACACGAGAAGTTTTAAGATTCGAGGAAAAAACAGTATTAATTGTTGATGATGTAGAATCAAATAGAGAACTTGTAAAAGAACAACTCACAATGGCAGGTCTTAAAGTTATTACAGCGGTTAACGGAGAAGACGCAATATATAAAATCGAAAAATTAAAACCCGATTTGATTTTGATGGATTTAATGATGCCAGTTATGGACGGGCGTGAAGCTGCTTTTCAAATAAAGAGCGATGACAATATGTCAAAAATTCCAATAATAGCACTTACTGCTTCGACCAGAATAAAATCTTTCTCAGAAGAAGAAAATTCGCCTTTCAGTGGCTATTTATCAAAACCAGTAACCACAAAACAATTATATCAGGAAGTTGGACGTTTTATAGAAGAAAAAACTGGATTAAACGCAGTGGCGAGTATTGATGCGAGTTCCATAAAGGAAGCTTCTGAATTAATTATTAAGGAATCTTTAGCCGATAAGATTGTTTTAGGTATAGAGGAACTAGATGCGACTAAAATTGAAAAAATAAAGAGTGTTGTCGGTGAAGATCTAAAGAAATTGAATAAAGGATTAAGACGAAGCGTAGCCATGGAGTTTGCTAATAAACTTAATTTAATAGGCAGTGAAATTGAAAGCGAATGGATATTTAATAAAGCCAGCGAGCTAAAGCAAGCGATTATTAATACAGATATTGAATTGGCGAATAGTATTATCAGAACTTTATACGACAAGCTTTATACGGAAGATTAATTAACACAGACTGTAAAGTCAGAAGGGCGGCAGCTATGGGGAAAACTCCTCTTATAATGATAGTAGATGACAATGTCCAAAATCAACAATATTTAGCTGAAATTTGTAGTAGGAACAGCTACGACTTTATTATGGCCAAAGACGGAATGCAAGTATTTACACTTATGGATCTCGAAAAACCTGACTTGCTATTATTAGATATTATGATGCCTGGAATGGATGGATATGAAGTCTGTAGGAGATTAAAAAGCGATGTTGAAACCAGGGATATCCCTGTTGTTTTTATTACTGCTAAATCAGACACAGATGAAATTGTTGAAGGATTTAAAACTGGTGGGGTAGATTTTGTGACTAAGCCCTTTAATTCCACTATTTTAGAGGCTCGAATGAAAACCCACCTTGAGCTTAAATTATCGAGAGATGATTTAAAAGATAACATCTCTCAGCTAGAGGTACTTAACAAAAAGCTTGAAGAAGAGAAAGACCGTTCTGAGTGGCTTGCCACAAGAGATTACTTGACTGGGTTATATAACAGAAGATTTATGATGGAAAGAATAAAAATTGAAAAATCAAGAAGTAAGCGTAATAGTTTCCCGATGGGCCTTCTTATGGCTGACATTGACGGCTTTAAGAACTTTAATGATAAATATGGACATGATTGTGGGGATATAGTTCTAAAGGCAGTATCTAAAGTGATGAGTGAAAGTGTGAGGGATCAAGATTCTGTTGGCAGATGGGGTGGAGAGGAATTCATATTTCTGCTTCCTGAAACAGACGTTAATGGAACGGTAACAGTAGGTGAAAAAATTAGAAAAGCTGTTGAAAATTTAAATGTTGAGTATAATGAAGAAGACTTAAATGTTACTATAACCATCGGTGCATATATTTTTGATGTTGATGTAGAAATTGAAGAATCTATCAGACGTGTAGATGAGGCTCTTTATAAAGGGAAAAGAAATGGGAAAAATAGAGTTGAAAAGGGTCTATAATAAAGACCTAGTTTCCATATCTCCTATTTCAGTAATTATTGCAGTGCCAGAAGTTGACTCAGAAACAAGTTTTTCTGGAGAATCATGTAAATTATCAGCACAAGTTGTTTTTATGAAAACCTTGCTTAGATATTCAACATTAGTAATAATGAAACCATTATTATTTAGGTCATATCTAATTCGTTCGAAAGAAGAATAATCTGTCTCGATTAAATAAACTTTGGAGGTTAATACTCTGCTAAGTGCGGAACTTTTAATTGTTTGAGATGCACATTCTGAGTACGCTCGTATTAGTCCTCCAGAACCTAAAAGAGTGCCTCCAAAGAACCTTGTAACTATTATTAATGTGTTAGTTATTCCGCCTTTTCTTAGAACATCTAAGATAGGAAGACCAGCAGTTCCAGACGGTTCACCATCATCACTGCTTCTTTGAATTTCAGAATTCACACCAATAACATATGCATAGCAGTTATGCGAAGCGTTGTAGTTTTCTTTTTTTATTTTGGCCAAAATTTCTAAAGCGATAGATTCGCTTTCAATTGGGAAAACCCTGCCTACAAATTCAGATTTTCTTTCAATCAATGCGTACTTAGATTCTTTTGATGCTACAATATATGGTTTATTCACGATTTTCCCCTTTTATAGTAAATATAATGAACTTGATGATTAAAAGTTAATCAATATGTGATATATATAATACAGGGGTTTTTATATATGTGCAAATAATATTGGAGGTGCATAATGTGAAAGTAGTTAATTTACAAATCGAGAAAATAAAAAGCGGAATGAAAGTCTTTGAAGATGTTTTCAATCTTTCAGGACTTGTAATTTTGTACAGAAATAGCTTAATAACAGAAGAAAATATTACAAAATTAATTATTAACAATATCGAAAGAGTTAAGGTAGTTTTTGAGGAATCTGAAACTAGTATATACCACTTAAATGACTATTATAGTAATGAAAAAATTGAAGCCTTCAAGAGGACTTATGCAAAAAAAGTCGAAGAAATTACCGTTGTTCTTAAAACAATCGGTAGAGGTGAATATATTGACTTAACAGACGTTAAGGATATAAGCAAAGGGATAATTTCCCAATTCGATATACTTGGCGACATATTAAATTTCATGCACCTTGTAAGACCTCTTGACGACTATACTTTTTCACACAGCCTAAATGTGTCAATTATAGGAGTAATTATAGGAATATGGCTTGATTTTACTCCAGCAGATTTGGATGAATTAGCGACTGCTGGATTGTTACATGATGTAGGTAAGACAAGAATTCCGGAGGCTATATTAGCAAAGCCAAGCAAGCTTAACAAAGAAGAATTTGAAGAAATGAAAAAGCATACTATCTTTGGATACAAAATGGTTGAGAATATTAGAGGCGTTACAGATAATATTAGATATTCGGTAATAATGCATCATGAAAAGATAGATGGTAGTGGGTACCCTTTCGGGCTAAAGGAATCGGAAATACCATTATTTCCTAAAATATTAGCGATTGCTGATATTTATGACGCAATGACCTCAAACAGATCATATAGAGATAAGATGTGTCCCTTTGAAGTAATAAAAAACTTTGAAATGCAAACCTTTGGTAAGTTAGATAGTAGAGCACTTACTACTTTTTTAAGAAATATAGCGAGTTCATATAAAGGCGACTTTGTTCGGTTATCAAATGGAGAAATTGGCGAAGTAATATTTATTAACCCAAACAGAGTTTGGCAACCAATAGTTAGGGTTAATGAAACATATTATGATTTATCAAAGAATAAAGATATTAGCATTGAGGGTATAGTTTAAAATCTAGGGGGACAATATGGAAGTATATAAACTAAGTGGAAGCTGTCTTTCGACTTGCACAGCTGAAGACATTAGAGAAGACGGGCCAGATAGTTACGTTGTTAGCTTAAAAAAGGAAGAACTGGAATTAATAAAAAACAAACTTAAATATCCTGAAAGAGCATTTGATGAAACGATCAGCATTAAGCAAAATCCTTTGATGGAAGATTACGGGAACAGACTGTTTATTACAATTAACGATTTAGGTTGGCATCCAAGTAAGGAAGATTGGTTATTAGCACGCGAAATAAACATTCTTATCAGTAGAAACATTTTAGTATTGGTAAAGCATGGAAAATATATGCATGGAGCAGATCTATTAGGCGAAATTATTGGAACTACTAAGGATAGAAACGGCAAGATAATCTGCAATCCAGATCTTTCACTCGCAAAATTACTTTATCTGTTATTGGAAAAAATTCTGGATAGTAACAGAAGGCTAATGATAGAGTTAGAGAACAGGATTACCAATCTTGAGGATGAAATAATCTCAGAGTTTATTGAGAATAAACTGGATCAAAAAGGTGAGCATGTTTTAAAAAAGTCGGGTGAATCTTTAAAAGAGGGAAATCTTAAGTCAGTAAAAAATAGAAAAAAAACCAACAAAATACTAAAAAATCATATGGATGAAATTATACATAAAAGAAAGCAAGTTATTTTTTTAAAAAGATATTTTGAGCCATTAGAGGATATTACAGAGCAACTCTCTGACAGTGGATCTGAAGCAATTCCAAAGGACATGGAAAAGCACTTTATTAAGTTATCAGGAAAAGCCATGCGAAATAACAAAGCGTTGGGAAATCTAAGAGACTACATTACGCAAGTTAGGGAAGCTTGGCAAGCTCAAATAGATATCAGATTAAACAGTATAATGAAAATTTTCACAGTAGTATCTACAATTTTTTTCCCGCTCTCGTTAATTGCTAGTTGGTATGGTATGAATTTTCGAAATATGCCAGAAATTTCGTGGAAATTTGGTTATGTGCTCCCGTTCGGATTAAGTATAATGGTTGTAGCTATATCATTATGGTTTTTCAGAAAAAATAGATATATTTAGAAAAACTTGAGCGTACATATAAGTATGAATATATATATGCATTTAAATATAGATATGGATATAGAATTGAATATAAAATGAAGTTTGGGAGAATTTTTAATTATGAATGAAGTCAACTTAAAACCAAGAATTTTGCTTGCAGAAGATAACGAAATGAATAGAAAAGTTGTTCAACTAATGCTAGAAAAAAAGGGTTTTTCTTGCCAAGAAGCTGTTAATGGGAGAGACGCTATTAATGAAATGCTAAGAAATGAATATGATATTGTGCTTATGGATTGCCAAATGCCTATTTTGGATGGATTCTTAGCCACTAAAGAAATCAGAGAAATCGAAAAAGGGAAAAAGCATACTATAATAATTGCGATGACAGCTAGCGCTATGCAAGGTGATAAAGAAATGTGTATTAATGCAGGGATGGATGACTACGTCTCAAAGCCGATAGATTATATAGATCTAGTAAAAAAAATAAATGAATATTGGGGCATAATATCAATAACAAAAGAAGGAGCGGCTAGAATGAAAGAAGATTGGACAAAAATCGATTTTATGGTTGAAGGACTTAAAGATTTCATGGATAGAAATGGGTTTGATGAAAAAATTGGAACTAAATTATATAGTGAGTATGTTTTGCAATTACCAAAAAGCGTAACAAATATGGAAATGTCATTAGGCGAAGGCAATATGGAAGATTTGTCAAGGCATGCGCACCAATTGAAAGGTTCATCTGGGATGCTGAGAATTTCTGTAATGGCGGAACTCTGCCTTAAATTAGAAATGGCCGCAAAAAGCGGCGATAAAGTAGAATCTTCATTGATTATTGATAAAATAAAATTTCTCTTTGATCTCTAAAAAACTTGAAGTATGAGGCACTTAAGATAAAGTGACTCATCAGAACCCATAAGTACGGGATGATCTTTCGATTGAACTCGAAATTCTAACTGGCGGACAGTTCTTCTGGCATCTCTAGAAGCGTCTCGAATCATATCAATAAATAATTCTGTGGTCATGTAATGTGAACAAGAACAGGTAATTAGAATACCTCCTGGAGTCAGTAGTTTCATAGCTCTTAGATTAATCTCTTTGTAACCTCTTGTGGCACCTTCTAATGCGGCTTTGTTTTTAGCAAAAGCCGGTGGATCAAGAACAATAGTGTCGAAAGTAGTTCCTGATATTTGACATTCTTTTAGATAATCAAAAACATTTGAGGCAACCCCTTTGATTTTATCTTGAAAGCCATTTAATTCGGCGTTTTTCATAATAAATTCTACGGCATGTTCTGAAATATCTACAGCCGTTACCTCGCTTGCACCATATGCTGCAGCGTGCAACGCAAAACCTCCAGTGTGACTGAAAGTATCTAGAACTCGTTTTCCTTCAGAATAACTTTTTAGCGCAGCGCGATTGTCTTTTTGATCAAGGAAATAGCCCGTTTTTTGACCGTTTTCAAGATCAACAAACATTTTTATTCCGTTTTCAGTCATTGGAACTATAGGATTAAATTCTTCACCAATAAAGCCTTTTTTCTGATCCAAACCTTCTTTTTCGCGTACGTTAACGTCGCTTCTTTCGTAAATTCCTTTTGGTTTGATATACTCATTAAGTGCTTCGATTATAGTACTTCTCCATCTTTCCATACCAAGGGCTAAAATTTGGATGCTCAAATAGTCTCCGAACTTATCGACTATTAAAGCTGGTAATAAATCTGCTTCGCCAAAAATCACACGACAGCTATTTGGATCACAATATTTTTTTCTGTGTTCCCAAGCGGCACTTATTCTATTTTTTATAAAACTCTCATCGATAGTTTCTTGTTTTCTTGTTAGTAATCGCACTAAAATTTTTGATTTTGGGTTAATAAAACCTCGACCTAGGAAGTTCCCTTTAAAATCAACTACATCGACAATATCAGCTGGTTCATATGTTCCGTTTATTTCTTTAACTTCATTATCAAATATCCAAGGATGCCCAGTTTGTATTCTGATTTCTTCTCCACGTTTCAAGACGATTCTAGCCATTATTCACCATTCTTTCTGAATTTGCATAAATTAATTTTTTTAAGTATAAGAAGTTTGTTCTAGTATAGGAAACTATGCTTTTTTTATTAATATCTCTAATTAAGTGATTCCCACTCTTCCATATACTCAATTAGCTCATCTTCATGCTTTTGCTTTTCATTTTGTAGTTTTTCTAGTTTAATATGATCGCTAAAGAAATCAGGATTGTGCATATCACTTTCGATTTTTTCGAGTTTTGACTCATGATTAGATATTAAGTTTTCTAGTTGTTCAATTCTCTTGATTCTTGTTTTTTCTTTTGATTTATCTTCTTTCTTTTGGAGCCAATCGGATTTGATTTCGCTTTCAAAAGGATTAGAAGTTTCAGAATCATTCTGGGTTGTATTTGGACTGGGGTTGGAACTTGAACTTGAACTTGAACTTGAACTTGAACTACCAGTCTTAGAAGTAGCTGATATAGGGGACATTTTGTTTTTTCGATGTTCTACATAATAGCCGTAATTTCCAATATAATCAATTATTCCGTTTTGGGTGAGTTCAAATATTTTAGTTGCCACTTTATCCACAAAATATCTATCATGTGAAACAAAAAGCAGAGTTCCAGTATAATCTGTTAACGCACGCTCTAAGACTTCGCGAGACGGGATATCGAGATGATTTGTGGGCTCATCCATAATTATGAAATTTGCCTTCGAAATCATGAGCTTCAAGAGTGCTAGTCTGCTTTTTTCTCCACCAGAAAGTACTTTTATCTCTTTGAAAATATCTTCTCCTTCGAATAAGAAAGATGCGAGCATGTTTCTTATTGCGGTCTGGTTCAGTTGAGGATTATCATTCCAAATTTCATCTAGTACATTACTGTCTATATTTAAGCTGGTCTGCTCTTGATCATAATATGCAATATTCACATTACTGCCAACTTTTATAAAACCAGAGTCACTTGAATGTTGGCTCATAATCATTTTTAAAAGTGTGGTTTTTCCGATTCCATTTGCCCCAAGTAATGCAATACGATCGGATCGTTTAATATCAAAGTTAGCATTTTCAAAGAGTCTTCGGTCGAACGATTTTGACAAATTCTCAGCGTGTAGTACATCGTTTCCGCTTCTTATTTTTGGCTCAAATGAAAATCTTGTGTTCTTTGGCAAATTGTCTGGTCTATCTAATAATTCGATACGATTTAGTGCTTTTTCTCGACTTTCAGCCTGTTTTATGCTCTTTTCTCGATTATATTGTTTAAACCTGTCAATTATAGCTTGTTGACGTGAAATTTCGCGCTGTTGTTGTTCGAAATCCTTCATCCACTGCTCTCTTAGAATAGATTTTTGGTCTGTGAACTTAGAATAATTTCCTTTATATTGAAGAGCTTTGTTGTTTTCAATTTCAATTATGTGGCTGCAAATCTTATCAAGAAAATATCTATCATGGGAAATTACCATAAAGGTCATAGGAGAGAGATTAATATAATCTTCAAGCCATTCAACTGATTCAATATCGAGATAGTTCGTTGGTTCATCAAGCATTAAAATGTCGAAGCCACTAAGTAATGCTTTTCCTAATGAAAACCTTGTTTTTTGGCCACCAGAGAGAATATGCACAGGTTTTTCCCAATCTTCTTCAGAGAAGTTAAGACCTTTCAGTACGCCTCGGATGCGACTCTTGTAGCTCCAACCATCAAGCCTTTGGAAATCGTCTTGAAGGCGGCTGTATTCCTTTAGATGAGAGTCAAGCTTGGCTGATTCGTTCGAATTAGAATTATTTGAAATAATCAATTCCAATTCGGATAACCTTTGCTCAATAAATATTAAATCTTTGAATACATTTAACATTTCATCCCACAGAGTTGAATCTGAATCAAAAGAAAAATCTTGCGCAACATACCCAAGCTTCTTTCCTTTGCTTAAGAAAATTTCGCCAGAATCTTTTTCTAACTCACCATCGATTATTTTAAAAAGCGTAGATTTTCCAGCGCCGTTTACACCCACAAAGCCGATTTTTTCGCCTTCTTGGATAGTAAATGAAATATCTTTTAAGATTATATTAACTCCAAAACTTTTATTTATTAAATTTCCAGATATAGCTATCATAATTACCCGTTCCTATACAATTTACTTTTCGCACTAAATTTTATCATATTCAAAGACTTATTTAAAGGAAGTTATCCGCCAATTAGTATTATTTCGCTCAGTTTTACAATTAGGTTTGACATAATATTAACACTGCTATATCATTTATTGTGAATAGAAAAATACTATTTGTATTATTTAGAATAAACTTATAGTTAGAGAGGGACTCGCATGGAAAGATTTAGCAATATTTCAATGGCGGTCGTCAGAAGATTACCGAAATACCATAGGCATTTAAACGATTTGATAAATAACAAAATTACCAGAATTTCATCACACGAGCTAAGCAATATTACTGGGTTCACTGCCTCGCAAATAAGACAGGACTTAAATTGTTTTGGAGGTTTTGGACAACAGGGATACGGTTACAATGTTCAGGATTTATATGTGCAGATTTCAAGGATTCTAGGTCTTGATAAAAAATACAATACGGTCTTAGCAGGAGCCGGTAACATGGGACGCGCTATAGCAAATTATTCATTTTTCAAAGAAGTAGGTTTTGACCTAATTGGTATTTTTGATGTTGATAAAAGTGTAGTTGGTGAGGATTTACATGGACTTAAAGTATTACCTCTTGATGAAATTGAAGCTTTTATGAGGGAGAATAATACGGACATAGGGATTATTTGCACGCCGAAGGATCAGAGTCAGATAGTTGCAGATAAAATGATTTCATGTGGAATAAAGGCTATTTGGAATTTCGCTCCAATGGATTTAAAGGTCCCTAGGGATGTAATTGTTGAAAATGTTCATTTGAGCGAGAGCCTTTTCACAATATCTTATTTGTTAAAAGAAAATGAGGAAAATAAAAAATAATTATACTAGTGAATAAAACAGAAAATTACATAAAGCTAAACAAAAATTAATAATAGGAGGGCTTCAGATTGGAAGAGTTATATAAAGGTATATTATTTCTAGATATTAGATCTGTAGGAATGATAGTAATCGGGGCGGTTTTAATTTTTTTAGCTATTACGAAGGAGTATGAACCAATGCTACTGTTACCAATAGGTTTCGGTTGCATTTTGGCCAATATTCCTTTTTCTTCAGCTATAGGAGTTGATGGAGCACTTACAGTATTATACGATTTTGGTATTAAAACCGAACTTTTTCCATTATTGATATTCGTAGCAGTAGGTGCAATGATTGATTTCGGTCCGTTATTAAAAAATCCAAAGATGCTTTTATTTGGCGGAGCTGCTCAGTTTGGAATTTTTTTCACTATTGCATTTGCGGCACTTTGTGGATTTACACTTAAGGAAGCAGCATCGATTGGCATTATCGGAGCGGCAGATGGACCAACTTCCATTTTCGTGGCCACTCAATTTGCGCAACACTATTTGCCTCAAATAACTGTTGCAGCATACTCATATATGGCACTGGTTCCTATTATTCAGCCACCAGTAATTAGATTACTAACTTCGAAGCAGGAAAGAATGATTAGGATGCCGTATGAAGAACACTCTGTCTCTAAAACAGTAAAAGTGTTATTTCCAATATTAGTTACAATTTTCGCTGGTATTTTAGTTCCGGAAAGTGTTGCATTAGTTGGTTTTTTAATGTTCGGTAATCTTTTGAGAGAGAGTGGAGTTACGGAAAGACTATCAAAATCTGCTCAAAATGAATTAGCCAGTTTAGTTACTATTTTATTGGGAATTACAATTGGTGGAACGATGAAGGGCGAAACCTTTTTACAGACGACTACACTTATTATTATGGGAATGGGACTAGTAGCATTCGTATTTGACACGGCTGGTGGAGTAATATTTGCCAAAGTTATGAATTTGTTTTTAAAGAACAAGATAAACCCTATGATAGGGGCTGCAGGTATTTCAGCTTTTCCTATGTCGGCTAGAGTTATTCAGAGAGAAGCTTTGAAGGAAGATCCTACAAACTTTATTCTAATGCATGCAGTAAGTGCTAATGTAGGTGGACAGATTGGATCAATAATCGCGGGCGGATTAGTTTTAGCTTTAGTAAAAACTATAATAGGATAAGGAGGAGAAAAAAATGAATCCTGATCAAATTCAAGTAGTAAAACAAAGTTTGGAAATTATGGGAATCGGTATGGCGGGAATTTTCATCGTGGTTGCAGGTTTTTACGGTCTTATTGTTCTTTTGCAGAAAATTTTTCCTCCAAAAAATAAAGAATAATTATTGAAAGAATAGCCATAGCTCACATTGAAATAAATGAGAGCTATGGCTATTTTTTCAATGAAGAACAACGTTTTATATGATATAATTATGGTTTACAGAACAAAATAATATATTGGAGTAAATGCGGCGAAGCCGCCTTTGTACTTTTAAACGAGGTGTCTATTGAGAGTTTTTGCGTTTGTCGGAAAAAGCGGGACAGGGAAAAGTTATAAAGCATTCCTTGTAGCACGCGATAAAGGAATAGATTTTATTGTTGATGATGGACTGCTAATTGGTAGGACTAGTATTCTTGCTGGAAAATCAGCAAAGAAAGAATCAACAAAAATGGCTAGCGTTAAAACCGCTATTATAAGCGATGCTATACATAGAGAAGAGATTAAAGATGCTTTGATAGAAAATGAAGTAGAGAAAATTTTAATTATTGGAACTTCAGTAAAAATGACTGATCAGATTCGACAGGCATTAGGGTTACCAGAAATTGAAAGCGTAACTTATATTACAGATGTATCGACAGAAGCGGAAATTCAGCTCGCAAAAAACTCAAGAAATAATGAGGGTAAACATGTTATACCTGTGCCTCATATGGAAGTTAAGAAAGCTTTTTCAGGGTACTTTCTTGATGCACTAAAGATATTCCGCAGAAAAGGCAAAAACACAGACATAATCGAAAAAACAATTATTAGGCCGACATATAGTTATATTGGAAAATATGATATCTCTAAACCTGCTTTAAACCAAATCTGTGAAATGACTCTAAAAAATATTAAAGATATTGCGAGAATTAACAAAATCAAGGTTGATGAAAGCGGAGACGGTCTGAAAGCAGTAATAGAAGTCGTGATTTTTATGAATCATAGAATCGATGTTTTGGCTTTAAGAATTCAGAAAGAATCCGCCGAGGCATTAACGCATATGACTGGTAGAAATGTATATAACGTTGAATTGCATATTACGGGGATACGCTCAAAGCCTAGATTTATTGAAGAATTATAATGAGTTCGAGAGGGAAATTTGATGATAGGATATAGATATAGAGCCGTAGGAAATGGAGTTATGATTAATGATCTAAAAGATTTTGATTTAGATCAAACACTTCTTTGCGGACAATGTTTTAGATGGACGAAAGAAGTTGATGGAAGCTTTACGGGAGTGGCATTTTCTAGCGTAATCAATATTAAGAAAACAAATTATGAAGAGTTCTATTTAGATAACACTAACATTGAGGATTTTGAGAATATATGGATAGATTATTTTGATTTGAATAGAGACTATTCAATTATTAAGAAAAAATTATTCGAAAATGATCAGACCGACGAAGAAATAATGAAGAAAGCAGTAGAATTTGGAGCTGGTATAAGACTTCTAAACCAAGAATCATGGGAGCTTTTAATTTCATATATTATTTCAGCAAATAATAGTATTCCTAACATTTCCAGAACCATATTAAAATTATCTGAGACATACGGCGATAAATTGGTGTATAATGGTAAAACATACTTTTCTTTTCCTAAGCCAATGGATTTGTTAAACGAAACAAAAGAATCCTTGCTAGTATGTAAAGCTGGGTTTAGATGCAAATATATAGTTGCAGCAGTTATCATGATTATATCTGATGAAATAAATCTAGCTAATATCGGAAAATTAAGCTATCATGAAGCGAAGAAAACACTTATGAAAATACCTGGTGTTGGCCCAAAGGTTTCTGATTGTATATTGCTTTTCTCTATGAGAAAGCATGAGGCATACCCAGTTGACGTCTGGATTAAAAGAGTGACCGAAAAATACTTTCTAAAAAGTGAAACTAAGTCATCTGAAATTTCAGAATTTGCTTCGAAATATTTTGGAGATATTGCAGGTTTTGCACAAGAGTATTTATTCTATTATATTCGGGAAAACAATTAGTGAGAGGTAAGATCATTGAAGAGCATTCGTTCGAAAATAACAATAGTTATTTTAATAGCAATTTTAATTCCATATGCAATTTTTAGCACTATTAATTATTTTAGTATTCGCAATAATCTTGAAATGAATATAATAAATATCAACAATGATCTTGCTAAAGCAGTCTCTGGGGAAGTAACCCAGTTTTTTAGTAAAGCGTATGCTATTTCTTCGGCTATTTCTCAGCGTTCAGAAATAACTAATATGAATGCAGAAGAGACAAGATTAGTTTTAGAGAAAGTTTATAAAGAATACGATTTTTTTGATTTGTTATATCTGACGAATATGAGTGGTATGCAAATTGCCAGAAGTACTGGAATGAATGCAGATAGGTCAGGTCGATTTTGGTTTAAAAGATCGTTAGAAACGAAAGAGCCTTTTGTTTCGGAAGGATATTTTTCGAGAAAAGAGAATAACATTGTTGTTTCGATAATTATTCCAGTTATGAATAAAGAGAAAATGGCAGGAGTTTTTGGTACGGATTTGATTTTTCCTGAATTCTCAAAGACTATTTCTTCACTGAGTAAAAAAGGTATAAGTATGTATCTGATTGACTGGAATGGGAACGTGGTTTTTGATTCAAAGGTCAATTCATTGAATACACTTGATAATTTATATAAGGAAGAGCGAACTGTTCTGATTTTTGATAAAAATGGAGATGTTTTACTAGATAACGAACAAAACCAGTTACAAAGAATTGAGACTTTAAAAGTGGATAAAGTCTTTAAGGATGCTTCGACACAGGTGCTAAAAGACAAATCAGGTAGCATAGTGGATAAACTCACATCAAATAAAGACAAAGTAGTAGTGAGTTATATTCCGATAGAAATAGATAAGTCAGTTAAAAGTTATGGACTGTTATTTGTTCAGAATTATCAAGAAATCTCATTGTATTCTAATAAAGTATTGATAGATATTGTTATCACAAGTGGAATATTACTAATCGTACTAGTTATTTTATCAGTCCTTATTTCTAACTGGATAAGCAAACCAATAATTAGAATTACGGAAGGCGTAAAAGCGATCAAGAATGGCAGATTAGAACATAGAATTAAAGTGGAAGGTCAGGATGAATTCTCAAAATTAGGTGAAGCAGTAAACGGTATGGCAATGAACCTTATGGATAGTTATGAACAACAGATAAGAAAAAACCGTGAGCTTCGTGGAATTAATATGGAATTAGAGGCAGCTAACAGTCAGTTAATTGCGGCAGTCCGGTCGCTTAATGAATCAGAAGAGAATTTAAGAGAAGCTTTTAGAAAAACAGTTCAAGGGTTAATTGCTGCTGTCGAAGCAAAAGATATATATACAGAATCACATTCATTAAGGGTTGCGAACTATTCGGTTATTATCGCAAATTTAATGGGTTATGAACTAAAAAAACAGGAAGACATATGGGTGGCGGCAGTTTTGCATGATATAGGAAAGATAGGGATATCTGATAATATTTTGAACAAAAAGGAAAGATTGACAGACTCTGAATATAATGAAATTAAACAGCATCCAGTTATCGCATGTAAAATGCTCGCAAAAATAGATTTAAGTACAGAAGTAATTGAAGCTATAAGATATCATCATGAAAGATTTGATGGTCACGGTTATCCGGATTGTTTAATTGGTAAGGATATTCCTGAAATGGCAGCTATAATAAGCGTAGCAGATGCTTTTGATGCAATAACTTCAACAAGGGCATATAGAAATTCAAGAACTATAAAAGAAGGCATTGATGAAATTGTAAGGAATGTAGGAACTCAATTTGATTTTGAAATAGTTAGCATTTTACTTAGAATTTATAATGAAAACGAAGATCTATTAACTCAAATACATATAAATAATAATATAGAAATGCCAATATAAAAGTTCGGAGGAAATACATTTTGATTTTGATTGGATCAATAGTAAATGCTATCGGAATAATTCTTGGTGGCACACTTGGATTGATACTAAAAGGTGGGATACCAAAGAAAACCACAGAACTGATAACCACAGGACTTGGAATAATAATTGCGACCATCGGAATAGGGTATACATTGAAATCACAGGCACTTCTTGTGGTGATTTTTAGTACAATATTTGGCTCGCTAATCGGTGAATTAATAAATATTGAAGGTAATATTGAACGTTTCGCCAAATTTGCCGAAAAGAAAATGTCGAAAATTGGAGTAGGGTTTTCTACTGGATTTGTGACAACAAGTATTTTGTATTGTGTAGGGTCTATGGCTATTTTAGGAGCATTACAAAGTGGATTGGAAAACAAACATGATATTCTTTATGCAAAATCATTAATGGATGCTGTTTTATCGATAGTATTCGCGTCGACGCTAGGGTATGGCGTTATTTTTTCGGCTGTGCCTGTATTTATCTATCAAGGAATACTCACTTTGCTTTCAGGAACTATGGCGCCATATATTGGTAATAACATTATAGTTGAAATGACCGCCACTGGAGGTATTCTTTTAATAGGAATTGGACTAAATGTATCAGAGATTAAGAAAGTAAAAGTAGGAAACATGTTACCCGCAATATTTTTACCTCCGATACTTATTCCACTAGGTGCATTTTTGCTGAAATTTTGGACTTTAATTTCAAATTTGCTTTACGGCGTAATAACGAGATAATAGCTAATAAATGGAGTATAAGAGAAGTGGTTTCAATATATTCGGTTTTTTCTGCTATTGATTATGATACAGAATATATTTATTATAGTAATTGTATTAGCACTCGACTCTAATGAGTGCTAATATGAAATAGATTTGAATTGAACATAATAAAGTTCATTTAATTCACTAAACGCAGTTGTTTTGCGTGAAAAAATAACAGAGATTATAAGGAGGTCATTTCATGAATATCAGACCATTAGGCGACAAAGTCGTAATCAGAGCTATCGAGAATGAAGAAACTACTAAGAGCGGGATTGTGCTTCCAGGCGCTGCTAAAGAAAAACCAGTACAAGGTGAAGTTTTGGCTGTCGGAACAGGCGAAATTATTGAAGGTAAAAAAGTGCCTTTAGAACTAAAAGTTGGAGATAGAGTAATATACTCGAAATATGCAGGAACCGAGATTAAGTATGAAGGCAAAGAATATCTAATTTTGAGACAAAACGATGTACTTGCGGTAATTGGATAATTTTGTCGTGATGATTTGCATTAATTTATGCAATTTGAACGAAAAACAAAAAAATTTGAATGAAAAAAGCTAAATAATTAGGAGGAAATAAAATGGCAAAACAAATTCTTTTTGGCGAAGAAGCAAGAAGAGCACTTGAAAGAGGTGTAAACCAACTCGCCGATACAGTAAAAATAACATTAGGACCTAAAGGAAGAAATGTAGTACTTGATAAAAAATTCGGTTCACCAACTATCACTAATGATGGCGTAACTATCGCTAGAGAAATTGAACTTCAAGATCCTTTTGAAAATATGGGAGCTCAGCTTGTTAAAGAAGTTTCAACTAAAACAAATGATGTAGCTGGTGATGGTACTACTACAGCAACACTTTTAGCACAGGCTATAATCAGAGAAGGACTAAAAAATGTAGCAGCTGGTGCTAATCCAATGATTTTGAAAAAAGGAATCACCAAGGCAGTGGATGCGGCTGTAACTGAATTAAAGAACATATCAAAACCTATTGAACATAAAGAAGCTATCGCACAAGTTGCAGCAATTTCAGCAGCAGACGACACTATTGGAGCGCTCATAGCAGAAGCCATGGAAAAAGTTGGAACCGATGGGGTTATTACTGTTGAAGAATCAAATACTTTTGGAACTAACCTTGATGTAGTTGAAGGTATGCAATTTGATAGAGGATACATTTCACCTTACATGATTACAGATACAGATAAAATGGAAGCAGTTCTTGATGATCCATATATACTTATTACAGATAAAAAAATCACAAATATTCAAGAAATTCTTCCGGTTCTTGAACAAATTGTTCAACAGGGAAAGAAACTTCTTCTTATTGCAGAAGATGTTGAAGGCGAAGCGCTTGCAACTATACTTGTGAATAAATTAAGAGGTACTTTTACTTGTGTAGCAGTTAAAGCTCCAGGCTTTGGTGATAGAAGAAAATCAATGCTTGAAGATATTGCTGTTCTAACTAATGGACAAGTTATTTCTGAAGAAATCGGATTAGAGCTTAAAGAAGCACAGATTTTCCAACTCGGACGTGCAAGACAAGTTAAAATCCAAAAAGAAAACACAATCATCGTTGATGGTGCTGGTGATGAAGCTAAAATAAAAGAGCGAATCAGACAGATTAAAATGCAAATGGAAGAAACAACTTCTGATTTCGATAAAGAAAAACTTCAAGAAAGACTTGCTAAACTTGCAGGTGGAGTAGCTGTAATTAAAGTTGGAGCAGCGACAGAGACTGAATTGAAAGAAAGAAAACATAGAATAGAAGATGCGCTTGCTGCTACTAAAGCGGCAGTTGAAGAAGGAATAGTTCCAGGGGGCGGAACAGCATTAGTTAATACGATTAAAGTTGTAAGCCAACTTCTTAAACAAACAGAAGGCGATGAAAGAACAGGCGTGAGAATAATTCTAAGAGCGCTTGAAGAACCAGTAAGACAGATAGCAGAAAATGCAGGTCTAGAAGGATCAGTAATCGTAGAAAAAGTTATGAACAGTAAACCAGGTATTGGGTACGATGTTTTAACAGAAAAGTATGTAAATATGATTGATGCAGGAATAGTTGATCCAACTAAAGTAACAAGATCAGCATTAATGAATGCAGCATCTGTTTCATCACTACTTTTAACAACAGAAAGCTTAGTAGCTGATTTGCCAGAAAAAGATAAGGGTATGATGGCACCGCCTATGGGCGGCGACATGATGTACTAATTCTCAGCCACGATAATCTCTTCAAATCGTTGTCATTAAAAAAGGCACAGATACCTTGCGTACTAATGTACGCGGCGGTTCCTGTGCCTTTTTCATTCCTAGATTTGAAGGCCTCTCGTGGCTGAGAATTCTGTGAGATAGACGATAAACGGCGAATAAGAATTTGCGTTTCTGATGAAAACACATCGATTACGCAAATTCTTATGAATAGTTGTCATTAGAAAAGACACAAATCGCTAGTGTTAAGGTACGCGTCAAATAATAATTGCTTTTCAGATGAAAATATATCAATCACGCAAATTCTTATGATCCTGTGTCTTTTCCATTCCTTGACCATACTAATTTTCG
>CAYZED010000028.1:30150-31655 GCA_964477445.1 uncultured Clostridiaceae bacterium | reverse complement strand
TTGAATATTTAATGATATCACTTAATTGAATATTTAATGATATCACTTAATTGAATATTTAATGATATCACTTAATTGAACTTTTACTGATATCACTTACTTGAAGTGTTTTTAATATATTTAGAATTGTGACAAAAACAACTCATATATGTGATATGAATCACTGCTTAAACTCAGTGCAAAATCTATAATAGGTTTGTAAGCAAATTTCATGCTAACAAATTTTATGGAAATAATCAAAAGTTGAAAGGGGAAATAATTATGTCAATGTTTTGTTATCAGTGTCAAGAAACTGCTGGAGGTAAAGGGTGCAGTAAAATAGGCGTATGCGGAAAAACTAGCGATGTTGCGAATATTCAGGATTTACTAATATATACTTTAAGAGGTATAGCGAAGTTCAACTTAGCGGCTAGAGAAAAGGGCTTGAATGACAAAAAAACTGATAGAGTTATCTTAGATAGTTTGTTTTGTACAATAACAAATGCGAATTTTGATAAGCAAGCTATTATAGAAAAGATTTATACCGCACTTAAAGTTCGAGATGGAATAAAATCAAAATTGTCAGAAAATGGGATTAAATTAACTGAGTTACATGATAGTGCAACTTGGTTTGGGAATACAGAAGCGGCACTGGATGTAAAGGCAGAAACGGTTGGAGTTCTTACCACAGAAAACGAAGATATTAGATCTTTGAGAGAACTTATAAAATATGGGCTCAAAGGCATAGCTGCATACGGAGAACATGCGAATAACTTAGGATATGAAGATGATGAAATAATCAAATTTATTGAAGAAGCTTTAGTCGCAACCATTGAAGATAAGACCGCAGAAGAATTAACAGCTCTTACTCTTAAAACAGGAGAATACGGTGTGAAGGTTATGGCTTTGCTTGATAAAGCGAATACCACCAAATATGGTAATCCTGAGATTACAGAAGTCAATATCGGAGTCGGAAAAAATCCAGGAATACTAATTAGCGGACATGATTTAAAGGACTTAGAAGAACTACTTGATCAAACTCAAGGAACTGGGGTAGATGTTTATACACATAGTGAAATGTTACCAGCGCACTATTATCCAAAATTCAAGAAATACTCGAATTTCGTAGGAAACTATGGAAATGCATGGTGGAAACAAAAGGAAGAATTCCAGTCGTTTAATGGGCCTATTCTGTTCACCACTAACTGCATAGTACCACCGACATCAGGGGAATACAAAAATATTATGTTTACAACAGGCTCGGCAGGATTCCCAGGATGTGTTCATATTCCTGATAGAGAAGCTGGTAGCAAAAAAGATTTTTCAGCGATAATTGAAGCCGCAAAAAAATGCGCTCCGCCTACTGAAATTGAAACAGGGAAAATTGTTGGTGGATTTGCGCATAATCAGGTAATCGCACTGGCAGATAAAATTGTTGAAGCTGTTAAATCGGGAGCAATAAGAAAGTTTTTCGTAATGGCTGGATGTGATGGAAGAATGAAATCAAGGGATTATTATACTGAATT
>CAYZED010000028.1:22542-30140 GCA_964477445.1 uncultured Clostridiaceae bacterium | reverse complement strand
AGGCACTCCCAAAAGATACTGTAATTCTCACAGCTGGCTGTGCAAAATATAGATATAACAAACTAGAATTAGGCGACATCGGAGGAATACCAAGAGTATTAGATGCAGGGCAGTGTAACGATTCTTACTCATTAGCAGTAATCGCGTTGACATTGAAAGACGTATTTAAACTCAGTGATATAAATGAACTTCCGATTGCGTACAATATTTCGTGGTACGAACAAAAAGCAGTTATAGTATTACTGGCGCTACTCTCACTTGGAGTTAAGAATATTCATTTAGGCCCAACACTTCCAGCATTTTTATCACCTAATATCGCAAAGATTCTTATCGAAAACTTTGGAATAGCAGGTATTGGAACAGTGGATGAAGATATGAAGATTTTCTTGGGATAGAATTGATTTGATTTGCTAGGTTAGAGGTAGTAAATATTTGTAATAAAACGGCTACAGTATGAGGGATTTAATTTCTCACATACTGTAGCCGTCTTTTATTTTGTATAAGAAAGTAAACTTTCTATGAACTCGCCTTAATGCGCTACTTTCCGAAAAGTGCCAGTAAAACACCTGCTGCAACAGCTGAGCCGATTACGCCTGCAACATTTGGACCCATTGCATGCATTAACAAGAAATTGCCTGGGTTAGATTTTTGTCCTTCAATTTGAGACACTCGAGCAGCCATAGGAACAGCGGAAACGCCAGCTGAGCCTATTAAAGGGTTAACTTTTCCACCAGTAACCCAATACATTATTACTCCTAAAAGTGTTCCGCCGAAAGTGCTGAAACAGAAAGCAATCAATCCGAGAGCGATTATTTGCAGAGTTTGTGGACGTAAAAAGTTTTCAGCAACGGCAGTAGCTCCCACTGTAACACCAAGAAAAATTGTAACTACATTAATTAAACCGTTTTGAGCTACATTAGAAAGTCTGTCTACTACTCCAGATTCTCTAAAAATATTACCTAGCATTAGCATCCCTATTAATGGTGCCACTGGTGGTAATAATAGAATAACTAAAATCGTTACAACTATTGGAAAAACAAGCCTTTCGAGTTTGGATACTTCACGTAATTGCGCCATCTTTACTTCTCGCATTTTTTTAGTGGTAAGAAGTCGCATAATTGGAGGTTGTATTAACGGAATTAATGCCATATACGAGTAAGCTGCAATTGCTATAGCAGGTAACAAATGAGGCGCTAGTCTTGTCGTTAAAAATATAGCAGTAGGGCCATCTGCGCCACCAATTATTCCGATAGATGCAGCTTCTGCAGGTGAAAAACCTAGAATATTAGCAGTAATAAAGGCAATATAAATACCAAACTGAGCGGCTGCTCCTAATAGTAGACTGGATGGGTTAGCGATTAATGGACCAAAATCAGTCATTGCGCCAATTCCTAAGAAAATTAAGGATGGATAAATACCTAATTTTACTCCTAGATATAAATAGTAGAGCAGGCCACCAGGTTCGTTTGATCCATCCACAGGAGCGTTCATTAGTCCTGCCATTGGAAGGTTGGCTAGAAGAACACCGAAGGCGATAGGCAAAAGTAGTAAAGGTTCGAATTTCTTAACTATTGCTAGATATATTAATACACAAGCAACTGTTATCATAAGTATATGTTGCCATGATAACAATACAAAACCTGATGAATTCCAGAGCTTAAGCAATGTTTCGCTAAATGAATAAGTCACTTTATTTACCACCTTTTTTTGTATTAAATACTTTTTTAATTAAAAACGATTGAAATCTAAGGAGTAAGCTCAATGATACTAGAACTATAAAAACGATTAAGAAACCGAAAGCTGAGACCAATAAACTATCTGTTAATGACACAAAATCACCCATTCTATATTTTTTTTAACCGAACACATTCAATTATATGACTAGTGAATATGATTATCAATAAATAATTAAATTAACAATAAAGAATTATCAGAATAATGCATCTATATTCAAATATGTTATACTAAAGGAAAATAAAAATAATAAAGGAGACGAATAAATGTTTGAAGGATCTGAAGAAATCAAGATAGGTAAAACACAAATATTCCAAAAAAATATTACTAAGGATGATACAGCTTTTAAATATGGTACTGGAGTTCATAAAAACCTCTTATCTACACCTATACTAGTCGCTTTTATGATAGAAGCAACTACGAAAATGATTGATCCAATATTACCAAAATGGTTTGTAACTGTTGGAAAAAATATAAGTGTAGAACACCATGCGCCAACAGCAGTTGGAGTCACAGTTACGGTTGAAGCAGTGCTAACAGGAATGTCAGGTAATCATTTAACATTTAGTATTAAAGTTTATGATGAACTTGGAATTGTTGCAGCTGGCATACATGAAAGATATATAGTAAATTATGATCATTTCATGAATAATGTTGAAAAAAGGTGCGATTTTTTTTCGGTTGAGAAGTTGAGAGTTGATCTTTGAAAATAAAGTAAAATAACAACCTAAAGGATGTTAATAGGGACTGGCTTTGTCCCGGTTTGAAAATATTTGTCCTGATTGTTATATAGCATATTGAATTATTATAGTACAGCGATTATAATAAAGACTATGTAAAAAAAGAGAAGTATTGATTGGAGTGATTTTATGTCAGAAAAAGCTAAGAAGATTGCAATAATGACAGGCGGTGGAGATTGTCCTGGATTGAATGCGGTAATCAGAGCGGTTACGAGAACTGCGATTATGAAATATGGGTATGAAGTTTATGGTTTTAGATTTGGATATAAAGGAATGTACACGAATGATCTTATTCCATTAACGCTAGAATCTGTTTCTGGAATACTACATAAAGGTGGAACGATTCTTTATAGTTCAAATAAAGATAATCTATTTGCTTATCCTCAAGAAGTAAATGGTAAGACGATAATCCAAGATGTCTCTCATGTTGGAGTAGATAATTTAAGAAAATCAGGAATTGATACTCTAGTTGTAATTGGTGGAGATGGCACACTAACTAGTGCAAGGGACTTTGCTAGAATGGGAGTTAAGGTCATTGGGGTGCCCAAGACGATAGATAACGACTTGGCAGCCACTGAAACTACTTTTGGATTCTATACAGCTTTAGATTGTGCCACAGAAGCGCTTGATAGATTACATACCACAGCCGAATCACATCAGAGAGTAATGATTTTGGAAGTCATGGGTAGAAACGCGGGTTGGATTGCGATTGAATCTGGTATAGCGGGTTCAGCGGATGTAATTCTTATTCCTGAGATTCCATATGATATCGAAAAAATCGCCCGAAAAATAAAAGAGAGATCAAATTCGGGTAAATTCTTCAGTGTTATTGTAGTTGCTGAAGGAGCTATGCCAAAGGGTGGCGGAGTTGTTGTTGATAGAATTGTTGAAAACAGTCCAGACCCAGTAAGACTTGGCGGAATTGGTAAAAAACTTTCATATGATTTAGAAAAATATATAACAAATCACGAGATTCGTTATACCGTTCTTGGACATCTCCAAAGGGGCGGGAATGCCTCTACTTTCGATAGAATTCTATCGACTAGGTATGGTGTCGCAGCAGTTGATTTAATCGCTGAAGAGAAATTTGGAAACATGGTATGCCTAAAAGGTAACACTATGAGTTATGCAAGTTTAGAAGAAGTTATTGCTAAGAACAAAACTGTCGACCCAGAGGGTGAGCTAGTTCAAGTGGCAAAAAGTATAGGGATTAACTTTGGAGACTAAAGAATTTCTTGAGTATAATGATCTGATTTAAAATTATTAATAAAACCGCTGTAAAATTGATTTTTTGATTTTACAGCGGTTTTGTGGTTGCGGGGATGATGTTTTTACTCCTCATAAACCAATTCAGATATCCTATTTACAGCTTTAACAAGCTTTCTGAAGTTATCTGGTTTTAGTGACTGAGCTCCATCAGACCAAGCGTTTTCTGGGTCACAGTGAACTTCAATTTCTAGACCGTCAGCGCCTGCGGCAATTGCAGCTTTGGACATTGGTAAAACCATATCCCATTTCCCTGTAGCATGACTTGGGTCAATAATAATTGGTAAGTGGCTAAGCTTCTTAACAATCGGGATTGCAGATAAATCAAGTGTGTTTCTAGTGTATGTTTCAAAGGTTCTGATTCCTCGCTCACACAGAATAACATCGTGATTTCCACCACTCATAATGTACTCTGCAGACATTAACCATTCCTCAATAGTAGCGGAGAGACCTCTTTTTAGCAAAACGGGTTTTCTTATGAGTCCGAGCTTTTTTAGAAGCGTGAAGTTTTGCATATTTCTAGCGCCAACTTGTAGAACATCTGCATATTCGCAAACATCATCAATATCTTCAGAATCCATGATTTCAGTGACTACTGGCATTCCTGTTTCATCACCTGCTTTGCGTAGCATTTTCAGGCCGCTGATTCCAAAGCCTTGAAAACTGTAAGGCGAAGTTCTTGGTTTGAATGCTCCACCTCTTAAAATTTGAGCACCAGCGTTTTTTACGATATGTGCAACTTCAATTATTGCAGTTTCGCCTTCAACAGAGCATGGTCCAGCAATTATAACAGGCTTTGTACCACCAATTTCAATATCGCCTAATTTGATGATTGTGTTTTGTGGATGAAACATTCTATTTACAAGCTTGAAAGGGTGCTGAACCCTCATAACACCTTTAACGCCGGGTAAGGCTTCAAGAGATTCTTTACTTAAGCGTGTAGTATCTCCTACAATACCAATGATATTTGTACCTTCACCATAAGTTATATGATGTCTCATGCCTGATTTTTCTATTTTCTCTAAAACATGTTCTAATTGTGCTTCACTTGCACCGTTTTGCATTACTATTACCATTTTTATTTCCTCCAATTAATTTAAAATCAAAATATTTAGGTTTTTATTTCCCTTTTAGCACTCGCGAAATGGTAAAAGATAAAATAAAAAAGGGAGCTCGCAAGGAGCTCCCTTAAAGTTTATAACTTTAGTTTCTCAATCCTTGGTCAATCCTTTATTCCGTTCAATCCAAAAACGCACCAGCCTGTAAAATAAAAGCTGTTGCTAAAACCAAAGAAATATGAACTTTCTAGAGAAGTTAGGTTATTCATAATTACACCTTAATCTTTCTATTCACAATTTGGTATGGATTGGTCGGAAACGACCGATGTTGAGTTATTCGTAGTATAGGACATATCTGTTTTTCTGTCAAGCGAAAGAATTGAGAATAATTAAAAAGAATTGAGAATAATTATAATTAAGCAAAACTTAATTGACGTTAATCGACATGTGAACATATAAAACAAAGTCGAGTTGGTTTGAGTTTTCTTAACTCTCGAGAATTTTTAAAATATCTTCTTTTGAAACATTATAACTATGTTTTGTAGCTCCAATTTCTATAGGTAAAACGAAATTGATATTGTTATCAGTATTTTTTTTGTCAAGAATTACTGTTTCGATTAGTTTTGATTTATCGATTTTGCCAAATTCTATAGGTAAATGCGAATTAACTAATAAGTCTTTAAGACGATCTCGTTCAAGAGATTTCATAATACCAATATTTACAGCGATACTAGCGGCCAAATACATACCGATACTTATTGCTTCTCCATGTTTGAACGTTTTATACTCAGTCACAGTTTCAATAGCATGGCCAATTGTGTGACCAAAGTTTAAGATTGCTCTGAGATCTGACTCCTTTTCGTCCTTCTCCACCACTAGTCTTTTTAAATTACTACAAGTCAAAATTATTCGAGATAAAGAATCTTGGTCAAGTGAGTATATTTCGTCAATGTTTTCTTCTAGATAAGAGAATAGCTCCTTGTCAAGAATTACGCCATATTTTATCACTTCAGCAAGACCGTTTATTAATTCAGCTCTAGGAAGCGTTGTTAAAGTCGCTGAATCGCTAAAAACTAAAGAAGGTTGGTAGAAGGTACCTATCATGTTTTTTCCTCTTGGATGGTTAAAGCCTGTTTTTCCACCAATACTTGAATCAACTTGAGAGAGCAAAGTTGTAGGAATTTGAACAACTTTTATTCCACGCATATAAGTTGAGGCCACAAATCCGGCCATATCTCCAATAACTCCGCCGCCGACAGCAATAATAGCCGATTTTCGGGTTAAACCAAAATCAATTGCGCTAGAATGGATAGACATAACGGACTCAAAGTTTTTATGGTCTTCACCATCAGGTACAGATTTTAGATCAACCTTTATACCAGCATCTAGTAAAATATTTTTTATTTTTCGGCCCCATATTTCTACCAAATTTTCTGATGTAACTATTAAATATTTGTCAGCAGCTACGTTTGACTGAAGAGTTTCAGGCAATTTGTTTAGAATGTTTTGACCAACTATTATTTTGTAACTTCCTGTAGGAAGAGTAAGTTTCATTTCATCAAATTTATTATTACATGAAATATATGAGATAATTCTTAAGGATGCATCTGATGGAGTTAAATTAGATGTATCAAGGTTTAAATCGCCATTGTATAGTGAGTTTCTTGCTTCCATTCGTTCGAGTATTAATTTTTTTTGATCATCTCCAAATAGCAATGGGCGATCGTCATTTATTGAAGTTCTTGAATGAATGGCTTCAGGAGCACTTTTTAAGCAAATAATATAACCATTTGTTGAAAGAGCCTTAATATTATCAGGGTCTAGTACAACGCCGCCACCAGTGGCGATGACAGAAGATGTTTGTTTTGATACCCAAGATACAGCAGCTTTCTCCATTTCTCTGAAGCGTGCTTCACCATACTGATTAAAGATTTCTTTTATTGTAATTCCAGATTCTTTTTCAATTATTGAATCGGTATCAAAAAAACTGTAGCCTAATTTTTCAGAGAGTATCTTTCCTATCGTTGTTTTTCCGGTACCCATAAATCCGATTAGAACTATGTTTTTATTCAATGCTGTCGTTTTTTTATCCAAGTTTTTTCCTCCTATAGTGAAATGGGATAAATGCGGCGAAGCCGACGTTGTTCTTGTTATAGAAAGTAGTTTTCGTTTTGCAAATATACATTTTTCGTTATGAAAGTATGCATTTTTCGTTATGAAAGTATGCATTTTTCGTTATGGCAGTAAATTCTTTTGTAACAAGTTTGAGTTTATGAGATTAGCCTTAACTTCTGCAATGGTATCACTTCCGAATTTTTCTAGTGCAAAATTCGCTATCACAAAAGCGGTCATTGCTTCAGCAACCACTGCAGCAGCAGGCACAGCACAGGCATCAGAACGTTCAATATCTGCCTTAGAAGTTGAACCGTCAAGTATATTAAAAGTAGATAGTGGCGAATAAAGTGTCGGGATAGGCTTCATGGCACATTGAATTAATATTGGTTCGCCATTGCTCATTCCGCCCTCAATACCACCTGCATTATTGGTTTTTCTTGTAATGATTTTATCTTCATAAAAGATTTCGTCATGTACCAAAGAACCAGGAGTAGACGCTGTTTCAAAGCCTAGTCCGATTTCAATTCCCTTAATAGCTTGAATTGACATAAGTGCGCCAGCGATTGCGCTGTCTAGTTTTTTGTCCCATTGAGCGTATGAACCTAAACCGGTTGGTAAATTTTTGAACGTTACTTCGAATTTTCCGCCCAAAGTATCACCTTGATTTTTGGCAAATTCAATTATA
>CAYZED010000028.1:5600-22532 GCA_964477445.1 uncultured Clostridiaceae bacterium | reverse complement strand
AATAGGGACGCCCGTAACGATTATTTTTATCAAACCGCCTAGAGTATCACCATCAGATTTATATTTATCAATAAGTTCTATCATTTTATTTTCAGTTTCTTTATGGAAACAAGAAACGCTTGAAGTTTCTGTTAAATCAACCAAACTTTCAAAATCAGAAGAATTGATTTCGGAAGTTTCATTAATCTTTTGAATTTCGTTCGCAGGAAGTGACACATTTCCGATAGAAATAACAAAAGATGCGATTTTTATGCCCATTTCATTTAGAAGTGATTTCATCAAAGCACCCATTGAAACGCGTGCGGCAGTTTCTCGGGCACTGGCACGTTCAAGAATATTTCTGGCATCAGTGTGATTATATTTTAGCATTCCAGATAGATCGGCGTGACCTGGCCTTGGCTTCGAAACAATGCGTTCAACCTCTGTGTCAATTTCGTTAACACTCATAATGTTTCCCCAATTTGAGTTATCTTTGTTTCCAATAAAAATCGAAACAGGACTACCAATAGTCAGACCATGTCTTACGCCTCCAGTGATTTCGGCTTTGTCTGATTCAATTAGCATTCGCCCACCGCGTCCATGACCTTTTTTTCGTCTTAAAAGTTCTCTATTTAAATAATCTTCTGAGAAGGGAATTCCCGATGGCACGCCATCAATAATAACTGTAAGTCCCTTTCCATGTGATTCTCCAGCAGTCAAAAATCTTAACATTTTGCACCTCCAAAAGTGTATAAAGAATATATCGATTTATTTTTGATTAAGCTTTATTGTATCTTATTTGCATTAACTTGACAATTGCACTCGTTTTTTGTACATTATCAGATAGTCTAAACAATTTTTTTTGGTGGTGATTACGATTCGGATTTTAATAATCGGATTAGGTTTAATGGGTGGATCTTTAGCTCAAGCAGCAAAAAATGCTGGTCATTATGTTGGTGGATATAATAGGACAAAACAGATTTCGGAATACGCCTTTAGAATGGGTTTCATTGACGAGGTCATGGAGAATCCTTATGATAATTATGAAAAAAATGGAGAATATTTCGACATGTGTGTCATTGGCGCGAACTTGGGTGCATATAAAAATATTTTTCAAGAATTAAATAACAAAATTCATCCTGAGACAATAATAACAGATATGGGAAGCATAAAAACATTGCCAATGAAGTGGGCGAAAGAATATCCAAATGTGTGCAATCGTTTTTTTGGGGGACATCCAATGGCGGGATCCGAAAAAAACGGAGTAGAGCACTCAGATGGAGACATTTTTAAAGGTAAAAAATGGTTTATAACACAGTTTGAAGATTCTATCTATACAAATTCATCAAAAAAAGAAGATATGTTAGAGTTGCTTCTAACGTTTATAGAAACTATAGGCGCTGTGCCAGAATTTATTAAGCCTGAAGAGCATGATAGGTGCGCTGCTGCGGCAAGTCATCTTCCTCAGGCGTTGTCAGTTATTATGTGTAGTGCGCTCAGAAATACGAAACATGATCGTGATTTTCTAAAAATTGCAGAAAATGGTTTTAGGGATGTCAGCAGACTAGGCGGGAGTAGTTATAGCGTTTGGAAAGAGATCATGTTTTTGAACAGAGAAAACATAGTTTCTGAACTCGAAAATACAATTCTCGAAGCAAAAAATTATTCAGAAGCTTTAAAAAATGAAGATGAAGAAAGTTTGAAGAGTATTTTTGAACGTTCAAATAAGACTAGGGCTGAATTTCTGAATAAACAAAAGGCAGGTAAAATATATGATTAAAAATATTAAGAAGGCAGATAAAATCATTGGAACTATAAGTATTCCAGGTGATAAATCTATTTCACATAGAGCAATTATGTTTGGTGCATTAGCAGAAGGAGAAACAAAGATTACTGGTTTTTTGGAATCAGAAGATTGTTTAAGTACTATTAGATGTGTAAGAGCACTGGGCGTGAAGGTTGAGAAAGTTAATGAAAATTATATAGTAACTGGCAAAGGGATAGCTGGACTAAAAGAGCCTGATGATATCTTAGATTGTGGTAATTCCGGTACAACCATAAGACTTTTATCTGGATTAATAGCTGGATTAGGGTTTCACGCTATTATGACAGGGGATTCGTCATTGAAAAAAAGGCCGATGACTAGAATAAAAGATCCATTAGAGCTTATGGGTGTTCATTTTGACGGAAGAGAAAATGGAAAATATGCGCCGATTTCATTAAGAGGTAAAAATCTAAAAGCTATTAGTTATAAAATGCCTGTAGCTAGCGCGCAGGTTAAATCTGCAATACTACTAGCAGGGCTCAATTCAGAAGGAATCACTGAGATAATTGAAGAAATTCCTTCACGAGATCACACAGAGAGAATGCTTAAATCATTTGGAGCAGATATTAGTGTTGTTGAAAATGAAGATGCGAATGAGAATTTTATAGGCGAAGCAAGTGAAAACGCTAGTAAAAGTGGAAATGCGAGCAAAAATGGAAATAAGATACATCTAAAAAAATCGAAACTTAGAGCTATAGAAGTAAATGTTCCAGGAGATATTTCATCAGCTGCATTTTTTATGGCGGCTGCAGCAGCGTTCCCAGGAGCTGACTTGACTATTGAAAATGTGGGACTAAATCCAGCAAGAACAGGGATTATACATGCTCTTCGAAAAATGGGCGCTAATATTCAGATATTAAATGAAAGACTCACTGCGGGAGAACCGATAGGGGATATTAGAGTAAAGGGTAGCAAATTAAAAGGAATTGAAATTACAGAATCAGATATACCTTCCATGGTAGATGAAATTCCAGTTTTGGCAGCTATTGCAGCAGTCGCAGAAGGCGATACTATAATAACCGGTGCACAAGAGCTCAAAGTCAAAGAATCTGATAGAATCGCAGTAATGGCTTCAGAGCTTACCAAAGTTGGAGTAGATGTAGAAGAATTATCTGATGGACTTATTATAAGGGGCGGTAAAAAAATTAGAGGTGGTCACATTCACAGCCATGATGACCACAGAATAGCAATGTCAATGGCGATTTGCGGACTATTCTCAGAGGAAGGGATAGATATTGACGGTAGTGAGGCGGTAGCCATTTCTTTCCCTAATTTTTTCGAGATAATAAAAACGATAACTGAGTAATCGGTATACATAACTGAGTAACAGTATACTTAAAAGAAAAATATAATCGATCATAATAATATAATAGGAATTTGTGATAAGAATATAATAGGAATTTGTGATAAGAATATAATAGGAATTTATGATAATAATATAATTTGATAGGAGCACATCATTATGAGAATAACGTATTTAGGACCTGATGGGTCATTTAGCCATGATGCTGCAATAAACTACGGCGACAAACATTCGATTTATTTTCCAGTTTCAGGTTTTAATGAAGTTGTTGATATGGTTGTACGTGGGAAAGCAGACATAGGGGTTTTGCCGCTAGAGAATAGTACTGAAGGCGTTGTGACGCCTGTTATAGATCTATTATATGAATCAAGAGAAGTTAATATAATAGCGGAAATTGTAAGACCGATTGTTCATGGAATTTATAGTATCACAGGTTTGAAAGAAGATGTTCAATATATCTATTCAAATGCTCAACCGCTTGAACAGTGTAGGAACTCTTTGAGGGAATTATTTCCACTTGCTCAATTGGTAAGTTGTGAGAGTACTGCTAAAGCATGTTTAATCGCCAAAGAAAAAGGAAAAGAGTATGCGGCTGTGGCGAACATAAATGCAGCTAGAGTTTATGGACTTCTTCCAATTATGACAGAAATACAAGATAACGAAAAAAACGCGACAAGATTCGTAATAATTTCCAAAGAACTGAGTGAATATACTGGAAATGATAGGACTTCGATTGCTTTTACTTTTAGTGGGGATTCGCCAGGGAATCTTTTCAAGGTTCTAAAAACTTTTGCTGAAGCAAATATAAACTTGAGTAGAATTGAGTCCAGACCCATAAAAGAAGAATTGGGGAAATATATTTTTTATGTAGATTTTATTGGGCATATTAACGGGCCTGGAATGGAAGGCGTTATAGATAATATAAGAAATTTAGTCACTAAGCTGAGAGTTTTGGGTTCATATCCAATCGGTAATTAGAACTCAAAGTGACGAACAAATTGATTGATTTCATTTTTTCCAATTTCATTAATGTCATAAATACCTGGTGAAACTCGATCGAACCAACCATAAATATTTCTTTGGAGAATGCTTCCGTCATTTAATGTGAGACTGCATTCTTCTTTTATTATTGATAATTTTGTTGGACCGTTTTTTATTAGAAATTGACCGATTTCAATAACTTTTTCTCTATAGTGAGTTAGAATTTTTGTTTTATTGACTCCACCAACATTAATTTTGTTTTTTCGGGAGGTATGCTCTTTAAGTATGGCGGTACGCTTTTTCTTAGCATTTCGTATTGAGGCATTTCTATCAAATGAAACAGGATCTAGGATAACTTCCACACCGAAGTCGGATGTTTCTTTTTTCGACGAATTTTTCGAATTTGCCAGATTTGCCGAATTAGATGAATTTGCCGAATTAGATGAATTTGCCGAATTAGATAAATTCAAATTATGATTTAAATCGACAAATAGCAGACCGAGCTCTAGTCGTCTAAACATATGCAAAATTCTTCTAAATGAGGAACTTCTTTTGTTAAGTTTCGAGGGCTTAGGAACAGCCATATAAACTAAATCAGAAAACCTCTGTCGGTCTGTAGCTTGAGCTACAAGGTCTAGCGTTAATCCCTTTTTTAGCTCTATTACAACTAGGGAATCTTGTTTTATAGCAGTTACATCGCAGTTATTGACTTCGCCTTGAACATCATATCCAACAGATTCAAAGAAACTCTTAATAGGATGGAATAGGTCGGATTCTTTAAATGTATTTTTCATAGACCCTCCTGAAGATTTATAATAGTATAAGTGAATTATAAATAGTATATTTGTTAATCATAAATAATATATTTGTTAATCATAAATAATATATATTATAGCACCTATAATAATGACTTTTGATAATAAAGTGTGTAAAATATTCCGAGTAGAGAATGATATTTATTTATTAACGAGCGTAATTCAAAGCGCCTACTCTGCATTTGATTATATTATAAACACTGATAAGCCGCCTTTGTGTGCGAAAGGAGAGAAATGGGAAAGAAACTATTCATATCGGAAAAACCTTCCGTTGCTGCTTCTTTTGGGAGCGTATTAGGAATGGAAATTTCAAAACAGGATAAAGGTCGTGGATATGCAGAATCAGGCGAGAATATAATTACTTGGTGTTTTGGGCACCTGGTTACTATGGCATACCCTGATGCATATAATCCAAGTTATAAAGCATGGAGAATTGAACATTTACCAATAATACCTGATGAATATAAGTATGTTGTAATTGATGAAAAAGGTATAAAAAAGCAATATGAAACAGTTAGCCATCTAATGTGTAGAAACGATGTCGAATTGATTTATTGTTGCACAGATAGCGGGCGAGAAGGCGAGTACATATTTAGATTGGTTTACAATCAATCAGGATCCGACAAGCCAGTTAAGCGAGTGTGGATTTCTTCACATACTGATGATTCGGTAAAAAAAGGCATTTCTACTGCTAAAGATATAAGTGCTTACGATTCTCTTTCTTCTGCGGCATATAATAGAGCAAAAGAAGATTGGCTATTTGGAATGAATTTTAGTCGAATGTATACTAGTCGATTTGGAAGACAACTAGCAAATCATTTAAAGGAAGAAAAATCTGCAGTTATAGCGATCGGAAGAGTCATGACATGCGTGTTAGGGCTAGTTGTTGAAAGAGAATTAGAAATACGAAACTTCACACCAAAAATTCATTATGGCGTAATCGGAAAATTTCGCTCTGAAACTTCAAATATTTTTTATAGCGGAAAGTGGCAACAGGGAGGCAGACAAAAAGCATCTCCGAAGAAGAATTCTAGCGAAGAAATTCAAATAGAAACCGAAGAAAAATATGTTAGTAAAGAAGATGCTGAATCAATTATTGAAAAAATTAAAGGATTCAAGGGAGAGATTGTCAAAGTAGATATTAAGGTCAAAAATGAACAACCACCACTTCTTTTCAACTTAGCAGAATTACAGTCGGAATGTACTAAGAAGTATAAAATACCAGTTGACAGAACTTTGGAAAATGCTCAAAAATTGTACGAACGAAAATTAATCTCTTATCCTAGAACAGACAGCAGAGTTCTCTCCACTGATGTTCTTGAAGAATTGCCTAAAATATTAAATGGAATTTATAAAATTCCTGAGTATAGAGACGTTGTTCAAAATATTAAGAGTTTTGGTGAATTAAAAATAAACAAAAAGAATAAGAGGTATGTTGATAACTCGAAGATTACAGATCACTATGCCATTATTCCAACTTATGAAACGATAGATCCAGTGAAATTGGATAGAGAAGCGAGATTAGTTTATGAGCTGATTTTGAGGAGGTTTCTAGCTGCATTTTATCCTGCCGCACAGTATAATACTGTTAGGGTTGAAACGATAGTTAATGAAGAACTCTTTATTTCAAATGACAAAACACTTAAAGATGCAGGCTGGAAGTCAATTTATGAATCTAATATTCAAAAAACTAGTGAAAAAGATGAGTTGAAAAGTGAAAAAGATGAGTTGAAAAGTGAAAAAGATGAGGCAAAAATAGAAGAGAATAATGCGATATCACAGATAGATAAACTTAAGAAGGGTGAAAGTGTTGAAGCTGTAGAACTTGAATTAGAAGAGAAAGAAACAAAGCCTCCAAGTCGATACACAGATGGGTCGCTAATTCTAACAATGGAAAAAGCGGGTAAATTCATTGAAAACGAAGAGCTCCGAGAACAAATTAAGACTACGGGGATAGGAACTTCTGCAACTCGTTCTGGGATAATTAAGAAATTAAGTAATATTGGACATATCGATATAAATTCTAAAACACAGATAGTTACCCCGACAGTAAAGGGTGAAGCTATTGTTGAACTAGTCGGTAAAACAGCAAGAGAGTTACTGAATCCTTCCCTCACTGCAAGTTGGGAAAAAGGACTTTTAATGATAGAAAATAATGAAACTACAGAATCTGTTTTCCAAGAAAAATTATATTCATATTTACATAGAACGATAGAAAAGGTGAAAGCAAAGTAATTTATTGTTATAATGATATTGTTAGAAATTTTTGAAAGTAGATTTAGTTTTGAACAAACTCAAATAAGTATTAAACACTAATTTTTATGAATGGTGGCGATGTTTTGAGTCTGAGAATTAGACTGATTATGATTATTAGTTTTGTATTTATAATACTGTTAACCTTACTTGCGGCAGTATCAAATATTTTTCTTACTCGTAGCTTTGATAATTTAGAAAAGCAACTTGTCAGAGGGAATATTAGTCAAGCCGTCAGTATGCTAAATGACGATATTACGAATCTCAGCATACTCTTAAATGACTGGTCAAGCTGGGATACCGTATATAACTACGCTACGAATAATGATTCGGTTTTTGTTCGAGAAAATCTCAACGATACTACGTTAGAACAGCTTAACCTTAATTCAATTATTTTCGTAGGGAAAAAAGGAAAAATTTTCTACTCAAAAACACGAAATAGCGATGGTGTTTTCTATAATGGTATACCTACTTATTTAGAAGAATTTCTAAAAAAACCGTTAGTGGATGATTTAAGAAAAAATACAAAGTCATCATTAAAAGGGATAATTGATACTATGGATGGGGCAATTGTTTTCACCGCTAGACCAATTTTAACAAGTGAAGGTGATGGACCATCAAATGGGTTTTTAGTTATGACTCGAAAAATAGATTCTAGAATTGAAGCGACTTTAACTCATAACATGGGGATTAATATAAAAATCAAACAAATAAGCAGCATGAAAAGTGAAACAGAAAAGTCGATACTAAAAAAAATCAAAGCTGGAGATGGAGAACTTCTATCAAGCACGAATCAAAACACATTTACGGGATATACGTTTATTCGTGATATCTTTGGAGTTGACAAACTGATACTAAGCGTTGAGGTGCCTAGATTAATTCATAAACAAGGAACGACTACGATAACTTTCATAATAACCTTTTTAGGTTTAGCCGCAATAACAGTAGGTTTTGTTTTGTTGGTTATTTTGAACATAGTAGTTATTAAACCAATAAACTTTTTGAGTGCTAGAGTGCAAGAAATTGAAGAGAGTGGAGATTTATCAATAAGAGTCCCAGAAACAGGAGATGACGAGATTGCGATTTTGTCAAAAAATGCCAACAAGATGTTATCGCAGATTGAGTTCACAGAAAAAGAATTGCGTAGAGCCAAAGATGCTGCGGAAGCAGCAAATATTGAAAAGAGTGCGTTTTTAGCAAATATGTCACATGAAATCAGAACACCAATGAATGCAATTATTGGTATGAGTGAACTTTTATCTCAAACGGATTTAAGTGAAAAACAGAAAGATCTCACTAGAACTGTTCAAGAAGCAGGAGGCTTGTTATTAGGAATTATAAATGATGTTTTAGATTTCTCAAAAATAGAGGTAGGAAAGCTTAAGTTAAGTCATGTTAGGTTTAATTTGATTGATGTAGTAGAAAGTGTAGCAGAAATTTTGTCAATAAAGGCACGAGAAAAGGGATTAAGTATTATAACTTACATACCATCAGATTACTCGGATGTTAAAGGCGATCCAGATAGATTAAGGCAAGTTTTGATGAATCTAATCGGGAATGCTATAAAGTTTACAGAATCAGGTGAAATATTAGTTAAGGTTGAAATGAAAGATTTTGATGCCAAGTACAAAGAATATATTTTTTCGGTCATAGATACTGGAATAGGCATAGAACAATCGAATCAGTCAAAACTATTTCAGCCTTTTGTTCAAGCCGATGATTCTACTACGAGAATATATGGTGGAACAGGTTTGGGATTGTCAATCTCTAAAAAAATAGTAGAATTAATGGACGGCGAGATTTCAGTTGAAAGCCAGTTGGGCGAAGGAAGCACATTTTTGTTTACTGCAAAACTCGAAAAACTAGAAAAAATGCTACATGAATTTAATTGGGAAAACAGTTTGAACGATTTGAATATTATGATTATTAGCGAAAGTCAAAATTCTGGTGAAGTTATCGTTAATTATTTAAAGTCTTGGGGTGCAGCATCTTATGAATTATTAAAGAGTTTTGATAAGGCTATTGAATTATTAAAAGAACGCGAAGAAACAGATAATAAATTCAACATTATTATTTTAGACGTTATAAATAAAGAAAATATAGATTATAGTTTAATAAATCGATTATCGGATGCTGAGACTATTCTAATTACTAATAATGATGAGCAAATTACGGATTATAGTGCTCAAGAGAATGGTTTTTCAGCAAAATTGGTGAAACCATTTAGACAATCGAGCTTATTCGATACCATCATGACGTTAAGTTCCAGACTGAAAGGAATATTTGATTTTAAAAAATTTGATGATGAGATTTTTAATTATTACTCAATAAAGAATGAAAGATTAGGGAATGAAAGATTAGGGAATGAACGCATAAGAGAGGGTGAGAACTTAAATAGCAAGAGTGAAGAATCTGGAGAAATATTTTCAAAAAAAATACTTTTAGTAGAAGATAATGCAGTTAATAGAAAACTTACCATTATGCAATTAGAAAAATTAAATTTCAAAGTTGATATAGCAGAGAATGGAGCTATTGCAGTAGAAAAGATGATTAAGAACCGTTATGATTTAATCCTAATGGACTGCCAAATGCCTGTGATGGATGGATATGAGGCCACCAAAGAGATTAGGAAAGCTCAAGCCATATTAGGATTTAAAGTTACTATAATTGCCATGACAGCTAATGCAATGTTTGGAGATCAAGAAATGTGTATTGCAGCAGGTATGGATGATTATATGACAAAACCTGTTAAACAAAAAAATCTCACGGAAATGTTTGATAAGTGGGGAATTAACAATTAAACAAGTGGGGATTAACAGTTAAATAAGTGGACAATTAACAGTTAAAAAAATGGAAAATTAACAGTTAAACAAATGGGAACTCATAAATAAAAAATGGTTAAAATAATTATGTGAGGGAGAGAATAATATGGATCTGATATTATTTAATGGGACGATCAGAACAATGGATAGTCTTAATAATTTGGCTCAAGCAATTAGTATAAGCGATGGAAGGATTATTAAAGTTGGAAGTGATGCCGATGTCTTGAAAACAGTTAAACCAGGAGCTCAACTAATTGATTTAAAGAAGAAACTAGTACTGCCTGGTTTTCATGATAGTCATCTTCATCTCCTTAATTATGCGATTACACTAGATAACATTAATTTATCTTCTGTTAGCTCAGTGGAAGATCTAATTTTTGTTAGTTCAAAATTCCTAAGTGAAAAAGAATTGGATTCTGTTGAAACTGAAACAGTTAGATGGGTGTTTGGAAGAGGATGGAATCAAAATAATTGGGAAAAGAAAGATATGCCAGACAGATATGATCTTGATAAGATATCATTAACCATACCTTTAGTTTTGACTAGAGTCTGCGGTCATATTGCAGTTGCGAACTCTAAAGCCTTAGAATTGCTTGGCCTATCAAAACAATCGAGATTTGTTGAAGGTGGAAAAATCGAAGTTGATAAAGATGGTATTCCAACAGGGATTTTTGCCGAAAATGCCTTAGATATTCTCTATGAACAGTTAGAACCTATGAGTGTTGATGTTATAAAAAAGAAGATACTTTTTGCGGCTGGAAAGCTAGTTGAATCAGGTATTACTGCAGTTCAAAGTGATGATTTGCGTTCAGGAACTGATGAATGGGAGGATGTCCTAAATGCATTTATTGAACTCTCGAATGAGAGGGAATTGCCAATAAGAGTCTATGAACAATGCTCTTTACCTAGTATTGATATACTTAAAGACTTTACTAACAAAGGATATAAGACTGGGCAGGATTTTGGTGCATTTAAAATTGGACCTTTGAAACTTCTTGCAGATGGGTCATTAGGGGGAAGAACAGCATATCTATCAAAACCATATGCCGATAATCCATATACTCGTGGGATACCTTGTTATTCACAAGACCAACTAGATGAATTAGTGACTTACGCAGATGAGAATGATATGCAAATTGCAGTTCATTGCATTGGTGATGCAGCAATGAAAATGGTTTTGGGAGCTTATGACAAAATCGAAATAATTGGTAAGAAGCGAAATGGAATTATTCATTGTCAAATTATGACCGATGAAATAATAAACGAAATGGCTCAAAGAGGCATAATTGCTTATATTCAACCAGTTTTCACTAACACCGATTGGAAAATGGCTGAAGATAGAATTGGTAAAGATAGTAGCATGGCTCTTTATCCATGGAATTATCTAAGAGAAGCCGGGGTTTTGATTACTTTAGGAACCGATGCGCCAGTAGAAAGTTTTGATCCGATAGCGAATATCTATTGCGCTGTTACCAGAGAGGACTTAAGTGGAGAGCCAAAAGGCGGATGGGTGCCTAAAGAAAAACTTACAGTTGAAGATGCAGTTATTGGATATACTTTAAATAGTGCTATAGCTTGTTTTTCAGAAAGCGAAATGGGAACACTTGAAGAGGGGAAATTGGGTGATTTAGTAGTTTTGACAGAAGACATTTTTGAAATATCTCCAGAGCATATTAGAAATGCTAAAGTAGATATGACTGTAATAAATGGGAAAGTAGCTTTCTCAAGGTAGAAGGGCGGATTAGGAATGAGGTATGTTCCGGCACATTGCATAAGAGAAGACATGATTTTGGGGAAAAGTATTTATGGTAGAAATGGAGAATTACTTTTAGCAGCAGGCAATGTTATAATGCGCAAATATGTAAATAAGATATTTGAACTAGGCTTTAATGGGATTTATATAGAGGATGAAAATTCAAAAGACATTGAAATTGTACAGGTAATTAGTGACGAATTAAGGAACAAAACTATTAAAACCATAAAGGACGTATTTATTGGGCTAGAGAAGATTTCAGAAAAATCAAAAGCAGACAACATAAAACTTGAAGATTCAGTTAAAGAAAGTAGAAGACTAATTCGTGATATTATCGAAGAAATAATTAGTAATAAATCCATGATTGTAAATATGATTGACTTAAAAGTCTATGATGACTACACTTTTTTTCATTCTGTGAATACTACAATTTTATCTATGATTTTGGGGGTCGCAAAGGGATTAAACAAAGATGATTTAATTAAATTAGGAATGTCGGCGCTTTATCATGATATTGGCAAAGTATTTATTCAAAAGGACATACTAAATAAACCAGGGAAATTGACTGATGAAGAATTTGAAATAATGAAAAAACATAGTGATTTCGGTTTCAAATACGCTAAAGGCACTTTTCATCTACCTATTCATACATGTGTGGGCATTTATCAACATCATGAAAAATTTAATGGGACCGGTTATCCGGAGAATGTTTCTGGAAAAAAAATATCTCTTTTTGGAAGAATAATTGGAATTGCAGATGCTTACGACGCTTTAATTTCTGATCGTACTTATAGAAAAGCATTGCTTGCGTCTGACGCAATGGAATATATAATGGCAGGTAGTGGATCATTATTTGACCCAGAGCTAGTTTTTCTTTTTACTAGAAGAGTGGCAGCTTACCCAGTTGGCACGTATGTTAAATTAAGTGATGGCCTAGTTGGAATAGTTGTTGAAAACTACGAAGACTGTTGTCTCAGGCCTAAAGTAAAAATAATAAACAATATTTTATATGAAGAAAAATATATTGACCTAAAATATGATACGGATAGACTAAATACGACAATTGTAGCTATAGCGGATTATTAAGTGGTCGCCTACATGTCAGCCTTTTATATTTTCTTGATGTGTACATATTCACTAACCGGCTACGACTACGAAATCGAATTGAGTAATTCTAAAATAGTTTGAATTTCAAAACTATGCATCCGAGATGATTTTATTATGAAAAATCATCTGGCATACAAACATTGAACGAGGGCGCTATTCGCATTAAGAGTGTTACTATATGCATGCATAACCTGCTTCTCTCCTCGGCTCCGCCGAGTTCCAGCAGGAAGTAACACTATAATTAATGCGAATGCTCAGGGCATCCATGCCTCTTTTAAGTTTAGAATTACTTTCGTTAGATTTCGTGTCTTTGCCGTAATCGTTCATCATGTATCACATAAAGAAACATCGACTGACAAGAAGCGACCACTTATAATCTTCTAAATCCTGAATCTTAGCACTCTCCGAGTTTTTCGGGCTCGTCGTATGTTTCGCCGAATGTATCTACGGTGATTTTTGCAATAACTTGGTTTTCTGCTGGGCGGTCATTATAATCTCGTTTTACGCTTGCTATCTTTAGAGCAGTATCAATGCCTTCTGTTACTTTTCCAAAAGATGTATATTTACCATCGAGACTTGGCACAGTATCAACCATTATGAAAAATTGACTTCCACCTGAATTTGGATTGTTGGCTCTTGCCATTGAAAGAATTCCTAGTTCATGTTTGAGGTCGTTTTTTACGCCGTTACTAGTGAATTCACCTTTTATAGAGTAACCTGGGCCACCCATCCCAGTACCGTCAGGGCATCCGCCTTGGATAACAAAATTTGGTATTACACGATGGAATATTAAGCCGTTATAATATCCTTTGTTAATAAGACTAATAAAATTTTTGACTGTTATTGGTGCAATTTCGGGATATAATTCACCTGACATCTTTTCGCCGTTTTCCATTTCAATTGTGAAAACAGGATTCTTTTTTTCGATAATTTTTTCCATTTCTTAAAACCTCCATAGTTATTAAATGCTTTTCTTAAACAATTCTATAGTAAAGCAAATGAAATGTCTATTGAATAGAGAATAAATAAGGTTCCATTTATAAGAAAAATTTGTTAAACTTTAATGTAGAGAAGGCTGTTTTGCCGTTTATTGTGCTAATTTGTATTTGTCAAAATTGTATGGAGGTTAGTGTGATTGAAAAAAAGCGGATACTTTTAATTGATAGTGATTGCGATGTTCTAGAAATCTTAAAAATATTTTTAGAAAGTAAAGGTTATTGCGTATATTGCAGCACTAATGGTAACGAAATTATTTCTCAAATTGAAAAAATCAATCCACATTTATTATTTGTTGATCAAATGAATGAAAGCGAATCTGGCATTGAGTTATGTTCAAAGGTTAGGAATGTTTCTAAAATGCCGATTATTTTGATGTCATCAAAAAATGACGAGAATACGATATTGAGTGCTTTTGAGGCTGGGGTGGATGATTATATAACTAAACCTTTTAGCATTAAAGTATTAGGGGCGAGAACTAGAGCGCTGCTTCTAAGAAGCCAAGCCGATCTCGGCGGGAACATTTATAATTTTGAGGATGAGGCACTTTTGGTTGATGAAAATAATCATGAAGTAAAAATGGATAAGAAGCATATTAATCTAACACCAAATGAATTCAAGCTTTTATTAACATTACTAAAGTATCCAAAGAAAGCATTTACAAGGGAAGAGCTTGTATGTCTAACTTTTGGTGATGATTATGAGGGCTACGACAGAACGGTTGACACCCACATTAAAAATTTGAGAAGAAAAATTGAAACGGATCCAAGACAACCCAAATATATAAAAACAATCTATGGAATTGGATATAAATTTGGTTTAGAAAGATAATTTGTGTTTGGAAGATAACTTGTGTTTGAAAGATAACTTGTGTTTTAAAGGTAGCGTGAAGGAGGAAACAGTATGAGCAAAAAAGTTGTTATTGTTGGAGGAGTCGCAGGTGGTGCGTCCACAGCTGCAAGACTTAGAAGACTTGATGAAAATTTGGAAATTATTCTATTTGAAAAAGGAAGATATATATCTTACGCAAATTGCGGTTTGCCATATTACATAGGTGGGACTATAAAGGATAGAAAACAACTGCTTGTTCAGACAGCTGCAGCCATGAAAAATCGATTTAACATTGATGTGCGTGAAAAATCAGAAGTAGTTGAGATTAACAGAGACAAGAAAGAAGTTAAGATAAAAAACATTGAATCTGGTGAAGAATATTTTGAAACGTATGATGACTTAGTATTATCACCTGGCGCATTCCCGTTTTTGCCCAAACTACCTGGTTTTGATTTAGAAAAGATATTTACAATGAGAGATGTTCCTGATACTGATAGACTAAAAGAGTTTATTGATAATAACAAACCGCAACATGCTATCGTAGTGGGTGGTGGATTTATAGGGATAGAAAACGCCGAAAATTTTCACAAACTTGGAATGAAAGTGACTTTAATTCAGTCCGGAAATCAATTGATGAATCCAGTAGATTATGAAATGGCAGCGATTATTCATAATCATGTTAGATCAAAAGGCGTTGACATAGTATTTAATGAGGCTGTTAAAGAATTCAGAACAAATCCAGAAGATGGAAGCGTAAGGGTTGTTTTAAACTCTGGCAAACAAGTAGTTGGAGATTTTGTGCTACTGGCCATAGGCGTTCGCCCAAATGTGGAATTAGCTAAAAATTCAGGCTTAGAAATTGGAACTACTGGCGGGATAAAAGTTGACAACTATTTAAGAACTAATGACAAAAATATATACGCTATTGGTGATGCCGTAGAGGTCACTGATTTGGTTTCGGGAGAGCCGATTTTGATTCCACTGGCAGGACCTGCTAATAGAATGGGTAGAATAGTAGCTAATAATATTTTAGGACGGGATGAGAAATACGAAAACACTCAGGGGACTGCTATCATCAAAATTTTTGATTTAACATTAGCAAATAGCGGAAATGCAGAGAAATCATTAAAAAAGAGAGGCGTCGAGTATTTTAGCACTATAACTCACTCAGCTTCTCACGCAACTTATTATCCAGGTTCTACTATGATGGCAATAAAATTGATATACTCGAGAGCAGGAAAGATACTCGGCTCTCAAATCGTTGGGGTTGATGGAGTAGATAAGAGGATGGATGTTTTGTCAGTCGCTATTAGACATGGGCTTAGCGTTTTTGACTTGTGTAATTTTGAGCTTGCTTATGCGCCTCCTTTTTCATCAGCAAAAGATCCTGTTAACATGGCAGGCTATGCAGCAACAAATCTTGTGAACGGAGATATAGATGTCGTAAACTATGAAGCGGCACTTTCGGCTGATTTATCTAGAACATATTTGCTTGATGTGAGAGAACCTTTTGAATATGAAGCAGGACATATTCCAGGTGCCATTAATATTCCTTTGAACAAAATTAGAGAGCGACTTTCTGAAATTCCAAAAGACAAAGAAATCATAGCAAATTGCCAGGTGGGACTCAGATCATATATTGGCGTTAGGATATTGCGCCAAAATGGATTTAATGCTAAGAATTTAAGTGGTGGCTACAAAACATATAAGGCCGTGGAAGATGATATTGGAAGCCGGTAAATTTGGAGTAGATGTTTTTGGAGCCGATAAGACATAATTAAGGCACAGTTTTATGAATTAAACCTGGGTTTAAATGGATAGAGGTGATTGAATAGTGAATAAGCTTTTTGCAAAAAGAGAAAATAAGAAAATTGATTTCAAAGACAATATTGTTAAAAAGAACAAAATTCCAATATTGATATACACACCTGAATGGCTACAGAATTTTTCCGAGAATATGGATGACGATATGCTAGCCGCTAAGAAAAATCTTGAAGCAGTTTTTAGACGAGAAAAAGAACTGGAAAAAGAAATTGCTGAGCTAGATGGTAGAAAAAGAACTCTTATGCGCAAAATTTTGTATGTATCAAAAGAAATCCATGAGAACTCTACTCCAGGAGCTGACCTTGTTATGGATGAAACAGAGAAAGAAATTGCTTCGGAATATCGTTGTAATACTTAATATCCACGTTTGGAAGAGCAGAAAGATCCTGGAGAACATCGTTTGTTCCGGGTGCCCATAATCTGACACGTCCGTCGATCATGAG
>CAYZED010000028.1:0-5590 GCA_964477445.1 uncultured Clostridiaceae bacterium | reverse complement strand
AATTGAAGAAATAAATGAATCTTTGCCTTTTTTGATGGAAGAATTAGAAGAAATACCGAATAATATTAACGAAAAAAACACGGAACTCTTAAAAGCTACGGTTAATAGGGGGCTAGATCTAGTCGCGATATGCAAAATTGAAAATGACGAATATCAAGAAGAAGTTTTGGCACTCAGAACAAGACTCTCGGAGCTGATTAAGCTAAAAGTAGATACGCAGGAAAAAGCTCAGAAGCTTTATTACTTAATGCATACTTGGCTTGGAAACGATGAAATGGAAAAACTCGAAAAAAATTTACCGGAAGGCTTTTTAAAGAAGGTGACTTGATGATTTTTGGTATTGGGACAGATATAGTAGAGATTGACAGAATTAGAGCAGCCATAAGAAAAAATGAAAAGTTTATGGACAGAATGTTCACAAAACATGAGAATAACTATTACTTATTAAAAAAAATGAAACCTGAGAGTATAGCTGCTGGCTTTGCTGCTAAGGAAGCTGTGCTTAAGTCAATAGGAACTGGACTTAGGGGATTTACATGGAAAGACATCGAAATCGTTCGATTAAAAATCGGGAAACCAATCGTAAGATTTTCGGGAGCTATAAAGGAATTTATAATAGCAAACGGAATTGGAGAAGTGCATATTTCTATTTCGCATTCTAAGAATTTTGCAACGGCGACGGCTGTAGCGGAAATTTCGCTAGAGCGTGAGGGTGAAATGATCGAGGAGTTACTAAATAGCGAGAATGCGTTTGAGCGAAATAGCATACACTAGATTTTATTAATTTGCGGTTATAAAAACATAATAATAAAAATATAATAATAAATTAAAACAAAAAACCGGAGGAAAAAGGATGTTTGACTTGAAACAAATTAGATCAGCGTGGGTGGAGATCGATCTTGATAATTTAGCGAATAATATTCAAGAAGTTAGAAGGCTCACAAAACCAGGGGTTAAAATTGCAGCCGTAATCAAGGCAAATGGATATGGACATGGTGCGGTTAAAATCGCGCCTATTTTACTTGAAAATGGTGCGGAAGTTATTGCTGTAGCAATTTTGGATGAGGCGATTGAACTGAGAGAAGCAGGTTTCAAGGTTCCTATTTTTGTGCTTGGTTATACAGATCCATCAAGAGCCTCAGAAATAATAGAATACGATATAGAACAAACTGTTTTTTCTATTGATTTAGCCAAGGCTTTATCAGATGAAGCCATTAAACAAGGGAAAAAAGCGAAAGTTCATATAAAAATTGACACTGGCATGGGTAGAATAGGATTTTTACCTAATCACTTAGTTATTGACAAAATCAAAGAAATTATTTCTTTGCCATCTATTGTTTTTGAGGGTTTGTTTACACATTTTGCGTCCGCTGATGAAAGTGATAAGGCGTATACCATTCAACAGTTTGAAAAATTCGAGAGAGTATTGTACCAGTTAGAAAAAGAAGGAATAAAACCAAATGTAAGGCATGTAGCAAATAGCGCAACTATTATTGATTTGCCAACTATGCATCTTGATATGGTCAGACCTGGAATTATGCTTTATGGTTTGCTACCATCAAGAGAAGTTATACTTCAGAATGTTAACTTAAAACAAGTTATGACGTTAAAGACAAAAATAACTAATGTAAAAGAAATTAGTAAAGGCGACAGTGTGGGTTATTCAAGGAAATTCGTTGCCAGAGGAAAAACCGTAATTGCAAGCCTTCCAATAGGGTACGCAGATGGTTTGTTTAGATCTCTTTCAAATATTGCCGAAGCATTAGTTCATGGGAAAAGGGTACCCGTAGTGGGCAAAATCTGTATGGATCAATGCATGATTGATGTTACCGGAATAGATGATGTTAAAGTTGGAGATGAAGTCGTACTATTTGGATCGCAGGGAGAAGAAATGATTCACATAGATGAGCTGGCCGATGCGATAGGAACTATTAACTACGAAATAGTTTGTGCTATTAACAGAAGAGTTCCTAGAGTATATATTAAAGATGGCAAAATAGTGGATTATGTGAATTATCTGCTGTAATCAAAAGCCTAATTGATATGATGGGGTGATTTAGATTAGAAAAATATCTATTCGTTTTTTTGATGATAAAGAAGTTCGAGCTGTTTGGGACGATGAAAAATCCAAATGGTGGTTTTCGGTTGTTGATATCATAGGCGTTTTGCGTGGCGTTGATGACTATGAAAAAAACAGAAACTATTGGAAGTATCTCAAGGCAAAATTGAAAAGCGAGAATAATCAACTGGGTAGTATGACTACCCAGTTCAAATTCACAGCACCGGATGGTAAAAAACGAGCGGCCAATGTCCTTGATTATGATGGCATTATTGAACTTGGGAAAAGTTTTCCAAGCGAGCAGGCAAATCGCTTTATCGAATGGTTTACTTACAGCGATGAAACTATTGACGGAAAAAGCAAATCTAAGGCGTACGCTTTATTCGACAGCTCCTTGTTTGACACAATAGAAGTGGGCACCGTTAAAGGCTTGCAGCAGATTCACGGTTATTTATTTGGAGGGCTTTATGATTTTGCTGGACAAATCAGAACACGAAATATTGCTAAGGGTGGATTCCAATTTGCAATGGTGAACTTTTTAACGAATACGCTAAAGAGCATCGAAAAAATGCCCGAAAGAACTTTTGATGAAATTGCGGATAAATATGTGGAGATGAATGTGGCACACCCGTTTATGGAGGGGAATGGCAGAAGTACGCGCATTTGGCTTGATCTTATTTTGAAGAAGAACATGAAATTGTGTGTTGATTGGAGCAAAATTAACAAAAAAGACTATCACACCGCTATGGAAAAAAGCGTTTTAGATTCCACTATGATTAAATCGTTGTTAAGGTCGGCTTTGACAGATAAGATAGACGATCGTGAAATGTATATGAAAGGCATAGATTATTCATACTATTACGAGCAGGAAAGCGATATAACCGACTGAGAAATTGACAATAACAAAGAAGCAAGCCTTTCGACTTGCTTCTTATTTAGTTGGGCATTTAAGCCCTATCACTCTTTGTCGGAGCTGTTAGCTCCATTCTTCTTTGTTGGGAGTCTATACCCACAGTTCTTTGTCAGAGCTTCTCGCTCTTTTCTTGATTTAATTTTAGCATACATTTTCTCTGATTACAAGACTATACTTTCATTGATTTGTGGCATCATCGAATATACTTTGTATACCATCATCTAAATACTTTTTTTCTAAAGAAAAGGATATACCTTGCAGTATTGCTTTAATCTCATGCTTTAAACTAGAGATTTCTTCTTCATTTTCAGCGATTGATTTCTGAAAGTCCTTAATAGAATATGCTAAATCTTTCGCTTTTATGACACGTTCATCTTCGTATGCATTTTTTAGAATTGCAATTTTTTCATCCTGCGAAACACCATATAGTATTTCCTTTATACCCAGCAGTAATAATTCCAAAAATACACAATGTTCAATTGGGCATTCGATAATATCGCCGCCTTCTTTCAATGCAATAAATCGGCTTGCGTTAACTGTTCGGATTTGGTTAAAAACAGCGTATGTACGATTCCCTTTCAAGGATGTTGGTAATGAATTAATTGGCCCAAGCTCGATTTTGTTCACACCGGCGCCACTGGGGGCAGTCGTTAATGGCATTACAATATAAGTGTTATTATCATTATTTTTCTTCAAAACTAAGGCCAAATGCCTGCTATTAAATTCACAACCCCTAACGGGATCGAAAATCACATTATAAATATTTCCTACTTTTATATCACTAAATCTCAATTTCTCACCTCTTTCAGATACGTTAATTATACTTTAATTTTCAATTTTTGACAATAATTATTATATAAATAATAAAATCAACGAGATATGTGATAAAACTCAAGTATAATACAAATTTGTAGAAGACTTTAGCAGTCAGTATTAGAATATTGATTCACAAGTCTTTTTTTATTGGCATGAATAATAAAGAGAAAAAATCTCTTTAACTTTGACAGTTGAATAAAATGGGTTTATAATAAATACAACAATAATAAAGAGAAAAAATCTCTTAAGGAGGTATGCGTTATGCTTATTAGATTCAGTGTTGAAAACTTCAAATCCTTCAATGATAGACAAGAACTTGTAATGATTCCGGCTAAAAAACTTAAGACAAATAAAGATCATGTGATTTCTTTTAATAAGGTGTCTGTGCTTCGCAATGCAACCATATACGGTGCTAATGCTTCGGGTAAAACGAATATCATAGATGCAATCAGATTCGCAAAACATTTAATTACAAAGAAAATTCCTATGGAAGCCAGCAAAATGTACTGTAGAGTTTTCTCTGAAAATCAAGAGAAAGAAAGCAAATTTGAATTTGAAATCTATAAGAGTGGCAAGTTTTATGCTTATGGGTTTAGTCTTTTAATGAGTGAACAAATTATAAAATCCGAGTGGCTTTATGAACTATTGCCAGGAAAGAATACTCAGACCATGCTTTTTGAGAGAGAGACTGACACTAACAGACTTGAACTAGGTGAAAATCTCACGCTTGATGAGATAGATACCATGCGTTTTAAAACCTATAAACTTGATTTTGAAGATAATAATACAGGCCTATTTATTAGAGAAATGAATCGAAATAAGAAGATGAATAAGGAATCGAAACTGACCTTCTTCAGGGATGTTTTTGAATGGTTTGAGGAGGATCTTATAACGATATTCCCAGACCAACCTATTACCAATTTTGAATACTTTTATGGTGATGGTGGCAGTGAAAAAATCAATGAAATCATTGAACTGTTCGATACAGGAATCTCAAAAGTTAAAATTGAAGAGATATCAGTAGCTGATTTGAAAAATAAAATACCTACTAAAATAGCCGAAGATATTTTGCAATCTTTTAAAAACAAGCTTGAAGACACTGCAGATAATATGAAGACTATGATGTCACTAAGAACGAACACAGCTTTCTATAACATAACGGGAGCTAAGGGAGAAGAACCAGTTATTACAACTATTATGCTTGAACATGGTAATTCATTCAGTGACTTTGAATTCTCAGAAGAGTCCGATGGGACAAGGCGATTATTTGACCTGCTAGATATTTTAATTAGCAATGAAAAGAATAAGATTTATGTGATTGATGAACTAGAGCGAAGCTTGCATCCAAAGCTGACATATAGGTTCTTAGAACTCTTTTTTGAGCATTTAAAAGAGAATAATACCCAGCTTATCTTTACAACTCATGAATCAACCATTATGGATCAAGAGTTATTAAGACGAGATGAAATATGGTTTGTAGAAAGAAATAAAGATAATGTTTCACACCTTTATTCGCTGGATCGTTTCAAAGAACGTTATGACAAAAAATTGAGCAAGGCATACTTGGAAGGCAGATATGGTGCAGTGCCAGTGCTGAAAAAATTTTCGGACAAGGTGGGTGATGACGAATGACCCCACTTAGAGAATCTTTTGAAAACAATCGCTCACTCAGCCAAAATTTGAAAGTGTTGAAGGTGCATTCCGAGTTATTCTACCCAATATACATGCACAAGAAATGAACGTAAGTGGAGGTTTGAATATGCAAAACTTTACAGTCGAAGAGTTGAGCGAAGCACATCGTG
>CAYZED010000027.1:21242-31987 GCA_964477445.1 uncultured Clostridiaceae bacterium | reverse complement strand
ACGTGTGGCTTGTTTCTTTCAAATTTTTGTTTTGCCATTTGAAATATTCCTCCTTATAAATATAATTTTAATTCTCTAATTTAGTACGTATTAATACTATTTATTTCCGATTACTTTTTCTGCAATATTCTTTGGAACTTCTTCAAAATGATCCATTTCCATAGCGTATGTTCCACGACCCTGTGTTCTAGATCTAAGGTCAGTCGCATAACCAAACATTTCCGAAAGTGGAACGAATGATCTAATTACTTGAGCCCCGCTTCTAGCGTCCATTCCTTCGATTTTTCCTCTTCTTGAGTTAATATCTCCGAGAACATCTCCCATGTAATCTTCAGGTACTGTAGTTTCAACCTTCATGATAGGTTCGAGTAATGCAGGATCTGCTTTTCTACATCCATCTTTAAACGCCATAGAACCAGCAATTTTAAACGCCATTTCAGAGGAGTCAACTTCATGATATGAACCATCAAATAGCGTAACTTTAATATCAAGAACCGGATACCCACCAAGTACACCGTTAGAAAGAGCTTCAGTAACACCGTTCTGAACTGCTGGAATGTATTCTCTTGGAATAGCTCCCCCAACAACCTTGTTAACAAACTCGAAGCCAGCTCCAGGTGCCTGAGGTTCAATTTTAAGCCATACATGACCAAACTGTCCCTTACCACCAGACTGTCTAACGAATTTACCTTCAATTTCAACAGTTTTCCTAATAGTTTCTTTATAAGCAACTTGTGGTTTACCAACGTTAGCTTCTACTTTATATTCTCTCATCATACGGTCAACAATGATTTCCAAATGGAGCTCGCCCATTCCAGCAATAATAGTCTGACCTGTATCAGGGTCTGTATAAGTTCTAAACGTTGGATCTTCTTCAGCAAGTTTAGATAGTGCTATGCCCATTTTGTCCTGTCCAGCCTTAGTCTTTGGCTCAATTGCAACATTAATAACTGGTTCAGGGAAGTTCATAGCTTCAAGAATTATAGGATTGTCTTCTAAACAAAGAGTATCACCTGTCGTTGTGTCTTTAAGACCAACAGCAGCTGCGATATCCCCTGTGTAAACTTCCTTAATTTCTTCTCTATGATTTGCGTGCATTTCGACGATACGACCAATTCTTTCTCTTTTACCCTTAGTAGAGTTATAGACATAAGAACCAGCTGCGACCGAACCAGAATACACTCTAAAGAAAGCAAGTTTTCCAACAAAAGGGTCAACCATTATCTTAAACGCCAATGCTGAGAACTCTTCTTTATCTTCTGGTTTTCTGAGTACTTTAACATCTTTATCATCAGCTAAAATACCTTCTACAGGCGGGATGTCCATAGGTGATGGCATGTACGCAATAACTGCATCAAGCATCATCTGTACACCCTTATTCTTATAGGATGATCCACAAAGAATAGGAGTTACTTTACAGTTTATGGTGCCTGTTCTGATGGCTCGTACAATTTCTTCGTTTGTTAGAGCTTCTCCTTCAAGGTATTTGAGCATAAGCTCATCTTCTTGTTCTGCAGCAGATTCAACTAGAATTGCTCTAAATTCATCGGCTTTGGCCTTCATGTATTCAGGAATTTCTACTTCTTCAATTTCAACACCTTTATCGTCTTTATATATAAAAGCTGTCATAGATATTAAGTCTACAATACCTGTAAAATGATCTTCTTCACCAATTGGTAATTGTATTGGAATAGCATTAGCGCGTAATCTCTCTTTCATCATTTCCACAACTCTATAGAAATCCGCTCCCATGATATCCATTTTGTTTATGTACGCCATTCTAGGAACGTTATATTTATCGGCTTGTCTCCATACTGTTTCGGATTGAGGTTCAACCCCACCCTTAGCACAAAAAACAGCCACAGCACCATCAAGTACCCTTAATGACCTTTCAACTTCAACTGTGAAGTCAACGTGTCCCGGCGTATCGATGATGTTTATTTTATGTTCTTTCCATTCAGCAGTAGTAGCAGCAGAAGTAATTGTAATACCTCTTTCTTGCTCCTGTTCCATCCAGTCCATTGTCGCTGTTCCTTCATGAACTTCCCCGATTTTGTAATTACGTCCTGTATAGAACAATATTCTTTCGGTAGTTGTAGTTTTTCCAGCGTCGATATGAGCCATGATGCCTATATTTCTGACTTTGTCTAGTGATACCTGTCTCGGCACAATAATTCTCCTTTCAGTACAGGATTCTAACGCTAATTGATAGATAATACTAAATCAAACAATCAAGTCAATCCCATAAAGCATGTTTGTGCATGATTGACCATTCGATCAATCATGCAACAAACTTTAAGCAATCTAATTTACCATCTGTAATGTGCGAAAGCTTTGTTTGCTTCTGCCATCTTATGTGTTTCTTCTCTCTTCTTACAGCTTGATCCAGTGTTATTAGATGCGTCAATAAGTTCTCCGGCTAATCTTTCAGCCATTGTCTTTTCGCCTCTTTTTCTTGAATAGTCGATCAACCATCTGAATCCAAGAGCTTGTTTTCTGTCTGTTCTTACTTCGATTGGGACCTGGTATGTTGCCCCCCCAATTCTACGAGCTTTAACTTCAAGTACAGGCATTATGTTATTCATAGCTGTGTTAAATACTTCAAGCGCTTCTTTACCTGTCTTTTCTTTTATAATGTCAAATGCATTATATACAATCTTTTGGGCTACGCCCTTCTTCCCATCATACATGATGTTATTGATAAGCTTTGTAACGATTTTATCGTTATAAAGCGGATCTGGAAGAATATCTCTTTTTGATACATGACCTTTTCTTGGCACTTTACTTCCCTCCTTAATATGATATTAAGTATCATCGGTACTCGGCAGCTATTGTTGCCGTTGTGTCCTGATATATGTTTCGTCCAAAGGACTCAATATTCACAGCACAATATTATTTCTTCGGCCTTTTAGCGCCGTACTTGGATCTACTCTGCTTTCTGTTAGCAACGCCTGATGCGTCAAGTGTACCTCTAATTATATGGTACCTTACACCAGGAAGATCCTTAACTCTTCCACCTCTGATCAGAACAACTGAATGCTCCTGAAGGTTATGACCGATTCCAGGTATATAACCTGTAACCTCGATCTGATTTGTAAGTCTTACTCTGGCAATTTTTCTAAGCGCAGAGTTAGGCTTTTTTGGTGTAGAAGTCTTAACGACTGTACAAACACCCCTCTTTTGAGGACATTCCTTCAGAGCTGGAGCAGTCGATTTATACTCAACTTTCTCTCTTCCTTGTCTGACTAACTGGTTAATGGTCGGCATTAAATGCACCTCCTTTTTTAATAATGCAGTATTACTGCGTATACTCAACATGAAAACATGTATAAGTGTTAGGTTTTTAAAACGGCTGCGGCTGAGGCCTCTCTGTCAATGCCACAAGCCTCTCCAAGTTCTCTCATAGTTTTTATATAAGTGACTTTAAGCTGTGCTTCAGTACTTGCTAATAAAACATTGTTTTTTATGAAATCATCACAATCCTGTGCAAGAAATACTTCGCTGGCTAAATTATTCTTAATAGCTCTAATTGTTTGTTTTACTCCAACTACTTTAGAATCTGTTACTTTTAAATTATTCATAAGGTCTCCTAACAGGCCAATTTACGCACCTTATTATATTATCACCTAAGAATCTGGTGTGTCAAGAAAAATAAACTTTCTTCAAATAAAACGGGGAGACTATATTTTGCGTCTCCCCATTAGATGTTGAAATTAATTTAAATCTTCGTTGATTTCTTTAAATAAACTTTCTTCTTCAGGTAACGGAATAGGTACTACAATATCATCATAAGGATGTTTTATTATAATATCTTTGTATTTCTTCATTCCTGTACCTGCTGGAATAAGTTTACCAATGATAACGTTTTCCTTAAGTCCAATCAATGGATCGATCTTACCTTTAATAGCTGCTTCTGTGAGAACTCTTGTAGTTTCTTGGAAAGAAGCTGCTGATAGGAAGCTATCTGTAGCCAGTGAGGCTTTGGTGATTCCAAGGAGAACTCTTTTCCCTGTGGCTTCTTCAAGTCCTGCTTCGCGTGCTTTATCATTATCTTCAGCGAACTTAAACATATCAAACAATCCACCTGGGAGTAACTCAGTGTCACCCGATTCATCAATCCTTACTTTTCTTAGCATCTGACGAACAATAACTTCAATATGCTTATCGGAAATATCAACGCCCTGAAGTCTATAAACTTTTTGGACTTCCATTACCATATATTGCTGAACTCCTGCAACACCTTTAATTCTAAGTATATCATGTGGATTAATAGAACCTTCAGTAATTTCGTCTCCGGCGACAATGACATCACCATCATAAACCTTAATTCTTGACCCGTAAGGAATAAGATAAGTTTTAGCTTCTCCGTCTTCGCTAACTACTGTAACTTCTTTTTTCTTTCTTTGGTCAGTTAATTTAACTGTACCAGGAATTTCGGAAATTATTGCGAGACCTTTAGGTTTTCTGGCTTCAAAAATTTCCTCAACTCTAGGAAGACCCTGTGTAATATCGTCTCCAGCAACACCGCCGGTGTGGAACGTACGCATTGTAAGCTGTGTTCCTGGCTCACCAATCGACTGTGCCGCAATGATGCCAACCGCTTCTCCGATACTTGAATGACCACCTGTAGCTAGATTTTGTCCATAACATTTTGCGCAAATACCATATTTAAGTCGGCATGATAAAACTGTTCTTATAAATACCTTCTTGATTCCACTATTTACGATCTTCGCAGCCATTTCTTCTGAAATCATTTCGTCTTTAGGCAACAAAACTTCAACAGTGGTTGGATGGACAACATCAGCCTGAGTATATCTACCTATTAATCTGTCGATAAGTTTTTCAATTACTTCACTACCATCTTTAATCTCATCAACATACATACCTTCTTCAGTTCCGCAGTCTTCATCACGAATAATTACATCCTGAGAAACGTCAACAAGTCTTCTTGTTAAGTACCCTGAGTCAGCAGTTCTAAGTGCCGTATCTGCAAGACCTTTTCTCGCACCATGAGTAGAAGTAAAGAATTCAAGAACGTTCAAACCTTCACGGAAATTCGCTTTAATCGGAATTTCGATAATTCTACCTGAAGTATCTGCCATAAGACCACGCATACCAGCTAGCTGTCTAATCTGATTTACGCTACCTCTCGCCCCCGAGTTTGCCATCATGAATATTGGATTCATTCTATCCAAGTTATCCATAAGTGCCTTCGTTACTGCATCAGTAGTTTCTTTCCAAGTTTCAATAACCTTGTTATATCTTTCATCCTCAGAAATAAGACCTCTTCTCCACATTTTGTCGATTTTATCAACCATTTCTCCAGCCTGTTTTAAGAGTCCTTTTTTCGCTTTAGGAATATCCATATCGGAAACCGAAACTGTTATCGCTCCGAGTGTGGAGTACTTAAATCCAAGTCTTTTAATTTCGTCAAGTACTATTGCTGTGTCTGTATTCCCATATTTTCTAAATACTTTGTCTACAATTTTGCCGAGGAGCTTCTTGTCAACTGGAATCATCTTTCCTTCTTTGTCTCTAGGATCTAATTCAAGTCTGAACATGTCATCTTCAGTAATTCTTTCAACAAAACCAATATCTTGCGGAATTGATTGGTTAAATATAAATCGTCCAACTGTATTTTCTATAATTCTTGTCTTCTTCACACCGTTAATTTCTCTTGTGAGTCTCACTTTAACGATTGTATGAAGTCCAAGTTCTTTTTGTTGGTAAGCCAAAAGCATTTCATCTTCATCTGAGAAAATCATACCTTCGCCTTTTTCACCAGGAATTTGAATAGTCAGATAATAAATACCCATTACCATATCCTGTGTAGGTGAAACTATTGGTCTTCCATCTTTCGGTGCCAGAATATTGTTTGCTGACAACATCAAGAATCTTGCTTCTGCCTGTGCTTCTACTGATAATGGAACGTGAACCGCCATCTGGTCACCATCAAAGTCAGCATTATAAGCTGTACATACGAGAGGATGAATTTTTAGCGCACGGCCCTGAACAAGTACTGGTTCAAATGCTTGAATACCAAGTCTATGAAGTGTAGGTGCACGATTTAAAAGCACTGGATGTTCAGAAATTACTTCTTCAAGAATATCCCAAACTTCTGGCTTAACTCGCTCTACCATTCTTTTAGCTGACTTAATATTATGTGCAATATTATCATTTACAAGTTTCTTCATAACGAAAGGTTTAAACAATTCAAGTGCCATTTCATTAGGAAGTCCACACTGATAAAGCTTAAGTTCAGGTCCAACTACAATAACAGAACGTCCAGAGTAATCAACACGTTTTCCCAAAAGGTTCTGTCTGAAACGTCCCTGTTTACCTTTTAGCATATCACTAAGTGATTTTAATGGTCTATTACCAGGTCCTGTTACAGGTCTGCCTCTTCTACCATTATCAATCAGTGCATCCACTGCTTCTTGAAGCATTCTTTTTTCATTTCTTACAATGATATCAGGCGCCCCAAGATCGAGTAGTCTTTTTAGTCTGTTATTTCTATTTATAACTCTTCTGTACAAATCATTTAAGTCTGAAGTGGCAAATCTTCCACCATCAAGCTGAACCATTGGACGCAAGTCCGGTGGTATTACTGGCACAACGTCTAGAATCATCCAATCTGGGTGATTTCCGGAATTCTTAAAAGCTTCAACGACTTCAAGTCTTCTAACAGTTCTGAGTCTCTTTTGGCCTGTAGAATCTTTTAGTTCGTGTCTTAGATCTTTTGAGAGTTCCTCCAAATCAATTGATTCCAATAATTCTTTAATGGCTTCTGCACCCATCATAGCTCTGAACTTAGAGCCATATTTTTCTAGATTTTCTCTGTATTCTTTTTCTTTTAAGAGCTGTTTAACTAATAGTGGTGTTTCGCCTGCATCCACAACTATATATTCAGCAAAATACAAAACTTTTTCTAGTGATCTAGGTGACATATCAAGAAGCAGTCCCATTCTACTCGGAATACCTTTAAAGTACCAAATATGAGAAACCGGAGCGGCAAGTTCAATATGACCCATTCGCTCTCTTCTTACTTTAGCTTTCGTTACTTCAACTCCGCATCTATCGCAAACTATGCCTTTATATCTGATGCGTTTATATTTACCACAATGACATTCCCAGTCCTTCTGTGGTCCGAAAATCTTTTCGCAGAAAAGACCTTCTTTTTCTGGTTTTAGTGTCCTATAGTTTATGGTTTCTGGTTTTTTGACTTCTCCTCTAGACCATTCTCTGATCATCTCTGGAGACGCTAACCCTATTTTTAATGCTTCGAAATTATTAAGTTCAAACAAGGAGGCTTCTCTCCCTTCTATTTACAGATTTTTTTAACATTAGAATTCATCATCCAGTTCTTCAATACTGCCAAGATCATCTAAGCTAATATCGAGGTCGAACTCCGTTTCTGTGTCTTCTTCATAATCCTCGTAGAGATCTGAATCCCCTGGTTTAATTGAAGTTGCGGCTACAGGTGCTATGTATTCTCCATCTTCTCTTGATTCAATATCAATACCAAGATCTTCAAATTCTTCAACAGTCTCTTTAAGAGCAATAATTTCATTTTCTTCAGATAAGACTTTAACATCTAATGCTAAACTTTGAAGCTCTTTAATCAATACCTTAAAGGATTCTGGCACGCCTGGTTCAGGTATGTTTTCACCCTTTACAATAGCTTCATATGTTTTTACGCGTCCGACTACATCATCAGATTTAACTGTAAGGATTTCTTGTAATGTATGAGCTGCGCCGTATGCTTCCAGTGCCCAAACTTCCATTTCTCCAAATCTCTGTCCTCCAAATTGAGCTTTACCGCCCAAAGGCTGTTGAGTAACAAGTGAATACGGACCTGTAGATCTAGCATGTATCTTATCATCAACCAAATGTAAAAGTTTAAGAATATACATGTATCCTACCGTTACTTCATTATCAAAATATTCACCAGTTCTTCCATCTCGAAGTTGAATTTTCCCTGTGTAGTTAAGATCAACGCCATCAATCGGTGTTTCACCAAGCATATCTATTAAGCTCTCAACATCATCTAAATCTTTAATGTTAGAAGCCTTAAGTTTTGAGATAAAGCTAGTTAATTTTTCATCTATCTCAAAAATAGGATCTTGGCTAAATTCTCTGATAATACTTTCATACTCTCTAAGCTCTTTTTCATATATAGATAAATCTTCTTCTTTATTCTGTGCCATTATAATTGTTTGTTTGGCAAATCTAAGATTCTTCTTTATTTGAATTAATCTATTAGCAGATTCTATGGTTTCCATAATCGTATCTTCATTAGCTCCATCGAATACAGGGGTTGCTATCTTCCAACCAAAAGCCTTAGCGGCTAATGCTAAATGCACTTCTAATACCTGTCCGATGTTCATACGAGAAGGAACCCCAAGTGGATTAAGAACTATTTCAAGAGGTGTTCCATTTGGCATAAATGGCATATCTTCTTCAGGTAAAACCCTCGAAATAACCCCTTTATTACCATGACGTCCAGCCATTTTATCCCCTACAGAAATCTTTCGTTTTTGGGCAATATATACCCTAACTAATTGATTCACTCCAGGTGGTAGTTCATCGCCGTTTTCTCTTGTGAATACTTTTACGTCAACTATTATTCCTGCTTCTCCATGTGGAACTTTAAGTGAAGTATCTCTAACTTCTCTGGCTTTTTCACCAAATATAGCTCTTAAAAGTCGTTCCTCTGCAGTTAGTTCTGTTTCCCCTTTAGGAGTTACTTTACCAACTAGAATATCTCCCGACCTTACTTCAGCCCCAACACGAATAATCCCTCGTTCATCAAGATCTTTTAAAGCTTCTTCACCAACATTTGGAATATCTCTAGTAATTTCTTCAGGTCCTAATTTGGTATCTCTAGCTTCAGCTTCATATTCTTCAATATGTATGGAAGTAAAAACATCTTCTTTAACTAATTTTTCAGAAATAAGTATAGCATCTTCATAGTTATAACCTTCCCATGTCATAAAGCCTATAAGTATGTTTCGCCCTAAAGATATTTCACCATTCTCTGTTGAAGGACCATCTGCAATAATATCGCCTGGTTTAACAATCTCTCCCAGTTTAACAACTGGTCTTTGGTTAATACAAGTACCTTGGTTAGATCTAAGGAATTTCAGCAATGTATATTTGTCTTTTTCGCCTTCAAGCGTTCGAACTGTTATTTCTTTAGACGTAACTTTTTCTATAACGCCACCACGTTTTGCTAAAATCAAAACGCCTGAATCTCTAGCAGCCTTGCATTCCATACCCGTTCCAATAATCGGCGAGTCTGGCTTAATCAAAGGCACTGCCTGTCTTTGCATGTTCGATCCCATGAGCGCTCTGTTCGCATCATCGTTTTCTAGGAACGGAATCATAGCCGTTGCAACAGAAACTACTTGCTTAGGAGAAACGTCCATATAATCAACATCATTATTTTCAACAATAACTACTTCATGCTGAGCTCTTGCAGTTACTTTGGCTTCTACAAACTTACCTGTCTCATCAAGTGGTTCATTAGCCTGTGCAACAACAAATTCATCTTCTACATCAGCTGTTAAATAGTCTATTGTTTCTGAAACGTACTTAGATGAGTCATCTTTAGTTATAACTCTTCTATAAGGTGATTCAATAAATCCATATTCGTTAACCCTAGCATATGTAGATAGTGATCCAATAAGTCCAATGTTTGGACCTTCTGGTGTTTCTATCGGACACATTCTTCCATAGTGAGAGTGATGTACGTCTCGAACTTCGAATCCTGCTCGCTCTCTCGAAAGTCCACCAGGTCCCAATGCCGAAAGTCTTCTCTTATGTGTTAATTCTGCCAAAGGATTAGTCTGATCCATAAACTGTGAAAGCTGTGAACTACCAAAGAATTCTTTAATAGCAGCCGAAACCGGTCTGATATTAAGTAATTGCTGCGGATGAACAGTTTCACTGTCTTGAATGGTCATTCTTTCTTTAACAACTCTTTCCATTCTTGAAAGACCTATTCTAAATTGGTTCTGTAGTAGTTCTCCAACAGATCTCAGTCTTCTATTACCAAGATGGTCAATGTCGTCAATATTCCCAACCCCTGAGGAAAGGTTAATATTATAGTTAATTGACGATATAATATCATCAGTAACTATGTGTTTAGCAACTAATTCGCTTATTCTTTCTCTCATACCTTGGAGAATATCATCTTCATTTCTGCTACTATCAATTATTGCCTTTAAGACAGAAAGATTGACTTTCTCTTTGATTCCGGTTGAAGAAATATCAAAACCTAGATATACGGAAGGATCAACTGTGTTATTCCCAAGGATTTTTATTGCTTTTCCTTCGATAAGCACGTAAACTTCATTAATACCAGCATTTTGAATAACCCATGCTTTTTCTCGGTTGATTTTTTCGCCTGCAACAGCTAAAATTTCACCTGTTCTTGGGTCAATAACATCTCTTTCGAGTTTGTGGTTTGTAAGTCTTGTCGCAATAGCAAGTTTTTTATTAAACTTGTATCTTCCAACTTTAGCTAAATCATACCTTTTCGAATCAAAGAAAAGTGATTCAATTAATGCTTTCGCATTCTCTACAATTAAAGGCTCGCCTGGTCTTAATTTTTTATAGACTTCAATTAAGCCCTCTTCTTCGGACTTAGATGAGTCTTTATCAAGCGTAGCTCTCAGTCTTTCATCTTCACCAATTATTGCTTCAATTTGATCGTCAGATCCAAATCCTAATGCTCTGATAAA
>CAYZED010000027.1:14171-21232 GCA_964477445.1 uncultured Clostridiaceae bacterium | reverse complement strand
GTAGTTTTCTTGTTCTGTCGATTCTAACCCATAAGACATCATTAGAATCTGTTTCATACTCAAGCCAAGCACCTCTATTAGGAATAACAGTAGCGGAAAATAATTTTTTCCCGGATTTGTCTATAGTTTCAACATAGTAAACCCCTGGTGACCTAACTAACTGTGAAACAATAACCCTTTCAGCTCCATTGATGATAAATGTACCATTCTCTGTCATTAGTGGAAATTCACCCATGTAAACTTCCTGCTCTTTTACCTCACCGGTTTCTTTGTTTAACAGTCTGATTTTCGCCTTAAGAGGGGCCGCATAAGTAACGTCCCTTTCTTTGCATTCTTCGACGGAATACTTAGGTTTCCATTCGAGGAAGTAGTCGACAAACTCAAGTACTAAATTTCCTGTATAGTCCTGAATAGGAGAAATGTCATTAAAGACTTCCTTCAGGCCTTCTTCGAGGAACCAGTTATATGAGTTTTTCTGTACTTCAATCAGGTTGGGCATGTTCATGACTTCTTCGATTTTGGAGTAGCTCATTCTCCAGTTTTTCCCAGCCGAGATCGGATGTACCATAGAGTCCTTCACCCCTTACACATATTTCAGCGAAAATTACGGTCGTTCGTAAATCTTTGCCTTAAATGCAAAAACTAACACAAGAGTATCGCCTTTAATTATTAAAAAAAGCATACCTTTGTACCGAAAATATTCTTGGATTAGAATTTTCACCGCAAAACGCATTTATACATACTACGATGCAATACATAATGTTAACACAGCATTACAAGCTAGTCAATGCAAAAAAATGAAATATATGAAATGTTTTCAGCAAAGTTTTTTGCCATTTTTTCTTTATAGAATATCTATTACGGCTTCCTGCGTGGAAAAACGCAAATGATCTCCACTCTTTAAAATAAAATTATGTTCTGGTATAACTCTTTCCCCATTAATGTAAGTCCCGTTCGCTGAATTTAAATCTCTTAAATAAAACTCTCTACCTTCCTTCCAAATTTCGCAGTGCACTTTACCTATAGAAGGATTTGAAATATATATATCTACTATGTTTTCATTTCTTCCTACGTACATTCTATTATTTATTTCATGCCAATCTGAAGCCTCTGCCAATTCAGATTCTTCAGTATCATGATTAATTAGCCTTATACGCCCTATAATATAGTCTTCAAGTCTAACAGTATCCATGATGTTAAATTCTGATTCTTTTGTTTTTTTTATTTTAAATTCATCAATGTTATTTTTTTGTGAATTATTGATTTTCCCAATTTCTAATGAGCTTTCTGTAATGGCATTATTTACCTCTTTTTCAAATCCTACCTTTTCTTCTATACTGGATGCTCTCTTTTTTTTATATATGAAGTGCAAACAAAGTGCAAAAACTATGCTTCCTCCAAAAATCTCCATGACCTTCTGATTTGTAATAAAAGAAAAAACTATGAATGTCAGCCATAAAAATATTGTTATGAATGGCAAGTAAACTATTAATTGATTCCCTATATTATCAATAATTGATTCTTTTTTTATTCTAAGTCTAATATCAGCGTTATCTTCTTTCTTAAATCTAAGGCCAGTATCCGCATTATCTTCTTTCTTATTTTTACTGTTAATATTTTTTTGATTTACCCTTGGCTTTCTTATTCTCCTCCTCAATCGAAGCTCATCAAAGAACTTTCCAAAGTCTTTTAATTCAAAATCCTTTCTTTGAAGATACTCAAAAAATTCTCGATACTCATCCATCTCGACTTTCAATTCATCAACCTCTGACTTAAGCAATATTTTTTGAAGAAACTTTCTTAAATCTTCAGAAATAGCTATTTTACCTCGTCTAAGTGGCAAGAAAAAAAACGCAGGATCATTGCTTTCATCATCAAAAAGTATATAGTTCTCTTCCAGCACTATGCATTCTCGATTCAGAAGATATTCCTCACACCTATTACTTATTTCAAGTAACTTTGACGTAAAATCTAAAAAACCTCGAAAATTCAACTTCTTTGATTCTAATATTTGCTTTAGAGATTCTCTTCCATTCTTTTCACAAAATATTCTTACTCCGTTTAGATTTTTTTCATCAATTATTTTCATAAATCCCAGTTCATCATTTGTCTTAATTGTTTGCAGCTGATAATCCGAAACTTCTTTGCTATCACAAACAAAAAAACCAATAAATCCATCCTTTTCATCTTTGTCTGATATCGGTATTATTGACATTCTTTCTCCTTTTCATATTAATTTTATTTTAGTTTTTTTGCTATTAGTAGAGAAAACCCAAACCATTTATTTCTTTAGACAATTCTTTATGGTTTGCACAATTTACAATTTCTATATCCCGAGATTTTGGCGGCTTCCAATAATATTGGTATGCATGATTCATCAAGACTATTATGACAACTTTTTTTATGATAGCATTCCCCTGTTCTAGTAACATATACAGTTGTGTCAGTCTCTTCGCTTTTTTTGGTTAAGTTAATCTTCAATGTTTCTGTTTCAGTTCCCCACCCTCTAGTATATAGGTTAGTCTCATTTTTCCCTGCCTCAAAGAACGGCGTCTTAATAACGTCAGGTTCATATTCCACCCTTAGTTTTATTTCATAATCTTTATTACTATCTGTAAAACCGGCTTTGCTTAAGCTTAATTTCGATTTCAAATTCAGATTATTTTCTTCATCTCCAATATATTTTTTTAGTCTTTTATTAGCTGAAAAATCCAGGAAGGCTTCTGAAACACCTTTAAATATAGTTTCCCCAGATAATAATCCTTCTGCATTTTCTCCGGATATTTTTGAAATCATTTTTTCAATATCTTCGCCTAAAAAACTAGTGAAATTTTTAACAGCATTAACTATTTTTATTGAATCAGTTGAATCACTCACAGCCCTGTCTATTTTTCTACACATATAGTATTCTTCATTACAAAGCATAAGTGTATCCGCTGCTGATTTTTCGACCCTAATTATAATAACAGCTTGTGCTACTACATTGATCATTGCAAAAACTACAAGAAGAAAAATCGGAAAAATCACCATCGCCTCCACGCTAATAGAGCCATTTTCATTTAAAATCTTTTTATTAAACAGTTTGCACCTAACTTTAGTACCCAAATCATTCTTCATATTAGTATCCAAAACACACCTCATCAGAATAGTAAAAACAACCGTCTTTGAATTTATCACTTAAAATATCTAAATGTAATACTGGAATAAATAGGAGTTTTATCCCCACCTTATAATTTATTTTAAGAAGACTTGAATATTCGCTTATCTCAATATTTCTGATATTTAAATTAGTACCATTGATTAAACGGTATGTTTGTTTAATTAGTTGTTCCTCACTGCAACACAATAACATCAACTTTAAATTTTCAACATAATTCAGCTTTATATTCTTAACTATACCTGGAAAAATTTCAACCGATCCTCCATTTATAAGTGTTAATATATCGGTACTAGCTTCCATAGATGCCTTTGCTAAGTTAAATAAGAATCGCTCAAACGGCTCTGGGATAGCAGATTTTGAAAAATCAGATACAAAATTTAGCGCAAATCTGAAAAGCCATATTTTCAGTAAAGAAGTAGATACAGATTCTAACTCCGATGCTCTTGGATTAGCGTTTAGAATATATTCCATTTCTCCTTTTTTATATTCTCTATCTTCCTTTTCATTAGTCAAATTACTCATTCTATCTGCGATATATTCTACAATAAATAGTTTTTCAGCACCTTTTTGGGTAGCAGATTCCATCGAAATGATAATTCCTTTTATCAAATCAAACATTTTCGGAGGCCATTTTTCCAAATCGTTAAAATTTGTAGCACTCATTACAATGCTGTCTTCTTCATTTGTTTTAGTAACTAGATTTTTGCTAAATCCAAGTGTTTCAGATACACGACTTAATAATAACGATTCAATGCTTCCTGCCGAACTAATTCTTGGTATAGTATACGATTTACTCTTATCACCGATTTCAAGCGTTATACGCTCAATTTCTTTTTGTATTACTCCTTTATTCTCCTCAGCGGCTTCTTTTAGCTTAATTTTCAAATCTGAAAGTTGACGATTTAATTCTCTCTTTCTGTCTCTGGCTGTTTTCCCTTCATTATTAACATTTTCTAATTCATTTAGTTTATTTACAGTTAGTGATTCTTTGATTTTTTTTATCCAAGATACTGATGCCTTATATTTAATAGCTTTTATCATTTCTGCTTTAAAAATCAAGTATTCATTAAGCTTATCTACGCCTTCAATGTAAGTTTTTTTCTTATTGATTAAATACTTAATTCCCAATGTATTCGAAGTGTATGTCAAATTTTTTTCCAAATATTTAGTAAATATTTCATCGGATTTTTCGCTATTTGTGTTAAGCCCAAACAATCCATACTTCCTAGCTAAATCAGAATCATAATAGGATAAAGCTGCACTAGCGGATAACTGAACAGCTTTTTCAACTTTTATCTTACCTATAGCAATTCTGGCAAAATCAATAAATACTAACCCCATTAGAAGTAATGCTGAGAGAATAATCAGCAAATAGATTGAAACTGAGGCCTTTTCATCACGTACTATTTTTCTTATCATTAAGCTCCTCTCTTAACACTAATTCATTCTGAGCTGAATCCTCTAGCTATTTGATCAATCAAACGAATATTTTCAGACAATTCCGCATAAACAGACCATGTGACGTCATTATATTTGCTTTTATATTTTATTTCTCTGTTTACTAATAATCGTTTTACATTAAAAGAGTTCTTAGGATTATGAGCTTCTTCCGCAGCAGCATTTTCTCTTACTATCGAGTTTTCGATAGTAACAAATAAATCTGCTAGTCTTGAAACAATTTTGCACTCAGTAAAAATACAACTAAAAATGCAAAGCATAACTACTGTAACAATTATTAAAGACTCCACAGTACTCAAAGCAATCCCCCTGTTCTATCGTTAAGCTTTATGAAATATACATTTACAAAGTCAATTAACCTATCTTTAAAAAGCAGTGCTACTGCTACTAAGACTGCAATTATAACCAGAATCTCTACGGTACTTACTCCTCTCTCATCAAAAATGAATTCCTTTGACTTTTTAAGTTTGCATTCAGTCTTTATAATATTGCTTATACTTTTTTCATATAATTTACTAAAATAATTATTAATAATATTTTCCCCCTTTAACTTTTATAACATTGTGAGTTGTAATGCCGCTGGAATCATTATCAGTATTAAGACACCTATGAAAATTAACGATAGTGGGATGATCATTTTTGTGGATGCTTCCTCACCCGCCTTAATCGCAGTCCATCTTCTCTCCAGCATTGCCTCGTCAGACAATTCTTTTAGTTGTGCTCTTAAATCAGCTCCTCCTTTCCTAATATTTTGTGAGCATATTGAACAAAACTTTATTACTAGCAGGTAATTCAAACGCTCTTGTAATTCTTTGTAAAAACCCTCTTCCGAAACTCCTAACTTCATTTGTTTAATAATCCTTCCAACTTCTAAATCTATCTCACTGCCGTTATTGAGAAGCCCAGACATTAATTCCCACGCCATAGCAGTTGAATACCCCGCATCAAGTAAAATTAGTAGTCTATCTATTACAATAGGGAACTCTCTTTGTATTAATTTTTCTTTATCTGATAAAATCTTTTTATATTTCGTAAATGGCAAGTAGTATCCAAGTAACCCTCCACCAATTACCATCATAGTTTTTTCTAGAGAAATCCCCCCAGAAATTATGCAAATAATGACAGCGCAAAATAGAAATATATACGACGTAGACAAAGCCAAAATTTTCAAATAACGTTCTATGCACTCTGTTTCCTCAAATTTAACAAATGACCATTTATATAATGTATACTGCAACGTAAAACTTGCCAAACGCAAAAACAATTTTTCGACCGCGCTGATTGGCCACAAGTAACTCTCAACAAACTTAATTAAGTCTTCTTTCTTCTCGATTTTTTTTAACATTATACTTTAACCCTCATAATTTTCGATGATAAAAACCAAGCAAGTGCAAACAAAAATAAAGAAAAAGTCATAGCTACTCTGCCCACTAAGGTAGTATAAATTGGTTTTATAAACTCTGGCGAAGTTGTACTCAACATATAAATTATAAAAAATGGAATTATATCTATTATTCTCTTTTCCATTCTTTTTTCAGAAAGTATAACTTCAATTTCAGAATGAATTTTGTTTCTCTCTTTTATCAAACTCGCTGTCTTATATGCTAATTCCCAAGGTTTATCTCCTTTTCTGAAAGCAATATTATATATTTCTCCGAAAGTTCTAATCTCTGTAACATTGCTTCTTCTCGAAAAACTCTCAAGGCCACTTCCCAATGATCTTCCAGTTTTATAACCATTTTGTATTTGTTTTAATTCTTTAAATAAGTCTTTATGCTTTTTTGAATTGTCTTTATTCCAATCAAACACAACATTATCAAATGCTTTTTCAGGTGACATCCCAATTTTCAATGAATCTCCGAATGATATCAGAAAGTCAGCAAAATCAAGCGTTAAATCTTTCCGTCTTTTTTCAGCTTTGTTCTTAAAACTATTTATTGAAAAAAAACAACCTATCGGAAAAGATAAAATCAATATTGGAAAAAACCTATAAAGCAACCATATCGCAGCTGCTGCAGCGATAGAAAATAATAATGCAAGTAAAGTAAATTCAGAAAGTGAAGTATAGTTAAAACTATAATCAATTTTGCTCTCTGGAGATTTTTCAAAACTTATTTTCTCTTTTGTCAAAAAGTCGTTCAAATACCTTTTTTTATTCTTATCTAATTTCTTAAATTTCGCTAGTTTTTCGAATTTTGCTAGTTTTCCGAATTTCGCTAGTTTTTCGAATTTAGTTATTGTCACAAATTTCACTAATAATGTATTCGCCATTTTCATAACCATTTATATTCACCACCTCTGCTATACTTCTTTTTCCATTAGCATCTCTGCTGACATGTACTATGACATTCAGTGCCGAAGCAATCTGCCTCCTTACAGCTTCTAGTGGAATTTCGCCACTGGAAATAGCCATCGTTTCGAGTCTTAACAAAATATCTCGAGC
>CAYZED010000027.1:11956-14161 GCA_964477445.1 uncultured Clostridiaceae bacterium | reverse complement strand
ATTGGCATGACCTGTACATAAAGACCCATCATGTCCTGTATTCATAGCTTGTAACATATCAATAGCTTCTTCACCCCTAACCTCACCAATTATTATTCTATCTGGCCTCATTCGCAAAGAAGTCTTTATCATTTCTCTAATTCCAAGTCTACCTATTCCAACTGAATTTGAATTTCTAGCTTCCATCCGAACTAAATTTTCAATCCCTTGAAGCTTAAGTTCTGCGGAGTCTTCAATAGTAATAACCCGTTCTGTTTTACCAATAAAAGCACTCAATACATTCAGTACAGTTGTTTTTCCAGAACCGGTTCCTCCACTTATCATAATATTCTTTCGTTTTTCGACTGATTCACTTAAATAATGAGCTGTTTTTTCATCTACACAACCTGCCTCAATCAATTCTTCCATAGTGAACCATTTATTTCTAAATTTTCTTATCGTAGCCACAGGGCCGTCTATAGCAATAGGTTTTAGCACGATGTTGGCTCTCGATCCATCCTGAAGTCTTATATCCACAATAGGTGACGCTTCGCTAATCGTTCTATTTGATTTCCCTGTCATTTGAAATAACAACTCCTCAAGTTGCTCCTGATTATCAAATTCCACGCTTGTTTTCACAATTTTCCCGAATTTCTCAATAAAAATCTCACTTTTACCATTTATCATAATTTCAGAAACATCTGGATCCTCCATTAAGTCCGAAAGCGGTCCCCATTTTCTGATACTGTTATATAATTTTTCTAACAACAGTTCCTTGTCTTTATAACTTAATAGTCTTCCCTCAAAATCATTAAAAATGCTATATCCTATCTCCGATATCAATTCTTTATCATCCAGTTCACCAAATTCAAGCAAGCGTTCTTTAATTCTCTCGCATATTTCCTGCATATTCGCTCCATTCTTTTGTCATTTCTTCTGTAGTCATATTAATGATTTTTTGATTATCTTCACTCTCTAGTTTCTTTGATTTTAAAAATGTTTGTTTGTTTTGATTTCTCGTATCAAGTGTTTCAGATTTCTTCAGATAATCACTCATTACAATTTCGCGAACATTACACGATAGTAGTTTTGATATAGAGTCCTTACATTGGGTATAGATTTTTTCGCAATTTTTTTCGCAATCCTCAAAACCACGTCTTACAAAAAACATTCCTTTAGTAGAAAAATTATCTTTCAATAGTTCAACAATATGTATTCTGTTCATATCAAGTAAAACAAAATCAAACATATCCAGATTAATTAGTTCTTCAATCAGTTCTTTTATATTATTTCCAGACACCTCTGTTATACTATCAGGTTCAGGTGACGCCTTGATAATTAACGAGTCTCCCCTAGGCGATTTTGATAAAACACTCTGCATAACGGACCTTAATCCACCATCACTTTTATCTTTCATTAGTGCAAAGAAGCTCAAATCTGGATATAGATCAACATTCGAAATAGCTATTGTATTACTCCAAAAACTTAAATCTATATATAAAACTCTAAAACCCTTCATGTTCAAATTATTATAGAGTCCAATTAGAAATGACGACGTTCCCACTCCACCTGAAAAACCTGTTCCTGCATATACTAGTTGCCGAGAAGTAGTTTTTATCTCAGATAGTTCTTCATTTAGAAACTCGTTCTTTTCATATTTACTATCAATAAGCTGAATAATATCTCTTAACAAATCGCTCGGTTTACCGTATTTATTCATTTTTTCACCTGTGTTTTTACCCATTTCAGTTAGAATAACAGCACTAGACGCTACAAGAATCTCATCAAGCATTATTCTTATTTCTCTTTCACTAATTTTTTGTTCGTAAATTATTACTAATTCTGATTTTCGCCATTCAATTTCAAGAATCATTTTTTCTTTTAGTAAGCCCAAAGAATCAAAGTGTGAGAAACTAAGATTTTTTTCTTGTTCAAAATAACCCGAAAAAAATTCTGCTATTGCCGTACCATACTCATTATCACAATCTAAAAGAATAATTTTTATCTTGTCATTAGATATAGTTTTCATAAACCCCTCGATTCTTTACTTATTTTGTATCAAAAGTATAATTATGTAATTAGTTTAACAAAAAAAATTCACCATGTAAATGGCAAATTTAAAATATATTTTTAGTGCTATTCTGCCTTGTGGGCATAAAACAGGGTTATTCCACTCTGTTATACGAATTTGCGTTATTGAATATAGTTTCATTAGATATTAAACGC
>CAYZED010000027.1:10372-11946 GCA_964477445.1 uncultured Clostridiaceae bacterium | reverse complement strand
ATTAGTATGTGCGGAAAACAGAGTTATTCTGCCTTATGGGCAGAAAACAGGGCCGCGCCTATCATGCCGGCATCGTTACCTAGTGTGGCTAATGTGATTTTTCCATACTCAATTGACTTAAGCAATGTTTTGTTTTCAAGTTCTTTATTAATTAGTTCGATTAAGTAACTTCCTGCCTTAGATAGTCCACCACCTATCGCTATGATGTCTGGGTCAAGAATATCATAAATATTCAATATTCCTATAGCCAGATATTTAACCAATCTCTCGACAGCTTCAATCGCCAACCAATCGCCTTTTTTTGATTCCTCAAAAATAATTTTCGAGGTCAATATCCCATCTTCTCTATGTTTACCGAGACAACTTTTTGTGGCCTCATTTTCTAAAAATGAATATTCCGGCTGATCTTTAAATTCATCTAGCTTATATTCAACATATTTAACTAATGCAGTCGCAGATGCGAAAGTCTCAAAACAACCATTCCTACCACAACTACAGTTATAAAAATTTTCACCAATTATCATATGCCCTATCTCAGATCCAACAAAATGGCTTCCTGAGTATATTTCCGAATTAATAATCATTCCTCCGCCGACTCCTGTCCCCAAAGTAAGAAAGAATGAATTTTTACAGCCCTTAGTGACTCCTAATATACTTTCTGCATAAGCAGCTAATGTGGCATCGTTCGCCAAAACAGGAACTTTCCCCATCATATTCGTTAATTCTTCTCCCATTGATTTATCAGTCCACCCCAAATTTGGTCCTGAAAGAATTTTTCCTCTAACAGTGTCAACCAATCCCGGTATTCCTATCCCAATAGAATCTATCTCGGAAAAACCGTTTTCTCTTATATTCTTTTTCCCACTAGCCGCTTCAGTCAATTCTATCATTAAATCATAAATATCTCCCAATACTGCCTCGTAACCATCGTCCGCTCTGGTTGGAATCTCTTTTGAGGATATTATGTTTCCTTTGTCATCAAAAACACCTGCCTTAATTGCAGTTCCACCAATATCAACTCCGATATGTTTACTCATTACGTCCCTCTTCCCTGATCTTTTCAGCAATTTGCTCAATTTTTCTTAATCTATGATTAATACCAGATTTTCCAATAGGTGGAGACATCATCTCTCCTAGCTCTTTTAAACTGGCCTCGGAATATAGTTCTCTCAATTCAGCTAGTTCTTGCAACCCGTTCCCCAATTTTCGTAAACCAATTGTTTTTTTAATAATATTAATGCTGTCAATTTGTCGCTCTGAAGCATTTAACGTTTTATCCAGGTTTGCTGTTTCGCAATTAACCAGTCTATTTACACTATTTCTCATTCCTTTAAATATTCTTACATTCTCTAAACTTAAAAGAGCAGTATGTGCGCCTACTATGTTCAAAAAATCCACAATATTTTCGCCCTCTTTTAGATATACGATAAGATGTCCTTTTCTGGTAACAATTTTGGCATTCAGGTCAAAGCGAGATAAGATTTTTTTTAAATCATGAGCAAACTCTTCAGTAGAAACGACCAATTCTAAATGATAATTTTTTTCAGGATCGCTTAAACTTCCGCAGCCAAGAA
>CAYZED010000027.1:7080-10330 GCA_964477445.1 uncultured Clostridiaceae bacterium | reverse complement strand
TTTGGTGCTACAATTTTTTACAACAATTTTTTTTAATAATAGAGTGCGATATCCCCCAAACAAGATTTTTATCTCCTGCGATTTCACTTAGTATCCCAGTTTCCATCATTATGAATTCGGCTCCCATATCACTATCTATATGTAAATAATAATTATTGTTTTTTTTCAATTGTTTGTTCTTTCGAACCATAACCTTCGTGTGTATGTCAAAACAATCTTTCCTACGCGCAATGGACGCGTTTTCTGTCTGAAGTTTCATTGCAAACCCGCCTGGATGCTGAATTTGGATAGTTCCAGTCGTTTTCAATAGTGCTGACAATTCAGCCTTCCTGCAGCAATCATTTTCAACAGGTAATTTTGATATTTCGTTTTTTACTTCGGCTGAAAAAGTCGTCATACTCAAACCCCTATTCTATTACTAACATCATGATTTTCTATTGTTCACAAATCTATTTTCTATTGTTCACAGATTCACTTTCCAATAAACCCTACTTTGTGTAAAGGCCAAATTCTAAAAATGACTTTTCCAACTAGTAAATCACTCTTTACCGGTCCTAGTGTGTCTGACCTGGAATCCCTGCTATGTGAACGATTATCACCCATCATGAAGTATGTATCCATTGGCACCTCAAATATTGGATAGTCCACATTCTCGCTAGTATTCCAATCCTTCGTAAGTTTGATTCCGTCGATATAAGTCTTTCCGCCTAAGAGTTCTATCGACTCGCCCGGAAGCGACATTACTCTCTTAACTAATAATTTCTGGGCATTATCGTCTTTCAAAACAGCTATATCGCCACGTTTAGGCATACCTACTTTATATGAAAGCCTTGAAACTATTAACATATCTCCTGGTTTGAGCGTTGGATACATTGAAACTTGATCTACTATCGCAATTTGAAAAACAAATGTTCTAAGTAATATCGCAATAATGAACGCCACCATTAAGAGTTTTATCCACGAGATGATTTCATGTTTTAATTCTTTAGTCATTCTTCCTCCGTGGTACTAATCGAGATTATATACCATGTTTAAATTTTCTTTTCCTAATTTTATTACCATTTTTGCTAGTTCCAAAAAGTCATGTCTTATTAAACCTTTTTCAATTTTCATCAAATCCCCAGCTATAGTCTTTACGCCTCTTTTACATTCAAAATTATCACACGCATAAATCGGCTCAGCTCCATCTGTTATATATCGACTCAAAATGTCTTCGGGAATTATTTTCCCATTTACAATAACAAAATCAATTATAAGATTTTCACAGTGAGAATACAATGAATTCAAATGCATATTTAAATCATATCCCCCTGTTTCACCAGGCTGAGTCATAACATTTGCTATATAAATTTTTATGGCCTTGCTCTCTGATATAGTTTTCCCGATATCCTTTACTAACAAATTAGGAATTACACTAGTATATAAACTTCCAGGACCTAAAACAATAACATCCGCTTCTCTAAGTGCATCAATCGCATCTTCTAAAGGTTCACATTCTGCGGGTTCTGTATATAATCTTTTTATATATGAATGCATCTCAATTTGTTTCTTTGGGATTTTTGACTCGCCTTCTACTATTTCACCATTTTCGAATTCGGCAAATAAAATCATATTATTAAGCGTTACTGGCAAAACTCTCCCAGTAACAGCGAAAAACTCACCAGTACTTCTCACCGCCTCATCAAAACTTCCACATACATCGGTGAGTGCCGCAATAATTAGGTTCCCAAGACATTGCCCTTTAATATTTCCTTCTTTAAATCTATACTGAAGCATTTTTTCCATAATTGGTTCTGCATTAGCAAGAGCCGCTATACAATTCCGAATATCTCCTGGTGGCAAAATGCCCATATCCTCTCTTAACGTTCCTGAACCGCCGCCATCATCTCCAACAGAAACAATAGCAGTTATCTCTGACGTGAACTTTTTCAGCCCTTTTAAGAGGACAGCAAGTCCTGTACCCCCACCTATAGCAACCACCTTTAGTTGTTCACTCAAAAGACCATCTCCTATATTTAATTTATAATATATTTCTCTTCATTTATGTCTCTATGCTCAACTTTGACTCTATGCCCATCTTGTTTTAATGTTTTTGATAAAAACTCAGCAATAGCAACTGACCTATGTCTACCACCTGTGCAACCAATTCCCACTACTAGCTGTGACTTACCCTCTTTTATGAAACCTGGGATTAGAAACTCAATCATATCCTTTAATTTTGTTAAAAATATTTCTGTGTCCTCAAAGCTATGAACATATTCCTGAATAGCTTCATCTAGTCCGTTCAACTTCTTTAATTTCGGTATATAATATGGATTCGGTAAAAATCTCGCGTCGAATATCATATCCGCATCAATCAATATTCCGTATTTGAACCCAAAAGATACAAGATTGATTATTAATCCTTCTGACTTTCCACCCTCAACAAAAAGATGGATCAGTTCTTCTTTCAAGTCTGAGCCGCCCATACTAGTGGTATCAATGATATTATTAGCCTTTTTCTTTATAGGTGCCAGTCTTTCTCGTTCGTTAACTATTCCTTTACTAATTCTCCCTCCTTGTGAGAGCGGATGTTTTCTACGTGTAAGTTTAAATCTTTTGATTAAAGTTTCATCCGAGGCTTCTAAGAACAAAATTTCATACTCATTTCCTGTGTGTACAAATTCATCTAACGATGATAAAATTTCATCAAAAAAAAGATCCCCTCTTATATCCATTCCAATCGCAACTTTCTTAAACTGTGCCTCATGACTTTCACACATTTTTGCAAAAGGAGTGATAAGTTTTGGGGGCAAATTATCTATACAAAAATAGCCCAAATCCTCTAAGATTTTTATTGTTTGACTCTTTCCTGCGCCTGAAAGTCCGGTAACTATCAAAAATTTCATACTACTACCTCCTAAAAATAGGTCCTTTGTCATAATTTGCGTTTACAATATCTGCATCTAGGAGCCCAGACAATTTAATAAGTTCAATCGATTTTTTAAAATTCCCAACTGCACTTGGTTTATGGGCATCACTATTAACAATAATTCCAGCACCTGAATTTTTTATTGTCTTTATATCTTGTATAGAAAGGTTATTCCCTTTTTCATTAATTTCCAAAAAAGTCCCTTTTAAAGCTGCCACTTTAGAAACTGCATCAACACTAACAGGAACTCTTGCGTTTGGATGAGTAATAAATGAAATCGGATATTTTTCAATCGCTGCGATTACTGCGGCTGTATTATTATCTTCATTCGAGGTTCTC
>CAYZED010000027.1:0-7070 GCA_964477445.1 uncultured Clostridiaceae bacterium | reverse complement strand
TTCGTTTTAGTATTTTGCCTGCATAATACTTAAAATATAATTCATAATAATCTGTTGCTTTTCGCAATACTGAGAAATTATGAAAACCAACAGCCAGAATATCTAAATATGGCAATATTTTTTCATCAGCATCAATATCTCCATATCGGCTTATAATATTACTTTCTATTCCTAGTAAAACCTTGATTCCATCAACGCTATCGTTTATTCTATCTATTTCTTCACGCATTTTTTTAAAGTTATCTAATCTTACGGGATATAAAAAATGATCAGGTCCATGTTCGGATATCGCAATTTCCTTTAATCCAACTTTTTTCGCTTGGACTACGTTGTCCAAAACTGACCCCTTCCCATGACTATATGTAGTATGTGTATGGTAATCTCCAAAAAACTTCATGTCTAGTCCCTTTCTAAAAAGTCTCCTATCAGTTTGACTTCTAACTGTAATTTAACACCACTGTTTTCGAAAACTCTTTTCTCAATATGTTTTATTAATCTATATATATCATTAGCTGTACCATCTAAATCATTTACAACAAATCCACAATGGAGCTCGGATACTGATGCTCCGCCAATTCTATAACCCTTAAGACCAGCGTCCTCGATTAATTTTCCTGCAAAAAATCCCTCAGGCCTCTTAAACGTACTCCCAGCACTCGGCAACGTGAGTGGCTGTTTTTTTCTTCTTCTATCAGCAAAATCCCTCATTTTAAAGTCGATTAACTCCTGATCTTCTCTTTCTAATGAAAAACATGCTCTTATTGCAATATATCCTTTTTTCTCGACCAAACTTTTCCTGTATGAAAATTCCATTTCAGAATTAGTTAGTCTAACTACTTCAAGATTTTCGTCTAATACCTCTACCCATTTAATATAATCTTTTAATTCCCCATCGTAAGCACCTGCGTTCATAACTACACCGCCACCAAGTGTTCCAGGAATTCCTGATGCAAATTCTATACCTGTAAAACCTTCTTTGGCTACTTGTTTTCCCAAGACCGATAGCAAGCACCCACATTCGGCTATAACCTCATTACCCGCAATTGAAATGGAGGAAATTTTCTCGGCAATCCTAATTACAACTCCAGGAATACCTTTATCAGATACCAACATGTTCGAACCTTTGCCGATTATTAATGCTTTAATATTTTCGTTTTTTAGTAATTTCATTATATTAATCAACTCAGCAATATTGTCTGGCTCAATAAATAGTTCCGCTGGGCCGCCGGCTTTAAAGGTAGTAACATGTTTCATTGGATAATCAGTTATTATATTTATGGGGCTTATCCCCACCTCAATAAGTCTTTCAATAATTCCTTCTCTATTATGCATTCAACTTCCAACCTTTATATTTCATATAGTGTTTATTATAACATAAAACGCTGTGAAATTAGAAATTTTCACAGCGTTTCCATTAGTATTTCATCATAGGATTAGGTTGTCGAACCATTGTTTCTTATCATTTATTATTATCTTCATAACCATCGGAGCTATTACCTGATTGGTTACTACCTGATTGATTACTTCCTGATTGGCTGTTTCCTGATGGATTATTTTCAGATTTAGTGTCATCTTTATAATCCCAACTATTGGTGTTGTTTTGCCAGTTACTATTTGGTCTCTGCCAGTTATCATTTTCTTTCTTATCTTCCCATAAACCCACTGGTTCTTCAGGAATAACTATGGATGCAATTATATAAACCACCAGGCCACCAATCCCTGCTCCGCTTACTAATAATGAAAGAACTATCCAAACCAACCTAATTATCGTTACATCGATTCCTAAATAGTCTTCCAATCCACCACAAACGCCCGAAACCATTTTTTTATTTCTAGATTTATAAAGCTTTTTTTCCATAATATTTACCTCCACCTCGTACCTAATTTTGTTTTCACCTATAATACGCACCTCTTTTTTAAAGGTTTCAAAATTAAGTAGTATTTCTTTCTCTCTTTATATTTTTTACCTATTATTTTTTAAAAAGTCAAGTAAGCTTTCTGCCACTTTCAGATTCATCGTGTCAATTTTAGCCAAATCTTCAGGCTTTAACTCCATTATCTTCTTCACGCTTCCAAAAGCTTTGATTAGTGCTTTTTTTCTTACCGATCCGATTCCTGGTGCTTTATCCAAAACCGACAAGAGGGAATTCTTACTTCTTAAACTTCTGTGATAATTAATTGCAAATCTGTGAGCTTCATCTTGAATGTGGCTAATCAGTTTGATTATTTCGCTTTTTTTTCTGATATCAATTTCTTGATTGTTAAAAATGAGCCCTCTGGTTTTATGCTTGTCATCCTTAATCATTCCCGCCACAGGAATTTCAATTTCATATTCCGCGAGAACTTTAAGCGCAATTCCGACTTGTCCTTTTCCACCGTCAATCAAAATGAGATCAGGCAAAGTATTAAAACCTCCACTGTCGGCCCTATATCTTGCGAATCGTCTCTCTAATATCTCCTTCAGACTTCCATAATCGTCTTGTCCATCAAACCCTTTTATCTTGAACCTTCTATAATTCTTCTTGTCTGGTCTTCCCTCTGAAAAAGTAATCATCGACCCCACATTTTCCATTCCAGCCAAATTTGAAATGTCATAAGCTTCAATTGTTATTGGTTTTGAGTCAAGATTTAGTACTTCAGTAAGTTTCAGCAGAGAGTCTTGTGCCGCAATAGAATTATTTCTATATCGCATTACATGTAATTTCAGTGTTTCCGCCGCGTTTTCTTTCACCATTTCAATCAGCTGCTTTTTTTCACCTCTTTTTGGAACTATTAAATGAACTAGCGTGCCTCGTCTTTGGCTGAGCCATTGTTCTAACACTTCTGCACTAGTTGGTAAATTAGGCAATAAAATCTCATTTGGAATATACATATCACCTTCATAAAACTGTAAAATAAAATCCGAAACTAACTCCTCTGGAAAATCAACATCTTGATCTTTTATAACAAAATGTTCACTTCCAACAATTTTCCCACTTCTAATAAAAAACACTTGAAAGCAAATGTCATTTTCAATATTCTCAAAAGCAATTACATCCTGATTTAATGAATTTCCATAAACCATCTTTTGTTTTTCAGCAATTATTCTTATAGCTGAAATTGTGTCTCTGATTTCTGCAGCTTTTTCGAACTCATATGCCTCTGCTGACTCGAGCATACTGCGCTCTAAAAAAACTATCATATCTTCAATTTTGCCTTCCAAAAGCTTAATCGCTTTTTCAATCGCTATTCTATATTCTTCTTTGCTAATCTCTGCAAGGCAGGGTGCCATACAATTGTTTATATGATAGTTTAGACACGGACGTTCTTTCCCTTTAATTCTTGAAATATTTTTTTTACAATCCCTAACCTTCAAAATCTTCTTAATTGATTCAACTGTCCGATGTGCTGCTGTGGCATCAGTATATGGACCAAAATACTTGCTACCATCTTTCTTAATAGTTCTTGTGACATATATTTGTGGATATTCTTCATTTAACGTAATTTTTATATAAGGATACATTTTGTCATCTTTTAGCATTATGTTATATCTTGGTCGATGTTTTTTTATCAGATTACATTCCAAAATTAATGCTTCCATTTCAGAATCGGTAACTATATATTCAAGATCTTTGATTTTTGCCACTAGCGCTGCCGTCTTTGAATAAATCGGCACACTATTTTGAAAGTATTGACGAACTCTGTTTTTTAAATTTATAGCTTTTCCAACATATATTATTTTCCCGACTTCATCCTTCATTATGTATACGCCAGGTTTATCTGGTAAAAGTTTAAGTTTCTCTTCTAACATAATTCCTCCATGCTTTATTTTTGAATCCAATTAGGTTATAATTTAGTATCGCACAAATAACAAAATAATTGGAGGTCAAAATGAAAAATACTATTAGAACACTGATTTTTCTCACATCGTTTTTTGCTTTTTTCGCAATTTTTAAGTTTGTAGGTTTGGATTTGTTAAATGTTCCAGAAAAATATATTATAATTGCCGGGCTTGTATCATACATAGTCGCAGTTGGGGTACAAGCTTTATTGCGAAACATATATATTATAACACGATTAAAAAAACAGGCCATTCTTTTCTCTTTACCTGTAAAAGCGTTTTCTATGAGGGACAGATTGAATATGCATACATTACCTCTCATAGTAACAGTTCTTCCTTGGATTTATAAGAGGCCAGCCTTGGGTGATGCACTTTTTACGATTGTAATTCTAGCTATATACATAGCTTTCGCAGAAGTTATACAGCGATTTGGAGAAAAAACATTAAAGATTAATTTTTTTAGCAAAGGAATTGCAATTAGCGGATATGATTTCCGACCAGATTTCAATCTTCCTTTCCAAACTGAAAACGCTCCAGGCTATTATGATTTCTCAAGAATTATCTATTTTAAAGCCGATGAGAATAATATTTCAATAACTCAAAGACTCGATTTTAGTCAAATTAATGTTGAAGCATCTGAAGAAAATTTGGCTCGAATTGCAGCAATACTGATCGAAAAAGGAGTTGTTCCAGAATAAAGGCGAAGGCGGCTTCGCTGAATCCATTAAATTAAAACGACAAATCCCCGTATCATCCCTATTAAAGGGCGATACGGGGATTTTTATATGTAGTATAGAAAACTGTACTTTATTGAAAACAGCTACCCACTGAGTGTGAATGGTTTCGAGGGTTAATAAAAAAACATCTTTATTTATCGAAATAACCCATCGCAGCTAAGTATTCTGCTGTTAAAACTGCCCCACCAGCAGCGCCTCTGATCGTATTATGGGAAAGACCCACGAATTTCCAATCGAAGACATTATCTTTTCTTACTCTACCTACCGAAATTCCCATTCCGCCCTCAATATCTCTATCCAAGCCAGTCTGAGGTCTATTATCTTCTTCAAAATAGGTAATGAACGGCTTTGGTGCTGATGGAAGATTTAGTTCCTGTGCTTTACCAACAAAATTCTTAAGTGCCAGAATAAGCTCTTCCGCAGTAGCTTCCACTTCTAAATCTAGAGAAACAGTTGCTAAATGGCCGTCTGATACAGGTACTCTTATACACTGAGCACCAATTATTGGTCCTTCAGAATTAACTATTTTACCATTAACAACTTTGCCAAAAACCTTTAATGGTTCCATTTCGCTCTTTTCTTCTTCTCCACCGATATATGGAATAACATTGTCATTCATTTCTGGCCACTCTGAAAAAGTCTTTCCACTACCTGAAATAGCTTGATAGGTGGAAACAGAAACTCGAGTCGGTTTAAATTTCTCCCAAGCCTTCAATACAGGTACATAACTTTGGATTGAACAATTAGGTTTAGTAACAATAAATCCTCTCTTAGTTCCAAGTCTTTCTTTCTGAGCCGAAATAACTTCTACATGATCAGGATTTATTTCTGGTAAAAGAACTGGTACATCTTCTGTCCATCTGTTAGCTGAGTTATTCGATACAACTGGTATTTCTGCTTTTGCAAATAATTCTTCTAGTTTTTTAGTTTCGTCACTTTCCATACTGACCGCACAGAAAATAAAGTCCACTTTTTCGCCAAAAGATTTAACATCTTCAGGGTGATCAAGTTTTAATGAAGCCACCTTACTAGGGAACGGTGCTGGGATTTTCCAGTTTCCGCCAAGTGCCTCTTCATAAGTTTTTCCTGTTTTTCCTGGACTTGCAGCCATTGCCACAATATTAAACCAAGGGTGATTTTCTAATATGCTGACGAATCTTTGTCCAACATACCCAGTAGCGCCTACGATACCTACATTGAATTTTTTCATGTTTTCCTCCTATTTTCAGAGTAAATAACCATTAAAACAGTTTTTTCTCTAAGTTTATTCTTTAATATAATATTCTCAAAAGAGTATTAAAAAACATTATACACAAATCTATTGCTTTTTCAAAGTAAATTTTTTTCATATTATTTCACTTTTAATGATATAATTTATTTAAAATTTAAATAATCCAAATTTGTGTATTACTTAATTCAATAAAGCAAATTTGTAAATGAGGTTAACTATGAATAAAGGATATCTAACCGATAGTTTTAGAGTTTTTCATGTAAAAGATAAAGGGTTCACCGAATCTGAGTTTCATTATCACGAATTTCACAAGATTATAATTCCAATTGTTGGTGGAACATATTATTTGTCTGAAAAAGGCACATATAAGGCATCACCTGGCGAATTGCTAATAGTTCCAGCATCAACTCTCCATCGCCCAAAATATCTTGAAAGAGAATCATGTGAGCGGTATGTTATTTGGTTTAGTAGAAATAGTATAAATTTAGCTGATTCTGACTTATTATCTTTGCTAAATAAAAGTCTGTCTTCGGGAAAAGATGAAATATTACAAATAGAGTTATCCAATTCAGATTCAATGAAAATTGTTAAATGTCTGTCTGAAATTGAGTTAGAAACTCAGCTTAACCTTCCATTTTCAAACACCTTAAAGAAAGCCTTGTTCTATGAAGCTCTTGTTAGAATCGGTCGTTGTCTACAGAGCGAGAATCCTAAGGAGCCTGGTATTTTTGCTGATGAAATGATAAAAGATGTCACAGAATATATAAACACTAACCTCTCATTGGACTTAAGTATTGAAGAAATCGCATCGGCTCTTTTTGTTAGCAAAAGTTACTTAATGCACAGATTCAAAGATATTACTGGTGATACTATTCACCAATATATTATAAGAAAACGCCTAGCTATAGCTAGCTCTTTAATCGCTTCAGGGAATCGAATCAACGAAGCTTGCATAACAGCTGGATTTAAAGATTACAGCTCTTTCGCTAGGGCTTTTAAGAAAACTTTTGGTAGGAGTCCTAGAGATTATCATAAAAATGTGTTCATTAATGAATTGAAGGATCAGACGGAATGAAAAAAGCGGCTAAGCCGCTTTTTTTAATTAACAAATTTCTTAAATTCTAACAGATGACGCTATTCGCATTAAAAGTGTTACTATACGTCTGTAATACCTGCTTCCCTCCTCGGCTCCCGTGAGCTATCCGAATTAATGTGACTCTATCGGTGTGTAATATCGACTTTTTAAAGCGACTATGGCCGCTTTTCAGTCGAAAGAGTCACT
>CAYZED010000026.1:9908-33229 GCA_964477445.1 uncultured Clostridiaceae bacterium | reverse complement strand
GAGCAGCTGATTTGTAATCAGCAGGTCGCGGGTTCGAGTCCCATCACCAGCTCCATAAGAAATTTCGAAAACACCATCAAGGTGTTTTTTTTACGCGTTCAGTGGGGTTTATAGTGCGTTGCTGCGATTATCTAAAGACTCTAGCGCCAAAAGCAACTAAGTGCATAAATTATAGTAAATATGATATAATATTTTGTGGGTGTGAGTGGCGAAGCGGGACAAGAAAACACTTAGACTAATATTAGGAGACGAAGCAATATGAAGTATAGAAAAAACCCTAAAAATGGTGATATGCTCTCAATCCTTGGGTTCGGATGTATGAGATTTCCAAAAAACGGGAATGCTGTCGACGAGGAAAGAGCAAAGCTAGAAATAAAAAAAGCTATTGAGAATGGAATAAATTATTTTGATACAGCATATATTTATCACGGGGGTAAAAGCGAGGGAATACTTGGAGACGCATTAGTTGATGGTTTACGCGAAAAAGTAAAGATAGCGACTAAATTGCCTCCATTTATGGTACGAAAAGCTGAAGATATTGACAAAATTTTTGACACACAGTTGAAACGATTAAAGACAACGTATATAGATTATTACCTTATCCATATGCTTGCAGACACAAATATGTGGAACCGATTATGTGAACTAGGAATCAAAGAATGGATTCTAAAGAAAAAAGCCAATGGAGAAATTAGAAATATTGGTTTTTCATTTCATGGGGGCAAAGAAGATTTTAGAAGCATTATTGACTCGTATGACTGGGATTTTTGTCAGATACAATATAACTATTTAGATGAAAATAATCAGGCTGGGAAAGAAGGATTGCTTTATGCAGCTGCAAAAAACATGCCAGTCATAATAATGGAACCACTGAGGGGTGGGAAAATAATTTCAGATATGCCTGATGCACTTAAAAAATTGTGGAGTGAAGCTAAGCCTAAGAGAAGTGTGGCTGAATGGGCGCTCAGATGGGTCTGGAATCACAAAGAAATGACACTTTTGCTCTCAGGTATGACCACCGAAGAACAACTTGAGGAGAACTGCAGAATAGCTGATTCCTCAGATGCGGAAGTTATGACCGAAGAAGAACTGAATTTGTTCAAAGACGCACGTGAAATGCTTAGCAAAATTACAAAGGTTAATTGTACTGCGTGTGGATATTGTATGCCATGTCCATCAGGGGTCGATATACCTTCATGTTTTTCAGCCTATAATGATTATCATATGAAAAAAAGCTTTATGAGAAAAATGAGTTACATAATGAATCTCGGAGCTTCATCTAAAAATCCGGCAATAGCATCACGCTGTGTAAAATGTAGAAAGTGTGAGAAACATTGCCCACAGAATATAAAAATTGCAGATAGAATGACAGACGTAGTTAAGGATATGGAAAGTTTTCCATTCAAATTAATAGTGTTTTTCTCAAAAATTTTTATGAAATAGAGATTAGGCAGTATGTGTGAATTAGAAATTTTAACTTTTATAAAAAATTGGTAGTGTAAAGTAGCGTATGAAAAAACAAGATAGAAACATTTTTAAGGAGTACATAAATAATGGAAAACCCAATAATTACCATTAAAATGCAAGGTGGGGCAGAGATAAAGGCAGAATTATTCCCAAAAACAGCACCAAATACAGTTAAATCTTTTATAAACTTAATACAAGAGGGTTTTTATAATGGAATGGGGTTTGTGAGGTCTGAAAAGGGTGCATTGAAAGAGTTTGGGGATCCAACGAAAAATTACCCAGACTGTATACTTCCACCCAAAGCGGGTTACTTAATAGAAAATGAATGTTCGACTAATGGATTTGATCCAGGTGAAGAGAATAGGATGAGCTTTAAACGAGGAACAATAGGAACAGGAACACTTGACCCGAAACATTGCTTAGGCGGGGATTTTTTCATTTTGGCAGTTGATGGCAGTATGTTAGATGGAGCAATGCCGGTTTTTGGAAATGTAATTGAAGGAATGGAAGTCGTAGATAATTTTTCTGAGGCTGAATTAGCGACAGAAGAAGGCCTTAAAAGAATGGCCGAAGTATTGAATGGAGAAATAAATGACTAAATATTTTTTGTTTGATTTAGATGGAACAATACTAAAAATGGATATTGATGAATTTGTTCATGGTTATTTCAAAGCATTAGGCGCTTATTTTGTTGATTTATGTGATCCTAAAGCTTTAGTTGGATGGGTTATGAAATCCACTGATAAAATGGTTATGGATAATTCTGATGATAATAATTTTGATACTTTTTTTAGATATTTTGTTGAAATTAGTGGAGTAGACGGCGAGATATATAAGAAACGGTTCGATAAATTCTACGAAGAAAAATTTGATAATCTAAAAGGGAGCTGCGAAGGAAACAAAGAATTAATTGAAGCGATACATTTATTGAAAGCGGCGGGCTTTGGCATTGTGGTGGCAACTAATCCTATTTTCCCAATGATTGCGGTTGAACATAGACTTGGATGGACAGGGATGAGTATGTCAGATTTTGAATATATTACTGCTATGGAAGTATGTACGACCTGTAAACCTAACCCCGAGTATTTTAAAGATATTTTGAAAAAAATTAATGCGGCACCAGATCAGTGTGTTATGGTTGGCAATGATCCATTGGAAGATTTGGCAGCTAGTGAAGCAGGAATAAAAACTTGGCTGATTACTGATTGTATTATGGATAGATCACCAAATTCATATAAAGCAGATTATGAAGGTAGTGGAGAAGACTTTCTCAAGTATATTAAAGATCTGCTGAATGAGGTGAAATAATTTGAATTCTGAATACTTATTAATGAGATTGTTTACGCTACCTGGTATTTTAATAGGTTTGACTGTACATGAATTCGCACATGCATTAATGGCATATTATCTTGGCGATGACACAGCCAAACTTGACGGACGAATAACTCTAAATCCGCTTAGACACATTGATCCTCTGGGATTTATTTTGCTCATTACAGCAGGTTTTGGGTGGGCAAAGCCAGTTATGTTTAACCCGTATAAGCTTAGTAAGCCACATAGAGATGAAATTCTAATAAGTATAGCTGGACCATTTTCAAATATTATTTTAGCATTTATAATTTTTGGGACGATTAAGTTTTTAGAATTGATGGGAATGCCGTTAGGTTTTGATACAACTTCACTCAGCGGAATAATAATGAATTTGTTGCTTTACGCTGGTTATATTAATATAGCATTGTTTGTTTTCAACCTTATTCCGATTCCGCCGCTGGATGGGTCACATGTATATATGACATTTTTGAAGGATAAAAATGAAAAATTGTTTTTAAATCTATATAGGTATGGAATGCCAGCGCTTTTTGCTATAATAATGGCAGAAAACTATTTGAACATTAATATTTTACATATTAGCGAGATGGTGTCGTGGGTCTTAAAGGGCATAACCGGTATTTTTAATATGTAAAAAGGCATAACAGAATTTTCACTATATAAAAAGTAAAACTGCGATTTTTAATATATAAATTAGGAGTGAAATATGGCGAAGTATAAATCTTTAAAAGACCACGTTTATGAGTATATTGCTCGAAAAATTAAAGAAGGTGAATTGTTACCAAATCAAAAGCTTAACGAGAATGCTATTTGTACGGAATTGGAAATTAGTAGAACTCCGGCTCGGGAAGCACTAATTCAGCTTTCTTCGGAGGAGTTAATTGAGTTTATTCCGCGAAAAGGTTTTTTTGTTAAAGAATTTACGGACAAAAGAAAAGAAGATATGTATACTGTTTTAGCGACACTTGACGCTCTATCGGCTGTTTTAGCAATGGATAATATGACAGAGGAAGATTTTATTCATATGGAAGAGCTAATTGAGCAAATTGATATTGCTATAAAGTATAAGAACATGGAAAGCTTTGTTAAATATCATAGCGATTTTCATGCCACATATACATCAAAATGCAATAATGATACGTTAATTGATGAGATTTATAGTCTTAGAAATTCGTTCGCAAGACAGTCATTCAATGATTCAGGAGATAGAAAGCATTTTGATGCCTGCATGATTTTTAATAAAGAACATAGAATAATTCTTGACCTTTTTAAAGAAAAAAAATCAGAAGAATTAGAGGGCTTTATTAAAAAGACGCATTGGGATATTAATCATCCGCTGAAGCTGAGCTACTGCCAAGACATGATGGACCTTTAGAAGCTCGAGAATTGTGTAATACTGCGTTACTAGCTTTCTTCTCTTCGATTGCATATGTCTATATATGCGCACTCTGATATAATACTAATTTGCGTTTCGTTTAAAATACATTCGTTAACGCAAATTCGTATGAAGGCCGGTGCCTTGTAGCACTAATTTGCATTACATCGCAAAATATTAGCAAATTCGTGCATTAAAGCAATTCTCGAGCTTCTAACTTTACCAGGGGAAAAAAGTATAATACGGTGTTACGGATGGTCTTATCCTCGATTGCATATGTCTATATATGCGCACTCTGAGAAGAAACACTGGGGCCTTGTGGCACAAATTTGCGTTACATCGCGAAATATTAATTCAGCACGCAAATTCGTGCAGTACCTCAATTCTCGAGCTTCTAACTTGCCCAGGGGAAAGAAGTGTAATACGGTATTACGGATGGTCTTATCCTCGATTGGATATGTCTATATATGCTTACTGGAAAATTGATTTTCAGACATAGGCCTTTAGCTACAGATAAAAAGAAATTTCATATTTATTACTACATAAACTAGTACGTTTTTAAAAGAAAAGATGTCGAGGGTGTCACAGATGAACAAGTTTTAAATATATTAAGTTTTCGGAGAGAAAAGAATAAGGATGATAAAAATGATAGGTTTTTTTAAAAAAAGGCGAAATGTTATTTTCTTAATAGGAGTTCTGTGTGTATTATTGCTAAGTGGAACGCTTCTTACAACTGGAATGCCAAAAGCCGATTTATTTATCCCACTAAAACTAATAGTTTACCCCAAAACTTATGCTGCAACTATGTCAAGTACTCCTGGTATTAGTATACTCGTTGGTGGAAGCGGAAATGTAAACAAAGTAGAATACTCTACAAATTACGGAAAGCTTATAACCTGGGATAATTCGACTGGTAAAATAACTGAACAGGGCAAAAAAGCTAAAGTGCCAGTGGACGTGTCAGTCTATTGGAGTCCTTTGGTAAATGGGCAAGAAAAAACTTCAAATGGAATAATAGTAAAAGCTACAATTTTAAACAATAATAAAATAGTAGCAAAAAAACAAGTTAAAATTAAATATGATCCGGAAACTTACTTATATTCTGTGGAACCGTCTGCTGATGTGATTATAACCAATGACAAAGATACTCAAGCGAATTATTTAATAACGATTCATGATGCTGTAAGTATAGCAATCAAGTCTCAGAGGAAAAGCTATGGGGCCGGCGACGTTGCAACGGAAGGACATATAATTCTTAATACCGAAGACGAAAATGGAAAAGTTAAAGTATACACAATTTCAAGTTTTGGAGCTTTTGGTTTTGAAAACGGAATATTTACGATAGTAAGTGGTAGCGGACTGATTCCTATAGTTATGACTTTTTCAAGAAACGATAAAGGGGAGTATTCACTGCTGGAGTATAAAGAGCCTATACCTGGTAGGGACAATTGGAAATCAACAAAAGCTTTGTTCCCAAAGAAATTATGGGACAAGGTGCTTATGACAGACAAAGATCAAACGGAAAGATATAGAACTGAGATTTACAATCAACAAGAAACACAAGCAATAAGATACCTACAAAGCATTGGCAGAAATGCACCCGTAAGTAGAGAGTACGTAAATAGAGAGAGTTTGAAAATAAATGTAGAGGCATCAAACAAAATTTTTGCGGGGTTAATGAAATACGACCTTGAATTAAATAGTTTTCCGTTTTGGATTGGGTCAAAAGAATTGATAGAAAATGGAGTCAGGTATGTTTATAAGACTTCTCAGAGTAAAACTAGCGATGGATATGATTTAGTTACTTTTATGAAAACTGAAGTAGATGGAACATTAGTGAAGCAATACAAATATAAAATTGTTGGGAATGATATTGAGGAAATTAAGTGAGAACTTGAGTTACTGCAAACAATGTGATACTATCAACTTATAAGTTGCAAACTTATGAGTTGATAAAACAAGAGGTGATTTATTATGTTTGTCGGCAGAATACCAGAATTGAAGAAATTAAATACAATGTATGAAAGTGCTCAGTTTGAGTTTGCTGTAATTTATGGTAGGCGAAGAGTTGGAAAAACAACACTTATCAAGGAATTTTGTAAAGATAAAAAAGCAATATACTTTATCGCTCGAGAATCAAATGACATAATCAATTTGGAAAATTTCAGTACAGACGTTTTTAAGGTCACATCAAAAGAATCAGAAGGAAATGTATATTTCTCAAATTGGGAAAAAGCTTTTGAATATATCTACAAAGTATCGTTTGATGAAAGGATTATACTGGTTATCGACGAATATCCGTATTTAGCACAAAGCAACAGGGCAATATCTTCTACTATTCAAGCACATATTGACATGAAAATGAAGGAAAGCAAGCTGTTTTTAATCCTTTGTGGATCGTCTATGAGTTTTATGGAGTATCAGGTGTTAGGATATAAAAGTCCGCTATATGGAAGAAGAACGGCGCAGTTTAAAATAAAACCGTTTACATATTATGAATCAGCTCAATTATTAACTGATTATAGCCATGAAGATAAAGCTATACTGTATGGAATTACTGGTGGTGTTCCCGAATACTTGTCAAGAATAAGAAAAGATATGAGTGTTAAGGAGAATATTGAGAATTTATTCTTAAGTGAATCCGGACATTTATATGAGGAACCCGTTAACCTATTAAAGCAAGAATTGAGAGAACCAGCTACATATAACGGCATCATTGCTGCGATTGCTAATGGTGCATCAAAACTGAATGAAATTGCAACAAAGAACGGTCTTGAAAGTAATAAATGTTCAAAATACATTTCGGCACTAATGGCGTTAGGAATAATAAAAAAAGATAAGCCGTTAACAGAAGACGAAAGTCGAAAAAGTATTTATTTATTAGATGATCAAATGTTTCGATTTTGGTACAGATTTGTTCCGAACAATATGAGCAGCATTGCCACAGGACTATCCGACATTGTATATGAGAAAGCCATTGCTCCACATCTATCAAATTATATGGGACAGATTTTTGAAATGATTTGTACGCAATATTTAAGTAAGGAAAACGCTAAACAGACTTTGCCTTTTGTTTTTGGAAGGATAGGAAGATGGTGGGGAAATAATCCGATTAAGAAAAGACAGGAAGAAATAGACATCTTAGCTATTGATCAGGATAACGCCATATTTGGAGAGTGCAAATGGAGAAATGAACTGACAGGCATTGGAGTTTTAAATGAACTGATAGAAAAGAGCGAACTTTTTGACAAATATAAGAATAAGTATTTTATGTTGTTTTCAAAATCAGGCTTCACAAAGGAACTAGAAGAATTAGCTGCATCAAATAAAAATATTAAACTTGTGAGTTTAAAGAACTTTTATGGGGAGTCATAGGACCCCCGACAACAAGCTCACTTTCTTAATTCTTATATCTTTTCCACCCCTTACAGCAGACTCACTTTCTTTAACCTTATATCCTCGCCAATAAACGCAAAAAACTCAAAATTTCCAAATAATCTGGAGCTTATACGCTCTGAATATAAAGATGTTAAATCGTCGATCTCAAGATTCGTTGATATTACCATCTTTTTTTTGTCTGTGATTCGTCTATTTAGTAATTCATATAAGACAAGATTGTTGAACTGGGAACTGATTTCTGTCCCTAAATCGTCAATAATAAGCAAATCCGAAGTATATAATATGGCTAATTCTTCTGGGGCAGCTTCGCCGGACTCAAAGCCGAACTTACTATTTCTCACAAAATCCATTAGCTCTGAGGCAGTGATATATAATACTGAATGACCATTATCCATTAAATCTTTAGCTATAGAATGACAAAGAAAGGTTTTTCCGAGTCCTGGCTTTCCAAAAAATAAAAGGTTAGTATTATGGGCCTCAAACTTAGAGGCATAGTCCATGGCGCGCCAAAAGTACTCCTGCATTTGCTCTCTAGCTGACGGTTCATTACCGTGACTTTCTTCATTATAATAATCAAGTCTAAAAGTGTCGAAGTTTTCTTCAGCAAGGACATTTTCTAGATTTGAACCTTTGTATCGGAGCTTTGTTTCAAATCGCTTTAAACAAATACATGGCTTCGTGACCACATATCCAGTATCTTCACATAAAGTGCACGAGTAAATTGGATCAAGGTAATTAGTAGGCAAACCAAAGCTGGTCAAAATATTTGAACGTTCTTTCTTTAAAAGAGTATGGGAATTTTTTAATGAATCTAGAATCTCTTGCGGATCTTTTTTGTTAAGTAATAGGGATCGATTTGTTAGCAAACTATTTTGAGCCATAATTTTCTCGATCTCTTGTAAACGGGGGCTCTTTTCGTAGAGCTCCTTTTTCCTTAAAGATAGAATTTCACGATTTTTTTCACGAAGCCTGTCATAATGAGACCAAATTGAATCTTTGGAAGGTCTATTTATCATTTAGTTCACCCTTGCCTTTCTTGATCAATTTTTCTCTTAATGAAACAGTGTCGTAAGTCCTGCCAGAGAAGTTAGGAGTTACAGGTTTTCTTCCAGGATAAATCGGTGCCTTGTTTTTTGAGTAACCAGAATTTGCTGATGAGATATTTGATGAATTCTTTCGCTCATCTTTAATTTTGATATAATTATCTAGGTCCGTAATAGTCTTAACCCCAGCACTTTGCCATTCTTGAAGTATTCTATCTACATATTCAAAAGAAGGTTTTAGAGTTTTTATTGTTTGCTCGCAAGCTTTAATAATTATACTCTCATCCATATTATACTCATAGAACCATTTTTCAAGATATTTTTCCTCTTGAACGGATGGTTGTCTATTCAAACGAAAGAAACTCATAATTTTTGAATACTTTTGCCATTTTTCTTTATGTCGGAGCTGCTGGTTTTCGGCCTTTTCAATAGTGTTTATTCCTGCGAGTTGCCATTCCGAAGCCACTTTTTTCATGTACCCTAGCTCTTTTTTATTTCTATCAATACAATCATTAACAAGCATAATTACTAGTTCCGGAGGAAAATTATAATCATCAATCCAATCGAGGAAAACAGAAAGCTCATTCTGAGTTAGCTCTCGGCCAAAGAGTATTTTTATTAGTTCAAACATCTCTTTAATATCATGATTATCAAAACTTGCAGCGATTCTTGAAGAAGGTGAAAGCTTCTTATTATTAATTGAAAGATTACCTTTAGAAAGGCTGTCGTTTTGGAAATCGCCATTATGAGAATTGTCGTTTTCATTAAGTGCGCCACTTGATGGTGACGGATCGCCTTTTTTAGCAGTCATTTTTTCTTGAAATGCTTTAATAGGATTTTGAAAAAACAACATGAAATCGGACTCGTCTTTTTCGTTCATATAAGGTATCATTGAAACTAAGCCTTTTCGCTCCCAGTATTCCCATGCAGAAAAAACACTGTCTGGAGTCATAGAAAGTTCAGCAGCGAATTTTGGAGTTGAAAATTCTATATCGCTATTTTTTTGTGCTTTAGCTATCGCAGCCAAATAGACTTTCACAAAATCAGCTGGCGCAGTCGGTAGATATTTATTTATAAAAACGTTACTTATAATAGTGAAGCCGAAATCAGAATCATCTTCATATTGAAATTTGCTCATTTTTACCCCCTTGTTTACGCATTTATGCCCTTTTAGTTTACACTAGTTAGGCATACAAAGGAAGAGGATTAATAGAACTCTTGTTATAACTAATATAGTAACAATTCATGTAATTGTATAACAAATGGCATGTATTTCCTTGTGTTTATTGAATTAATTTGTTATCCTAAAATATATTACAAGATAATGGAAGTAAAATAAAAGAAGAAAGGGGAGAATTTGGTGAAGCAAGCCAAGAAACGGAAGTTAAAAGCGACCCTTAAAGAAGAATCTCAGTTTAGAACAGAGTATTATCTTTCAGAAGAACGTAAGCGGAAATACAACCGCAAAACTGAAGTTAAGTTCATCAAAACTCTTAAACATCTTGATTTGAAAAAAATTGATTTAAAAGAAAGCCTTAAAGCCGGCATTACATATATTAAAAACTCTCTGATATTTTTAAAGGATGAGTTCAAAGATATGTTTGCTGAAATAGTAGTGAAGTTTGATAATGGAAATAAAAAACCTTTAGCATTTGGAACATTGTTTATTTTGACACTTTTCCTGAGCTATTCTGTAATTGGTAGTGTATTCCCGTTGGACACAGAAGAAAAGGGTGAAGGTAAATGGATAGTCGATCAGAATGAAATAGATAGTAGAGTGGATAATAATAGACCAATAAGCTATTTGTTAGAAAACATTATGGACAGTCCTGAAAAATTAATAACTACCAGTAAGTTAATGAATGCATTTAATAATGATCAGAATGTTGGAACAGAGTTGTTACCTGGCGATGAAAATTCTATGGGGAATATTTCGCCTGAAGCTACTACGGGAAATACTCCGCCTGAAGCTACTACGGGAAATACGACTCTACCTGAGCCAGTTAAACTAAAAAGTCCAGCGTATGCTTGCGTAATTAAGGTGAATGATAAAATTGTCGCAAGCCTAAATACAAAAGAAGAAGCACAGAAGATTTTAACTAAAATTCAAAATCCATATCTTAAGAAGTCTAGTTCTAAATATTCGGTTTTAGGATTTGGTGAAAAAGTAGAATTAGTCGATATGGAAGTTGAAAAGAATACTATAGTATCAGCAGATGTAGCTTTGAAGAAAATTATGTATGGTGGAAAAGAAATCAAAGTTCACGAAGTAGAAAGTGGAGAAAGTATTTGGTTAATTGCTAGGAAATATAATTTAAGGGTTAGTGATTTAGCTTCTGCGAACCCAGGTATTGACTTAGAGATGATACATATAGGTGAAAAATTAAATTTAGTATCGATTAAGCCACTAATTAGTGTCAAGACGCAAGAAAGAGTTGTAGTTACAGAAAATATTCCTTATAAACAGATTGTTGAAAAATCCTCTTCAATGTATGCAGATCAAACAAGAGTTAAAGTTAGAGGTATAGTAGGGAAGAGAGTAATTTCAGCCGATGTTATAAAAGTTAATGGAATAACAGTTAGCAGAGATGTACTTAGTGAAAAGATTTTAAATAAACCGAAAATTGAATATATAGTTAAGGGCACGAAGCCTTTGCCACCAAAGATTGGATCGTTGGTCTTTGCATATCCTTCCAGAGGATCGATAACATCCAGATATGGATATAGATGGGGAAGACTCCATGCAGGAATAGATATAGATGGAAATACAGGGGACTCTATTCATTCGGCAGATGGAGGCAGAGTAGTATTTGCTGGATGGGGCGGAGAACTTGGATGGCTCATAAAAATTGATCATGGTCGAGGATATCAGACTTGGTATGGGCATCTTAGTCATATTTCAGTTTCTGTGGGAGAAAAAGTTTATAAGGGAGAAGTAATTGGAAGAATGGGAAACACAGGACGTAGTACAGGCTCGCATCTTCATTTCCAGATAAACATTAATGGTAACCCTACAAACCCTTTAAATTATCTAAGATAATTCTTATATATTATAAATTTTCTATGTAAGTTCTTATAGTATGAATACTAAAATGTTTTTAACTGTCTCGTGTAACTACGAGGCAGTTTTTTAAAAGTCAGGAGAGGCTATTATGTTAGTAAGAGGTGTTTTTTAATGAAGAAATTGAATACTGGTTATCTATACGTTATGATAGCTTCTGTGATGTTTGCGTCTATTGCGATTTTTGGGAAGATGGTTATAAATACAGGCTATGGCCCAATTCAAATGATGATTTGGCAATATACTTTTATAATTATCACAATTTTCGCGGTTATTCTAATAAAAAACCCAAAAGATTTTAAAATAAAGAAAAAAGAAGTTTTGTACATGGCGGTTCACGGAGTTATAAGTAGTGCTGCAACCAATGCATTCTTTTATTTTTCTCTCCAATATATTAAAGCGGGAATGGCTTCAATGCTCATATTTACTAGTCCAATATTTGTAGTTCTATTTTTTATTATTACAGGAATAAGGAAAATAAATGGTACAATAATTATAGCTCTAATATTTTCGATATTTGGAAGTGCAATGGCTTTAAATATTTTTACTTCAAGTGGGGATAATGTTTCTTATTTTGGAATATTTTTAGGGCTTATGAGTGGAGTATGCTATGCGTTTTTTAATGTTTTTGCAGATATAAAATTGAAAGAAATGAAACCAAATATTATTACTTTTTATAGTAACATTTTTGCGTTAATTACTGCGATAATTTTGGGATTGATTTTTGAGATTAAAGATTTTTCAATCACATTAAATATCGTTCCATATATTTTGGTGCTGGCACTATTTGCAGGGATTTTGCCGGTTAATTTCATATATAAAGCTCTCCTGAAAATAGGTTCAGAAAAAGTATCAATTATTGCTACAATGGAATTACCTGCTACTTTGATTTTTGCATACTTGATTTTAGGTGAAAAAATGAGTTTTATTCAAATTGCAGGGGTTGTACTTATTATATTTGCTACATATGTCCTACAACGAGGAGAACGACAACAACTTAAACAACTTAATATATTAAATATTTGAAGGAGAAATAAACTTGAAGAACTTTTACTCGGAAGAAACAAATTTTTTTGGAAAAACTAATCCCGAAGAACTGATAAAAAAATATGGGTCACCACTATATGTTTATAATGAAAAAATATTCAGAACTAGATGTCGTGAAATGAAAAATCTTATCGACTATGAAAAATTTACTTCTAATTTTTCCATAAAAGCTAACTCTAGCCTTGAATTATTAAAAATCGCAAACGATGAAGGTCTATATGCTGATGCCATGTCTCCGGGAGAAATTTTTGTTTTGAAGTTAGCTGGTTTTATGAAAGAAAAGCTTTTTTATGTATCAAATAATGCCACAGAGGAAGAACTTAAAGCGGTAGCGGACGAACAAGTAATTATTAGTATCGACTCGCTTTCACAACTTGAAACCTTTGGGAAATTAAAGCCGGGAGCTGAAGTATCAATAAGGGTTAACACAGGAATTGGTGCAGGGCACCACGAAAAAGTTATTACAGCTGGTAAAAACACGAAGTTTGGTATTAATATGGATGGGGTTGATGAAGTAAAATCTATTTGTAAGAAATATGGGATGAAAGTAATTGGGATTAACCAACATATTGGGTCGCTTTTCATGGAACCAGCTCCTTACATTGAAGCCGCAAAAAACCTTTTGTTAATAGCTGAAAAATTTGATACTTTGAAATTAATTGATTTTGGCGGCGGATTTGGAATACCTTATAAAAAACAAGAAGGACAAGCTCGATTGGACTTGAAAGAATTAAGTGATTTATTAACACCAGTCGTTAAAGAATGGGCATTGAAAAATGGTCAAGATATAACTTTTAAAGCTGAGCCGGGAAGATATATTTCGGCTGAGGCGGGAGTTCTTCTTGGAAAAGTTAATGCAGTTAAATTTAACGGTGAAAAAAAATATATTGGGACAGATATTGGATTCAACGTTTTAATTAGACCGGCAATGTATGACTCATGGCATGAGTTAGAGTTTTACAAAAATGGTGTGCTAATTAAAGATGAAGATAATGAAGAAGTTGCCACATTAGTTGGGAATATCTGTGAAACTGGCGATATTTTGGCCAATGATAGAAAAATGCCAAAAGCTGAAGTTGGAGATATTTGTGGTGTTATGGATGCAGGAGCATATGGAATGGTTATGAGTTCGAATTATAATAATAGGTTAAGACCTGCTGAGGTTTTAATTTGTGAAGATGGAAGCGACAGATTGATTCGAAGGAGAGACACTTTTGAGGATCTTGTACGCGCCTATGAGACATTGTGACAAGCGGATTATAAGCGTTTTTTTATTAATAATAAAATGTGAGTTTTGTTTGACATTGATTAATTATTAACATATAATTTATGAAATATTACTTTTAGGGGGAACCATTAATGATGATTGGAAGAGGCGAGAATGCGCCAGTATTTATAGAAGGAGACGGAATAGTTGTTTCCAAATTTGGAGGGAGTTCGCTTGCAGATAGCACACAAATAAAAAAAGTGCTTGATATTGTAAAGGAAGATTCATCAAGAAAATACGTAGTTGTTTCTGCGCCAGGGAAAAGGCATCCTAAGGATCAGAAAATCACAGATTTATTATATCTATGTAATAAGATGGCGGAGCAGGATCTTGATTTTGATGAGATATTTAAAGTTGTATATAATAGATTCATTAATATAAGAGACGAATTAGGGATTGATCTTGATTTAGAGACCACTCTTCTTGAGATAAAAGATAGAATAGCAAATGGCGCTACAGCTGATTTCACAGCGAGTAGAGGAGAGTTTATAACAGGGCAAATAGTTGCTAAGGCGCTAAATTATGAATTCATAGATGCAGCTGAAATTATTGTTTTTGGTAGAAATGGATCATGTAACCTTGAAGCTACAAGAGAGAAAATGAAAGAGAGAATGGAAGGCATTGAATTTGCTGTAATTCCAGGATTCTATGGATCAATTTTGGATGGCAAAATTAAGACTTTCAGCCGTGGTGGTTCAGACGTAACAGGATCAATGGTTGCACTCGGGGTAGCAGCGACTCTTTACGAAAACTGGACTGATGTTTCAGGTTTTCTGATGGCAGACCCTAGAATTGTTGAGAATCCTAAACAGATTGAAGCTCTGACATATAAGGAGCTAAGAGAGTTATCATACATGGGAGCCACAGTACTTCATGACGAAGCTACTTACCCAGTAAGGCTTGGCAGCATTATGATGAACATTAGGAATACTAACGAGCCAAAGCATCCTGGGACAATAATTTTAGGTGATGATCAGATAAAATCAGTTCCAGGAAGAATTACTGGAGTAGCAGGAAAAAAAGGGTTCACAATTATTACTATTGATAAAACAATGATGGCAGGCGAAGTTGGTTTTGTGAGAAAAGTACTGGCTATTATTGAAATAAATAATATCTCGATTGAACATATCCCAACGGGAATTGATTCGATATCGCTGGTAATTGCGGACAGTGAATTGGAAAACAAAATTGAAAAAATTATAGAAGATTTTAAACTTCATTGTGAACCTGACACAGTTACTGTAAAAAGCAATATGTCTTTACTCGCGGTGGTTGGAAAAGGAATGATTAAGACAAAAGGTATATCTGCTAAATTATTTTCTGCGCTATATGAAGCGGATGTAAATGTAAGTATGATTACACAGGGAGCTGGAGAACTTAGCATAATCATAGGGATTGATACAGATGATTTCAATAATGCAACTCGTTCCATTTATGAGAAGTTTGTTAAAGAACATGAAATGGATGAAGAAATAAATAAAGAAATAGATAATCAATAATGGCCATTCGCTAGAATCAACATAATTTAATAATCAATAAAAAACCTACTCGCCTCTCAAAGGTAAGTAGGTTTTTTTATGGGAGATGAAGCGGCAAAAAAGCTTTTTTGTGGTATAATTACATAGTTAAAGAAGTATTTTTTAGAGGAGAGAACGATTTGGAACAAAAATTATTTATTGAAGGACAGGTAAGATTAACTGGAGAGGTAGTAATTGGTGGAGCAAAGAACGCAGCCGTAGCAGCTTTGCCAGCACTAATTTTATCCGATTCTAAATTCACGGTTAGAAATCTTCCTTGCATTGATGATGTTCATAATTTAGTTCGCTTACTTGAACTTATGGGTGCCGAAATTAAAATGGATGATGAAGGTGTTTTGACCGGCGAGGCTACTGGAAATATAAATACAGATGTTGATTATGAAATAGCAAAAAAAATGAGAGCTTCATATTATTTTATTGGAGCACTACTTGGAAAGTATGGAGAGGCTTCAGTTCCATTCCCTGGAGGATGTGATTTTGGAATTAGACCTATTGATCTGCATATTAAAGGATTTGAGGCACTAGGAGCGACTATTAAAGTCGAACATGGAATAATTAAGGCAAAAGCTGAAAAACTCGTAGGTGCTACAATTTACCTTGATGTTGTCAGCGTTGGAGCAACTATTAACATTATGCTCGCGGCTGTTAAAGCTGAAGGCATTACCGTGATTGAGAACGCTGCAAAAGAACCACACGTAGTAGATGTAGCCAATCTCTTAAACGCTATGGGGGCCATGGTAAAAGGCGCGGGAACGGATGTAATAAGAATCACTGGAGTCGATTATTTAGGAGAATGTGATCACAGTATTATACCTGATATGCTAGAAGCTGGAACGTACATGATAGCAACTGCGGCTTGTAGCGGTGATGTATTGGTGTCAAATGTAATACCTTTTCACTTAGAATCTCTTTCTGCTAAGCTAAGAGAGATGGGAGTGGAAGTTGATGAATATGAAGAATCAATTCGAGTTAGATCAACGAAAAGACTTAAATCCATTAATTTAAAAACTCTACCATACCCTGGCTTCCCGTCTGATTTACAACAACCTATGTGTGTGCTGCTTTCTATTTCGGAAGGGACAGGTGTCATTACTGAAGGAGTATGGGAAGGCAGATTTAAGCATCTTGATGAGCTAAAAAAAATGGGTGCACATGTCAGAGCTGAAGGAAGAGTCGCAATTATTGACGGAGTTGAAATGCTCTCGGGAGCTCAAGTTTTTGCGACTGATTTAAGAGGCGGCGCGGCTATGATAATAGCAGCGCTTGTAGCTGAAGGCGAAACGGAAATTGGAAATATTTTTCATATCGAAAGAGGATATGAAAAATTAGAATATAAATTATCTAAGCTTGGTGCTAAAGTTAAACGAAGGAATAAAGTGAAGAAATAAAGCAATAAATAAAGAAATAAACGGAATGATGTGGTAATAAAATGGAAATAAGACTTTGTTCGATAGCCAGTGGTTCGAGTGGAAATTGTATTTACGTTGGAACTGACGACGAAGGAATAATAATTGACAGCGGAGTTAGCGCAAAAATGGTATTTGAAGGTCTAAAAAACATAGGTGTTTGTGCCTCTCAAATAAAAGGAATTTTTGTCACTCATGAACACTCAGACCATACTAAAGGAATTGGTCCTTTAGCGAGAAAATTAAATGTACCTATTTATGCAAACGAACATACTTGGTTCGCTATGGAAGGTTCATTAGGAAAAATTAAGCATGAACAAGTTAAACATATAAAAGCCGGTGAAGTAATTGGTGTCGGAGGAATTGGAGTAGGTTCATACAAAATATCGCATGATGCAGTAAATCCTATGGGTTACTTTTTCCTAAAAGATGGGAAAAAGGTTTCGGTTGCTACTGACTTAGGATACATAACCCCTGAAGTTGAAGAAGGAATTTTTGGATCAAAAGTTGTTCTACTTGAATCAAATCATGATATAAATATGCTAATGGCGGGTAGTTATCCTTTCTTTTTAAAGAAAAGAATTTTGAGTGAAGTAGGCCATTTATCGAATGTAAATGCTGGCGAATTTGCCTGCAGACTTTTTGAGAATGGAACTACGAGTTTACTTTTAGGACATTTAAGTCGCGAAAACAATTTCCCAGAACTTGCTTATGAAACAGTTAAAGCGGGACTCATGAAAAACGGAATACTAATAGAAAAACATATTGATTTGCATGTAGCTCCAAGATGTGATATATCGAAAGTCTTTGCTTTTTAGATTTCATATTTTTAACACACATAAGTCAAATATTTTTTATATTCTTTTGTTATTATTTAGATAAAGAGATTTATAAATACTAATCGAGGAGTGATATAAATGTATCAAGAAAACAATTCAGAGGATAACCAGAATTTCAGCGGAAGCAATCAAACTACTCAAGCTGAAACTACTCAAGCTGAAACTACTCAAGCTGAAACGACGCAGCCAGAAATGACGCAGGAAGAAACCACATACTCAGAAAATACTCGAACTGAGGAAACACAAACAGCAGAGCCACAGTATATTTCAAGGGAAAATGAAAAATCAAATTATGCGGTTTTAGATAAACTAAAACAGAAAAATCAACCCAACATTTGGCTAATGCTATTAATATCGGCAATAATTGGCTCACTTATCGGAAGTACTACAATGTATTTTGCTATTCCATTTATGGTTTCTAATAAGATGATTCCATCCTATTCAAATGGTGGAGGTCAAATAATAATAAACTCTGGTAGTATTGAGACAGTCGCAAAAGCTGTGGCAATAAAGGCGACAGCCTCAGTAGTTAGAATAAGCAGTGTTGTTATATCGGATAATGGTTTCTTTGGAAGCAACGAATCAGAGGGTGTGGGTAGTGGACTAGTGGTTAGTTCAGATGGACTACTTCTCACAAATGCTCACGTTGTTGGAACAGATCCAAAGAAGCTAACTGTTAATTTTAGCGATGGAACTGATCTACCAGGAAAAGTTTTATGGTCAGATAGTGCGCTAGATTTGGCAGTAGTTAAAGTTAATGCTAAAGGACTTGTAGCTGCGACTCTTGGAGATTCAGACAAAGTATCTATAGGTGATGTGGCTATTGCGATAGGAAATCCGTTAGGAACACAGTTCGAAAGAAGTGTAACACAGGGGATTATATCAGGAAGTAATAGAACAATTTCTGTGAACCAGAATGAATTAATGGAAGATCTAATTCAAACAGATGCAGCAATAAATCCAGGAAATAGCGGAGGGCCGTTATTAAATGCTAGAGGTGAGGTTATAGGGATTAATACAGTTAAGGCTTCCGCTGAAGGATTGGGATTCGCGATTCCAATAAATATTGCAAAACCGATAATTAATCAAATTGTTAAGACTGGCAAATTCGTGAAGAATTATATAGGGATTACTGCACTAGATAGAGAAATGGCTAGCTATTATGAAGGTCAACTTGGCAATATAAAAGTTACTAAAGGATTATACATATACTCTTTGACGCCGGATAGCGAAGCCGGAAAAGCTGGATTAAAGGCTGGAGATGTTATTACTAAGATAGATGGAATGGAAATTAATACATTAGTAAAATTCAGAACCATACTTTATTCAAAAAATCCTGGAGATAAAATAAAAATTACTTACGAGCGAAAAGGTGTTGAAAAAACAGTCGAAGTTGGAATAATGACTGATGGCCCCAAAGCCTAGCTGAAAAAGAATGGTTTAAAGATAAATGAAGGGGCTGTGATGACAGCCTCTTTAACTGTATATGAAGGTATTATTTTTTCGAAGCCAGCGTTATAGGTTCTCTTGACCATTCTTTGATATAATAGTCTAAATGAAAATATTATTAGAAAATGAGGGATTTTTGTTAATGAATATTACCCTGCTTTGTATCGGAAAATTAAAAGAAAAATATCTTAAAGAAGCTTTAGCAGACTATGCTAAGAGGATTTCTTATTATTGTAAATTTGAGATTGTAGAGATTCCCGATGAAAAGAGCCCTGAAAATGCAGGAGAAGCTATTGAGAAACAGATTAAAGATAAAGAGGGACAGAATCTTCTAAAGAATTTAAAAGAAGATACCTATTTAATAGCGTTAACACCTGATGGCAATATGGAAAGCTCAGAGAAGTTTTCAGCAAGAATAGCCCGTTTGGGAGTGATGGGTAGAAGCAACATTGCTTTTGCGATTGGCGGATCACTAGGGTTGTCTGAGGATGTACTAAAAAGAGCGGATTACAAGATGTCGTTTTCGGAATTGACATTTCCACATGGGCTGTTTAGGGTGATGTTATTAGAACAGATTTATAGGGCGTTTAAGATTGAGCGGAATGAGACTTATCATAAATAGGGGCGGAAGAAATATTTTTCATGTTAAACTTTTATATTACATTTGGAATATTTATGATATACTTTTTATGTAAGGAAATGCAAAATGGAGGGATAAAATATGACTCTTGCACAAAAAATAGAAAAAATCTTAAAGGACGAGTTAAAACCAGAAAGTATAAAAACGGTTATAGAAATGGCTGAATTTTTGAAGTTTAAGGAAAACAAAAATAAATGGAATGAGATTAATGAAGCGGAGCCTGAATATATAACAGAAGAAGAAAGAACCCATTTTGAAGAAGTAAAGACTAAAGGTAAATTTATTGACCAAGAGGAACTTCTAAAAGAATTGGGGATTAATAAAGATGAACTATGGGATTAAGTATGAAAAAAGATGCTTGAAGTATCTCCAAAAGTTGGACAGAAACATGCAAAAAAGAATTATTAATGCCATTAACTTACTCCCCTATGGTGATGTAAAACCATTGCAGGGTTGTTCAGATGATTATAGATTAAGAGTAGGAGATTATAGAATAGTTTTTTGCAAGGATGATATATTTTTAAAAATCACAATCATAGAAATTTCTCCACGTGGAGAAATTTATAAAAGATTATAAGACCAATAACTGGTCTTATTTTAATATAAGTGTGAACTTCCAGAGGAAGGCAGTCACCATTGCAGAAGGCTTTGATAAATATTTTGACTTAATCTACTATCACCAAGGGCAGAAAGACGAAAAGTTTATGTTTGGCAGGGAACATCGTGAACAATTGGCAAATAGCTCACACTTAATTATTCATACTTGATTCTAATACTAAACAGTGTTAGAATGGTATTAGAATAATGTTAGAATGGTTTAAACATATTTAGAAATTTAATATTGTCTAAATTATAAAGGAGGGATACTTATCAAAGAAGGTTTGAATATAGAATTTAAAAGACAATACACAAAAGATATTATCAAGACGGTTATTGCATTTGCGAATACGAGCGGAGGGAAGCTCTATATTGGTGTAGGGGATGATAGTCAAATCGTTGGCATTGAAAATTCAGACGCCGTAATACTCATGATTACAAACTCGATTAGAGACTCCATTAAGCCTGATGTCACCCTTTTTACTACCGTGGAACTTGAAGGTAACGAGTCAAAAAAAATCATAATTATAGAAGTTCAGAAGGGAACATCAGTACCGTACTATCTATGTGAAAAAGGTTTGCGCCCAGCTGGAGTTTTTGTTAGACAAGGGGCATCGACAGTTCCTGCAACGGACGCTGCGATACTTAAAATGATTAAATCTTCAGATGGTGAGAATTTCGAAGAACTTAGGTCTTTGAATCAAACTCTAGAATTTAATTCGTTAAAAAAAGAATTTAGAGAAGCGACGATTAAGCTAGAAGAAGCTCAGATGAAAACACTAAAAATTATCGACGAAGATGGATTATTCACAAATCTAGGTTTGTTGCTATCAGAGCAATGCCAGCATACGATTAAAGTGGCCGTATTTGAGGGAAAGAACAAAGAAATCTTTAAGGATAGGTATGAATTTTCTGGATCTGTTATGAAGCAGATGAACGAAGTTTATGCGTTTTTAGATAGATATAATCGAACGCGATCTGAAATAAAAGGATTGGTTAGAATTGATAAGAGAGATTACCCTGAAGTTGCTGTGAGAGAAACTTTGCTTAATGCAATAGTTCACAAGGATTATTCTTTCAGTGGTAGCACACTAATTAGCATTTTTGATGATCGCATTGAATTTTTAACAATCGGCGGTCTAGTACGAGGAATAAATGAAGACGACATTCTTTTAGGAGTATCTATTTCACGCAACAAAAATCTCGCTAGAGTTTTTTATCTTTTGAAGTGGATTGAAGCTTATGGGACAGGGATTCCTAAGATAATTGAATCATATGAGAAACATTCTGAAAAACCAAAAGTGGAAATATCAACAAATGCATTTAAAGTAACATTACCCAACCTTTCATTCTCTTATCAAACTGAACAAGAGAGGATTTATTTGAATGTAAATGAAGAAAAAATAGTGTACTTATTAAAAAACTCTGATAGAATTCGAAGATCCGACGTTGAAGAAGCGCTTCCAATATCGCAGCCGATGGCTGTAAAACTGCTCAAAAACTTATTGGACAAGTCAATAATTGTAAGACAAGGACAGGGCAAAAATGTGACATATGTTTTAAAGAAAACATAAATTGATTAAGATATTTCGACCACGAGAAATTTATTGTTCGACTGCGTTCGACCGCGGTCGAACTCGCGTGGAGAAACACCGAAAAACCCCTGAAAACAAATGTTTTCAAACGATATAAAGTGGAATAAAATTCTACAAATAATGGTCGAATGATATTTCGACCGTTCGACCTGGCTTGCATTTTGTGATAAAATACATGTAGAACTATTTTTTTTTACAGGAGGCGATTAATATGACTCACGTTAGAATTGATTTTGAGGAAGAATTTTATGGCGAACTCAAGGGCGAGAACGGATCTGCTATGATAGGGGTCGAAAAAGGAACCCTCACTCCATATGAGCTATTTGCTGGTGCACTGGGAAGCTGTGCATATTCAATTTTTATTGATATTATTGAAAAAATGAGACTTGAGTATAAAAGCTGTGCAATGGATATTACAATGGAAAAAAGAGAAGAAATTCCGACCACATGTAAAAAAGCTATGATAAAGGTGCTTATAACAGGTGGAGATAAAGAAAAAATTGAAAAATTCAGAGAAGCATTTAAACTTGCTACAGAAAATTGCTCTGTTTATTATACAATCGCTTTGGTAGCGGAGATGGAATGGGAATTAGAGTTTGCTGAATGCTTGGTATCGAATGAATGTGATATATAAAAATAGCAACTACTACCAGTTGCTAAATTATGGGGGAAATTTTATACTATGATGAAAAAGAAGAATACTGTTTATAAATTTGTTTCGTTTTTTATTGTTACTATATTGCTGATTTTGAATATAACATCAACTTTATTTGCTGAAGCAATAGTTGTTAAAATTAAATCGATTTCGGATGTTACATTAACGGTTGCACAGGGAGATATAGTGAAATTACCAACAACTGTGAAGGCGCTAATGAATAATAAAAAGTATTCAAATTTAAAGGTGAAATGGAATGCCAAAAAAATTTCGACAGAAACCTTAGGAACTTTCCAAACTTTAGGAACTGTTGTCGGTTATAGCAAGAAAGTTAAGCTGACTGTTAATGTTGGGGTTAAAGCACCTTCAGATGTTACTATAGAAAGATATGCTACAGGAAAAGTGCAAGTTAGCTGGAGCAAGAATGAAGAAGCTGAGGCATATTATATATATTATTCCATTGATAAAGGAAAATTGACTAAACTTGATCATGTAAGTCCTGGAGATTTTGATTATGTGATAAGTATTCCGAATAAATCAAAAGTCACATGTTATGTGGCTTCAGTAAAAGGCGGTTTTGAGGGGCCAAAGAGTGATTCGGTAAGCTTAACCAT
>CAYZED010000026.1:0-9898 GCA_964477445.1 uncultured Clostridiaceae bacterium | reverse complement strand
AACCATGATTTCTAACGCACTACCACATTACCCAAATTTTCCAGCGAACCCTGATTTTGATTATGACAAAAAAGATGGAGTGACCAAACTATCAGATGATTCATGGGCTATTTGGTATGATGCTAAACGTGTAGGAGAAGATTTTGTCCAAAATTATTATGACAAAGTTTTGAAAGCGGATCATTTCACGTATATACCACAGCTTGATATTAGAACTATGAATTATTCGGGTAGTGACAGTCACCACGGTAAATTTACAAGTCAACACACATATAATTATATTAGATCTGGGGCGGAAACATATACTATTACTAGAAGTGTTACTAAGGGAGAAAAAGCAAGTTCAGATTATTATTATGTAACAATTTCAAAATAATTTAGTGAATAATTTATAAGAATAAGGCTTAAGAATATAGTTAAGAATATTTTTCAAAATAAGCGCCTAAAAATACATTTATAAAAACCAGAAAGACCAAATGATGAAAGAATTTAGAATTTTAAAAAGAATAAAAATGACCGTTAAAATAATAATAAAATTAATGGAGCTGCCAACTTTGGTGGCTTCTGTTATCCCCGTCACTTATGCATCATCGTTAGCATGGGTAATTAATGGGAAGATAGATTTTTTTAAGTATTTTTTATTAGTTATCGCTATGATGTTAGTTCAAAGTTCAGCAAATATGGTAAATGATTATGCAGATTTCAAGCGCAATGTGGATTTTAATAAATCAGGTGAAAAAGTATTAGTCAGAGGCGACGCATCACCAAAAATGGCGATTATTGTTTCGGCAATTTACTGCACTGTTGCGCTAATAATTGGTGTATATCTAGCAATTAACTCAAGTCTGTGGATTTTGGGAGTCGCACTTTTAGCTGGTCTAGTTTTGATATTTTATTCGGTTGGACCAAAACCGATTTCTTACACGCCTTTAGGTGAAATAGTTTCAGGAATAACAATGGGCTTTGGGATAAATTTAACAGTTTTTTATATACAAACTGGCAGATTAGGAATGGACATTTTCTTGGCATCAATACCAACTGTCATGTTTATAGCGATGCTTTTGTTAACAAACAATTTAAGCGATCATATTGAGGACAAATTGGCTGGAAGAAAAACTATGGTAATTGTTCATGGGGTCAAATTCGGTGAAAATATTTGGATTTTAATGTTGGTTACTATGTATATTATTTCGATTATCATGGGTGTTATGAATATTATTTCTCCTATTTTACTATTGGCTTTGTTTTTATTGTTTCCATATAAATCAATAAAAATCATAAAAGAAACCGAAAAGGTCGTAAGTTCGAAGCCTAGACTCATGGCACTTAGTTCAATTGTGGGTATTAGATTTCATGGAATTTTGATTATAGGTCTTGTTATCACTAAGATTATTGAGTTGTTACGATGAAGATTATGAGAATTAATATAAGAAAAATCATTAAACAAACGGAGGGGAATTTTTTTGGAGAGAAAAATTAAAATAGGACTAGTTCAGATGCAAGTTGCGACTCAAACATCAGGAAACTTTAATGAGTCAGTAAACATTAATAAGTCGGAAAATATGGATAAAGCAGAAAAACTGATTAATGAAGCCGTTTCACTTGGCGCACACGTGGTTGTTTTGCCAGAAATGTTTAATTGCCCATATGATAATAAGGTTTTTCGTGCATATTCTGAAGTTGAGGGTGGTGAAAGCTACCAAAGGCTATCAAGAATCGCAGCAGAACATAAAATAGTTTTAATAGCGGGATCTATGCCAGAAATCGAAGATGAAAAGATATTTAATACTAGTTATTCTTTTAATGTCGATGGGAATTTACTAGGGAAGCATAGAAAAATGCATCTTTTTAATATTAATGTTGAAGGTGGGCAAAAATTCTCAGAATCGGAAGTGCTTACTGCAGGCGACGAGGCCACTGTTTTTGACACGAAGTATGGTAAAATTGGAGTTGGTATTTGTTTTGATGTAAGATTTCCTGAGCTTTCTAGAATTATGGCCGATAAAGGTGCGGAAATTTTGATTTACCCTGGAGCGTTTAATATGACGACTGGACCTGCACATTGGGAACTTTTGTTTAGAACTCGAGCAGTTGATAATCAATTATTTACAGTTGCCACAGCGCCAGCGAGAGATATAAATGGAAGCTATGTATCGTATGCGAACTCGCTAATAATTGATCCATGGGGGACGGTAGTGGGAAGAATGGAAGATGGCGAAGGGGTTTTGGTAAAAGAAATTGATTTGGGAAGAGTAGAATCAATACGCAAACAGTTGCCAGTGATGTCGGGGAGGAGACTTGAAATATACTAAAAAAATGGGATGGTCACAAAGTTTCGTTTGAACATGTGACACATCCCATTTTTAATAAATTAATTTATTGTTTTACTACTTTACTTCTACAACCCATCCAGCAGGACCTTCGATTTCGCCATACTGAATTCCTACCATTGTTTCATATAGTTTCTTTGTAACAGGACCTACTTCAGTTTCGCTGTAGAATACATGCATGTTTCCGCCGCGTTCAATACCACCGATTGGCGTAATTACTGCTGCTGTTCCACATGCTCCTGCTTCAGCAAATTCATCAAGCTTATCAACATAACAATCTCTTTCTTCGACGGCCATACCAAGAACATCTTTAGCGAGAGTCATTATGGAGTATTTTGTGATACTTGGAAGAATAGATTCTGATTTTGGTGTCACAAATATATTATCTTTAGTGATTCCAAAGAAATTAGCTGCTCCAACTTCTTCGATTTTTGTGTGTGTTAATGGATCTAGATATATACAGTCTGCAAAACCAGCTTTAACTGCTAATTCATGAGGATAAAGACTTGCTGCATAGTTTCCGCCAACCTTAGCTGCACCAGTTCCAAATGGAGCTGCTCTGTCAAATCCAGAAATAGTGAAGTTTACAGGTGCCATTCCGCCTTTAAAATAAGGGCCAACTGGAACACAGAAAACGCCAAATAAGTATTCTGGAGCTGGTCTAACGCCCAAATTGTCGCCGATTCCTATTACGTAAGGTCTAAGATAAAGTGCTGCACCTGTTCCGTAAGGCGGAACATAATGAGCATTTGCTCTAACAACTTGAATACATGCATCAATAAACTTTTCTTCTGCAATTTCAGGCATAAGAAGTCTTTTACAACTTGTATTTAGTCTTTTTGCATTTTGGTCTGGTCTAAATAATTGGATTTTGTTATCCTTTGTTCGATAAGCTTTAAGACCTTCGAAACACTGTTGTCCATAGTGAAGCGATGTTGATGCTTCGCTAATAGTAATTGTGTTATCTTCGCTTAATATTCCGTCATCCCATTTTCCATCTTTCCAGATCGAAAAATATCTAAAGTCTGTTTTCAAATAAGAGAAACCTAGTTTGCTCCAGTCGATATTAATTTCTTTAGCCAATTTTCTCACTCCCAATCATAAATTCTTTACCTCATTATAACAGAAGTATTTTTAATAATAAATACGTATATCTAAGGAATTATAATAAATTGTTTATACAATTCGCTACAATTTAAAGAATGAGGTTCAATGAGTGCTTAATCTTAGTTTATATATACTAAAAATAAGCGGGACGCTGTGATTATTTCCTACATAAGTATTCGAGTATGAAACCAACCAAATTTCATTATCCAGTTTATAAATGCGGAATGGAATTCTATTATCATGTTTGTCGTAAATAATATATTGAGTTTTGTCCTTATAAGCAGATATTGAGACGACATTATTTACAGCATAATCGAAGTCTTTTTCTTTTTCTACATCTATTATTTCCTTTTTGTACTTTGGATTTTGTATCAAAAAACGATGGTCGAGAGTATCTTTATAATAGATTTCAAATTTCTCTTTGCTTATGTTACATTCCATATCTTTAAGGTTTCCGGATATATATACGCCAGAAACTGAACTTAAACTCGAGACATAAATGGGAATTTCAAAGGTGTATTTTCCATATAGGGGATCTGGGTTAGGCTCGTCGGGGGTTATGGTGATGTTGATATTGCACCCGGATGACATTGCTAATAAAAGTATGAGCATAGCGAGAAAGAGAAGTTTTTTCAATGAATTATCACTCCAGTCGAATTGTTTTGTTTGATTTTTTTTACTATAATGTTATTATAAGCTTAATTGAAAACAAATTCCATACGATTTTTGATATTTTGACTTAAAACTGTTGAAAATAAAACAAATAATAGACAAATCATGATATAATGTGACTATGATAAATTCAAAAAAGAGGTGTTAGCATGGAAAATATAATTAGACCATCAGCAGATTTAAGAAATCACTATAAAGAGATTTCCAATCAGTGCAAAGAATCGAGATCTGCTGTAATAATAACAGTAAATGGTAGAGGAGATACCGCAGTGCTCGGATTACAGGACTATTATCAGATGAAGTCCGAATTGGAATTGCTAAAAACGCTTGCAGAAGCTGAAGAAGATGTAAAAAATGGACGTGTTTCACCGATACAGGATTCATTCGATGACCTTCGTAAAATACTAATGGAAAGGAAGAATGGATGAAGTATAGTATAATACGTACTGATAAGGCAGAAGAACAACTTCGTGAAATTATTTTATACATAGCTGATGACTCTGGAAATTCAGATATAGCCCTTTTATATCTAGATAAGATTGAAAAAGCAATTAATCGTCTTCAGGATTTTCCCAACTATGGGAGTTGTCCGAGATACACTATATTGAAGAAGCAGGGATATAGAGTTTTAATTATTGAAAAGCATCTTGTTTTCTACAAGGTATTTGAAGAAGATAAGTTGATTATTATTTATGCCATAATAGATAGTAGGCGTGAGTATCTCAATCTATTGTAAAAAGACCTGCTTTATCGACAATTCCATGAATCAAAAGTCCTATTGTCTTTGCAAAAATACGATGTATAATTATAAGTAATCACAGGAATAATCGAATAATAGCAAAGCTGCTGAAAGGCAGTGACGCAAAGCTACAGGGACTAAAGCGAATTTTCGCCAAGTCAGCCAGTTGCCGGAGCTAGTGTCCGTAACGTCACTTACAAACCACTACTTCGGTTATAGTGGTTTTTTTATTTTTGAGCCTGGTTTTGAAGGCAAAAATAATGAAGGAGGTAACGTTATATGTTTAGAAAGCTTTGGAGTGAAGAAACAGGTCAAGGGATGACAGAGTATGGGCTCATCATTGGGATTGTGGCGGTTTTACTAATTGCAGTTCTCGTAGCATTTAAAGATAAGCTAATAGATATCTTTAATACATTAACTGACAGCACAGCGGTTTAGAATAAAAATATCTTTAAAAAGAGCAGAAACTCAAACAAGGCATAACTATGCACTAATAATGAATAAATATACGAAGGAGAGATTAAAATGTTAAAAAAATTATGGAATGAAGAAACAGGTCAAGGGATGACAGAGTATGGGCTTATTATAGGTATCGTGGCAGTATTACTAATTGCAGTTTTGGTAGCTTTTAAAGACAAACTTATTGATATATTTAACGGAATAACTAATAGCACTGCAGTATAAAAAAGGGTATAATGGAATTAAAAGCATATTTAGACATTGCATTTTATCTTAAGGCAATTCATAGAGCAGATCCTTGACATAATTGAGGGTCTGCTTTTTTCAGAAAGGGTGATTGGAATGAGTGGAGCGAATGGAATAATTGGCATAAGCATTTTGTCAGATATTTTGTTGATTTTGGTAGTTTGTATATGCTTATATACAGACCTAAAAGAGCGAAAAATCTACAATGTTATCTTGCTCCCTGCATTTTTGATAGGTATTATTATTAATTTTTTTAGTATGGGACTGAATGGTCTTATATTTAGCTTAATAGGTTTTGGTGTTGGACTTTTGGTTTTGATTATTCCCTTTATGGCTGGCGGTATTGGCGGTGGAGATGTTAAACTTCTTGCTGTTATAGGATCGATAAAAGGTTGGTATTTTCTGATGTATACAGCGCTGGGAATGGGTATAGCAGGTGGAGTAATAGCAATTTTTATTCTCCTATTTAGAAAACGTCTTTTCAGAACCTTCAAAGTATTCTTTAAAGGCATTTTAGTTCTTTTTGGAAGTAAATTTAAAATAGTTTCATTTAACGTTGACGATGAAAAATATATGTTCCCTTATGGAGTGGCAATCGCTGCCGGAGTAATTATCGCATATGTTTTTTTATATATTTAGGCTTGTTTAAAGCAAGTTAGCATATTCTAATAGATTTGGCTAATCGAAAATAAGTGGGTGATTATTGTGATTTTTAAAACTGCAAATAAATCTAAAAAGAATTTGGACAAAAGTTTGGGCAAAAATCAGAGCGGGCAGGCTCTGGTCGAAATGGCAATAATTCTTCCAATTCTACTTATTTTGATTTTTGGGATAATTGAATATGGAAGAGGATTTGCAGCTTACTTAGCTGTAACTACTGCCGCTAGAGAGGGAGCAAGGATTGCCACAGTTGGTGGATCGGATAACGATATTAGTGCGGCAGTTACATTAAGGACTTCTGCAATGCTTCTAGATAGCACAAAACTTACTATATCCATTTCACCGACGGCTGGGAGCAGAATTAGAGGCTCAGCAGTTACAATAGAAGTTACATACTTAGTACCGATGTACGATCCAGTATTTACGACATTGATTGGCACGAATATGAGCGTAAAGGGTAAAACGGTGATGAGGGTTGAGTAATTCTGAAGAAATCGAAGGTGAGACAAATGTTATTTGGAAAATTAGAAAACAATTTAGAAAAAAGTTTTCTTAAAAAATTATCGAAAGATGAAAACGGAAACGCACTAGTGCTTATAGTGATATTTATGTCAGTTTTTTTCTTGCTTGCAGCGGTGGTAGTTGATGCGGGATTAGTTTATCTAATTAAAGCTAGAATCACAAATGCAGCCGACGCAGCAGTTTTAGCAGGAGCACAAGAGCTTCCTGGAAACCCAAGTGGAGCACTTGCAGTGGCACAGGCGTATGCGACATCTAACGGAGTGAGCAGTTCACAAGTCGTTTTCACAATAATTGATAATAATAGAGGAATTGAAGCTGTCGTCACAAAAAATGTACAAATGATATTTGGTAAAATTGCTGATGTTTCGCAAAGCACTGTAACCACTAGGGCAATAGCGAGGGTCGGTGGAATAACTGCGATAGCAGGCGTAGTGCCTTTAGGGGTAGAAGACGGTGGGTTCCAATTTGGACAAACCTATACTTTAAAGGTGGGTGCTGGTTCATCAGAAACTGGCTGGTTTGGAGCTTTAGCGCTTGGGGGACCAGGAGCAAATACTTATGAAGATAATCTAACTTACGGATATCGAGCCTCAATAAAAATCGGAGATATAATTGACGTTAAAACAGGGAATATGTCAAATCCGACAGTTAGAGCAATAGATTATCGAATGACACAATGTACACATGTCCCTAAATGCACTGCGACCTCGTTTAATCTAGATTGCAAGAGATTGGTATTCATTCCTGTAATAGAAAAACTAACATCTGGCGATGTTATAGTAAAGGGATTTTCAGTTTTCTTACTGAATTCTGTAGAGGGGGAAGGAAGTAGCTGTAATGTTACAGGCACTTTCGTAAGAACTGTTGCACAAGGCGATATTGACATGAATGTCAGTGGGTATGGATTAGTCGGAGTAAAACTAACTAACTAATAAACAAATGAATTAACAACTAACGAATAAATAAGTAACGAATAAATAAATTATTTTATATTTTGAAAAAGAATTTATACAAAAAATATCTATGAAAAGAGATGAAGAAAAATGAAAAACAGATTTGTTTTATTACTTGCAATTATATTAGGAATATTTTCAGCAGCTCTAGTTTATGTATATATTAATAGTTTTACTAGCAAAATCGAGAATTCAAAATATATAAATATTATTGTTGCAAAAGTTGCAATACCAGAAAAAAGTGTAATTATAGAAACAATGTTGATGAAAAAGAAAATTCTCGTTAATGAAATAATGCCGCTTAATATAACCAAAGGATCAGATATTGTGGGCAAAATCGCGCTATTACCAATTAACCAAGGAGAAGAAATCTTATCTAATCAAGTTATTGCGATCGGAGATAATAAAGAAGGGCTGAGCTATAAAATCCCAGTCGGGAAAAGGGCAATAATGATACCAGAATTAACAGGTATTTCAGCACTACTAAAACCAGGTGACAGAGTAGATGTAATAGCTAATTTGGCTGGAAATGAAGAACCTCCAATAAACTATACAGTTCTAGTACTTCAAGATGTTGAGATTTTGTCAGTTGGAACAGAAATTGGAGATAAAGCAAACACGACTCAAGCAGCTAATGCTGACCCAGCTAAAACAATTGTTCTAGCAGTTAGTGTTAAAGATTCATTGAAACTCAAAATGGCAGTTGAAAGAGGCACTGTATCAGTTATACTGAGGTCTCCAATTGATAATGAGAAAACTATCACACCAGCAATAACAGTTGACGACATAATAAAAAATCCTTGGAGGTGAGAGCCGTGGAGAAGATAAGATTATTAGTAGCCGATGATGCTACAGGCCTTAGAAATGCAATAAGAGAATACGTTTCGCTAGAAGAAGATATTGAAATAGTTGGAGAAGCCATAAATGGAGAGGAAGCACTAAAAAAGGTTGAGAGGCTTCTTCCAGATGTTGTTCTTATGGATGTAAATATGCCTGTGATTAATGGGATTGAAGCTACTGAAAAAATTTCGATAGAGCATCCAGAGATTGCTGTGATAATGATGAGTGTTATTAGCGATAATGAGTATATGAAAAAATCTATGAACGCTGGTTCAAGAGATTATCTTCAAAAACCATTTACGCACTTAGAATTAATTTCTGCGATACGAACAGCATATAATAATGAACAAAGTCGAAAAAACAGGATGAAATTAGTCAAAAACAATGGCAGCGATAGTGATATTAAGACACCGCAGATTGTGACGGTATTTGGGACAAAGGGTGGAGTTGGGAAGACGACATTGGCGGTTAATCTGGCAGTTCAGACGGCCAAAACCACAGGGAAAAAAGTACTTCTTCTTGACTTGGATCTTCAATTTGGAGATGTGGCAGTATACATGAATATAATGCCAAAGCGAAGTATTTCTGAACTGGCTCAAGAAAAGAATAAATTAAACATTGAACTTGTAGAATCATATTTAATTACTCATCAATCAGGCGTAAAAATACTCCCAGCGCCTATTAGACCAGAATATGCAGAGATTGTAAACGCAGAATTTGTTCAAGATTTACTGACACTTTTGAGATCAAAATATGACTATATTATAATTGATACACCACCAGTTTTTCATGATACTCTGCTAGGGGCACTAGATATGTCGACTCAAATATTTATAATCATGTCGATGGATTTGCCAACTATAAAGAATATAAAACTTTGTATGGAACTCCTTAAAACTCTGCATCTAGATAGCAAAGTAAAAATGGTTTTGAACAGAGCTTCGGAGGATTTTGGGGTTACAATTAAGGATTGCGAAGAAGTTCTAGACATGAAGATTGGGTCACAAATCCCAAGTGATGGCAAAATCGTCGTAAAAGCAGCGAATAGAGGAATACCCTTCGTAATTACAAGCCCTAATGCTAAGGTAACAGAAGCAATTACGGATATAACAAAGCTAATGATTTATGATAAAGGATATCAAAAAGAGTTGCAAAAGAGTCATGGGAAGAAAACATTCTTTGGGTTTGGGAAATGAGGGATTTAAATGTCACTTTTAAAGAGAATTGAAGGAAATAAAGTAAAGCCAATTTTAGATAATGGTTCAGAATCTGAAAGAAATTCAGTCGCATTTATTGATAATGATATTACCAATAATTTTGATAAAAATGCCGATTTAAAATCGAAGCTTCATAAATCCATAATTGAAATA
>CAYZED010000025.1:24628-37563 GCA_964477445.1 uncultured Clostridiaceae bacterium | reverse complement strand
AGCATGCGGCTGTTAACCGCAGGGTCGTTGGTTCGAGTCCAACTTGAGGAGCCATTTATGTTCCATTAAACTTTTTTAAAAAGAAATATTGAATTTGATACCATCGGTTTTATTACCGATGTTTTTATTTTTATAAACTAAGTCTATTTTTGTATTGTTTTCATAATAGTTAAGCCTAGAATATAAATTTCCGATGACAAGCACATATTATAAGAGGTATAATACATACTGATGTACTAATTTAATTGGAGGATAATTGATGGAAATAAGAATAAAAAACACTCTAGAAGCTTTTGAGAAAAATAAAATTACTGCGTTATATTTCGCAACAGTAGATGAAGCCTACCAGTTTCTTTTAGAGCAGATTAGTCTGACGGATACAGTTGGAATTGGCGGCTCGGTTACCTTAAAGGAATTAGGAATGCCAGAAGCATTAAGAGATAGAGGTAATGAAATATTTTATCATTGGATGGAAACCACACCAGAAGGAATAAATTATGCTAGAGTTAAAGCTCAGAGATCTGATGTTTACTTAACAGGAAGTAATGCTATAACTGAAAATGGTGAAATAATCAATGTTGATGGAGTTGGAAATAGAGTTTCAACCATGATATTTGGTCCAAAAAAAGTATATGTTATAGTTGGAATTAATAAACTAGTTGCTAATGAAAAAGAAGGTATAGAGCGTATTCGGAATAATGCGTGGAAAAATGCTGTGCGATTGGGGCTTAAAGTACCTTGTGTAAATGAACATAAGTGCGTTGATTGTAATCATGTTCAGAGAATGTGTAATATCACTACAATAATTAAGAAAAAACCGTCTTTAACAAACCTTAATATTGTAATTATTGGAGAAAATATGGGATTTTAGAGGTGAATTGTGGACTATATTTTAGTAGTGGATTCAAATACTGACTTACCAAAACCCTATGTGGATAGTAATAATGTGGGTCAAATTTATTTTTCTTATAATTACAAAGGGAAAGAATACTTAGATGATTTTGGTGCGACTTTAAATCATAAAGAATTCTATAATAGTATTAAGAATGGAGAAATGCCAACAACCTCATTAGTTCCAATTCTTTCTTACGAGCGAGAATTTAGGAAACATGTAGAAAAAGGGTTAGCTGTTGTTTATATTTCTTTTTCATCAGCACTTAGCGGAAGTTATAATAGCGCGTGTATTGCCGCAAACAATATAAAAGAAGAGAGACCCTCTGCAGATATCACAATAGTTGATACTCTTGCTGCATCGCTCGGTGAAGGATTATTAGTAAGGTATCTAATTGACTTGTTTAACGCTGGTGCCACTAAAGAAGAAATACTTCAATGGGCAGATAATAATCGTCAGAGGGTAAATCATTACTTTACAGTTGATGATTTGAATCATTTAAAACGTGGTGGACGCGTATCTGCAGTTTCAGCATTTATTGGAACAATTTTGGAAATAAAACCAATATTGAGAGTCGATGAATTTGGCAAACTAGTACCGATAGAAAAAGTAAAGGGACGAAAAAAATCTTTAAAAAGATTAGTTGAATACTTTAAAGAAAGAGTTGAATTTCCAAATGGACAAATTATCGCCATTAGTCATGCTGACGCAGAGGAAGATGCGAAATATATTGAAGGTTTAATAAAAAATGAATTTAATGTAGGCGATGTAATAATTAATAACATTGGTCCAACAGTGGGATCACATTCTGGGCCAGGAACAGTTGCATTGTTTTTCTTGGGAAAAAAACGCAATGAATAATAATAACTTTTATAAAATGAGCTGTGGCATGTAAACAGCTCATTTTGATTTTTTTGTAGAGAAAATTTGAATATTATAAATCAAAACATACATTAATAACCCAATAGTGTTTAAACTTAAATAAATATTAAGCAAATATTAAAATTATTTTTTAAATCTAATCAAAAGTGCATATTTTTATAGTATTAGCACAAAAAAATAAGCTATAATAAAATAGTTATTAGCTATAGGACGATATTGTAGAATACTATGACCTATAGTACTTTATGTGATAGAAATAAATGGAGAGTTCTTATGGAATTGTTTAAAAATGAATTTTTCTTATTGTCCTCGACTGATTCAGATCTATTTATATCAGTTAAAAAAAATGGTTTTGATATGAAGAATTTCAATAATCTAATATTAGATTATCCTACTATTAGTTTGAGCAATTTTGCGGCATTAAAAAAAGCACTTGAAGAAGCAAAAAATGAGGCAGTAAAAATTGGTAAAATTAAACAACGAATTGAAGTTAATATTTCTAGCGATGAGATGAAAGTATCTATTCGACTTAATATTACAGCACGAGAATTTATTAATAAAAAAATTGAAATTTCGTCTGAAATAATTGAAATATTGAGAAATAATTTAATTTTTGATGGGTTAGACAGCTTATTTAATAAACCAATTTCAGTTAGCAAAGATATAGTAGTAGCGACTGGCACACCGCCAATACATGGTAAAAACGCTATAATAAGTTACTATAAGGTATCTGATAAAAAACCAATTATAAGTGATGATGGAAAAGTAAATCATTATGAATTAAAACTTATTGATAATATAAAAAAAGGTGATTGGCTAGCGCAAAAGATCAAACCAACACTTGGCACGCAGGGAAGAACTGTAACTGGAAAGATAATAAATGCAATGCCTGGAAACGATGAGCGTCTGAAATTTGACCCTAAATCAGTTGAAGAAGTGGAAGAAAACGGAATCGTGATTTTAAGGGCAAAATGCGACGGAGCAATTAATATAGAAAATGGTAAAGTTAGAATCGACAATCACTTGGTAATACCTGGTGATGTCGGATATGAAACAGGCAATGTTGAATTTGACGGGTATATAACCATAAATGGAACTGTAAAAGATAGCTTTTCGGTAATAGGGAAAAAAGATGTCTCAATAAATGGTGAACTTGGAATAGGAGCCGTTGGAAAAATTGTTTCAAAAGAAGGTAACGTTTATATAAAAGGCGGCGTATATGGAAAATCAGTAGCGATTATTGAAGCTAAGAAAAATGTATTTATTAAATACATAAATGAGTGTACTATAATTGCTGGGGAAGATATAAATATAGGATTTTATTCGATTGACAGTGTTCTGCAAGGACGCAGAATACTTTTGGATCCAAAATATGGTCGTGTTTTAGGCGGTCATCTTACTGCTCAGGCACAAATTATAAGCGGTACTTTTGGAAGTAAGCAAGAGCGTAAAACAATTATAAGCGTAGAAGGGTTTGATAGGACAGAAATAAAAAAAGCTTTTGATAAGTTACTTCTAAAATATAAGGAAGTACTAGATAAGGCAGCTTCTGCTAAGAGGCACATTGAGGTAATTGAATATAATCTTTCAGGAGCTGAATATTCGAATATGAAAGAATACAATACTAAAGTATTTGAGTATGATAAGTATATTGAAGAATTGAATGATCTGAATGAGCAAAGACTTCATCTTCAACAATTATTAGAAACAAAGGGTGATGGTGAAGTGGGGATTTTTAAAGCAGCTTTTCCAGAGACATACTTAGAAATAAAAAATATGCAGAAAAAAATTGATTCAGTTGTTTTCGGGAGTTTTTTTGTAGAGGATAAAGAACTACATTTTAAATAATAGAGGTGCATATGAATAGTGATAAGACATACATTAAATTATACAGATATGAGGCATTATTGCAGGCAATTGATTTTTTTACCCAAAAATTTAGTCTTAAACAACTTTCAGATTATGCATTTGAGTTTGCAAATGAGATATTAACTTTTAATTCATCAGTTCTTTTTATCAAAGAGGATGAACAATTTGTTCTTAAAAAAGAACGAAATTACCATTTTGTAGAATATACGATTGAAAGTACTGAGAAAATTCAACGTATAGCAACTTTTCATGGAGATATACTTAAATCGGGATTCGATCACTATTTTGAACAGAAAGAAATTGATTTGTTAAAACCGTTGGTCATAATTCCAATAATTATAAAAGATTTATTATACGGCTTTATTATTGCAGATGGAAAAGCCGTTGGGACTTTGGATGAAAATGATTTTATTATAGCAAGTGCGCTTATGAGACTGATTAATAATTCACTTGAAAACAGCAAAAACTTCTTGGAACTTCAAGAGACTAATCAAAAGTTAGATCAAAAAATATTCAATTTGTTTTCAATAAATCAAAGCTCAAAGATGTTAATGTCCGAATTAAATATTAAAAATCTCTATCAAATAGCAATTGATATTTTTAGCGAATTGACTAGTAGTAGAGTTACAGCTTTTGCACTTAATGATGAGGTGAAGAAAAAGTTGGTAATTCGAGGTTATAGAAACGTATTTGATAACAAAGAGCTTTTTCTAGAGTTTGACTTGTTTAATGAGGAATACTATGAAAATCAAATTGTTTTTAATTTTATCGAGGATCGAAAAAAACTCGAAAAAATATTTGTTAATACAGATGATCTAGCTAAATTAGAAGCGGATTATATTATACTTATTGTAAAAGATAAGATTCTAGGTTTTGTAAGTATTAGCAAGCCGGTTAATGAAAGAGTCTATGATGCATCTTTGTTTGAATTAATTGAGTCTTTAGCTTCATCTACATATATTAGTTTTTCGAATGCTATATTATTTTACGAAGTAATTGCTCAAAAAGAGTTAGTAGATAAAAAATTAAATATTATCATGAAGCTGAATAAATTGATAAAAACCATAAACAATTGTAGCAGTGAAGCTGAGCTATTTAATATAACACTTAAGGCATTGCATTTTAGTTTTGGCATTAAAAAGGCGTTTATCGCTATGTGGATCAAGAAGAAGCTAATAATTCAAGACAGTTTAGGTTTTGTGATAAAAAAAGGTAATGAAGATATTGGAACAAACTTATCGGATGATTTTCTAGATGAAATTAATAAAGGGGTTTTTGCAGATTACACGGTTGAAGGCTTGTCTAAATATGTAAACGGGAATATCTTAATAGAAGGAATAAGTTCCAATTGCCTCGTTATAGCGCCGTTGATAAAAGAGTTGTCGGAAATAGAAGAGAAAGAGGTCCTAGGTTATATTTTTGTTATTGAAACCGAAGAAGCGCTTAAGGATGAAGAAATATTACTTATAGATACTATAGCTAGTAGCATAGCACCAACTCTTAATAATTTGAATATTTTAGAAGATATTAAGGATAATCATATTGAAAGACAAGATAAAAAATTTGTAGTTAGTTTAAGAAAGATGATTTCTAACTGGGAGTTGTATCAGATTCCATTTTGGGTATACGAAAAAAACTATATAGAAAAACCATTTGTAAGTAATGATTTTAAAAAGTATAAGGATCAAGAAATTTACTTTTTCAGCAATACGATTTTTCTGATAAGTTATAATATTTTGGATGAGAATATTATTTATGATTTTGAAAAAAGTTATCGATGTGATAGAATAGAAGAGTTTTTTATTGAATATCCGGAACTTGATATGGAGAGTATGTAGAGCTTGACATTCAGAGCTTCAGAACTGTTTTTTTAGTATTAAAAAGCTTTTGCAAGTAAAATATCGTAGTAAAAAGGTATGCAAAACTGATAATTTCAGTTATGCATATCTTGATTTTTGCACATATTAATAAGATCAAGTCATGAGTTATTTTTTGAATATTCCCAAAGGTTTTCCTACAGGTAAAAATATTCTTCCGAATTGGTTATTAAGTGCATTAGCCGCGCTTGCATAAAATGACATTATACTGATAGCTAATTCAGTATATGCTGCAATCAAATGCGTTAATTCTTTCATGAAACCTAACGTGGTACAAGCAAGACTTGCTAAAAGAATGTCAATTAACACCATGATAATTAAAAGAACTTTGTTGGTTTCGACGGCTGCAATAGTCATATACAACGAAAATACTAAGTATCCTATGAAAGCGACACCAAGCTGAGTTGGTTCAATTGCAGATTGCACACCTTCACCGAAGACACCAAGTTTCATAAGCCATGAAGTTCCTACTCCAAACCAGAAGAACGCATATGCACCAAAAACTGTCGTTCCAAATGGATTGTTTTTCTTTGAGTCAATAATACTAGCATACAGTTGAGCAAATGCCCCTAGAAAGATTACCCACGGGATAACATATGAAACACCTTGGTCTGGATTAAATTTCGCGTATGAGGCCACTAAGGTTACCATAGCTAATCCCATAAGACCGAGAGCCGAAGGATCAACTAAATTTGATTTTGTGTTTGATTCGCTTGACATTATTTTCCTCCAATATTTGTTTTATTTCTTTTCCAGGAATACTTATTTGTGTTTTTATCCAAACTATTCATTACCACAAATTTGTATGTATAATTATAGTCCGTTTGAAATTTTACATGGTTATTTATATTTTGTCAATTATTTAACACATATTTATATTGTCATAAACTTCACGAAGTGTTAGGCTAAGGGGGAAGCTTAAAAATGATAACAGGGGGTTGTAAAATATGGGAATATTAGAAAATGAAACCATATTTATATTTGTGCTCCTGCTGTATATATTCGCTGCGATTCTGTCAGTAGTATTCAGTAGTAAGCCACGTGTAACTAATTACGTAATGAATGGCATTTGTTCACTATCTGGTTTAATAGGGGTATTTTTTTCGTTAGGCGTAATTTTTTCGGACGAAGGTAAATTAAATATTAAGCTGTTCGAAACTTCAACACCTTATTTTTCTGGAACTGTATCGATTGATAAGTTGTCCGCATTTTTTATCGGAATGCTGTCTCTTTTAGTTATTTGTGTTTCAATATACTCTCTTTCTTATTTGAAAATATATTATGGGAAGCGAAATATAGGTGTTTTCGGTTTATTATATTCAACATTTATTTTATCAATGATACTTGTTTTTACAGCATCAAATACAATTTTCTTTTTTGTAAACTGGGAAATTATGGCCGTCATATCTTATTTTTTGGTTATTTTTGAAAAAGAAAAGAATGATAATCAAAAAGCGGGAAGTCTTTATATTATCATGACACACATTGCCACTGCGCTTATTATGATTGCTTTCTTAATTATTTTTTCATATACTAAGAGCTTCAATGTTATAACCGATACTAATATGATTCCGAAAAATATTAAGGATATTTTGTTTATATTATTTCTTATTGGATTTGGTACGAAAGCAGGAATAGTACCGGTACATATTTGGATGCCAAAAGCATATTCAGCAGCACCAGGTAATATTACAGCATTGCTTTCAGGAATAATGAGTAAAACAGCGATATATGGAATTATAAGGTTTGTTTTGGGACTTTTAGGAGTACAAAATATTTCATGGGGAGTCATAATATTATTTTTAGGGATGATTACTGCAGTAGTTGGTGTTTCATTCGCATATATTGAAAAGAATATGACTAGACAGCTTGCATTTAGTAGTATAGAGAATATTGGAATAGCATTTATCGGAATAGGCATATGTTTCATTGCAAATGCAAGGAACAATATTGAACTTTCGGCATTGGCTATGTTAGCCGTTTTAATTCATGTATTTAATCATGCTATTTTTAAAGGAAGTCTATTTATGGGTGCGGGTTCAATTCTTTATTCAACGGGGACCACGAATATGGAAGAGCTAGGTGGTCTTACTAAAAAAATGCCTGTAACTTCAGTTTTAATGTTAATATCCGTAATCGCGGCTTCTGCACTTGTACCATTTAATGGTTTCATTGGTGAATGGATGTTGCTCCAATCTATATTTAAGAGTATTCTAAGCGGATTAATTAATCTGAATATCTTATTTATTGTTACAGTTGCTTCCTTAGCATTAGCAGCGGCATTAGCGGCAGCAAGTTTTGTTAAATTATTCGGGATTACATTTCTGGGCAAATCAAGATCAAACAAAGCTTTGAACGTCAAAGAAGTTCCAGCTCAGATGCAAATTGGAATGGGAATATTAACTTTCTTTTGTATCTTTTTTGGAGTGTTTCCTATAGCAATTTTTAGAGTTTTAGATAAAGTGGTTTATGAAATATTGGGACTTTCATTATTAGAGAAACTAAATGGTGGTATTTTTGTTTTGAATTTTCCTTTGACATCATATGTGAATAGTATTTCGATTGCAGGAGTAATAGTTGCCGTACTGTTGATTATTGGTTTAATAATATTAACACTATTTATTGTTGGTGGGAAATACGTTGAGCGAAAATATGGAACATGGGATTGTGGATTTAAAGAATTAAGCACTAGAATGCAGTACTCAAGCGTAGGGTTCTCAAAATCCTTAAGTATAGTATTTAAGTTTCTTTTAAGACCATCTAGAGAGCTTAAATCGAGTGGTGGGACACAATACCATCCAGAAAAAATGGAGTATTTTATGGAAAATGAGCCTATTTTTGAACGATTCATATATAATCCCATTGAGAAATGGCTTAATAGAATTTCGAAAATTGCCCGGTTTAAATTACAAACGGGTAGTATACATAGCTATTTGACATATATTTTTATTACTGTTTTAATAATGATGCTATACAATAGATTGATTTAGGGGGGCGAAAATGAAAAGTTTGCTATACGTTATAATTCAATTAGTGATATTTTTATTAACTGCACCTTTAGTCAATGCATTAATAAGAAAAATAAAAGCATTTACTCAAAAGAGAAAAGGACCAATTATTTTCCAAGTGTATTTTGATTTAATTAAGTACATTAAGAAATCTTGTGTAGTTTCAGAAACAGCATCATATGTTTTTAGAATCACACCTTATATTTATGCAGCTACTGCAATAGTTGGTGCTTTATTTATACCTATTTCTTCATATCTTCTACCAACTAACTTCACAGGCGATATAATATTGCTTATTTATTTGCTAGCGTTAGGTCGTTTTTTTATGATGTTGGCAGCGTTGGACACAGGAAGCGTTTTTGGTGGAATGGGAAGTAGCAGAGAGGGGCTAATTTCATCTCTTGCAGAACCAGCATTATTAGTTGGGGTTTTTACACTTTCACTAATGTCAAAGAGTACTTCAGTGTTTGAAATTACAAATAATATTGAGAGTATTGGTATTACGATTATTCACCCATCCTATTTGATGATATTTTTGTCATTGTTTATTATTCTAATTATTGAAACATCAAGAATTCCAGTTGATGACCCATCAACTCACTTAGAACTTACTATGGTGCATGAAGCTATGGTACTTGAATATTCAGGAAGACATTTGGCTCTAATGGAAATCGGGTCAATGTTCAAACAGTTGATTTTTATAACAATTCTCGTGAATTTATTTTTCCCAATAGAATCACTGGGATTAAATAACTTTAGTGGAATTTCGCTTCTTGCAATATCAATAATTTATTACTTAATTAAAGTTTTCCTGCTATCAATTCTTCTATCGCTTGTGGAAGTGTTTACAGTTAAATTTAGATTTTTCAGCGTGCCCAATTTAGCTGCTTTAGCTTTTATTTTATCATTTATTGGTTTTCTACAGCAATTTGTACTAGGGAGGTAATCATGGAAAAATACTTAAATATTATATCAGTATTGATATTAATTTCCTCTTTCGCTTTGGTTTCTAATAAGAGAATAAAATCATATATTCTAACTTTTCGCATACAAGCAATTCTTATCTCGGTGGCAGCGGGCATTATGGGTATTCAAAGTTTTGTAAATGAAGGCCGAATTGACATTTTAGTTGTTTGTATATTAATTGTTGGACTGAAAGTTTATTATATTCCTAAACTTTTACATAGAACATATGCTAATGTCGAATATATTGTCCAAAAAGATTTCTATTTAAATATTCCAACACTTATTTTTATTTGTTGTTTTTTAGTTCTATTTTCTTACTTTTGCATTTCTACTCTAGATGGAATTAATTATGGTGAATTAAATGTTGAAATTGTTAACTCTGTTTCAACTGTGCTTATAGGACTGTTCTTTATGATTAGCAGAAAAAAAGCTATCGGAATGATAGTTGGTTTTTTAGTAATAGAAAATGGGCTTTTTGTTACAACTTTATTTGCCACACATGGGATGCCGTTTATAGTAGATATGGGAATTTTTATAGATTTGATTACTGCAATATTTGTAATGGGTCTTATGGTATTTAAAATAAATGAGCAATTTGATTCAATAGATATTAATAATATGAAAAATCTCAAGGGATAGAAAATTTCTGGTAGTAAAATTCATTTAGTTTCGAAAGGATAAAAGATGGGATACGTTTTATGGGCAGTTCCGTTAATCGGAGTATTGTTATTTTTCTTAATAAATAATAGAGAGACATATCACATTATAAGTATTTGTATTTCTGCAAGTATGATGGGGTTATCACTCGTTTTAACAGCGCTTGTATTTGTTGATGGTTCAGTAAATTACAACTCTTTTGGAGGGGTGTTTTACTTAGATTCACTTAGCGCGATACTGCTTAACTTGGTCGTTTTTGTGGGACTAATAGTTTCGATTTTTTCGGTTGGTTTCATTGAAGAGGATATTATCCAAAACAAACTTAAAGCATCAAGAATAAAACTGTACTATATGTTAATGTATATTTTTATTTTTACTATGGTTTTTACATTAACAGTAAAAAACATGGGGCTTTTGTGGATTAGTATTGAATCAACTACGTTAGCATCTACTTTTTTAGTTGGCTTCTATAATGAAAAAACTTCCATTGAAGCTGCCTGGAAGTACGTTATAGTGTGTTCAGTAGGTATTGCGATAGCAATGTTAGGAATTGTTTTTTTACATATCTCTTCAGTAGATGCTCTACAAGGTAGTAACTTACTTGATTTTACGGCATTAACACAACACGCGAAGGAATTGAATAGCCCGGTACTGAGACTTTCATTCATTTTTAACTTAGGAAGTTCTATGTTTACTGGAAGACTTATGCTAGCGGCTGGTTTATTATCGATTTTGATTCCAGGAATAGTAATATTAACACAAAAGGACTATAAAAGGCTCTTGGCATATTCAAGCATTGAACATATGGGAATAATTGCAATTGGAGTTGGGGTTTTTACCCCAGTAGCAATTTTCGGGGCACTCTTTCACATGATAAATCACTCGTTAACAAAATCCATGCTTTTTCTCTCGTCTGGAAGCATTTATCAGAAATTCAAGACAAAAGAAATAAGCAAAGTTAGAGGCTTACTAAATAAAATGCCTTACACTGGTGCTATATTTTTACTAGGATTACTGGCGATTACAGGGACACCCCCTTTTAGTATCTTTTTTAGCGAACTACAAATCCTTATTGCCATATTTGAAAAGGGAAATTATTTTCTTGGTGCGGGGATAATAATTTTACTAGCGCTAATATTTTTTGGTATTGTGAAAACGATGTTTAGCATGTACCGAGAAACTTCTGATGGATCAGAATTGGGACTTGATGTTTCCATCGAGGGTAACATTGAGGTAAATGACCGAAAGGATGTTAATGTCGGAGATATAAATAAATCGGGTTATATCAGTTTGTTGGTTTTGATTATTACTACTTTACTAATTGTTTTCTTCATGCCAAATGGAATAAAGCAGTTAATAGAAAATGCACAAATGATAATATTGGGAGGCCAATAATATGAGAGAGCGACTGTCGAGACATTTCTTAAAATTTTTATCACCAGAAGGGTTTGAAGAAAAATACCCAAAAGAATTCTATGCGGTAATAAACAAAGATTCTATTAGAGAACTATCTTCTAAGATAGTTTCGGATACTTTTCTTGTTTTAGTGAACCTTTTTGCTGTAGACGAGACACCTTTAGGTAGGGGATTAAAAATATATTATCTATTCGCTGATAGAACTGGCGGAAATATGATAATTTTTATTACTGAACACTTAAAAGAAGATAAATCTTTTAAGTCAATTACTGACATAGTTCACGCTGCATCTTTATATGAAAGAGAGATTAAAGATATGTTTGGGCTAGAACCTGAAGGACACCCTAACGCTAAGCGGCTTGTTTTTCATGGGAATTGGCCAAAAGAACAATTTCCACTCAGAAAAGATTTTGATCCAAATATCAGGCAAAAAATAGCAAAAGAGGAGATAGTGTTTTCATGTGTTGAAGGCGAAGGGATATTCGAGGTTCCAGTTGGTCCAGTGCACGCTGGAATTATTGAACCAGGACATTTTAGATTCTCTGTAGCAGGAGAACCGATAATAAATTTGGAAGCACAGCTATATTACACACATAAAGGTATTGAAAAAATGTGTGAAGGACAAGATTTTAATAAAGTACTATATTTTAGTGAAAGAATCTCAGGTGATGAAACATTTTCGAATTCATTAGCATATTGCCAAGCGATTGAGAAAATTGCGGGTGTGGAGATACCTGAAAGAGCAAAATACAGTAGAGTTGTTTTTGCTGAACTAGAGCGATTGACCAGTCATCTTGGAGATTTAGCTGGAATATGCTTAGACACTGGGTTTGGATTTGGAGCATTTCAATATCGAATGATGAGAGGTTGGGCATATCTTATAGCTGACGAATTATGTAATATGCGATTTTTACGAAGTGTAAATATACCAGGTGGAATAAGAAGAGATTTTGTTCAAGGAAAAGCAGGTAGTATAATTCATCAATTGAGACAGATTGAAAAGGAATTGAAGGATACATACGATTTTATTTCAAATAACAGCCTATTTATCGACCGTGTTGAAAATACTGGAACTTTGGACGAAGAAATAGCTCGCGACCTAAATATTGTTGGACCTGCAGGTAGAGCCTCAAAAATTAAAAATGATGTCAGGATAGACTTCCCTTATGCTGCTTATTCTCATTTTAATCTAGATTTTTTAGGATTAACAAATGCCGATGTTTGCAGCAGAATGGACATCAAATGTGCAGAGTGTCTTGAATCAGTAAAAACAATGAAATTAGCATTAGAAAATATGCCAGATGGAGATATTGCGGTCAAAATCAATGAATTGCCAGAGTTTGAAATTGGTTTTGCGATGACTGAATC
>CAYZED010000025.1:23870-24618 GCA_964477445.1 uncultured Clostridiaceae bacterium | reverse complement strand
GGAGAAAATATTCATTTTATTATGACCGGTAAAAATGGGAGTATATATAGATATAAAGTAAGAACCCCATCATTTTGTAATTGGCCAGGAGTTTGCCATGCGACAAGAGGAAATATAATACCGGATTTCCCATTAATTAATAAAAGCTTTAATTTATCCTATGCGGGGAACGACCTTTAAGAAAGGAAGTAAAATGTTAAGAAATATTGGCAAGTTTATAAAATACCGAAGACTGACCCAAAATTATCCTGGTAGAGCGCCTATAGATGATAACTTTTCAGGCAAAGTTCAACTAATAAATTTACGATGCAATAAATGTGGAGAGTGTATAAAACATTGTCCATCAAATGCAATTTGCTTTAATGGAAAAAAAGAAGTTGGTATAAACTATGATGAATGTATATTTTGTTTGCATTGCGCTGATATTTGTCCCCAAAATGCCATCGAAGTAACAAAAAAAATTGAATTGGCTGAAAATAAACAGTAACAGAGTAAATTCTGTTACAGCCAAAAGCAATGCAAGCTGTATCTTCATAGTTCTTAACATTGGTTGATATTGCCTTTTTCTGACATCTGACATGTCAGTAATGTTATATCGTCTGGCTGAATAACATTGTTTGTAAGACTTTTCAGCCAGGACATGATGTTATCTCTGGTTGTTGTACAATCATTCCCAACCAAAGCAGGTAAAGCGGAATAAAATCTGTTGTACCCAATCACAACATTATTACTATCAGGATATTCAATT
>CAYZED010000025.1:0-23860 GCA_964477445.1 uncultured Clostridiaceae bacterium | reverse complement strand
GCTGAAAATAAAAGAAACAACCTAAGACACATACCGATTGAAATCCAACCCTCTGAAGTTGAGTTTCCTGAATATGAGGTTTTAATAAAAGAACTCGAAGAAAAAATCAAGGATAAGCTTGGAGGTAGGAGCTTAAATATTCGAGAAGTAGATTCAGGGTCATGTAATGCTTGTGACTATGAAATAAATGCGCTGAATAACCCGTTTAATGATGTGGAACGTTTAGGAATTAATTTTGTCGCTTCACCAAGACACGCCGATATACTATTGGTTACAGGAACTTGTACAAGAAACATGGAATTAGCCTTAATTAAGACATACAATGCTACACCGGACCCAAAAGTTGTTATCGCAGTGGGTGCTTGTTCTTGTAGTGGTGGAATTTTTCGAGATTCATATTCAAATAAAAATGGAATCGATTCTGTTTTACCAGTTGCAGTATATATTCCTGGATGTCCACCGAGACCACAGAGTATAATTTATGGTATACTAAAAGCCTTGGACAGAATATAATATAATTTGAGCTTTAATAAAAAAGAAATTAAAATGATTAAGTACTAAAAGACACTATTTTAGGAGGAAAAGAAAAATTGAAAATCGCACACGTTACTTCAGGAGTTAGAGGGTTGGCTTCATACGTTCAAAATCAGCATAATTTTTTCAAAGAGCATGATAGCGAAGTAGAAAATCTAATTATTACTTCGGCGAAATGGAAAAAACAGCCTATTAATGTTTATGAACTGGATGCTTATCTTCTGGGAAATGTTCTTCCGTGGCCAAAGGATGTTGGACAAGCAGAGCGTAGACTTTTGGAATATGCGCCAGATATATTACATCATCATCATCCGTCTGGACGTCTAGATTTTGACATAGCTAAGTTACAAAAAAAGCTTAAAGTTCCTATGCTATGTACGGTACATATGTCCGTTGGCTCAAAAAAATATTTTGTTGATAAAGTTATGAATGCGTTCTTTATGATGGTTCGAAAAAATTTCAAAGATACGAATGCATATGTTGCTATAAGTAAATATGTTAAAGATCAACTCATCCAAATCGGTGGCGTTCCAGAGGAAAAAATAGTTTTACTCTATGCTGGTGTTGATACTGATATATTTAAACCTATAAAAAGAGAAAAACATGATACATTAGAGGTCACGTTTGTTGGACAAATTATGCTTGAGAAAGGCATAGATATATTAATAGATGCAGTTATTGAGTTGGCGAAAGTTAGAAAAGTTAGGCTTAATATTGTTGGAGAGGGTAACTTCAAGTCAATTCTCCAAAAAAGAACAGCTAATAATCCTGAAATAAATTGGGTAGGTTATCTGAACGGACAGGATAAAGTAGCTGAATTCTACGCCAAGTCTGATGTAGTGGTACTTCCAAACAGATGGGATGAAGCTTTTTCATATATTCCATTAGAATCAATGGCGAGTGGAACTGCGATTATCGCGACCGATGTAGGTGGGAATAAGGAATCAATTATTGATCAAAAGACTGGAAGACTTTTCGAGGTAGGGAATGGTCAAGAGTTGTATAATATTCTCAAAAACACAGAAATAGAAAAGTTTTGGGAGATGGGCGAAAACGGAAGAGAACATGCGCTAGAAAACTTTACGCTAAGACTATTTGGTGAAAAATATAGATCTTTATATGATAATTTATTAGCTAACCCAAACAAAATCAGTCAAATTGACTAGCGTTTAGTTATCAATCAAAAACATAATAAAACAAATATTTATGAGGTGTATATGAAATACGATGTAATTGTTGCAGGCGCAGGACTTGCAGGTGCTACAGCAGCTAGATTGTTAGCCGAAAAAGGAAAACGGGTTTTAGTTATTGAAAAGCGCAGTCAAATAGGTGGGAATTGTTACGATTTTAAAGATGATAGTGGAATCACCATCCATAAGTTTGGGCCTCATATTTTTCATACAAATATTAAGAATGTATGGGATTTCTTAAATCGTTTTACAAAGTTCAATCATTTTCAACATAGAGTTTTAAGCTTTGCTGAAGGTAGACTTATAAACTTTCCGATTAATCGTGATACAGTATGCGATGTATTTGGCGTCAATATCCCAGTAGACGAGGTGGGAGAATATCTAAATGCAGAAGTGAAAAAAGCAAAATTTAACACTCCTCATCTAAATTTCAGAGATGCTGTAGTTTCACAAGTAGGGGAAAGACTTTATGAATTATTTTTCAAGAATTATACTAAGAAACAGTGGGAAAAAGAGCCAGAAGAACTGTCGCCAGAAATAGCGAGCAGAATACCTATTAGAGAAAATAGAGACCCAAGGTATTTTTCAGATAGATATCAAGGATTACCTGTTAAAGGGTATACTGCAATGATAGAAAATATGCTAAATCATGAAAATATTTCTATTATGTTGTCTGCAGATTATTTTGAATTAAAAGATTCGTTCGAAGCATTTTTAACTATTTATACTGGACGGCTTGATGAATTTTTTAACAAGTCACAAGGTACACTGGATTATAGATCTGTAAAATTCGATTTTGAGACACTAGATCAAGAATGGGTACAGACTGCTGCAGTAGTTAATTATCCAAATGATTATGACTTTACTAGAATCACAGAATTCAAACATATGACTGGTGAAAAGAGTGATTCAACTACGGTTTGTTATGAATATCCAGTTGCAGATGGAGATCCGTGTTACGTTGTAATTTCTAAAGAAAATATGGATATTAGATTAAAGTATTTAGAAGAAGTTGAGAAGCTCGAAAAGAGCGGCAAATACTTATTTGTTGGAAGACTAGCTGAATATAAATATTACAATATGGATCAAGTTGTTGATGTTGTAATGAAAAAGGTTAATGGAATTATTTAAAAATATATTAGTTATTATAAAGTATCAATTAAACAAAATCAGAGGTGGTGTTATAGCCGCCTCTGATTTTGCTTTATGTCTTACGACTCATTTTACAACTGTGACAATTAAATCCTGAATACTATTTCTAAATACTATTTCTAAATCCTTGCCACACCACTTTTTCTGGCAGCTTCTGCTACAGCTATCGCAACTTTTTTCTGAACAATTTTATTAAAAGCTTTAGGTATGATATAGTCTTCAGAAAGCTCGTTTTCTGGTATAGAGTCAGCGATAGCATAGGCCGCTGCCATCTTCATTTCCTCATTTATATCTTTTGCTCTAACATCTAGAGCACCTCTGAATATTCCTGGGAAAGCTAGTACATTATTAACTTGATTTGGAAAGTCAGATCTTCCAGTTCCTACAATTCTTACACCTGCTGCTTTTGCTTCATCTGGGAAAATTTCAGGTGTTGGATTTGCCATAGCAAAAATAATAGCATCTTTGTTCATTTTTGAAGCCATTTCTTGTGTTAGAGCTCCAGCGGCTGAAACGCCAATAAATACATCAGCATCAGTTATAACCTCAGCTAATAATCCACATAAGTTATACGGGTTCGTGATTTTTGCTATTTCATTTTTTTCAGGATCATTATCTTTTATACTGCCACTTAATGCACCTTTTCGGTCGCACAAAATGATGTTTTTTGCACCTGCCTTCAATAATAGTCTAGCGACAGAATTTCCTGCAGCACCGGCTCCGTTAATAACTATTTTTATTTCATCAATTTTTTTATTAACTAACTTTAATGCGTTAATTAATCCAGCGAGAGTCACAATAGCTGTACCATGCTGATCGTCGTGGAAAACAGGGATATCAACTAGCTCTTTTAGTTTTTTTTCAACTTCAAAACATCTTGGAGCGCCGATATCTTCCAAATTTATTCCGCCAAAAGAAAGAGATATCCTAGCAATTGTTTCGACTATTTCATCTACATTTTTTGTATTTATTATTATTGGGAAAGCATCAACATCCCCAAAGCTTTTAAATAATACAGCTTTTCCCTCCATAACAGGCAAACTGGCAAGTGGGCCAATATCACCAAGCCCAAGGACAGCAGTTCCATCAGAAACAATAGCTATTGTATTCCATCTTCTTGTATAAAGAAAAGCCTTATCGGGATCTTCTTTAATTTCAAGACATGGCTGGGCAACGCCTGGTGTATAAGCTAGACTCATATCTTCAGCTGTTTCGACTGAAACTCGCGAAATGATTTCAATTTTTCCTTTTTTTTCGGCATGTAACTTAATAGAATCATCATAAATAGACATAAATTAATCGCTCCTGTTTCTTAGTTTTGTTTTATATATTTAGTATAAAGGGGTTGTTTACCTGATACAAGCAATTTGATGTGGTATATTACATTTTTAGTGATTATATATACTAATATTAATATTAGTATGCAACAAAATTATTAAAATTACGTTAAATATATGTACAAGCTTTAATTAGAAATGGTACTATATATTTAGTAAAAAATGCAAGGAGATGAATGAATTGATCGAAATAAAGGGTATTAGTAAAAGTTACAATGGTAAAGTTAAGGCAGTAGACACTCTCAATTTAAATATTCCTTCCGGACAAATTATTGGTTTTTTAGGGCCTAATGGAGCAGGTAAAACGACTACTTTAAAAATGATTACAGGTATCACTAAGCCAGATGATGGAACCATTGAAATTAATGGTATTGGAATAATGAGTAAACCTCTTGCAGCAAAAAAGCAATTTGGATTTGTTCCTGATAGCCCAGATATTTTTCTACGATTGAAAGGTATTGAATATTTAAACTTCATGGCAGACATTTATGAGGTACCATCTGATTTAAGAAAAGAACGAATCTCGCTCTTGAGTGAAAGGCTTGAAATGGACGCTGCACTTTCAGATCAGATTCAATCATATTCGCATGGAATGAGACAAAAAATAGTTTTGATCGGGGCGCTACTTCATAAACCTCCTGTTTGGATACTTGATGAACCTTTAACGGGTTTAGATCCTAAATCCTCATATATTTTGAAAGAGATGATGCGTGAGCATGCAGACGAAGGGAATACAGTGTTTTTTTCAACACACGTGCTTGAGGTTGCTGAAAAGGTCTGTGACAAAGTTGCAATTATTAATAAGGGATCTCTTCTTTTTTATGGTACTTTGAACGAAATGCGAGAACATTTTACAGTTGGTGAAGGGGATTCTCTCGAAAAAATGTTTTTGGAGATGACAGATAATGATTAAAATTTTTAAAATTTCTTTAATTCTAATGAAGAGTTTCGGTGATAGTATTAAAGGAAAGAATGATAAATCAAAACGAATAAAAACTATACTTATGTATTTGTTAATAGGCGTTGCTTTGCTACCCACGGCCTTTATGATAGGACTCGCGGCGTTCGGGGTAACAAATATTTTGAACCAATATGGTCAAGCAGCACTAGTTTTGGGTCTGGGAATGACAATAGTCAGCATGATAGTTTTTTTCTTTGGGATATTTTATGTTCTTTCCGTGTTTTATTATTCTAAAGACGTTGAAACACTTCTTCCGTTGCCGCTTTCACCAGGACAGATCGTGGGTGCCAAATTTTTGGTGACATTGTTTTTTGAATATCTTACAGAACTAATTATTTTTGTCCCAATAGCAATTGGTTACGGAATAGCGATGAAAGCAGGCCTTTGGTTTTATTTTTCAGCAGTTGTTGTGTTTCTTTTACTACCAGTGGCTCCGTTAGCTTTAGCAGGAATTATTGATGTCTTTATTATGGCATTTACAACTTTTGCAAAGAATAAAGACAGATTTAAAATGTTTTCTGGGATTATTGGGATTGTTATTGCACTTGGGTTTAATTTTTTAATTCAAAAAACTACAGCAAGCTATTCAGATCCAGAAGCGTTAAAGACACTTCTTGCACAAGGGAATAATAGCATGTTAGCTACTTTATCAAATTTATTTCCCACGAATAGATTGGCTTCTTTAGCTTTGGTTAACGAATCTATTATTGGTTTCGCATATTTGATTGCTTTCTTACTAATCATGGCAGCTTTCTTCGGCCTTTTCTATTATCTAAGTAGTAAGCTTTATTTTAAAGGTGCTATTGGAATAAATGAATCTAGTGCAGACAGAAAAAAGCTTGGGAAAAAAGATTTTGAGAAACAAACAAGAACTCTTGGCAGTTTGATGGCGTGTTTACAGAAAGAAGTTAGGCTCTTGTATAGACATCCAGGGTATTTTGTAAATTGTGTGTTGTTGAACTTTTTATTCCCGTTTATATTAATATTACCAATACTAGCTGGTGGGGGAGATCAAGCTAAGGAGATGAAGAATCTTTATGCATCAGGAGCAAGCAATCTTGGAATTATTTTTCTAGTTGCTGCTTTCATTACTTCGAGTAATTCAATCGCCTCCTCAGCTATCTCAAGAGAAGGGCGGTTGTTGTATTTAAGTAAATATATTCCTGTTAGTCCAAGAGTTCAGCTAGAAGCAAAACTGTTATCATCTTTAATATTCGGTGTCATAGCATCGGTGATGTTAATGGTAGTAATGCTGATTTTTTTCGAAATCTCAATAATTTATTTTGCTCTTGGGCTTATCGTAAGTATTTTAGCCACAGTATTCACTTCTTTAGTTGGTCTGCTTATAGATATAGCAAATCCTAAACTAAATTGGGACAACGACTTAAAAGCGGTAAAACAAAACATGAATGTCCTATTAGTCATGCTAATAACAATAATAGTCGGAGGAGTTTTAACTGCAGGGACGTACTTCGTCAACTTGAATTTATTAATTGAAAACTCACTAATTATTGGCTTTGTTGTTTTTGCAGATGTGGTTTTATATTCTTTGTTAATTACTGGTGGTGTAAACACTTATTCTAAGTTAGATGGGTAAATATTTTTTGGTACAATGATTTACGTTACAAATTTTGTTTAAGGATATATAGTTAACCTCAAATTATTGTTAATTATTTTGTATACATAATACCGTGAGCTATAGTGGTGTAAGTACTTATGGCGATTCGGTATTATTTTTTTACTTTACTTTTGTTAAGCCAACATTTAGAATAATACTAAGGTGTCCAAAACTAAAACTTATGAAAATCCTGAGAATCAACATTCGCTAAGGTTAAATTAAATCTTATAAGGGGGAATTTTTATGAAAGATTACAAAACCGCGAATCTAAGGAATGTCGGCATCCTCGGCCATGGTGGGTCGGGAAAAACAACACTTACAGAGGCGATGCTTTTTAACACAGGTGTTTTAGACAGATTTGGAAAAGTAGATGACGGGACGACCACTACAGATTATGACTCGGAAGAGATCAGAAGAAAAATTAGTATTAGTGCGACGACAGCCCCATGTGATTGGAAAGAAAAAAGAATTAATGTGATAGATACACCAGGATATTTTGACTTTGTTGGAGAGGTTTATTCAACACTTCAAGTAGTAGACAGTATAATTATTACTGTTGATGCTGTTGGAGGAGTTGAGGTTGGAGCTGAAAAGGCCTGGGATTATATAAATGATAAGCATAAAGCAGCATGTTTTTTCATAAATAAACTTGATAGAGAAAATGCAGACTTTGATAAAATATTAAATGAACTAAGAGAAATTTTTGGAAATAAAGTAGTTCCTATTTCTATTCCTATTGGAGCAGAATCAAACCTAAAAGGTATTGTTGACATTCTTGATATGAAAGCTATTATAAGAGATGGAAATAAAGAAATAGACGCAGAGATTCCATCTGAACTTAAGGATAAAATAAGTGAGTATCACGACATGATAGCTGAAGCAGCTGCTCAAAGTGATGAAGAGCTTATGGAAAAATTCTTTGCTGGAGAAGAATTAACGATTGAAGAATTGGAAAAAGGTGTTCATTTAGGCATCATTGCAGGAGACGTAGTGCCGGTTTTTTGTGGTTCAGCCACAAAAAATATAGGAGTCACACTGCTTATGGATATGATTTCACATGTTATGGAATCACCAGATGAAGGTTATGCTGTATCTGCTAAGAATATTAAGACAGAAGAAGCTATCCAAATTAAAGTTTCACCTGATGGACCTTTCTCAGCCCAGGTATTTAAGACTATAGCCGATCCATTTGTCGGAAAAATATCTATGTTTAAAGTAATTACCGGTTCTGCTAAAAATGACACTGAAGTTTTTAATCCTAATAAGGATAAGAAAGAGAAACTGAGTCATATGTTCCTTTTAAGAGGTAAAAAACAAATTCAAATGGATAGTGTTGTCGCCGGAGATATAGCATGCGTGGCTAAACTTCAGTTTACTACTACTGGAGATACTCTTTGTGAAGGCACCGCTTGTGTAATGTTTGATAAAACAATTTATCCTGAGCCATGCATTTCAATGGCAGTTGAACCAAAGTCTAAAGGTGATGAAGATAAAATAGGTCAAGGATTAATGAGATTATTGGAAGAAGATCCCACTATTAGAGTTGTAAAGAATACTGAAACGAAACAGACCGTTGTTTCAGGATTAGGGGATCAACATCTCGAAATAATCATGAAAAAATTACAAAATAAATTTGGAGTTGAAGTAGTTCTTTCTACCCCAAAAATCCCATATAGAGAAACTATTAAAAAGAAGGCCAGAGCCGAAGGGAAGCATAAGAAACAGTCTGGTGGACACGGTCAGTATGGTCACGTTTGGGTTGAATTCGAGCCAATAACAGGTAATGGCAAAGATTTTGAGTTTGTTGACAAAATTGTCGGTGGGGTTGTTCCAAGGCAATACATACCAGCAGTTGAAAAAGGGCTTCAAGAATGTCTTCCTGAAGGAGTCTTAGCGGGGTACCCTGTAGTAAATCTTAAAGCAACACTTGTAGATGGTTCTTTCCATCCAGTTGATTCGGCGGAAATGCCTTTTAAAATTGCAGCACACATGGCCTTTAACAGAGGAGTTGCTGAAGCTGGCCCTGTATTATTAGAGCCGATATATCGTGTTGAAGTATATGTTCCAGAGAGTTATATGGGAGATATTATTGGGGATTTAAATAAAAAAAGAGGAAGAATCTTAGGAATGGAGAAGGTCGGGAAGAATCAAAGGGTTATTGCTGAAGCTCCTCTTTCTGAATTATTTAAATATGCAACTGATCTAAGATCAATTACTCAGGCTAGAGGGTATTTTACCATGACTTTTGAGAGATATGAGGAAGTTCCGGGACCTATAGCCCAAAAAGTTGTAGAAGCGACGAATGCTAAGAGAGAGAAAGAAAAAGCTGAACATTAAATTAAGTTTTTTATTAATTATTTCTAAAATATTACAAAGAGGTACGTAGAGGGTTGCGTACCTCTTATGTTTTTTGTTATAATAATTTGCATGAGTAAAAATAAATGTGTTTATAATAATATTAAAGATCCGCCGAAGGGAACCATAGGGTTCCCTAGCGGGAAGAAAGCGGCGAAGCCGCATTTCTTAGTAAAGGATGTGAGGCTTTGAAGAAATACTTCTTAAAGGTTTGTTCGATAGGAGTAATCTTTGTTTTAGTATTAAGTTTTTTTAATGTTGCTTATAGTGCTACTTATAAAATTGTTAAGATTAATAATATAACTACTTCAGTAATACAGGGCGGTAAATTTACTTTCCCGTCTTCAGTAAAAGCTTTAATGTCTGATGGGAACATTCTTTCGAAAAAAGTTATCTGGGAAAAGAAGACTATCACCACTACTAAAGCTAAGTCTATAACAATTTATGGCAAAGTGGTTGGTTTTAGCCCGAAAATAAAGATTATTATTAAAGTAAGACCAAAAGCACCTAGTGTAATAGTAGCAAAAAGAGCTTATACTGGATGGATAAAAATAACTTGGAACGCAGTACCAGGAGTAAATGAGTATGAATTATACTATTCAAATGATCAAGAATCATGGGAAAAGTGGCAGTCGAATATAAAAAATACATCGGCAATGATGAGTGATGTTGATAATGGTATTCAACTTTTCTTTAAAGTTACCTCTGTTGTGAATGGAATTGAGTCATTTAGAAGTAAGGCGGCAGAATTTACAATGATATCAAACGCTCTTCCGAATTATCCAAACTTTCCTGCTCATCCAAACTTTACATATGATAAAACGGGTGGGTTTGTTGTAGGAGATGATGATATATATTATTATAAGTATTCAACTTCGAGAGTCGGTGTGAATTTTCCTGAAACATATTATAAACTGGTACTAGAGCGAGAAGACTTTATTTTTGATCCGCCTAAATATAGTGATAAATCTATCGGACAAGGCACAAGTGATAAATATGGTGACTTTACAGCTGAAACAACAAACTTCTATTTCCATTCAGCAGATGAAACATATGTAATTAGACACTTGGTGATAGTTGGGAAATATGCATCTGATGATTATTTTTTGTTGTTTAAAGAAAAATCTGATTGAGGAAAATGAAAATTATGTAATAATGAATGAATTAAATTGTATTCATTGTTGATTTGAGAAAAGTATTCACTTTGTATAAAATACTAATAAACGTGGGATTATAGAATCCCACGTTTTTATCTTGTAAAAGGAGAATGAAAGTAGTAGAATAAAGTCAAAGATAGTCAAAGTCAAGCTAGAAATAGTGGGAGGAGCAAAATGTCAAGAATTAGTGATATAATTGAGGAGTTTTTAAAAGATATGATTGATCAACGACATGGTGCTATTGAAATTCAAAGGAATGAAATGGCTGTTCAATTTAAGTGTGCACCATCACAGATTAACTATGTAATTACCACTAGATTCTCAACTAACAAAGGTTATTACGTAGAGTCAAGAAGAGGTGGTGGAGGCTCAATTAAGATTGAAAGACTGGATTCTGATAGAACTAGTTTTTTGGAACAATTAATCAAGGATCAAATTGGAGATAGGTTGAATAAAGAAACTGCTGTTCAAATTGTTATGTTATTATCTGAACGAGGTCTGATAGCAGAAAATCAGTTGAGAATTATAAAGGCAATTGTAGATGATACTACATTAATTATTATTGATAAACCTGAACGAGATATTCTAAGAGCAAAATTACTGAAAGCTGCGATTGTGGCAGCTTTATTAGGGGGCGAATAATGGCAAAAATTAAAACGAAGTTTGTGTGCAGTGAATGTGGAGCTGAATTTCCGAAGTGGATCGGTAAATGTACTGAATGCGGAAAATGGAGTACTCTGAGTGAAGAAAAAGTGGAGAAAGAACGCTCACTTTCGGAAAGAACTCTAAAAAATGGAGGAATACTCAGTAAACCATTTATTTTATCTGAAATTAAAACTATATCTGAGAATCGAACTTCTACAGGCATAAAGGAAATGGATAGAGTTTTAGGAGGAGGAATTGTGCCAGGTTCACTGGTGCTTGTTGGGGGAGATCCTGGAATAGGAAAATCAACGATTCTTCTTCAATTATGCGATTTTAGTGCTCGCCTTGGGATGAAGGTTTTATATGCCACAGGAGAGGAATCTGGTTCGCAGATAAAAATGAGAGCTAGCAGACTCGACGTAGATAGTGACAATATATATATATTAGCTGAGAATAATCTAGAAAGTATTCTGGGCTTTTGTGATGAACTGAAGCCTGATTTGCTAGTCGTTGATTCCATTCAAACTGTATACTCTGATGATTTGGAATCAGCACCAGGCAGTGTAAGTCAAGTTAGAGAAGCGACACATAGATTGATGAAATATGCTAAGTCAGGGGATATGGCAACTTTTATAATTGGACATGTAACAAAGGAGGGTGCAATAGCAGGGCCTCGAGTTTTAGAACATATGGTTGATACAGTACTATACTTCGAAGGTGATTCAAGGATGGCATACAGAATACTTAGGGCAGTAAAAAATAGATTTGGCTCAACTAATGAGCTTGGTATATTTAGAATGGGAGATAAGGGGCTAAGTTGTGTTGATAACCCGTCTGAAGTTTTGCTTAGTGGGAGAATGAAAGGGGTGCCGGGGAATTGCGTTGTAGCAGCTATGGAGGGAACTAGAGCGATTTTAGTTGAGGTACAAGCACTCTTAGTTAGCACAGGATATGGCGTAGCTAGAAGAAATACAACAGGGTTTGATAGTAATAGAGCTGCTATGCTAATGGCAGTGCTAGAAAAAAGAGCAGGGTTACAATTATCGGGGTATGATTCTTTTGTGAATGCCGTTGGCGGTATAAAAGTAAATGAGCCAGCATCTGATTTAGGAGTTGCATTGGCCTTGGCATCGAGTCATAGAGAAAAAGCTGTTTCAGAAGATACAATGATAATCGGAGAAATTGGTTTGGCTGGAGAAATAAGAAGTGTTGGATTTGTGGAGAATAGAGTAAATGAGGCATATAGAATGGGCTTTCGTAGATGCATACTTCCTAAAGGAAATATTAAGGGGTTAAAAGGCTTTGATGGTATGGAATTGATTGGGGTTGCCGATTTACAGGAGGCAATGAGAGCGGCATTCGAAAAATAATTTTCTTAGTCAAAAAATATAATTAAAGGGTTTAGAAAGTTTTCTAACACCCTTTAAGATACTAACTTTTTAATGATGTAAATATATACCAATAACTAATACATATTATATACACCAAGAGTTTCGATTTTTTTATATTCTTTTAGCATTACATCATAAAGGCTTATATCCATGGCATTGCATAAAGCTGCTATATAAAACATATTAGTACCGAGCTCTTTTTCTACTATTTCGCGGCAACTGGCACACAATTTACCTTTCATATGAGTTTCCATGTGTTTCCTGTATTCATCCATTGATTCTTCTTCGTTAAGATTTTGTTTAACTGCGTGAATTTCAATGCAACCACATCTTGTTACCGCTTTAGTAATAGCTCGGTTAACACGCGCGTCGGCTTCCTGTAATTTGGTCATAATATCTAATACACTCTTATGTCTTGTAAGAACTTCATCAACATTATCTTGAAACTGATCACATAGCAAGTCGTTCATATATTCCTCCTGTTTTCACAATCTGTATACTCGAAAAAGTAACAATAACTTAATCCATTAATTCTATTATAGAATTATGAATAATGACTGTCAAACAAAAGTAAACAAAACGACAAAACTAAATAATGAAAATTAACTTTAAACTCATTACAAATTTTGTTATAATGATAAAGATTTGCATTAGAAAAAAATTAAGGAGGTGTAAAAGTGTTAAAAAAAATATTAATTGGACTATTCACAATAATTGGTGGATTTTTAGGGACTGAGCTATCGATACTTTTCAATAAAACAGTTTTACATAATAGTATTTTTGGTTATTCACTGTCAGGTATAAATATTTTTATTTTCTATACTATGAGCGGAATTTTTACTGCACTTATTTTTTATTTTATTTTTTCTTGGCTCATAAAAATAGGAACTAAATCAACTATGAGATTCGAAAGAATTCTACAATCACGATCTGCTTCAGAACTAATTGCTGGGAGTGTAGGTCTAATATTTGGATTTATCGTTTCTTATTTGGTAAGTTATCCAATCTCTTTTATACCATTTGCGGGCGTGAATACAATACTTTCGATAGTAGTATATATTGTATTTGGATATATAGGAATGAGTATATCAATAAAAAGAAGAGATGATTTTTTTAATCTTATTACTAAAAAAACAGAAAAAAAAGAACGCGTATTCCCGGGAACGAAAGTTAAGAATAGTAAAATAAGTTCTGGGAATAAGGAAGTGCCTGAAATTGATTTTTCAGATAACGCAGACGATTTTTTTGAAGCTAGCGTAAAAAATAATTCAAATACATTTTCTCAACCTAAAATATTAGATACATCAGTAATAATTGATGGTAGGATAGCGGATATAGTGAAAACGGGCTTTGTGGAAGGGCCACTCATTATTCCTACATTTGTACTTGATGAACTAAGACATATTTCTGATAGTTCAGATTCGTTAAAAAGAAATAGAGGGCGCAGAGGTTTGGATGTTTTAAATAGAATCCAAAATGAATCTTTAATATCTGTACAAATAGTTAATCAGGATTTCGATGATATATCAGAAGTAGATACCAAGCTTATTCGACTAGCTCAAGTTCTAAGCGGGAAAGTAGTCACGAATGACTACAATCTAAATAAAGTAGCTGAATTTCAAAGAGTGCCAGTGTTGAATATAAATGAACTTGCAAATGCTGTTAAAATCGTGATTATTCCAGGAGAAGAGATGTGGGTGCAGATAGTCAAAGAAGGAAAAGAGAATACTCAAGGTGTTGGATATTTTGATGATGGAACGATGATAGTAGTTGAAGGCGCTCGAAAAATTATAGGAGAGAATGCCAATGTTATTGTCACATCAGTCCTTCAAACTTCAGCTGGCAGAATGATATTTGCAAAGCTTAAGACACTTGTTTAATAATGTAGGTGTAATATGAATTATGCGATTATACTAGCCGCCGGAAAAGGTAACCGAATGGGTTCGGAGAAAAACAAAGTACTTTTAAATATTGATAAGAAACCTGTGTTATATTACTCAATAAAGAAGTTTTATGATATAGGACTTTTTGATGGGATAATTGTTGTTGTGGCTGAAAAAGAAAAAAAAGAAGTTGAAAAGATAATCAATGAAATTGAAATACCAGATAAAAATATTCATCTGGTATATGGCGGGAAAGAGCGACAAGATTCTGTTATAAATGCTGTCACAGAACTAAATAATTGTTTTGGAGAAATCGACGAAAATGATTTGATTCTTATACACGATGGTGCAAGAGCGCTTGTGTCAGAAAAAGAGATTGACGATGTACTTAAGACGCTAAAGAAATATAACGCGGCTACGGTAGGTGTTAGAGTAAAAGATACGATTAAGAGCGCGACCGACCAATCGGTAGTAATGGAAACCCTTGCGAGAGAAAATCTTTGGCATATTCAAACTCCTCAAGGATTTAGTTATGGGATATTGTTAAGTTCTTTGAAGAAAGCGGAGGATGATGGTTTTTATGGAACCGATGACAGCTCGCTAGTTGAAAGATGCGGAATAGTTGTTAAAATAGTAAATGGAAGTTACGAAAATATTAAGATAACTACTCCAGAAGATATTATAATTGCTGAAGCTATTATTAAGAGTAAAAAATAACAATTAGTTGTTTAAAGAGGTAAGATATGAGAATTGGTATTGGATATGATGTGCACAGATTAGTAGAAAATAGAAAATTGATAATAGGTGGAGTTGATATACCGTTTGAAAAAGGATTGTTAGGTCATTCAGATGCAGATGTTTTAATACACGCTATTATGGATGCTTTACTAGGTGCGTGTGGAGAAAGAGATATCGGAGTTCATTTTCCACCAGAAGATAATAATCTTAAAGATATCTCAAGCAAAATTTTGTTGTCAAGAGTCAATGAAATTATCAAAAAAAGAGGTTTTAAGATTGGAAATATTGATAGTATAATAGTTGCTGAAAAACCAAAATTATCTCCACATATTGAAGAAATGAAAAAACAACTATCAGCAGTTCTAAATATAGGAATAGATCAGATTAATATTAAAGCTACAACTACAGAGACGCTTGGATTTGAAGGTAGGTTAGAAGGTATTAGTGCACAGGCAGTGGCTCTTTTGAACGAAATATGATATAGTTGAAAATTAAGTACAAAGCGGATAACGATTTATAAGAGGTGAAGAAATGCTTTATTCAAGATATTTTATACCAACTATTAAGAATACATTTGCTGAAAGTGAAGCAAGAAACTACCAAATACTTGCTAGAGGTGGCTTTGTAAGAAAAGCTGAATCAGGTCAGTATGTTGTTTTGCCAGTGGGAAAGCGATATTTTGATAGAATTTTTGATTATATGAAAGAACCTTTGGTGAGAAAATCAGGTATCGAAACGGGAAGATATGAACCAGAGACTTTGATGAAAGCAATATTGGGTGATTTAAACAGTTATAAAATTTTACCTCAAATATTCTATTCGAGGTACACAAAGAATTTTGATAGACGGCCAAGGTATGGTTTAGCTGAATCCTCAAGAAGTGAAATGATGGGTGGAATATTATTAGGTACTAGGGGCTTTGTGGATGCGTGTGTAGGTCTTGACGAAGCATTACTCCAAAGGTTAATGATGCTCGGTCTTAAGGCAGGTATGGCTAGCAGGAGCTCTATTAATATGTTACAAATTTCAGATCAAACGATATATGTAAAAGATGAAAATGGTTCATATGAATTTTTTGAATGTAAAGAATGTGGAATGGCATTTGACCGTGAAACAGCTATACCAAGAGGATTATATCCTAGCTGTGAACTTAGAGAAAAAAGCAAAGGTATTCTAAGAATGGTTAAGACACCAGGTGTTTCAACGATAAATGAATTAGTCAAGTTTTTCTCTGCCAACTCATCTGAGTTTGTAAAAACAATGATATATGTCATAGATGAAAAACCAGTAGCTGCGCTTATTAGAGGAGACAGAGAGATTAGTATTCAAAAACTTAGCCGCGCAATGTCAACAGACAAAATTAGACTTGCTACTGAAAAAGAAGTAATACAAATAACCGGTGCAGATATTGGATTTGCAGGACCAGTTGGTCTTGAAATTACTATAGTAGCTGACCATGAAATAATGGAAATGTCTAGTTTTATTACTGGAGCTAATGATACTGATTATCATTTTGCGAATGTAACGCCATGTAGAGATTTTCAACCTGAAATAACGGCAGATATTCGTTGCGCAAATGTTGAAGACGTTTGTCATTGTGGAGGAAGATTTGGAGAAGAAAAAGGATTTCTAGTAGGTACAGTAGAATATATTGGTTCTGGGTGGTTTGAAAAAAATGGACACTTTTATACAGATGATGAAGGAAAAAAAATGGCTTTAGAAGGTGCTTTGTGCAGTATTGATATAACCGCAATTGGCGGATTACTCGCTGAGGCATGTGATAATGGGAAAAATCCAATTTTTTTGCAAGAAATTGCCCCTTTTGATTGTGTAATTATAATTGCAAACATAAAAGATGATGTTCAATTGGATTTGGCGCTGAAAATATCTGGAGAATTGAAAAAAGTGGGGCTAGAACCCTTAATTGATGATAGAGATGAGCGTATTGGAATCAAATTTAACGATGCTGAAGCGCTGGGTGTACCAATACGAATTGTCTGTGGCAAACGCTCAAATGAGGGAATCGTTGAAGTGATGGAAGCTTCAAGTGGCACTCTGGAAATGTCATATGAAGCTTCAATACAAATGCTTTCTAGTCTGGAAGAGAGTAGCGTTGGGTTTGAATTTTAATTTAGAAATTTTTAAAATTAGAATCTTTAAAAAAACTTTAAAAGAAATTGATGAGGAATAGTAATGAGATTATTTAACACATTGAGTCGTAAAAAAGAAGAATTTACACCATTAACACCTGGAGAAGTGAAAATGTACAACTGTGGGCCAACAGTTTATAATTATTTTCATATTGGAAATGCGAGAAATTTTATTATTTTTGATATATTGAGAAGATATCTAGAGTTTATTGGCTTCAAGGTAACGTTTGTTCAGAATTTTACGGATGTTGATGACAAAATTATTAAAGCTGCAGCTAAAGAAGGCGTATCAGAAAGAGAATATGCGGATAAATATATTGCAGAATACTTTAAAGATGCTGATGCACTTGGAGTTCGGAGAGCAGATTTTCATCCAAGAGTAACGGATCATATTGATGAAATAATCGGAATCGTAAAAAAGTTAGAAGATAATGGGTTGACATATGATATTGATGGCACTGTATATTTTAATACTAAGGCATTTAGTCAGTATGGAAATCTTACCCGTCAAAATCTTGATGATTTAGAAGCTGGTGCGCGAGTTGACATTGATGATGTGAAAAAGAGTCCTATGGATTTTGTACTTTGGAAAGCAAAAAAGCCAGGAGAACCATCGTGGGAAAGTCCTTGGGGATTTGGTAGACCAGGATGGCATATTGAATGTTCTGCTATGTCAATGAAATATCTAGGAGAGACGATAGATATTCATTCCGGGGGACAAGATTTGATGTTCCCACATCATACTAATGAAATTGCTCAAAGTGAAGGAGCCACTGGTAAAACATTTGCTCGTTTTTGGTTACATAACGGGTTTTTAAATATAGATAATGAGAAAATGTCGAAGTCTTTAGATAATTTTTTTACTGTAAGAGATATTGCAGTGCAGTTTGATCTTGAGATTTTGAGAATATTTATGCTAGCCTGTCACTATAGAAGCCCGATTAATTTTAGTAAAGAGCTAATTGAGTCTGCGAAATCAGGGCTAGAAAGATTATATACAGCTAAGAAAAATCTTGAGTTTTTACTTCAGAATGCACCAAATGGAGATTTAGATAAAAAAGATGAATTGATAATTAGTAGTTTTGCTAAACATAAACAAAAATTTATGGAATCAATGGATGATGATTTAAATACTGCGGATGCCTTAGCAGCAATATATGAATTGGTAAGAGATATTAATTCACATTTAAATGTTGAATCTAAGATGTTATTAATAAATAAAGCAACCGATTTACTACTTGAATTAACAAATATTCTAGGGTTATTAGGTAGAAAAGAAGACGCAATAGACGAAGAGATTGAAAAGTTGATTGAGGATAGAAAACAGGCTAGGATTGAAAAAAACTGGGCTTTGTCTGATGAAATAAGAGACAACTTGAAATCTAAGGGAATAATTTTAGAGGATACTCCCCAAGGTGTTAAATGGAGAAGGGCATAAGAATTCTTTGGAACAAAATCAGTTTACTTCCGTCAAAAACAATATGAGTCAGAATATGGTTCATAATTTTATAAAACTTATTGGAGGAAGAAAAGATGAAACACATTAATATCAAGAATTTTTTAGCGTTACTGGTAAGCACAGCCTTAGTTTTTTCAATTATTGCTACCCCGATTCAGGCCACTGCAGCCGTTGCATCAAAAAGGATACTTTCAGTTAACGGTGAAGCCATAGTATCTGTAATCCCTGACATGGCAGTTATAACCATTGGAGTACAGTCCATAAACAAAGAGCTTAAGTTAGCTTATGCCGATAACAAAGCGAAAATGAATGCAATTTTTTCTGAGCTAAAGAAATTGGGAATAGCAGATAAGGATATGAAAACAACATCATTTAATGTAGGACCATACTATGAATATAAGGATAATAGCTCTATTCAAACAGGTTATATCATTAATAATATTCTTAGTATTAATGTTCGAAAGCTTGACGATTTAGGATTAGTGATAGAAGCCTCATTATTACAAGAATCAAATGTTATAAACAATATTGAATTTAAAATGAGTGATAATACTAAGTATTATCAAGAAGCTCTAAAGTTGGCAGTAAGAAATGCTAAAGGTAAAGCATTAATTATGGCTGGAGAACTTGGCTATAAAAAAATTACACCTGTTCTTGTTCGTGAAAATAGCGTCTCTATTTCAGGTCCTATTTATTATGGACAGGCCATGAAAGACGGGGGAGCTCCTGTTAGTAGTGGTTCAATTGAAATAAGAGCTAGTGTTTATTTAGAGTACAGTTATTAAAATGGAGGGGATATAGTGTCTGATAACAGCCAAGTTGAGAGACAACTTATTATACTTCAGATAATGTCATCGAATAAAAGAAGTTTTACTGTTGATGAAATTCGAATGGCTTTAAGAAAGAATGGCATTGATGTAAGTGTAAAGACCGTGGAGCGCGACATGTTAACTATTTCAACTAATTTTTATGTCAAAACTGACGAAAGAGAAGGCAAAGAGACTTATACGGCAGATAAATACTTTGTTGAAAATATCAGCATGAGTTATCAGGAGCTTTTTTCACTCTATTTTGCAAGAGAAATACTGAAACCTTATTTAGGAACTGAGCTTGGAGACAATGCTTTTAGAATACTTGATTCAATAGTATTGAAAACTCCAGGCATTGCGAAACCTTATATTAACTCTTTAAAGAATACTTTAAAAGTTGAAGTGTTTGGTATTCATCCTGAAAAAGATTTAGACCAGGAGTTAATGTCTAAAATTAAAGACGCTATTGCTGATGAAAAAACGATAGAAATAGAATATAATTCATTTAGTAGTGACGAGATAGCTGAGAGAAAAGTTGATCCTTATTTTATGGAGATTTCAGAAGGTCGATGGAAAGTTGTTGGTTACTGTCATTTAAGGAAGTCCATAAGAAGTTTTAGATTGTCAAGAATACTAAAAATTGAAACACTAAATAATACATTCACAAGACCGGAAGAGTTTTATGAAGAATATAAAAAAGGGAAATTTGATAAATTAAATGGTGATGATGTTCAGGAGATAGTAATTAGATTTTCTGGAGATGCTGCTAAATTTGTAAGAGAGTATGAACATGAAAAAGCAGATAGATTAATTGAAGAGAAGAACGGCAAATTACTATTTTTTAGAAAAGCACATTACTCTAAAGAAATCGAAAAATGGGTCATGAGTTTTGGCTCAAATGCAGAAGTTATAGGACCTCAAAGTCTCGTTGTTTCAATAAAAAAGCAAATAATAAAAATGACTCAATATTATGACCTTAAGGAGAATCAATGAGTATATTTACACAAATTTTTGAATTTATTGTGCATATGGATTCACATGCGTCTGAGCTCATAGTATTCTTTGGAGCTTGGTCGTATGTGATTATTTTTATGATTATTTTTTCTGAAACAGGCTTAGTAATTACACCATTTCTTCCTGGCGAATCTTTGCTTTTTGTTACAGGTGCAATTTGTATAGAAGGTGATTTGAATATATTCTTAGTCGTGCCATTAATGATAATTGCCGCAATATTAGGAAATATGTCAAATTATTTAATCGGAAGAGCAATAGGGCACAGAATTTTCGATGAACCCAAATTTAGAATTTTTGCACTAATAATTAAAAAAGACTATATTCATAAAACGCATGATTTCTATGAAAAACACGGTGCTATAGCGGTTGCGATTTCAAGATTTTATCCAATTGTAAGAACGTTTACCCCTTTTGTAGCTGGAATAGGCCAAATGAATTTTTCGAAATTCATGTTCTTTAACACTATTGGGGGTAGTATTTGGGCGCTTTTATATGTTCTTGGCGGATATTTCTTCGGGAATTTACCTTTTGTAAGAACAAATTTTGTTTTTATTATATTAGCGTTGGTAACTATTTCAATTATACCATCAACTGTTAATTTTATAATTGGTAAGTTAAAAAAACGAAAAAAATAAAAGGTTAGTTGAAAAAATAAAGTGAAATCAGTATTTGCACTAGCTTTATTCAAATGATATAATGTAATTTACCTATGCGCAAAAATAGGTTTATTTTTGTTTGAATTTTGACGACATGGAGGAAACTGCTTGGAAAATGATTTCTGTAGAGATAGCTTTTTACCTAATTCAATAAAAGAGAAATTGTCTTTAAAAGATATTGAAATGCTGAACCCTTTGGTACTAGCATATATGGGGGATGCGGTATATGAAGTTTTTGTAAGAAACAATATTATAAGCAGAGGCATCTGGCAACCTAAACAATTTCATAAAGAGTCAGTATCTTTTGTTAAAGCAGCGGCTCAAGCTGAATTTTTGGAGTCGATTAGAGAACTACTTGATGAAGAAGAAGAAGATATTGTGAGGCGTGGTAGAAACGCAAAATCTGGCACAGTACCTAAAAATGCTGAACTTATGGATTATAGGAATGCCACTGGATTTGAGTCTTTAATCGGATATTTGTATTTAAAAGGCAGATTCGACAGATTGAATATAATTTTTGAAAACATTTTGTCACTTCGAGAGAATAAAAAATAGATAATATAATATTTTTGTATAAAGAATAGGAATAAGTAAAACTATATTATAACTAATTGTGGTGGGCATTGCCCAGAAACGGAGAAATACATGAGAGAACAATCGAATAACGGATATAACAAGGCGAAAAAAGCCGATACTAGAAACAACAAACCTACGGGGTATGCTAAGAGCACACCAGATAATAAATACGGAAAGCCAGCGGAAGGCAAGTATGCTAAGCCAGCGGAAGGCAGATATGCTAAACCAGCGGAAGGCAAGTATGCTAAGCCAGCGGAAGGCAGATATTCCAAGCCAGCAGAAGGCAGATATGAAAGACCGGCTCCTAGGTTTTCTGAAGATAGAAATTTAAAATCAACAGGCAGATATGAAAATGAAAATAAGAAAATGTCAGATTATTTAGAATTCGATGAAGTCGATAATTTTAATCTCATTGAAGGAAGAAACCCAGTATTAGAAGCGTTGAAATCTGGTAGAGAGATAGATAAACTTTTTGTCCAAAAAGGCGAAACAGAAGGAAGCATAAGACAGATAATTGCTATTGCACGAGACAATAACATTCTAATAAAAGAAGTTGAAAAGAGCAAGCTTGACGCGATTAGCACTACTCGAAGCCATCAGGGAGTCATTGCATCAGCTGCTTTGTATAAATATTATGAAATTGCTGAAGTGCTTGAAATAGCTAGAGAAAAAGGAGAAGATCCTTTTATTATAATCCTTGATGAAATCACAGATAGTAATAATCTAGGGTCAATCATTAGAACTGCTGAAGCAGCGGGTGTTCATGGCATAGTTATACCTAAGCGAAGATCAGCTGGTATTACACCAGTAGTGGCTAAGGTATCGGCAGGCGCTGTTGAGTATATGCCTATAATTAAAGCTACAAATTTAGCGAGAGTAGTTGATACGCTTAAGAAGGAAAATGTATGGGTAATTGGAGCTGATATGAAGGGTGAAGGATGTTTTGATAAAGACTTAACAGGTCCGATGGCGATAGTCATTGGTAATGAAGGCGAAGGACTTGGACATCTTATTAGCGAAAAATGTGATTTTTTAGTTAGTATCCCTATGAAAGGGAAAATAGGTTCATTGAACGCTGGTGTTTCAGCTGCAGTTCTCACCTATGAAATAGTAAGACAAAGAGCAAAAAAATTGAAATAGATTTGTTAAAGTGTTAACTTTTTAGAAAAGTCGCTGATGATACTGTTGATAGCTCATTATAAATGGAGGCGGTTTTATGCAAAACGAAGAATTAGTAACAAATCAGAGCAATGTTAGAGATTTTCAAACATTAACGGATGATGTTATTGTCGGTTTGGCTAAAAATGGGAACAGACCAGCAATGGATTTCATTGTTGATAAGTATAAAAATTTTGTTAGAACTAAAGCGAAGGCGTATTTTTTAATAGGTGCTGATAGAGATGATATTGTTCAAGAAGGTATGATAGGGTTGTTTAAAGCGGTTAGAGACTTTAAGAGCGATAGACTCTCTTCGTTTAGAGCATTTGCAGAGTTATGTATTACTAGACAAATAATAACAGCGATAAAAACTGCTACAAGGCAGAAGCATCAACCACTAAATTCTTATGTTTCACTTAGTAAACCTGTTTTTGATGATGATTCTGAAAGAATGCTTGTTGAGACATTAACTTCTAATAAGATTACTGATCCAGAAGAATTGTTTATAAATAATGAACAAATACTAAATATTGAAATGAAGATGGAAGATGTACTAAGTAGTTTCGAAATGAAAGTTTTGCTTTTATATCTCGAAGGGAAATCGTATCAAGATATCGCTGTTTTTTTAGAGAAACATCATAAATCTGTCGACAATGCACTTCAAAGGGTGAAGAAAAAACTTGAAAAAGTAGTTATTGAAAATCATGAGAATGATAATGATGATGATGATGAAAGAAGAATCGGATAAGTTTTAAAAAGTATTAAGAAAATTCTTTAAGAATTCAACGAAGAAACAACCTAAAATATTGACAAAAGACTGTTGCAACTATATAATACCGGTGTGAGATAATTATCGCCCTTGTAGCTCAGGCGGTAGAGCGTTACCTTGGTAAGGTAGAGGTCGCCAGTTCGAGTCTGGTCGAGGGCTCCAAAATGATACACTCGAAATATTGACTGGAGAAGTTACGAGATTTAAATGTAGATCTGCAGTTAAGAAATAAATAACAAATTTTAAAAATAGCAAGGAGGAATATTTCAAATGGCAAAACAAAAATTTGAAAGAAACAAGCCACACGT
>CAYZED010000024.1:27636-37843 GCA_964477445.1 uncultured Clostridiaceae bacterium | reverse complement strand
GAACTCGCGACTTTCACCTTGGCAAGGTGACACTCTACCACTGAGTTACACCCGCATGTTCTGCCTCTTGCTTTTTTTGCTTCTTAATTTTTAAGCTATATTTAATTATAATTTAAATGGTGCGGGAAAAGGGACTCGAACCCACACGTCTTTCGACACTGGAACCTAAATCCAGCGCGTCTGCCAATTTCGCCATTCCCGCGAATTTTTTTATCGTAATGGTTGGGGAGGCTGGATTCGAACCAACGAATACCAGAGTCAAAGTCTGGTGCCTTACCGCTTGGCGACACCCCAACGATAAAATGGGGTGGATAACCGGATTCGAACCGGTGGCCTCCAGAGCCACAATCTGGCGCTCTAACCAACTGAGCTATACCCACCATAAAAATAAATGGTGCGCCTGGAGGGAGTCGAACCCCCGGCACACGGATTAGAAGTCCGTTGCTCTATCCAACTGAGCTACAGGCGCATAAATATGGAGCGGGTAGAGGGAATCGAACCCTCGCGATCAGCTTGGAAGGCTGAAGTTCTACCATTGAACTACACCCGCACATTTTGTATCAACAGTTATAGATTATATCAGCTAGCACCAATCATGTCAATACGTTTTTCACCTTTTTCTCAGGTAAGCTTTTTACAGTCGCTGAAGGGCTTTAGCTCCCTGGTGCCTTCATATAATATCATAAATAGTTGTGTCGTTCAAGTACTTTTTTTGTACTTTTTAAGTACTTCCTTTATCTTTGTTAAAGCTATAGCACGGTGAGAAATTTGATTTTTTATTTCAGTATCAATCTCAGCCATTGACAATCCATCATATCCATCTAGAATAAAAACGGGATCATAACCAAATCCGTTTTCGCCCTTTCTTACTTTTGATATTCTACCATGTACTTTGCCTTCTACAACATATTCATTTGAATTCTCATCTATCAAAGCAATTGAACAAGCGAAATAAGCTGATCTATCTATATTTCCAGCTCTCTCTCTTTTGTCGAGTTCAAAAAGTAATTTATCAATATTAGCATTATCTTTTAGCTCACCTTCCACTCCTGAATATCTAGCAGAAAAAACTCCTGGCGCTCCTTCGAGCGATTCGACTACTAATCCAGAATCATCAGCAATAGTAGGCAGTTTTGATAATTTATAGTATTCTTTGGCCTTCAGTAGTGCGTTTTCCGAAAAAGTTAGTCCGTGCTCTTCAACATCGGTTAATATATTTACATCCTCTAAAGTAAGAAGTTCAATATTAATATCAGTCAAAATTGTCTTCATTTCTTTTAATTTCTTTTGATTATTTGTCCCAATTAGAAGCTTCATCCAAATACCCTCATATATTTCAATAATAGATCTATACCTTTAAAATTTGTTTCTGATATGAAATCAATTCTTTTATGCCTTTTTCAGCAAGATTGAGCATGTCATTCATTTGTTCTCTAGAAAAAGGGTTTTCTTCTCCAGTGCCCTGAATTTCGACAAGTTCACCTTCTTCAGTCATAACAATATTCATATCTACTTGGCAATTTGAATCTTCTGGGTAATTCAAATCTAAGAGAACCTCACCTTCAACTAATCCAACACTGACCGCCGCTAAAAATGACTTTAATGGGATCGTATCAATCTTTCCATTTTCTTTAAGTTTTCTTAAAGCCTCATACAATGCCACAAAAGACCCAGTAATCGATGCTGTCCGCGTACCTCCGTCAGCTTGGATAACATCACAATCAATATATATTGATATTTCTCCTAACTTCTCAAGATCAACAATAGATCTAAGTGCCCTACCTATAAGCCTCTGAATTTCTATAGTTCTTCCATCAGCCTTTCCCTTAGCGCTATCACGTGCTTTTCTTGTTTCAGTTGATCTAGGAAGCATCCCATATTCTCCAGTCACCCAGCCCTTACCTGAGCCCTTTAAAAAGGATGGTACTTTTTCCTCAACTGAGGCTGTGCATATGACTTTAGTATCTCCCATTTCTATCAATACTGACCCTTCAGCATGCTTAGTGAACCCCAAAGTCATCTTAACTGGTCTTATTTCATTATTTTTTCTTTCATCGATTCTATTCATTTGTAAATCTCCTGTGTTTGTTATTTTGTTCATATTTCTTTGCGTTTGTTATTTTGTTAATGTTGTTTTGTACATATTACTTTCTGTTTGTTATTTTACGGTGAAGGCGTGGCTGACGCTGTCGTATCAGGTGTTATGGTTATTGTTGGCACTGGTGTAACTGTAACATTTGACGATCCTGAGGGCGCTATGGTTGGCGTATCTGAAGGTGTAACAGTTGGTACAATAATAGGCGTAGGCGAAATATAATTTGGTGATGGAACAATAACGTCTTGATACTTCTGCCATTGAACCTTTACCATAGTCTTTTTCACAATTGCATCAGCGTCAATTTTCAACGAGCATTCTTGATAATTATTGAAGTATTGAATTATTGAAATTGCTAAACCCCTAGCCGATTTTTCACGATAAGTATATTTGTTTATTTCATTTATATCATTTTTATTTGAAAGGAATCCTAATTCAACAAGAACTGCGGGCATTGTTGTCCCTCTTAATACAGCTAGCTCAGGCCTTTCTGACAACCCCATATCTTTTCTTAAAAGAATTGATTTCAAATTTGTTTGAAAGAGCATTGCAATAATTTTATTAGTAACTGGTTTTGTCTCGGAAATATCATTGAGTTTATAAAGTGTCATCAACCCATTTGCTGAAGAAGAAACAGACGCATTGTGATGAATACTAATAAAGAAATCTGCATTAGCTGTGTTTGATATATTATATCTGTCTGCTAGTGGAATAAACGTATCATCTTTCCTTGTTAAAACTGTATTGAATCCCATTTCTCTGAGTATTCTATCGAGTCTTAATGCTACGTCCAAGTTGACTTTTTTCTCTGGTATTGTTGCTCCATTTAATACTCCAGATGCTCCTGGGTCTGATCCACCGTGGCCTGCATCAATTGCAATTGTTAGTTGATCCGTATATATTGCCTTTTTCTGAAATTTTATTTTGTAAATACCTGTATTCCCAGGTAAAAGTTTCGGCTCAACAGATTGTTTAATTTTAAATGAAATAACGATAAATTTTTCGTCATTTACTATATTTGTACTTACTTGATAGTAGTTTATTAAATTGTCATTTAGATAGTAAATACCTTCAATATTTTCATAATCTCCACTAGCAGTTATATTATAAAATCCTCCGCTCTTATCAAATGAAATTACTGGATTGGTAATTCTCCCATAGTTTAGTTCTACAATGCCAATAGTCCCATATTTATCATAATTAAAAAAATTAAATGGTAAAATAGAAAAATCTATAGAAAGTTCTCCTTTTACATTCTTAGTTTGATAGAAAACTCCGTCATTTAAATCCATTTCGACTGTTATTTTTCCATCTGCAGGTCTATATATCCTAACCTGTTTTGAGTTCTTTGACACAAATTGTTCTAATTTGCCCGTGAACATAACCATATCCGATGTAACTGATAGTCTATTTATCTGTTTATCATAAGTTATCTTCCAATCATCATATTTAACTCCTGGAAAAGTTATCGTCTCAACAACACCTTTTTTTACTGCCTTTAAATCATCTAATTTTGAATAAAATCCAATCCTGGCAGCTAGATTATCTTCCGTGTATAATACTTCAAAGCTAACTTCTTTTGTTACAATAACTTTTACTCTTACTGTATTTTTATTATTCGTAGCATTAAAATATTGAACAGCTGTGCAAAAATTATTATAAACACTTATTGTTTGTTCCGGTATCATCAAAACAGCTCCACTAATATCAAAAACATAAGCATTCGGAGAAGTAGCTTTATAGTTTTTTAATTTTAATTTTTTATTTCCATTTATTGTAACGTAGAAAAAACCATTTTCAACTGATATTCCTACATTAGTAATGCCAATGTAGGGACTAGCGTCAGTCGTTGGAGTAGGGCTTATTGTAGGGCTACTAGCAGGCGTAGTTGTAGGTGAAGTCGTAGGTATTCCCGTAGGTGTAGCAGTAGGCGTAGTAGTAGGATTTGGTGTCAGTGTTCCTGTCGGGCTCGTAGTAATATTTGAAGTAGGACTTGGTTTAATGGTTGGCGTTGCCTTTATAGTTGGCGTTGCCTTAATGGTTGGTGTCGGCGTTATAGTTGGTGTTGCCTTAATGGTTGGTGTCGGTTTTATAGTTGGTGTTGCCTTAATGGTTGGTGTCGGTTTTATAGTTGGCGTTGCCTTAACGGTTGGTGTTGGCGTTGCTTTTATCGTTTGAATGGGAGTTATTCTTTCTAACGATCTAATTTTTATATCCGTTATTGATGTATCTATTATAAACGAAGTATTCTTTGTAAAAAACCCAAAAGGTACATATAGTTTACCTTCTATTAGTAAAGCCTCCGTATTCAAATAATACGAAGCCCCATTAACAGTGATTTTTTTACTATCTTTTGTTATTTTAATAGTTTTAGTTCCATTAACTATCTGCAACATATTCGTTGTACTATTCCAGTTTGTCTTTAACCCAGCTGAAGATACCAAGCCTTTAATCCAGATGTAATTATTTCCATTAACGTTTATATTTAGGCCGCTAAGCCCTACCTTATCACCATTAAAGTAAACACCATAAACAGGTTTCATTGCTTCGGCATTAATAACAGGAGTTAATATCATAACAATTACTAAAATGATACTAACCGCAATCCTTCTCATTCTTTTCATTCTTTCCATTTTTTCCATTCTTTCCATTCCATACCCCTCTACTAATATATAATATAGTAGCTGATTAACAAATAACTTTGAATATTTCATCTGCCTCCGGGGCCATCAATTCTGAAATTTCACCAGAATTATTTATTATTCGATAACCCTCTTTTTTTATCGTTCCAATGACAGCAGCTTGTATTCCTTCAGCATTTAAACTCTTCAAAAGATTTTCTGCATTTTTTGTAACTAATAGCATTGTACCACTTGAAATAAGTCTTAGTGGATTAATATCATAAAAATCACATATTTTTTTTGTTAAAAGACTAACCGAAATCTCGTCAATATAAACATCAACTCCGGAACCAGCACCATATGCGATTTCCCAAATAGCACCAAGTACTCCACCTTCTGTGACATCATGCATTTCTATTGCACCGTTATTAATCCCAATTTCTCCTTCTTTGATGACACTAAGACTATCAGAGTATTTTTTTGATTCCTCTATTTCAGATTGTTCTAAAATCGAAAGCAATTCAGCTTCTCTTTCTGCTGCTATTATAGCTGTACCTTCAAGTCCCGCTATTTTTGTCATTATTACTTTATCGCCTTCGCCGATTTTCTTTTTATTAAAAATATTTTTAGTTCCTGTGATTCCAAACGCAGTTACTGATATTACTACTTTATTCACTGCTGTAGTTATTTCCGTGTGCCCACCAATAATATCAATTCCCAATTTATCAGCTTCTTCTGACATTTCTCTGGAAATGCGTTCGATTTCCCGTTCTGTAGTGCCCACTGGTGCTAAGAGGGTAATCATCATTGCTAATGGTCTTGCACCAGACGTAGCCAAGTCATTGCAATTAACATGAATTGCGAGTTTGCCAGCTCCGCTTCCCGCTGCAGTAATTGGGTCACTTGTTATTACTAATATATTCTCGCCAATATTGATAGCTGCACAATCTTTTCCTATAGCGGCTCCTTGAATTACTTCTTTATTCTTAATATTAATATTCTTAAAAACCAGACGTTCTAGTTGTTCAACCGTTAATTTCCCTGCCTTCATTATTTCACCTACCATTACTAATACTTATTTGCATTTATACTTATTACAATCGTCGATAGAAACTAATCGGACTATATTAATTAAGCAAATTTTTAAATAATTGTTCTGCTCATTATACCACCTTTTTTAAAAAAATAAAAAGCACCCGATCATTGATACACTTCCTTCACAATAAACAGTTTTATTATTCTAACCGTCTACTATAGAGGGTGCATATCAGAATGAGTGCTTTTCTTTGGCTATAATTAATATTTTTTACCAAAATTGTCTTTGATTAACCTTGCCGATAATAGATATATGTAATACTTTACCTATCCTTAACATTGTGGCATGCAACAAAGTGTTCAGGTTCTACTTCCCTTAACTCAGGCATATCCGTTTGACAAATATCCATTACATATTTGCATCTCGCTTTAAACCTACAACCTGGCGCCGGATTAATTGGAGAAGGCACATCACCTTCAAGCAAAACTCTCTTTCGTTGTTTTTCTACCTGAGGGTCAGGTATTGGAATTGCGGATAAAAGAGCCTGAGTATATGGATGCATAGGTGTCTTATATAATTCTATCGATGATGCAAGTTCCACCATAGTTCCTAAATACATAACTGCTACTCTGTCTGAAATGTGTTTAACCATGGAAAGATCATGTGCAATAAACAAATATGTTAGTCCCAATTCTTTCTGTAGTTTTATTAGTAAATTTACCACCTGTGCTTGAATTGAAACATCAAGGGCTGAAATTGGTTCATCACAAACAATAAACTTTGGTTCTATAGAAAGCGCTCTCGCAATTCCTATTCTTTGTCTTTGACCTCCAGAAAATTCATGCGGGAATCTGCTTGCATGTTCTCTATTTAAACCCACAAGCTCAAGCAATTCATAGATTCTTGCTTGTCTTTTTTCACCTGTCATCATTTTGTGAATATCTAACCCTTCACCAACAATATCCCCAACAGTCATTCTTGGATTAAGTGAAGCATATGGATCTTGAAAAATCATTTGTGCATCTTTAGTGAATTCTTTATGTTCTGCCTTTGATAATTTCGATACGTTTTTTCCCTCGAAAATAACATCTCCTTCGGTAGGCTCATATAATCTTATAATGGTTCTCCCTGTAGTTGATTTACCACAACCTGACTCACCCACTAACCCCAAAGTCTCTCCTTCTCTAATAAAAAACGAGAGATTGTCTACGGCCTTCAGAGTTAATCCATTACCCACATGAAAGAATTTGCTTAAATTTTTAACTTCAATCAAAATTTTTCGTTCATCCATTATTTCTCACCCCCGTCCATTAGTGGCATGTCTACTGTAGGTGCATCGGGATGCAGTAACCAGCACGCAACTCTATGCCCTTCAGAGACATCAAAGTATTCAGGTTGGTTTTCTTTGCATATTTTCATGCACCATTGGCATCTTGCCGCAAAACCACAGCCTTTAGGCGGAGCAAATAAATCCGGCGGAGTTCCTTCTATCGGAAACAAATCACCCTTTTGGGCTGCATCCAAACGAGGAACAGACTTTAAAAGTCCCCAAGTATACGGGTGTTTAGGAGCGTAAAAAATATCATCTATTGAAGCATATTCTACAATTTTCCCTGCATACATTATAATGACCCTCTGTGCCATATCTGCAACTACTCCCAGATCATGGGTTATTAAGATTATTGCAGTATTTAGTTCCGTTTGAAGATCTTTCATCAAATCGATAATTTGAGCCTGAATTGTAACATCCAATGCAGTAGTGGGTTCATCGGCAATTAAAAGCTTAGGGTTACAAGCTAGGGCAATTGCTATCATAGCTCTTTGTCTCATACCCCCAGAGAACTCGTGAGGGTATTGCTTCATTCTCTTTTCTGCATTAGGAATATTAACTAATTTAAGCATATTAAGCGCTTCTTTCCAAGCTTCATGTTTTCTAATCTTTCTATGTTTAATGAGCGATTCACAAATCTGATTTCCAACCGTCATCGTTGGATTCAAGGACGTCATAGGATCTTGAAAAATCATTCCAATTTCAGACCCTCTTATGGTTTGCATCTCTTTTTCTGATATTTTGAGCAAATCTTTTCCATTAAAGACTACCGTGCCTGACTTAACTCGGCTTGGCGGGCTTGGTATAAGTCTCATAATCGACTGCGCAGTGACCGATTTCCCACACCCAGATTCTCCAACTATAGCAATCGCTTCACCTTTTTCTAGATAAAAACTGACTCCACGAACGGCCTTTACCTCTCCAGCATATGTATCGAATGATACTTCAAGATCATTTATATCTAATAATATATTTTTGTTATCCATATCTTTCCACCTCTATTTTCTAAGTCTCGGATCGAGTGCATCTCTTAGACCATCACCTAGCATATTAAACGAAAGCATAGCTAAACTAATGGAAAGCGCCGGCCAAAACAACAAATGAGGATAAAACTGAAGCTGTTGTTGTCCCGAAGCTGCTAGCGAACCCCAACTAGCAAGAGGTTGTGGAATTCCAAGTCCTATATAGCTTAAAAATGCTTCAAAGAAAATAGCTGCTGGAATTGAAAAAGTTGTTCTTACAATTATCGGTCCTATTACATTAGGAATTAAATGTCTAAAAATCAATCTTGAAGGATTTGCGCCGAGTGTTCTAGCCGCTAAGACAAATTCCTGTTCTTTGACCTGTAGAATCTGCCCTCTAACAATACGAGCCATCGGGAGCCAATGAAGAACAGAAATTGCTGCGATTAATGTCACGTAACTCCTGCCAAATATCATAGCCAAAATAATTACCAAAACAAGTTCTGGTATAACCATTAAAATATCAACAATTCTCATAAGAATATTGTCTAACGTTCCCCCAACAAAACCTGAAATACCACCATAAATTACTCCCACAAATAGTTCAATACAAGCTGCGATAATACCAATAGATAGTGAGATCCTTGCACCTATCCATAATCTTGCCCACATATCTCTTCCCAGATTATCTGTTCCAAGCCAATGACCTCCAACACCAGGTGCGGCTGTAGTCATGGTTAAATCTTGATCGGAGTAATTGAATTTTATCATCGAAGGTCCCACTATCGACATGATTATCAGCAGTATTAAAATAATCAATGCTATAATCGCTGCCGGATTTTTTTTCAGCCGTCTCCATGCATCCTGCCAATAAGTTAGGCTGGGTCTTACAATTTGTTGAGCTTTGCCTAAATCTTTTCCTACTATCTCAAAATCGTCTTTTTTAAATTCCATATAAGCCCCTCCTTTCTATTTGTGAGACCCATCAATCCTAATTCTAGGATCGACGATGCCATAAAGAATATCCACTAGTAGCGTCATTAACACTAAAACTGAACCAACAAATGCTGTTAGACCAGCCACAACTGTATAATCCTGCAAATTAATGCTATTAACATAATATTGTCCAAGCCCAGGAATTACAAAAATGCTTTCTATAACAAAAGTTCCAGTAATAATAAACGCAATCCAAGGTCCGAGTATTGTGATAACAGGAAGAATAGCGTTTCTTATTTCGTGATTCCAAATTATAGAAAGTTGTGTGAGTCCTTTCGCCTTAGCAGTCTTAATATAGTCTTGTCCTATAACATCAAGCATTTGAGACCTCATATATCTCGCTACTTGTGCTATCATACCTAGAGAAAGTGCAAAAACTGGCATAATGGTATATTCAAAACCTCTCCAAAGTGCGACAGGTAATATACCTAATTTAACACCTAGGAAGTATTGTAGCATAGCCGATATAACAAAAGCTGGTATTGAAACACCAATTATCGCAATAAAAATTGAAAATCTATCCCAAAACTTATTATGATTAAGCGCCGCAAGAATTCCTAAAAATAAGCCCACAGCAAAACCGAAAACAATAGATCTTGCCCCTAAGTCAGCTGAATATCTGAAGCTTCTCGCTATAATCGTGTTTACTGTTGTAGTCTTATAAACGAACGAATATCCTAAATTTCCGTGTAATACTCTTCCCATGTAAATAGCATATTGAACAACCAATGGTTTATCAAGTCCATAATAGCGTTCCATTGCTGCTCTTATTTCTGGCACAACTCTCTTATCATTTGTAAATGGATCACCAGGAATTGCTTGAATCATAACCCAAGCAAGACTGGTTACAATCCAGATTGTAACTATCGCTGTAAGTATTCTATTTAATATATACTTTAGCATTTTAGCACCACCTTAATTTCGGATTATTAATGCAAAGAGGTACCTACGTACGCAGGTACCTCTAAATTGATTAACTAACTATTTTGTTTTTCCTTCTATCCATGCATATATAGGATCCTGATCAGGAGCAAATGAATCTCTATTAAAACCTTTAACATATTCTCTGACTGCATAATCTCTGTTTCTGAAGTAAAGAGGTCCGATAGGCATTTCTTCCATAAGGATGTCTTCGGCTTGGTGCATCATTTCATATTTCTTTGCTTT
>CAYZED010000024.1:26377-27626 GCA_964477445.1 uncultured Clostridiaceae bacterium | reverse complement strand
ATCAGGTTCTGACTTAGCAGCTTTAATTAATCTGTCATATTCAGCATTGCTAAACGCTGGGTCATTATTACCAGCTCCAGTAACATATAAGTCTAAGTCTGTCATTGGGTCTGGATAGTCAGGTCCCCATCCTGCATATGAAATCATGAAGTCATGAGCGTGTTGCCTTTCAATTCTCTGCGCTGATGGAACTGGTTCAACAATTGCGTCAACACCTAAGTTTTGTTTCCACATTTCAATAAATGCCTGAGCATAAGTTTGAGAAGTAGCTGCATCATTAGTCATTAACTTAATCTGAGGTAATTTCGTAATCCCGAGTTCCTTCATTCCTTGTGCCAAAAGCTTTTTAGCCGTAGCAACATCATTATCTTTAAAATATGATGGCTTCTTATCTCTAAAAGGAGTGGTTCCGTCAGCATCTGGAATAATATCTGGTTGAACATAAGCTGTAGCAGCTGTCCAAGGGCTCTTCGCTACATTTTTTATGAAGCTCTCTCTATCAACACCCAATGTAAACGCTTTTCTAATGTTTTTGTTCTTAAAAACAGGATCTGTACAATTAAAATCAAAGAACCAAACTGATCCATCTGCATATTGGTTTACTGTTCCTTGAGTAACTGCATCTTTTCTTTCTGTAGTTAAACCAAATTGAGTAGTGTCAAGATCCCCAGATTGATACATATTAAATTCTGTAGTGTCATCTTTAATCATTAATCCGGTAATCTTTGTTAATTTTATAGAATCAGCATCCCAATATTTATCATTCTTAACAAAAACCATTTCTGCGCTATGTGTCCAACTTTTTACTTTAAAAGGTCCATTGGTAACAAATAAATTCGCTTCTGTATTTAATTTATCGCCATCTCTAGTAACAATATCTTCCCTGGCTGGCGCATATGTACTAAAAGAAACTAAATAATCAAAATAAGTAACTGGTTGATTAAGTGTGAAAGAAATGGTTTTTTCGTCTATTACTTTTATTCCCACTTCTTCTTTGGTAGCTTTTCCTGCAGCATAATTTTCAGCATTAACAATGTCAAATAAGAAATATGCATAGTCTTTTGGAACTACAGGGTCGATAGCTCTGAAGGCACCATAAGCAAAATTTTCTGCTGTAACTGGTTTGCCATCTGTCCATTTTGCGTCTCTTAAGTGGAATGTCCATGTCAATCCGTCTGCTGATACATCCCAAGTTTCTGCAATACCTGGTTTAGTACTACCTTTTCCGGCTGATCTAGTGAGCCCTTCC
>CAYZED010000024.1:25264-26367 GCA_964477445.1 uncultured Clostridiaceae bacterium | reverse complement strand
AATTTCTCCACTGGATGATGATCTCTGCCAATCAAGTGTGCTGGTTTCCTCCGCAAGATTAATAGTCAGTTCCTGTGAATCTGCACCGCCTGCTCCAGTTTTTGGGGTGCAACCTGTAATCCCAATACTTAGTAGCATCAAAAGTGCAATGGTGAGTGCTAAAGTGCGTCTCTTCATTATTTCATCCCCTTGCAGTAAAATTTATGTAAATCAAAATTGATTACATACTAATAAAGTTTACATGTCAATAACTAACTAATTTAACTATACTCTTCATATTTTGTTTTTTCAATATGTAAACAACTCATTTTGAAAAAATGTTAATTTATTATGAAAGTTTCGCGAAATATATATCCAAGCTCTTAGCCTTATTGCTTCTATTAACATTTTTGGAAGTTCCACTTTTGCTTTGTTCAATGTACTCCCTATGTTATCTATACTCTTCTAAAATCTCTTTTATTAACTTATTAATTACTCCTGGATTTCCTTTTCCCTTTGAGGCTTTCATTGTTTGACCAACAAAAAATCCAATTGCTTTATCTTTTCCATTTTTAAAATCTTCAAGTGATTTCGGATTGTCTTCGATAACTTGTCTAATAATTGAGGTAATAGCGGATTCATCACTTATTTGTTCCAATCCAAGCTCTTTTACAAGTATTTCAGGGTCTTTCCCTGTTTCAAATAATTTCTCAAGAACTGTTTTCCCGGCGCTTCCGCTTATTATTCCTTTCTCAATCAAAGTTAGCATTGATGCCAACTGATGTGCTGTAAAAGGAATGGACTTAATATCTATTTCACTTTCATTGATTATTCTCGAAATGTCTCCCATTAGCCAGTTGCTTACAGCTTTCGGATTAGGATATTCTTTTACGCAAGCTTCAAAAAAGTCAGCCATTGGCTTAGTTAGAGTTAAAACTAAAGAATCATACTCAGGGATACCAAATTCAGATACAAAACGTTTTTTTCTTGCTTCCGGTAGCTCTGGCAAAGTTAATCTGACAGCTTCAATCCATTCTGGTTCAACAATTATTGGAACCAAATCTGGTTCCGGGAAATATCTGTAATCATGCGCTAGTTCTTTTGAGCGCATTGAAATAGTTATT
>CAYZED010000024.1:15689-25254 GCA_964477445.1 uncultured Clostridiaceae bacterium | reverse complement strand
TTCCTTTCCCATCATCCCATCGCCTTGTTTCTTGAATTACTGCTTTTCCGGAATTAAGTATTTCGGCTTGTCTTTTTTCTTCATATTCCATAGCTTTTTGGAGCGCTTTCATGGAGTTCATGTTTTTTACTTCTGCTTTAGTGCCAAATTCCTCTTGACCATAAGGTCTCAATGAAATATTAGCATCACATCGAAGTGATCCCTCCTGCATTTTGCAATCTGAAACTTCTATATATTCAAGAATGCTTTTTACTTTTTCCATATAAAGTCTACCTTCTTCAGGTGATCTCATATCAGCTTCTGAAACGATCTCGATGAGTGGTACCCCAGTTCTATTATAATCTGCCAGTGAATAATCTCCTCCATCCTCGGAATGTAGAAGTTTACCCGCATCTTCTTCTATATGAATCCTATTAATTCTAATTCTCTTTGTTTCTCCACCAATTTCAATATCGACCCAGCCATTTTTACACACTGGGAGATCAAACTGTGAAATCTGATATGCTTTAGGCGAATCAGGATAAAAATAGTTTTTTCTGTCCATTTTACTGAAATGCGCAATTTCACAATTCAATGCCAAACCAGCTTTTATGGCATAGTCCACAACTTTATGATTTAGTACTGGCAAAGATCCAGGCAACCCAAGGCATACAGGACAACAATGTGTGTTTGTATCGCCGCCGAACTCATTTTTGCATCCGCAGAATATTTTTGAATTAGTGTGTAGTTCTGAATGAACTTCCAACCCAACTACTGTTTCGTATTTATTCATAGTTCACCTCTTACAATCCTGACTTCATGTTATTGAAGCCGGAAGCTTTCTCATATGCATGTGCTGCCCTAAGTATTGCCTTTTCACCAAGTGCTGGTCCCATTATCTGAAGTCCAACTGGTAGTCCATCAACTAACCCACAAGGCATTGATATCGCTGGTATTCCTGCGATATTTATCGGAACAGTACATATATCTGACATATACATTGATAATGGGTCGTCTGTTTTTTCACCAATTCTAAATGCTGTACAAGGCGATGTCGGTGAAATCAAAATGTCATATTTCTGAAAAGCTCTTTCAAAGTCCTGCTTAATTAAAGTTCTAACTTGTAATGCTTTCTTATAATAAGCGTCATAATATCCTGAACTTAGTGCATATGTTCCAAGCATAATTCTTCTTTTTACTTCAGAACCAAAACCTTCACTTCTAGTATTTGTAAAAAGGTCGTTTAAATCGTTGAAATTCTCAGTTCTATATCCATATCTAATTCCATCATATCTGGCTAAATTTGCACTAGCTTCCGCTGAAGATGCAATATAGTATACTGGCAATGCATGTTCAGAAAAAGGAAGTGACATTTCTTCAACTTTGGCACCTAGTAGCTCAAATACTTTAACTGCCTCCATTACTTTTTCTTTTATCGCCGGGTCAATACCTTTTCCAAAATACTCTTTAGGTAGTCCAATTCTCATATTTTTAATATCTTTATTTAAAGCTTCTCTGTAATCGACTTTTTCGATTTTCAAAGATGTAGAATCTTTCAAATCATATCCTGCTATCGCATTCATAACTAGTGCACAATCCTCAACATCCTTAGTAAATGGACCTATCTGATCCAATGATGATGCAAATGCCACTAATCCATATCTAGAAACGAGTCCATATGTTGGTTTGAGCCCAACCAATCCGCAAAGTGCTGCTGGCTGCCTTATTGATCCACCCGTATCTGATCCCAATGAGAAATATGCTTCATCTGCTGCTACTGCAACCGCTGAACCCCCACTAGAACCACCAGGTACTCTTTCAAGATCCCAAGGATTTTTAGTTACACCAAAAAAACTGTTCTCCGTTGAAGAACCCATCGCAAATTCGTCCATGTTTGTTTTCCCTAGCATTAGGAAACCTTCTTTTTCAAGCCTATTCACAACAGTAGCTGAATATGGTGGATTAAAATTTCCAAGTAGCTTGGATGCACATGTGGTCAAAACTCCCTCAGTACACATATTGTCTTTTATGGCACCTGGAATTCCTGCTAAAATTCCAAGTTCTTCGCCTTTCGCAATCTTCTTGTCAATTTCTTTTGCTTTCGCTTCAGCGATTTCTCTTGTAAGCGTAATATAGGCATTTACCTTAGGCTCTGTATTTTCAATTCGATCATAAACACTGTTTAAGACGTCTAATGCTGAAAGTTCTTTAGCTTCCAATTTATCTTTTATTTCATGAGCTGTTAATTCATATAGTTTCAAATTACTTTCCCTCCATTAATCGATTACTTTCGGCACCTTGAAACAGTTATTCTCTCTGTCAGGTGCATTCTTTAACACTTTTTCGATATCTAAAGATTCTGTTATTATGTCTTCTCTTAAAACATTTTGCATTTCCACTGCATGTACAGTTTCTGCAACCCCTTGAGTATCAAGTGCATTAAGCTGATTAACATATTCTAAAATCCCGTTTAATTGACCGGTAAATTTCTCGATTTCTTCTTCTTTGAATTTCAATTTCGATAACTGGGCAACGTATTCAACATCTTTTTTTGTAACTATCATTCTTTTCACCTCTCGTATTATTGATCAACAACCTTTATTATATCGTTCAAACCCCTTGTTTTCAAGTGTAAGTGATTATGCTTATCTATTTCTTCACATTTATGAATTTGTGTCAATGGATATTCTTAATAATGTAGATATTCCCAAACTATAATTAAGGTGCTTTGCTGAATAAACATTGTGTAATTATGTTAAAATAATATAGTAAACATAATTTATTCATTGAATTTTATGAAAAGAGGTAACCAATTTATGGGCAAAATAGTAACTTCATTCATTATGCCTCACCCTCCAATCATCATTCCTGAAGTAGGTGATGGAAAAGAAAACGAAGCTGAGATTACACTTAATGCGATAAATAGACTTTTAGCCATAATTGAATCAATTGATGAAAATATTGATACAATAGTACTTACATCGCCTCATGCGCCAAGTTTTTCTGACTATATTTTTATTTCCGAAGACAAATTTATCAAAGGTGATTTAGCTGATTTTGGACATGCAGAAGTGAAACTTGAATTCGAAAATGATCTATTACTTCTTGAAAAAATAAAAGAAAACGCTAATTTGGCTGGCTTTTTAGCAGGTGGTTTAGATAATTCTCAATTAAGTCAATTTGGACTAAAAAAAGGAATGGACCATGGCGCCTTTGTTCCTCTTTTCTTTTTAAAAAAAGTTCTCCCTAATGTAAAATTAATCCTCATATCTTCGCCGGCTTTTTCGAACACTGAGTTATATGAATTTGGAATGTTAATAAATGAATCAGTTGAAGAATCTAATTCAAACTGTATATTTGTTGCTAGCGGAGACTTATCGCATAAATACTCAATAGAAAGTCCCTATGGTTATTCTGAAAAAGGATTCGAATTCGACAAGACCTTTATCAAGCATTTATCTAGTGGTAATATTCAAGCTATATTAAGATACACCCCTGAATTTTGTGGTGATGCTGCTGAATGTGGCCTAAAATCTTTCATTATGATGTTTGGAGCAAATGACGGTTTAGAGTTAGAAACTACATTACTTTCACATGAAGGTCCATTCGGAATAGGATACGCAGTAGCAGAACTTAAACCTATAGGATATAAGGAAAAGGGTTGTATGTTAAATCAATTAGTATCTAATTACGTTGAAGATGCAGAAATTAGCAAAGGCACTAATGATATATATGTTGAGCTAGCAAGAATATCCCTTGAATCTTACATAAAAAGTGGAATTACCTTGAAATTAAAAGATGTAACAGACTTCTTGAATATTCCAACAAATTTACTCCATGAAAAAGCGGGTGTATTTGTTTCATTAAAAAAGCGTGGATCTCTAAGAGGTTGCATCGGAACTATCTTGCCTACCACTCGGTCGGTAGCTGAAGAAATCATGCAAAATGCAATTAGTTCAGGTGCGAATGATCATAGATTTAATAGAGTTGAAGAAAGTGAACTTAAGGAATTAATTTATTCAGTAGATGTACTTGGAAGAGCAGAAAAAATAGAATCAACGTCATTGTTAGACCCAAAAAAATACGGAATAATAATAACATCAAAAAACCGTCGTGGACTACTCCTTCCTAATCTAGACGGTGTTGAAACCATAGAAGATCAAATATCAATAACTCTTAAAAAAGCAGGAATAAAGCCGAATGAGGAATATGAAATAGAACGTTTCGAAGTAATTAGACATAAATAATTTTTTTCTAAAACATGTTGCTTATTATTTTCAGTAAAACCCAAATTAAGGATGAGGTCGTATGATAAAAGAAGCTTTATTTTATAAAAAAAATTCTGATTTGACCATTACTTGCTTATTATGCCCACATTATTGCAAAATTGCTCCAGAAAGCACGGGAATATGCAAAGTAAGAAAAAACATAAAAGGCGTTCTATATGCAATTTCTTATGGAATAATTTCCGGAATTGCACTAGATCCTATTGAGAAAAAACCATTATTCAACTTTTATCCAGGCAGTAAAATACTATCCGTCGGGGGATATGGGTGTAATTTCAAGTGTGATTTTTGTCAAAACTGGTCAATATCTCAATCAGCAGTGAGTTTATCTAATGAGAGTATTATTACTTTGCCTGAAACTCTCATCAAAGAGGCACTTCCATTAGTTTCAATTGGCAATATAGGAATAGCTTTTACATATAATGAGCCATTTATTTGGTATGAATACATATTAGAAACTGCTATATTACTAAAAGCAAATAATCTTAAATGTGTCATCGTAACTAATGGATATATCAATACCGAGCCATTGAAACAGCTCCTACCATATGTTGATGCTATGAATATTGATTTAAAATCATTTAATAATAATTTCTACAATAATACCTGTGGTGGTTCAATTGAAAATGTTAAAAAAACCATAGTTTTAGCTAATGAATTTTCGCATATTGAGTTGACATCACTTATAATTCCTGGTCTCAATGATAGTAATGTTGAAATGGAAAAAATGGCATCTTGGATTTCCAACATTAACCCAAACATCACACTTCATCTTAGCAGATATTTCCCGAAATACAAAAGAGAGTCTCCAGGTCCAACACCAATAGAAACTCTCTTAAATCTAAAAACAATTGCTGAAAAGCATTTAAAACATGTATATTTAGGAAATGTGTAAAAATTCTTCAAGATTTTTAATCTTTAGGTTGTTATATGAATCTCAGTTTCATTAAATAGAGTTTTTGCGTATTCTACAAATTTCTTAACAGCCTTTAAATAGTTTTCTGGGTCTGCTGCACTCTTGCTTCCATACTTCTTAATAAACTCCTCAAGCCCTTTTTCGATACCTAGTGCTGTTAGATCCCACCCAGCAGACTTAACTGCCTCAAAGGCTCCTTTTCTTTGGTTTGATTCGTCCATATCCCAGAACCAGTGCCATCCAAATTTATAAATATAGAAACCTGTAAGATAGGCTAATGCAAATTTCGGATCTTCAGTAACCTTCATATCTATTGCTCCGCCTCCAGCTCCGCCAACCCTAGACCATGCAAAGTTTCCAACGAAGTCCATAAAAGTATCTGAACTCTTCATTTCTTGAAGCTTCACAATGAAATCAACAAATCCTTCTTTAATTTGAGTTGCAACAAATGACCCAACAGGTCCCGTCAAGCTTCCTATAGCTAATGCGAAACACCTATCGCCAACCCAAGCTGTCCAGTCAAGAGCTGTAACAACATTGTCATTCCAATTAGCTATTTCTAAATATGAGTTTGCTTCGTCAAACAAAATCTTTTGGGCTTCATCCCAAAGTTTATGACGATACTCTTTCATTTCTGTAATTCCATAGAAGAATTTCTTTTCGTCTAGCTGTTCAAGACTCTTTGCTCTAACGCTTTCCGGCAAAATTTCCGTGATTATTTTTTTACAATAATCATACTCTTCTTGCCATTTAGCTGTTTCATACATGGCTGCTGGCTTGATTTTAAACGGAATTTCTATTGAGTATGTATCATCATCCGTTTCTACCATTGCGTCAATTTTTGCTGTATAGTTACTATCTTTTTTACCCGGAACTACACCACTCATTTTCGCCTCAAATTTACCTGAAGGAAGGTTTGACTGGCGTTCTCCTTTATATTTTAGCCCAAGAGTTAAGCCCTTTAGCATATTTTCTGATTGTCCCTCAGCTTTAAAATCACCAAAGGAGAATTCATCTGATGTAAACACGGTTGTTGATGCCACAAGTTTTTTTGTCTCTGTATTCCATTTCATATATCTCATCTCAAAAGTCGAAATCTTCATATTTCCTTGATCGTCCTTAGTCCCCTCGACCACAACATTCCCTGAACTTTTTTCAACATTTCCGGCATCAGTTAATAAATATAGTCCTTCTCTCCAAACATAAACATCTGTGTAATCTTTAATGACCTCTTCTCCTCTTGTGGCTGTGACCGTGACTCTACCTTTGTCATAATGTCCTGTGTTACCCTTTGTTTCTGTAACAGTGTCTGCCTCAGTGATTTTTAAATCTGCTTTCATACCGTTTTCAGCCTTTTCCGACCAGCTTACATTACATATCTTTTGGGCAAAAGAATCTAATTCAAAATCTAGCTCCCATGGTTCTTTACCGCCATTTTCAAGTGTTACTTTAATAATAGTGTCATCTTCTGTGCCTGATAAGAAGTCATACTTCGCAGGTTTCATTACCACCGCTGGTGCAGCTTCATAAGGAATACTGAATTTCGTTGAAAGCGAACGCTTTCCTATTTTCACGCCAGCTTTAACTGAAATATTTGCAGGCGCAGTTCCGGGTTCCGCTGGTGTTATTCCATATAGATCGACTACTCTCCAGTCCTCTAGATTATCATCGTCTCCTTTGTTTACCCAACCGCCAGGTGTAAGTATTGAGTACGTTATATTAGAAGTTTCGCTCATTACAACGTCACCCTTTTCGGTTTGCATAATAGCCTGTGTATATAGCCAAACAGGTTCGGTTTCTCCCGCCTTAAGTTTCGCTGGACTTGGCATAATTGTTTTTGATAAATAAATAGGTGGTCCGTCTTTTTCATTATCTTCTTCATCGTCACCATTATCTTCTCCACTGCAAGCATTTATCAATGACAAAATCAAACTCAAAAGCATGCTCCCAGCAGAAACTCCAAAACTTGTACTACTTGAATTTGTTACAAAATCGGTACGGTATTTCATCAAAGTCCCTCCTTGAATAAATATTTTTTATCAGGACACAAAACAATCTCCGGTTTAATAGGGCATCCTCCATAACACAATTCTCTTTTATTGCATTCAGGACACGACTTTCTTTGAATTTCCCTGAAATCCTTAAATGCGTTACTCTCCCAAGCCTCCATTATAGTATTTTTTCTCAAATCAACAATCCATTTCCCCTTTTGATCAAAACTGCAAGGCATAATTTTCATATCTGCTGTTATATAAGCTGAATACCTTCCACCTTCACAAGAATCAAAACAATTAGGATCAATGTTATCTGTGAAATTTAAAACAGCAGGAACAGTACAACTATCAAATCCAACGCGTTTAACATTTTTTACATTCTCAATGGCTTTAAAGAGTCTCTTAATTTTCAATGAATCATAACCTAATGGTTTATAAGAGTCACCTGCTCCAACAGGTTTAAAAAGCAAAAATATAAACTTATTAATTCCTTCAGGAATCTTTTTATCTTCTAGAATTTCTATAGCTTCATCTATAGTATCTTCACCTAAAACATAATGAATATTTGTTTTTATACCAGCTTCTGTTAGCATTGAAATCGCCCTCGTTGTGTATTCATTTCTATACCAGCTGACAGCAGCAGCGCCACAATATTCCTTAATAACTTTAACCTTATTACTATCTAATAGAAAACCCGATGTTGTAATATTTGGAATAATCCCTTTTTTTCGTGAATATTCGACTATTTCAAAAAAATTCTCATGTAATTCCGGGTCACCTCTACCTCCTAACGCAAACTGAAATACTTTTCCCTCAGATTCATCAACGATCCTTTTAAAATCCTCAAGTTTCATATTTGGTTCACTGATAGTGCTCCCAGACTGGTAGCATTTAATGCCCGTAGCGGCGCACAAACCCGTTAAGCCATGAGAACAGCTCCCCATTATCCCTACATCAAGCAGTTGTGGAAATGAAGCCTGAAAAGAATCTATACCCGTATCTACCCCGTTTTCATCAATTATTCCCGTCCTAATGTAAAACCCTGATTTTTGATCAAAATATGAACTAAAATTAAATTCTTTATCTTTAATGCAATTCATTTTTTTAAATAGTCTATCTAAAAGTTCATCAGGAATTATAACTTCGGCTGATTTCATTTTTATTTCCCCTCCGAATGGATTGGTTTACCCTTAAGGAAAGTAAGTCCAACCCCCACGGCTGCAACAATAATTCCTAAAATATATCCCGCGTAATCGCCTAATATTCCATATAGAAGGAATGAAACTATCGCTCCAACAAAACCAGTAGCAAGTCCTGCAAACAAAACAAATATGAAATTATTATCAAACATAGTTCCTGGTTTAAAAAACCTCATTACATCGTTTAAAAATGCCTTTATAAGCCTAACTTGAGCGCTTTGGGTTCCTCGAGTGAGTGCTTGAATTAAAATAATTCCTGTAGCCAGACATACCAAATATTTATCAACTTTATTATTTCTTGTTAAAAAATTCGAAACAAATAGAGCAATTCCGCAGCCAATTAAAAATACAGGTATTGCCATTGATTTCATTCTTTTAAAAGAACTTACTATTACATCAATAGCTTTTTTATATTTATTAATTACATTTGAAGACCCTGTAGCTTTTATTTCTTTTATTGTGGGTATGAGTGTTCCACCTATAAATCCAATCATTATTGCTTTTGCTACAAAATTATTATACGTAGCGGTTAGGAAGACAATAAACATAAATATACCTTCAATAGGAGCTGGAAAAGTATACAGTTTTAACGGCCAAACTACTAACCAAATTAAACACAATGGTGCTAGCCAAAAAACATTCCTCATCACGTAATTTGGTATACTCTTTACGTTTGTTGTCCAAAGCTTAATTAGTATTCCAAAAAAACTCTCGTTTCCAGTTTTTGCTTCTTTGTCTTTAATATTTGCTTCTTTGTCTTTGGTATTTGTTTTCTCTAGATCAGGCTCAATATAAATTTCTGTTTCTTCTTTTAGGTTAATCTTCGGGCCTAGCGGAATCGGTGCTATCTTTTTCACTATTTCTGCAGAATTTCTGCTGTCCATCGGGTCCATGAAAACTCCTCCTTAGTTATTTTAGATTTTTATAATGATTCTATTAAAACTTATTATATCAAATATTTCATTCATATTATATATTTTACTGATAGCTTTTGTACCTTTAAACCATAAAATTATGCTCTAAATAATTATTGAGATCAATAATTATTTAGAAACCGAAAAAAGGATATGCCATCTTAAATGACATATCCCCTTCGATATAATTTTTAAAATACTATTAGCTTTTTCTAATCAACCAATTCAAGAATTGCAATTTCCACTCCGTCGCCTCTTCTAGGACCAACTCTCATAA
>CAYZED010000024.1:0-15679 GCA_964477445.1 uncultured Clostridiaceae bacterium | reverse complement strand
GTTTTTTGACAACATCTTCCTTAGTAATATAAGCTAAAGCCTGACGTCTTGCATGCAGGTCGCCTCTCTTACCGAGAGTGATCATTTTTTCTGCTAAGCTTTGAGTTTCTTTTGCTCTAGTCACGGTTGTTTGCATTCTTCCGTGCTCTAGAAAAGATGTAACTAAATTTCTTAGCATAGCTCTTCTCTGATCAGCTGGGCGCCCGAGCTTTCTATATCCTGCCATCTCGATGCCTCCTTTTGGTCTTATTCTTCGCTATTTTTCAAGCCCGCACCTAAAGAAGCAAGTTTTTGTTGTACTTCTTCAAGTGATTTTCTGCCTAAGTTACGAACCTTCATCATATCGTCTTCTGACTTTTCCATAAGTTCCCCTACGGTATTGATTCCAGCTCTCTTGAGGCAATTGAACGATCTAACTGAAAGATCTAACTCTTCAGTAGTCATAGTTCCCGGACCTTTTTCACCACCACTAACAGAAACAACTCCATTAGTTAAAGTAGTGTCATCAGTCACATCTAATCCATCTGATAAGCCAACAAATAATCTTAATTGATCTGTAAGAATCCTTGCTCCTTGACTTAATCCTTCTTTAGGGAAAATAGTACCATTAGTCCAGATTTCCAATATCAATCTGTCGTAATCAGTGCTTTGACCAATTCTGGTCTTCTCCACTGAATAGTTTACTTTTTTAATAGGTGTAAAGATTGAATCAACAGGTATTACATCAATGCTCTGGCCTTGCTTTTTATTTTTATCTGCAACAACATACCCTTTGCCCTTTTCAACAGTCATTTCAACGTTGAAAGTGTGCCCCTCAGCGAGAGTAGCAATAACGAGATCTTTGTTTACAACCTCAATATCACTATCTGGTTCAATGTCACCTGCAGTAATAATGCACGGACCTTTTTTATTAATGTAAATGTTTTTCACTGTATCGCTAAAAGATCTAAGTGCTATTTTTTTAACATTAAGAATTATTTCTATCATATCTTCAGAAACACCTGCGACATTAGAAAATTCGTGCTTAACGCCATCAACTTTAACACTCGTTACTGCTGCTCCAACAAGGGAAGAGAGCAGGATTCTTCTCATGGAATTTCCAATAGTATCTCCATATCCCCTCTCGAGTGGCTCAACAATAAATTTCCCATAAAAGCTATTTTCAGTGGATTCAATGCTTTCTATTTTTGCTTTTTCAAACTCAATCATCCGACTTGACCCTCCTATATTTAAATCTCTTTACCATGAGGGTATTCTATTATCTGGAGTAGAGCTCTACTATCAGATGTTCTTCGATATTAATACCGAGATCTTCTCTTTCAGGTGCAGCCACTATTCTAGCTTCCATCATCTCTGGATTTACAGAAAGCCACTTAGGTGCTGTTCTTGAAGCAGATAACTCTGCAAGCTCTTTAAATTTTTCAGTAGTTTTACTTGTTGCTTTAACGGCTATTAACTCATTAATCGAAGTCTGGTAAGAAGCTATATCAACTTTATTACCGTTAATTGTGAAATGACCATGTGTTACTAACTGTCTAGCCTGTGATCTAGATTCTCCAAATCCCATTCTGAATACTACATTATCGAGTCTTTGTTCAAGGAGTCTAAGAAGATTATCCCCTGTAACACCTTTTATTCTAGAAGCTTCAGTGAAATAATCTCTGAACTGTTTCTCTAGAACACCATATATTCTTCTAACTTTTTGCTTTTCTCTAAGCTGAATGCCATATTCTGAAAGCTTCTTTTTCATTTTTCCGTGCTGTCCCGGAGCATAATTTCTCCTATCCAAAGCACATTTAGCAGAAGCGCATCGATCGCCTTTCAGGTAGAGCTTCATGCCTTCTCTTCTACAGAGTTTGCATGACGGTCCTGTATATCTTGCCATTAATTACACCTCCTGCCTTATACCCTTCTGCGCTTTGGCGGCCTGCAGCCGTTATGCGGAATAGGGGTTACATCTTTAATCATGTTAACTTCTAGACCAGCGGCTTGAAGTGCTCTAATAGCTGCTTCTCTTCCCGAACCTGGTCCTTTAACGAAAACTTCTACTGTTTTGAGGCCATGCTCCATGGCGCCCTTTGCTGCAACCTCAGCAGCCATTTGTGCTGCGAAAGGTGTGCTTTTTTTAGATCCACGGAAACCGAGGGATCCTGCGCTGGACCATGCGAGTGCATTGCCTTGTGTGTCTGTGAGGGTTACAAGAGTATTGTTAAAAGTGGATTTTATATGTGCCGCTCCACGCTCAACATTTTTTCGCTCTTTCCTCTTTCTGGTCTTCTTAGCCTTTGGCTTTGATACCATTTAGCAAACCTCCTTTACTATCGGATAATATTAACTATTTCTTTTTACCGCCAACAGTCTTTTTAGGACCTTTTCTTGTTCTGGCGTTTGTTTTTGTTCTCTGACCTCTTACAGGTAGACCTCTTCTGTGTCTGTAACCTCTGTAACAGCCAATTTCTATGAGTCTCTTAATGTTAAGGGCAATCTCTCTTTTAAGATCTCCTTCAACTTGAAGCGTTCTCTCAATTACTTCTCTAAGTTTTCCGACCTCTGATTCTGAGAGATCTTTAACTCTTGTATCAGGATTAATTCCTGTTTCAGCGAGAATTTTGTTTGAAGTAACTCTACCTATTCCAAATATATAAGTAAGACCTATTTCGACTCGCTTATCTCTTGGTAAGTCAACACCGGCTATACGTGCCATATTTGATTCCACACCTCCAGTATGATTTTACTTTATGCTTATAAAACCAACAGAGTTGCCTCACGCACGTTTATATACGCCGCAGGCTCAGCCGCTTCTCTGTAAATGTTTTATTGTTGTTTGTTCTTTAGCCTTGCTTCTGCTTGTGCTTTGGATTCTCGCAGATAACCATGACTCTTCCATGTCTTCTGATGATCTTGCACTTTTCGCAGATAGGCTTAACTGATGGTCTAACTTTCATCTTATAACCCTCCTACTTTTTTCCGCGCCATGTGATTCTACCCCTGGTAAGATCATATGGTGAGAGTTCTACAGTTACTTTATCCCCAGGTAAAATTCTTATAAAATTCATCCTGAGTTTTCCTGAGATATGAGCTAGTATTTTATGCCCATTCTCTAATTCAACTTGAAATGTGGCATTAGGTAAAGCTTCTAATACTTTTCCATCAACCTCAATAACATCGTCCTTTGACATAAGGTAATCAAACCCCCCGTTCTAGATAATTTCCGAATCAACTTCTTCTATTATACTATAAATTATACTCTTGTCAGTATTTCAGGTGAATCTTTTGTAATTAATACTGTATTCTCGTAATGAGCAGATAGCATATCATCCAATGTTTCCACTGTCCAACCATCATTCAGTGTTTTTACTTTCCAAGTCCCCTGATTTACCATTGGTTCAATCGCCAGAGTCATCCCAGCTACAAGTCTCGGGCCTCTGTTTGGCGCACCATAGTTTGGAATCTGCAATTCTTCATGCATTACCTTACCAATTCCGTGTCCTACATAATCCTTAACTACAGTGAAGTTATTAGCTTCCACATGTGTTTGTATAGCATGAGAAATATCAGACAGTCTAAAACCTTCTCTGGCAAATTTAATTCCCTCAAAGAAGCTTTCCTCGGTTACTCTTACGAGTTTCTGAGCCTCATCTGTTACGTTCCCGATCATGAACGTTCTTGCAGCGTCACCATAGTAACCTTCGTAAATTGAGCCTATATCGATTCCGATAATGTCTCCATTATTTAGTATTGTACTACCCGGTATACCATGTACAACCACTTTATTGATTGATGCACATATACTGGCCGGAAATCCGTGATACCCTTTAAATGCTGGAATTGCACCCTGTTTTTTAAGATAGTTCTCAACAATTTGATCCAATTCCTTCGTTGTGATACCAGGCCCTATTACCTCACTAATTTTTTCAAATGCTTCTGCTACTATTTTCCCAGCTGTTCTCATTAGTTCAATTTCGCGAATCGTTTTGATGTTTACCATACTATTTCTCCATTGCTTTGATTACGTCAGCAAATACTTTATCTACGGATTGTTCACCGTTGATAATAGCCAACAGCCCTTGGTTTTCATAGTAAGCTTTCAAAGGCTCTGTCTGATCTGTATATACCTGAAGTCTTGCAGTAACTGTTTCAACCTTGTCATCATCTCTTATTATGAGATTTCCTCCACAGCTATCACATTTACCTTCAACTCTAGGATTTCCTAGTTGTGTATTAATTATGATCCCACATAAAGAACAAATTCTTCTACCCGTCATTCTAGCTAAAAGGACGTTATTCGGAACCTCGATACAAATTACTTTGGTGAAATAAGATCCAACTTCGCTAAGCATGTTTATCATTGCTTCAGCTTGATAAATCGTCCTGGGAAAACCATCCATTAAATATCCGTTATCACAATCACTTTTGTTTAATCTATCTTTTACTATTGCTAATGTGATATCGTCTGGGACTAATTGACCTCGATCGATAAATGTTTTTGCGATTCTTCCTATTTCTGTATCAGCGTTAATATTTGCTCTAAATATATCTCCCGTTGAAATATGAGGAATACCGAATGTCTCGCGAATTTTTTCAGCCTGAGTTCCCTTGCCAGACCCCGGTGCTCCTAATAGAATAATTTTTTGCATTCTGGTCTCCTATTCTAACTATTTGAGGAAGCCCTGATAGTTTCTCATGACCATCTGAGATTCCACTTGTTTAATGAAATCAAGAGCAACTCCAACAACAATTAGAAGGGAAGTACCACCGAAAGAAGTGTTGATACCAGTCAAATTATCCAAGAATATTGGGACAATGGCGACAAACGCCAGAAACAGCGCACCTACCAGAGTAATTCTGCTCAGTGACTTTGATATAAAATCTGCTGTTGGTTTGCCCGGTCTGATTCCTGGAATGAATCCGCCGTATTTCTTTATATTTTCTGCTACTTCAGTCGGATTAAATTGAATTGCGGTATAGAAATATGTAAAACCAATGATTAACAGTGCATATAATATTGCATGTGCTGGTTTACCCCAGGTAAGCCATGTAGTAAAAAATTTATTTGCAGCTGAATCAGGGAAAAACATCGCTATCTGTGATGGAAAAGAAATAAGTGACATTGCAAATATTACAGGAATAACTCCAGCGGAGTTAACCTTTAAAGGAATATGACTGCTTTGTCCTCCATACATTTTCCTACCAACAACTCTTTTTGCATATTGAACAGGTATTCTTCTCTGTCCTTCTTGGATAAGTACAACAGCCATAATAATTGCTATTGCACAAGCTACGAAGAAAACTATTTGGAATATATTCACGGTACCTACCTTGAATAACTCCCATATTGAATTTACACCCATTGGAAGTCTGGAAACAATTCCAGCAAAGATTATGAGCGAAATACCGTTTCCGATACCCTTTTCATTAATCATTTCACCAAGCCACATTAGGAAAGCTGTGCCAGCTGTTAATGTTATTGCCACTAATGCCATTGTTCCTAAATCCTGACTTACTAAGTAAGATTTTAGACCAACGCTAAGCGCAATTGCTTGTACGAATCCCAATATGATAGTACCGTATCTGACATACTGTGCAATTTTTTTTCTGCCTTCTTCACCCTCTTTAGAAAGTGCTTCGAGCTTAGGAATTGCAACTGTTAAGAGTTGCATTATGATTGATGCATTGATGTAAGGTGTGATGTTCATAGCAAATACTGCGAAATTCGCAAAGGCTCCACCCGAAATAACATCAAAGAAACCAATTAGGCCTCCCTGACTTACGAGTTCTGCTATCGCTGTTCTATCAATCCCCGGAACTGGTATAACACTACCAATTCTGAAAATGATTAGCATGCCGATAGTAAATAAAAGCTTCTTTCTTAAATCCGGTATCTTCCAGGCATTAATTAGGGTATTGAACACCTAAATCACCTCTGCCTTCCCACCAGCTGCATTAATCTTTTCAGCAGCTGCTCCGCTGAATTTATTTGCTTGTACTGTTAATTTCTTAGAAACTTCTCCAGTAGCAAGTATTTTTACGCCATTCTTTAAAGCTTTAACTAAACCAGCTTCTTTCAAAGCCTCGATATTAACAATTGCTCCGTCTTCGAATTTCTCATTAATATCATAGAGGTTAACAATAGCGTATTCTTTTCTCCAAATGTTCGTAAAACCGACTTTAGGCAATCTTCTGTATAGAGGCATCTGTCCACCTTCAAAGCCTGGTCTTACACCTCCGCCTGATCTGGAGTTCTGACCTTTCATACCTTTACCAGCTGTCTTACCTTGTCCTGTACCAACGCCTCGACCAAGTCTTTTCTTGTTCTTCGTGGTACCAGCTGACGGTCTTAAATCATTAAGGTTCATGCTCTTGCACCTCCTTTATATTTCTTCAACTGTTATCAAGTGTGTGACTTTTTTAATCATACCCCTGATTTGTGGATTGTCACTCTTTTCAACTACTGAATTGAGTTTTTTGAGACCGAGGGCCTCCACTGTGGCAATCTGGTCCTTTTTACGACCGATTGTACTTTTCACTAATTTTATTCTGAATTTTTCTGCCACTGGAAACACCTCCTAACCCAAAATTTCTTCTACAGTCCTGCCTCTGAGGACAGCCACTTCTTCTGCTGTCTTAAGAGCTGCGAGACCTTGAATTGTTGCATTGACCATGTTTCTAGGATTATTGGATCTAAGAGACTTAGTTCTGATGTCCTTAATTCCAACTAATTCTAGTACGGCACGAGCAGGCCCACCGGCGATAACTCCGGTACCTTCTGCTGCAGGCATTAGGAGTACTTCTCCCGAACCTGCTTTACCGATTATTTGATGAGGAATTGTTGTTCCTACCAAATTAACTTTTACAAGATTCTTTTTGGCATCTTCAATACCTTTTCTTATTGCTTCAGGTACTTCGACGGATTTTCCTGTTCCAACTCCAACATGTCCATTTTCGTCTCCGACAACGACAATTGCGCTGAATCTAAAGTTTCTTCCGCCTTTTACTACCTTAGCAACCCTGTTTATAGCAACTACTTTCTCTTTAAGATCAAGCTTGCTTGCATCAATTGGCTGCATTATTTACCCTCCTTGCGATTAGAATTCGAGGCCTACTTCTCTAGCTGCATCGGCAAGTTCTTTCACTCTGCCGTGGTAGAGGTAACCGCCTCTGTCGAATACAACCTGCTTAACACCGGCTGTAAGAGCTCTTTGTGCTACCAAAGCACCAACTGCCTTAGCGGATTCTTTGTTACCGCCATGACCAATCTTTTCACGGAGCTCCTTATCCAATGTGGAGGCTGATACTAAAGTCACGCCTTTTACATCGTCGATAATTTGAGCGTATATATTATTAAGGCTCCTATAGATATTAAGTCTAGGTCTTTCAGTCGTGCCTTCAATCTTATTTCTCATTCTGAGATGTCTTTTCTTTCTGGCCTGATTTTTGTCTGCTTTAGTTATCACCCTTTTTCACCCCTTTACGTTTTACTTCTTAAAAGATACTACTTCTCATTAATTACTTCTTACCAGTTTTTCCTTCTTTACGACGGATAACTTCTGTAGAGTACTTGATACCTTTTCCCAGATATGGTTCAGGTTCTCTTACCGATCGGATGTTCGCAGCGTGTGCTCCTACTTTTTCTTTATCTGCACCTTTAACAATTATTCTGTTTGGCGCAGGAACTTCAGTAGTAATACCTGCTGGGTCTTCCATTTCAACCGGATGTGAATAACCCATTGTAAGATTTAATTTTGTGCCCTGTTTAGCCGCTCTATAACCAACTCCGTTTATTTCAAGTGTTTTTTCAAAACCCTTCGAAACGCCTTCAACCATGTTGTTTACAAGTGATCTAGTCAATCCATGTAGTGATCTATGATTTTTTTGGTCTGATGGTCTTTTAACTAGTATTGTACCATCTTCCATAGTAAGAATCATATCTTCATGTAATTTTCTTTCGAGCTGACCTTTAGGGCCATTTACTGTAATTGTGTTGTCATTAGCAATTTTAACTTCAACACCCTGTGGAACAACCACAGGCAGTCTTCCTATCCTAGACATCTATACACCTCCTATTGATCAGAATTACCAGATGTAGCAAAGAACTTCTCCGCCAACACCTTCAAGTCTAGCTTTTTTGTCAGACATGATGCCTTTTGAAGTAGAAATAACAGCTGTTCCGAGTCCTCCGAGAACCTTTGGTACTTCGTCCTTCTTGGCATATACTCTAAGACCTGGCTTAGAGATTCTTTTTAGTCCGGAAATTACTTTTGCTTTGCTAGCGCCATATTTAAGGGTAACTTTTATCATCCCTTGAATTCCATCTTCAATTATTTCGAATTTTTTTATGTAACCTTCTTCTAATAAAATCTGCGCAATAGCTTTCTTTATGTTAGACGTAGGAATATTAACAATTTCGTGTTTAACCATGTTTGCATTCCTAATACGTGTAAGCATATCAGCAATTGGGTCTGTAGTTATCATTAGCTTTATACCTCCTTTTACTGTAGGATCTTATTACCAGCTTGCTTTCCACACACCAGGAATTTGACCTTTATGAGCCAATTCTCTGAAACAGATTCTGCAAATCCCAAACTTTCTGAGAACAGAATGAGGTCTTCCACAGATGTTGCATCTACTGTACGCTCTTGTGGAGTACTTCTGCTCAGCCTGTTGTTTTAATATCATTGATTTCTTAGCCACGATTCTTCCTCCTTGTTTTCGATTTTTATAAGATTAGTGGGCGTAAGGCATTCCGAAAAGGCCGAGAAGTTCTCTAGCTTCTTCATCAGTTTGTGCCGTTGTGACAAATATGATGTCCATGCCTCTTACCTTGTCAACCTTATCGTAGTCGATTTCAGGGAAGATAAGCTGTTCCTTTATTCCTAAAGCATAGTTTCCTCTACCATCAAAAGCCTTTGAGGAAACTCCTCTAAAGTCTCTTACGCGTGGAAGGGCTATGTTAAGGAGTCTATCGAGGAATTCATACATTTTTGCACCACGGAGTGTAACCTTAGTGCCTATATTCATACCCTCTCTAACTTTAAAGGTCGCAACAGATTTTTTTGCTTTTGTGATAACTGGCTTCTGTCCTGCGATAGTAGCTAGTTCGCTAACAGCTGCATCAATACCCTTTGCGTTATCCTTTGTGTCTCCAAGTCCCATATTAATAACGATTTTCTCTAATTTTGGAACCTGCATAACAGTTTTATACTGGAACTTCTGCATCATTGCAGGAGTTACCTCTTTATCATACTTTTCTTTAAGTCTGGTCAAATTTTTTACCTCCCTTCGGCTTTACTATTTGTCAAACTCGAAGCCGCACTTTGCGCAAACTCTGATTTTCTTATTATCTGCCAGAAGTTTGTGTCCTACTCTTACACCTTTTTCGCATTTATCGCAATAAAGCATAACTTTTGAGCTGGAAAGTGGGGACTCCTGATGAATTATCCCACCCTGCTGATTCTTATTGTTTGGTTTTTTATGTTTAGTGGCCATGTGAATACCTTCAACAAGTACTTTTTGTTCAGAAGGCATGGCGATCAGAACTTTTGCTTTTTTTCCTGCATCTGTTCCGGAGATGACTACAACAGTGTCACCTTTTTTAACATGAATTTTTTTGGTTTCTGCCATTTTGTACACCTCCTGTTACAGTACTTCAGGTGCTAGAGATACGATCTTCATGAAATCTCTATCTCTGAGCTCCCTAGCCACTGGGCCAAAAATACGTGTGCCCTTAGGCTGTTTGTCATCCTTTATTATTACTGCCGCATTGTCATCGAATTTTATATATGAGCCGTCTTTTCTTCTTAGCCCCTTTACACTTCTTACGATAACTGCCTTGACAACGTCACCTTTTTTAACAACACCGCCTGGTGTTGCATCTTTAACTGTAGCAACTATTATATCTCCGATGTTACCGAATCTTCTTCTTGAACCACCGAGGACACGTATGCAGAGAATTTCTTTCGCGCCTGTATTATCAGCTACAGACAATCGAGTTTCCTGCTGAATCATGTATAAAAACCTCCTTTCGGATTTTACTTAGCTCTCTCGAGAATCTCAACAAGTCTCCATCTTTTGTCCTTGCTGAGAGGTCTAGTTTCCATTATTTTTACTTTATCGCCTGTCTTACACTCATTAAGCTCATCATGTGCCTTGAACTTTGTTGTTCTCTTCAAAGACTTGCCATAGAGTGGGTGTCGAACCAATGTTTCGATCGCAACGACAACTGTTTTATCCATTTTATCGCTAACTACTCTACCAACACGGGTTTTTCTATAATTTCTTTCCACAGCTTTGACCTCCTCTCTTACTTAACGTCAGCAGACATGAGTTCCTTTTCCCTTAGAATTGTCTTGACAACAGCGATTGACTTTCTTACATCCCTAACTTTTATAGGATTTTCGAGTTGACCGGTTGCCATTTGGAATCTGAGGTTAAAAAGCTCACCTTTAAGCTCATAAAGCTTCTGCTCGAGTTCTTTTTTATCCATATCTCTTACTTTATTAGCCTTCATTTGTCTCACCAACCATTTCCAGAGATTCCTGTTTAGTTACTATTTTGCACTTTACAGGTAACTTGTGTATTGCAAGTCTAAATGCTTCTCTTGCAACTTCTTCGGGAACGCCGGCAACTTCGAACATTATTCTGCCTGGCTTAACTACAGCCACCCAGAACTCTGGAGCACCTTTACCTGAACCCATTCGAGTTTCAGCTGGTTTCTTTGTTACTGGTTTATCTGGGAATATCTTAATCCAGAACTTCCCGCCCCTCTTAGTGTATCTAGTCATTGCCTGTCTTGCTGCTTCTATCTGATTACTTGTTATCCAAGCTGGCTCAGTTGCCATAATTCCGTACTCACCATATGAAACAAAGTTTCCGCGAGTAGCTTTCCCTGACATTTTGCCTCTCATCTGTCTGCGATGTTTTACTCTTTTAGGCATTAACATATTAAGCTTCTCCTCCTTCCACCTGGGTTCCTACGGCTTTCCTCCTGTCCTCCTGCTTCGTCTTGTTAGCACTCGGAAGAATTTCACCTTTATAGATCCATACTTTTACACCAATTTTTCCAAATGTGGTGTTAGCTTCAGCAAAGCCATAGTCAATGTCTGCTCTTATTGTTTGCAGTGGAATAGTGCCTTCTCTGTACCATTCGCTTCTGGCGATTTCTGCTCCACCTAAACGACCTGCGCACATAGTTTTTATACCTTTAGCACCCATTCTCATTGTTCTTTGCATGCTTTGTTTCATTGCTCTTCTAAAACTAATACGTTTTTCGAGCTGAGCTGCAATATTTTCTGAAACCAATTGTGCATCCATTTCTGGTGACTTGATTTCATTAATATTAATGTTTACTGCTTTATTCGCTGTTAATATTTCAAGCTGTTTCTTTAAGTTTTCGATACCGGCTCCGCCTTTACCAATAACCATACCAGGTTTTGCTGTAAAGATATTAACTTTGATTTTTCCGGCAGTTCTTTCAATCTCTATCTTGCTTATACCAGCACTATAAAGTCTTGGTTTGAGGTACTCCCTGATTTTGTAATCTTCTAAAAGGAAGCCTGCAAACGTTTTCTTGTTTGCATACCATCTAGTACTCCAATCCTTAATTACACCAACTCTAAACCCATGTGGATTAACCTTCTGGCCCACTATAAAACCTCCTTTACTCTACTTTTCTTTTACAACCACTGTAATGTGGCTTGATCTCTTAAGTATACTAACTCCTCTACCCTGCGCTCTCGCCATGAAACGTTTTAGAGTCGGTCCCTGAGTTGCATATATCTCAGAAACGATTAAATTATCTACGTTCATATTGTGGTTGTTTTCGGCATTCGCAACTGCTGACTTGAGAATCTTCTCGAGAATCGGCGATGCTGCTTTAGGCGTGAACTTAAGGATTGAGAAGGCATCTGCAACCTTCTTGCCTCTGATCAAGTTATTTACTATGTTAACTTTCCTTGAGGAAATTCTTACATATCTTAAAATAGCTCTTGCTTCCACAGGATAAACCTCCTTTCACTGAAACCTTATATTATCTAAGTCCTGATGATTTTTCAGAACCTGCATGACCTTTGTATGTCCTTGTAGGAGCAAACTCACCAAGTTTGTGGCCTACCATATCCTCTGTCACATACACTGGAACGTGCTTTCTGCCATCGTGAACTGCAATTGTATGTCCAACCATGTCTGGGAATATTGTGGAACTTCTGGACCAAGTCTTTATTACGATCTTTTTATTCTCATTGTTCATTTCAACAATTTTGTTTAAAAGCTTTTCTGAAATAAATGGTCCTTTTTTAGTGGAACGGCTCATTGATTTGCCTCCTTTCACATCTGTTCAATCGATTCAAATGTATTCTACTTCTGATTTCTTCTCTTAACAATAAACTTCGTAGAAGCTTTCTTATTATTTCTTGTCTTATAACCGAGAGTTGGTTTACCCCAAGGTGAAACTGGACCTGGACGTCCGATAGGTGATCTACCTTCTCCTCCACCATGTGGATGATCGCAAGGATTCATTACTGAACCTCTAACTGTAGGTCTCCATCCCATGTGTCTGTTTCTTCCTGCGTTACCAATTCTAATGTTTTCATGATCAAGATTTCCGACTTGTCCGATAGTAGCTTTACATTCGATTCTAATCATTCTAACTTCACTGGAAGGGAGTCTAACTTGTGCATAGTCTCCTTCTTTAGCCATTAACTGTGCAAAGTTACCAGCTGATCTAACAAGCTGAGCCCCTTTACCGGCTTTTAGTTCAATGTTGTGAATGATAGTACCGACAGGAATGTTCCTAAGTGGTAGACAATTTCCAACTTTAATATCCGCAGATGTCGAAGTTACTATTGTGTCTCCAACTTTAAGACCATGTGGTGCAACGATGTAAGTTTTTGCGCCGTCAACATAATGTAATAATGCAATTCTAGCAGATCTGCAAGGATCATATTCAATAGCTGCTACATTAGCTGGCACATCCATCTTATTTCGTTTAAAGTCAATAATTCTGTATTTCTTCTTATGTCCACCACCTTGATGTCTAACAGTGATTTTCCCCTGGTTGTTTCTTCCAGCCTTACGAGTAACAATCTCAGTAAGGGACTTTTCCGGTACTGTCTTTGTGATTTCTTCAAAAGTAGAAACCGTCATGAAGCGCCTGCCCGGAGAGGTCGGATTATATTTTCTTAATGCCATTTTTTATCTCCTCCTTAACTCAGGTTTACAGGCCTTCGAAGAATTCAATGCCCTTGCTCTCAGTTGTAAGCTTAACAATTGCTTTTTTGAAGCTGGCTCTTCTGCCTTCAAATCTTCCCTGTTTCTTCATTTTACCAAGCATTTGAATTGTGTTTACTTTTTCAACTTTAACTTTGAATATTTCTTCTACGGCGTTTTTTATTTGTGTTTTATTTGCGTCAACGTGCACGATAAAGGTGTACTTCTTATCACCCATTTCACTCATGCTCTTTTCTGTAATAACAGGTTTTCTGATAATATCATAAGCATTCATTATACGTACACCTCCTCAACTTTCTTAACTGCGTCCTGTGTAATAACGAATTTCCCATGGTTAAGAATGTCATAAACATTTATTGTGTTAACTAAGGAAACAGTAACTCCAGGAATGTTTCTAAGTGTTTTTTCAACATTTTCGTTTTTTTCCGCTAATACCACTAAAGTTTTTCCTGTGATATTAAGGGCTTTCAGTATGCTAACACCATCCTTTGTTTTTGGGATTTCGAATGCAAGCTGATCAATTACGATAAGGTTGTTATCAATTACCTTTGAGGATAAAGCGGATTTCATAGCTATTCTCTTTATCTTCTTAGGTACAGTGTATCTGTAACTTCTAGGCTTTGGTGCGAAAACAATACCCCCATTTTTCCACTGTGGTGATCTTGTGGATCCTTGTCTAGCGCGTCCTGTGCCCTTCTGTTTCCAAGGCTTAATTCCTCCTCCACGAACTTCCGCTCTGGTGAGTGTTGACTGAGTGCCTTGTCTCTGATTTGCGAGATACATTTTAACTATCTGATGCATGGCTTCAATGTTAACTTCAGCACCGAATATATTTTCGGAGAGTTCAATGTCTCCTACTTGTTTTCCAGTTGTATTTAATACTGCTACTTTAGGCATAATGCATCCTCCTTTCTATAGCGATTAAGCCTTAACGGTGTTCTTAATCATGACGAGTGCTCCCCTGATTCCTGGAACGCCGCCTTTGACAAGAATTACGTTTTTCTCGAGATCGACCCTTACTACTTCGAGGTTCTGAACTGTTACGTTCTCAGCACCCATATGGCCAGGAAGTTTCTTTCCTGGGAATGTTCTTGACGGATCTGACGATGCGCCCATAGAACCTGGTGCTCTGTGGAATTTTGAGCCGTGTGTCATACGACCTCTTTTACCGTTATATCTTTTGATAGTGCCGGCAAATCCTTTACCTTTTGAGAAACCACTAATGTCAACTCTTTCACCTTCAGCAAAAGCATCAACTTTGATTTCCTGACCTACTTCGTAAGCGCTGACATCTTCAAGTTTAAACTCTCTTAGATATTTCTTAACGTCTACGCCAGCTTTCTTGAAGTGACCTTTCATAGGCTTGGTGATGCTTGACACTACCTTACCTTGCACTTTCTTAAGCTTCTCTTTTACGTCACCAAATCCAACCTGGATGGCTTCATAACCTTCGTTTTTTTCAGTTTTTTTCTGAACCACCACGTTAGGAGTGGCTTCAATTACTGTTACAGGAACTGCTCTTCCAGTGTTATCAAACACTTGAGTCATCCCGATTTTTCTGCCAAGAATGGCTTTCTTCATTTTCTACACCTCCGTAATTTACAGCGGACCGACAAGCGGTCATACTAAATCCAGAATACCTATATATATAGATATTTGAAATTTACGCCTACAGTTTGATTTCGATGTCAACACCAGCTGGAAGATCGAGTTTCATTAGCGAATCTACAGTTTTTGGTGTCGGGTTAAGTATATCGATAAGTCTCTTATGAGTTCTCATCTCAAACTGTTCTCTCGAGTCCTTGTACTTATGAACCGCTCTGAGGATTGTTATGATTTCCTTCTCAGTCGGAAGTGGTACAGGCCCTGAAACCTTTGCCCCTGTTCTTTTCGCAGTTTCTACGATCTTTTCTGCAGATTGGTCAATCAAGCTTGCTTCGTATGCCTTTAACCTGATTCTAATTTTCTGCTTTGCCATTTTTTTATTCCCTCCTTTTCATTGCACCTTTGAAAAATCTAATGTGCAGCTCCATCATCTCATACACGCTGCCGGGTGTGTCACAGTTTTTTTGCAACTGCGCGATTACTCGCACACCAAATAACATATAATTGATAAGAGTCGCCCGGCTCAAGGCTCGGGCATTGCTCAGTATGAATAACCAGGCATGGCGCCTGCAACCTCACACTTCATAGCACGCATAGTTTCTCAACCTTAACTAGTTTATAATATATTGCAAACAAATGCAATAGTATTTTAATGATTTCAAAATATTTTTTTTAGATATTTTTTTAGTCCTTTTTTCAAACTGAAGGTCAGACCTACGCCTGACCTTCAGATAAGTTTTTTATACTAAATACTGCGTGACTAATTACTAAGCAATAATAGATGCAACCGCACCCGCTCCAACTGTTCTTCCACCTTCTCTAATAGCGAATCTGAGTCCTTCTTCTATAG
>CAYZED010000023.1:37485-39060 GCA_964477445.1 uncultured Clostridiaceae bacterium | reverse complement strand
ACCAATTGAATCACCAGCATCAACAACTCCATCTAAGTCTGCATCATAACCATATGCTGCAGTTCCATTATCCCAAGTGATTGTTCTTGCTGTATTATAGAATGCGCCAGTTGTTGCGCCAGTGAATACTGGTGCTGTGTTATCAACTGTATATACATATGTGCTTGATACTGCTGCTGCAGGAGCAAGTGTATATGTAACTACTATTGTGTGATTTCCTGCTGTAGCAGGTAATGAAGCGCCAGCAATAGTATATGCTACGCCATCTACTGTAATAACAGTGTTTGCTAGTATTGCTAAACCAGATGCGAGGTTAGCATCAGTGCCTTTATATGTTTTGCTCACTATTGTTGGTCCAGCTAATGATGTTGCATTAGTGTTTGGATTTACTGCAACAATGTTAGCAAGAAGCTGATTTGTAACACCAGCACCAGCAGCACTAACTGCTGTAGTAGCGTCTACATTAAGAGTAGCAGTGTTACCAGCTTTGTCAGTTGCTACGAATGTAGCAGTACCGCTTGGAGCAAGTATTTGTGTTTCAGTGCTATTCTTTGAAGTACCAAAAGTACCTTCATTAGTAGTAGCTGTAATTTCCATAGCTCCAGCTGTAGTAGCTGAAGTAACTATTGGACTAAGTGTAATAACAGGTCTAGTAGCATCAATAATAAATGTTGATGTTGATACATTACCAGCAGCATCAGTTGCTGTGATTACATATGTACCTTCTGTATCGAGAACAGTTCCTGCTACGAAAGTAACAGCTGCTCCACCATTTTTAGCTATTGTAGTTGTTGTTGTCGCAGTACCTGAACCAACTGCTCCACCTGAATATGTCTTATCTGCAACAACAGGTGAAACTGCTACGTTAGAATAACCAGTAACAGGAAGACCAGTGAATGTTGGTGCCGAATCATCAACTTTAAAGTTGATAACTTGTGTTTCTGTTCCAGAAACGATAGTAAGAACGTGGCTACCAGCAACTGCTGAGAATCCAGAAGCAACAGCACCTGCTGGGGCACCGTTTACAGCATCTGTAGCTGATGTAATTGTTCTTGGAGCAGCTATACTAAAAGTAATAGCTGTTGCTACTTTGAAATACTGACCTTCTGTTACATTAGTGGCAATACCTGTGATTGCAGCGCTTGCGGTTAAGCCTACTGTTCCAAATACATTGAAAACCATGAGTAGTGTGAGAAGAATCGCTAATTTTTTCTTCATTTTTTCCTCCTAAGCCATGGGTTCTATATGCTTCATTGAAAAATATTTAATGCGAACTATAAGAAAGAAAATTACAACAAGCCCAAATAAAATAATTTAAATTTCTATACACACCAAGTATCTTGTTGTCATAAACAACATATATTAATGCTAACATACTTATGAATTGTTTGTGTGGCTGAAATGTATAAAAATAGAGGAAACCCTAGTTTTTACACTTGAACTTCCTCTTCTCAATTCCCTCTTCGGGATTCGCACTTCGCAATCTAAGCTATACCAAAAACAAATCATCCACACCCACTAAGTTCAAATAGTGCTGTGACTTAGATAAACTTATCAATTCTTCCGTAAATCCTG
>CAYZED010000023.1:0-37475 GCA_964477445.1 uncultured Clostridiaceae bacterium | reverse complement strand
AGAAGATATAATAATACTTTTCTTCAATATGGTTAAACATTTCAGACTTTCTTTTTAACTCATCAAATACCTTCACTCCTGCTTTCTCATTTCTCCATTTGCATTCAGCGAACAAATAAGAATTTTGAGAGATACCGATAATGTCAATTTCTTCTTGTTTCTTGATTTCAGAATTTGTTCCCCACCAATTCCCGAAATCATCAAAAACCTTTGGAAGTTTTCTCGCTGAATTTTTCATATGTAAATATTCAATGCAAATTTGCTCAAAACATTTTCCCATATAATCACTTACGTAAGGAGCAACTTTTTCATTATATAGATATTCAGCTTCGCCCTTTTCTATAAGAGTAAGGTTCTCTGGCACAAATCTGTACCAAAAACAAAACATCAGATCATTAATGGAGAAAATATGTCTATTTTTGTTTGTCCCACCCATGGGCAATTTCATTGAAACAATCCCTAGGCCTTCTAATGTTTTTAGATATTTTGAGCATTTTGCATTCTCTATACCTGATTTTGTGCTAATTTCATTAAGTTTCGATGCACCTCCTGCTATTGTTTTGAGAAGACTGTTATATATAGAAGGTTCTCTTAATTCTTGCCTTAATAATCCTATTGTTTCCTCGAACAAATACCCATGTGGGTTAAGAAATAGTTTCATGATGCCAGTTTTTAGATTTTCAAAGCGACAGAGTTCTTCTAAGTATAATGGTATTCCACCGACTATGCTGTATGCTATAAGTTTGTTTTCATTGCTTAAATCCTGAAGTTTGTTTTCATTGCTTAAATTCTGAAGTTTGTTTTCATTACTAACGCTTTGGAAAAACTCAGCACTTTCTAAAAAATTTAAAGGTTTCAAATGAATTTGATAAGTTCTTCTTCCATATAACGGGCTTTCATAACCTAGCACACTTTTTTCCATAAAACTTATTGAAGACCCGCTAAGAATCAACTTAATCTTTGTTTTTTTCATAAAATGGTCGATTCGATTTTGTATTACTGACGAAATTGAAACACTCGAAGTTGCCAAATAGGGATATTCATCAATTGCTAATACAAAAGATTCATCTTTGACTTGTTGTTCAATATATTCAAAAACCTTTTCCCAAGAGGAAAATTCATCTATAAATGATTTTGCTTCAGGAAAAATATCAAGAACAGCTATACTTATTCGCCTCAATGCTTCTTTTGCACTTTCTTGATTAGCAACATAAAACAAGCCTCTTTTGCCTTTAAGAAATTCATTTATTAATGTTGTTTTTCCGACTCTTCTTCTTCCATATAGTACTACTAACTCGAATCTGTTTGAAGCGTATGCTTCTTCTAATGTTTCTATTTCACGTAAACGACCTACAAACATATTAATGCCTCCACAAAAAGTTATTAACTCGTAAGTTGTTAACTCACGAGTTAATTATAAGTCTGGTATAATTTCTTGTCAAACTTTATTTATGTTTCAGCTCTATATCGCAGTCCCAACATGAGCTTTTATTGTTCTCTTAGCTGGCTTATGTACCGGGCGTTTTTTTCCTTCTTCTAAATATACTATCAACGGTTCAGCTTTATTTAGCACTGTGTCTTCTGTCACGTGACATTTTTCTATAGTTTCATTAGAAGGAATTTCGTACATAACATTAAGCATTATTTCCTCGAATATAGCTCTGAGTCCTCTGGCTCCGGTTTTTCTCTCCAAAGCTTTCTGTGCTATGATTTCGATAGCTTTTTCATCAAAAGTTAGTTCTACTCCATCAAGTTCTAGCAGTTTCTGATATTGTTTTACCAACGCATTTCGAGGTTCAGTCAGTATTCTTACCATAGCTTCTTTATCAAGTGGGCTGAGTGTTACTACGACTGGAAGTCTTCCCACAAATTCAGGTATCAAACCATACCTTAGAAGATCTTCTGGCATTAGTTTTTCTAATAGCTCATGAACATTTTCGATTTTGTTCGATTTTATTTCAGCTCCAAAACCCATAGCCTTCTTGCCAGTTCTGTTCATAATGATTTTTTCTAAGCCATCAAACGCACCACCACAAATAAACAAAATATTAGTAGTGTCAATTTGGATAAATTCCTGATGTGGATGCTTTCTTCCACCCTGTGGCGGAACACTAGCTGTAGTACCTTCAAGAATTTTCAAAAGTGCTTGCTGTACACCTTCACCGGAAACGTCACGGGTGATTGATGGATTTTCTGACTTTCGAGCAATTTTGTCGATTTCATCTATATAAATGATACCTTTTTCTGCTCTCTTAATATCAAAATCCGCATTTTGAATTAATTTCAACAAAATATTCTCTACATCTTCGCCCACATAGCCGGCTTCAGTCAGCGATGTCGCATCTGCTATCGCAAATGGAACGTTTAACATTTTTGCGAGTGTTTGTGCTAGAAGGGTTTTCCCTGAACCTGTCGGGCCAACCATAAGAATGTTACTCTTTGTGAGTTCCACTTCTTCATATTTCGAATCTGAATTTATTCTTTTATAATGGTTATATACGGCTACAGCCAGTGATTTCTTTGCACTTTCCTGTCCGATAACATATGTGTCCAAAAACTCTTTTATTGAAAAAGGTTTTGGGAGTTCTTTAAATTCCACTTCTGGATCTTCAAAAAATTCTTCATCAATTATCTCTTGGCAAAGCTCAATGCACTCGTCGCAGATATATACTCCAGGACCCGCTATAAGCTTTCTTACCTGTTCTTGGCTCTTCCCACAAAATGAGCACTTGAACGCTTTCTTTTCTTCAAATTTTGCCATCACAATCTCCTATCTCTACTTCTTCGTGTATATTCCATCCACGATTCCGTAGACCTTCGCCTCTTCAGCGCTCATAAAATAGTCGCGCTCAACATCTCTTTCGATTTTTTCCATCGGTTGACCAGTGTTTTTTGATAATATTTCATTCAAAATTCTTCTATGTCTAATAATTCTATCTGCATAAATACCTATATCAGTCGCTTTTCCTTGGGCACCTCCAGAAGGTTGGTGAATCATGACTTCACTGTTCGGAAGACAAAATCTTTTTCCCTTCGCGCCTGAAGATAAAAGAAATGCGCCCATGCTGGCAGCCATACCCACACATATAGTCGAAACATCAGGTTTTATGAATTGCATGGTGTCATATATAGCCATTCCAGCTGTGATGCTTCCACCTGGGCTGTTTATGTATAAACTTATATCTTTATCGGGATCCTCTGATTCGAGGAATAACATTTGTGCCACTACCAAACTGGCTGAAGTATCGTTTACTTCTTCACTGAGAATTATTATTCTATCTTTTAATAATCTTGAAAATATATCGTAAGAACGTTCGCCTCTGCTAGTTTGTTCAACTACTATCGGTACTAAACTCATGTTTTTTCTCCTCTCGATTTTTGGAGTTCTATTTTTAAATGCATAATTGGGCTGCGACGAAAAAATTCGAAACAGCCCATGTAATTAGATGTTAGTTATTAATTATTTGCTACTAAGAACTCTACTGTTTTCTGTACTGACAGTCCTTCAGATATTCTTTCGATATCTTCTGGTTTAACCATTTCTCTGAATTTTTCGATTTCTTGTCCATACATTTTCGCGGACTTTTCTATTTCTGCTTCAACGTCAGCGTCAGTTGCTTTTATGTCTTCAACTTTTGAGATCTTTTCAAGAACTAGCTGTGTTTTAACTCTCACTGCTGCTTCTTCTTTCATGGACTCTTTAAGACCTTCTTCAGTCTGATTCATATATTTCATGTAGTTTTTTAAATCAAGTCCTTGGTATCTAAGCTGTTGGTCAAAGTCTCTAATCATATAATTAGTTTGAGTGCTAATCATAACTTCTGGAATTTCTACCGTAACACCCTCTAAAACTTTTTCTATAACTGCATCTTCATAAGCTTGTTTAGCCATTTTTTCTGAATCTTCTACTCTTTTAGTTCTTAGATCCGCTTTCAATTCTTCAAGAGTGTCAAATTCGCTTACGTCTTTAGCAAATTCATCATCAAGCTCAAGTAATTGTTTTTCTTTGATTTCGTTAACAGTTACTTTAAATATCGCTTCTTGTCCAGCAAGTGTAGGCTCTTGATATTTTTCTGGGAAGGTTACTTTAACTTCAACTTCTTTACCGATTTCAGCTCCAATTAATTGGTCCTCGAAACCTGGTATGAATTTCCCTGAACCAATTTCAAGCTTCTGATCTTTAGCTGTTCCGCCTTCAAACTGGTTTTCGCCCACAAATCCTGCGTAATCAATAGTAGTTGTATCGCCTGATTTAACTGCTCTATCTGTGATGTCTATGATTCTAGCGTTTTTGTTTCTTAAAGTGTCAATTTCGCCTTGAATATCTTCATCTGTAACTGGGAATTCTTTTTTCTCAACTGCAAGGCCTTTATATTCGCCAAGTGTTACTTCTGGTTTAACTGTGACTGTAGCCTTAAATGTAATACCAGTTTCTTTGGAAATTTCTACGATATCAATTTCTGGTCTATCTACAGGCTCTATTCCATGCTCTTCTATAGCATTATCATATGCTTCTGGGCAAACTTCGTTTACTGCATCTTCAAAGAATACTTCAGCTCCATAAAATTTTTCGATATAGCTCTTTGGAACTTTACCTTTTCTGAATCCAGGAACACTAAATTTACCTTTAGTTTTCTGATATGCCTTTTCAATTCCTTTAACAAAAGCTTCTTGAGATACTGTTATCTCTAGAACAGCCTGATTATTTTCTACTTTTTCTACTTTTGAGCTCATGATTTTCCTCCTAAAATTTATAACCTTATTTATAAGAATTTTTTACATATAATTACAATACGCTAGTATATGCACAATACATTATATCACAAGGGATAAAGTATGCAAGGCACATTTTCTCTTTGTAAAATCAAACTTCTTTCAAACTTCTTTCAACTTCTTTCAAACTTCTTTCAAACTTCTTTCATTTACAAGCTTCTTCTACTTAAAAAAGCAGCTTCCTCCTATGAATTCTCTTAGTATTGAGTTTAATGGAACATTTGCCATGTCAATGTCCGAAAAATATTCTAAGAACTTTATCAATCTTTTAGCTTCAATGTATTCAGGTACATCCTCTGAAATAAGTGCTAGCTGTGGCATAGCAATTTTTTTAAGTACGGAGAGTTCATATACTAATGAAGAATTCATCATTACATCAGCTTCTTCTTGGTAAGGATAAATCCAAATATCCTCGCCGCGTCTTACAGATTCCCACATCCTAATAGTTTTTAGGGCACTAGCAGACCTAAACTGAAAGTCACGCGTAATTCTTCTTATTAATCTAAGATCTGAGGTTGGAATTCTATTATGATCGTCAATTCCTAAATGGGTGAGCGCACTGACATATATTTTGAATTTTTGTTCTTTTGGAATGCTCGACGTGAGTAGTTCGTTAAGCCCATGTATCCCTTCTACCACCAAAATATGCTCATCATTAACCTGAAGTTTCTTCCCTTGCCATTCCCTACTACCAGTGTGGAAATTAAAACTTGGCATTTCAGTTTCTTTGCCTGAAATTAAACTAGTCATTACTTCATTAAAGGTTTTTATGTCAAGCGCATGAACTGTCTCGAAGTCATATTCTCCATCAGGCGTCGTAGGGGTGTCTTCTCTATTTAAGAAAAAATCATCAAGAGAAATCGGAATAGGCTTAAGTCCATTTATTCTGAGCTGAGTGGAAAGTCTATGCGCTGAGGAAGTCTTTCCGGAAGAAGACGGCCCAGCTATAAGAACTAATCTAATATCATCGCGTTTACTAGCTATAATGTCTGCAATAGCGGCATATTTCTTTTCATGTAGACCTTCAGCAATATTAATTAACTCAATCGTGCGGCCTTGATCAATCGCGTCATTGAGATGACCTATGTTCTCCATTTCAAGGATTTTGCCCCAAGCATCAGCTTCTCTGAATATCTTAAAGAGTTTTTTTTGTTCAATCCACTGTGGAACGACCTTTGGATCAACTCTCTCAGGAAATCTCAGAATAAATCCCGGTGAATAATATACTAAATCAAAAACCTTCAGATACCCAGTGCTCGGAACCATAAATCCATAAAAATAATCGTAATAGCCGTTGCATCTGTATACGTTAACTTCTGGTTTTGTTCTGTGCTTCATCAAAGAAATTTTGTCCTTTTTACCAAGACCTTGGAATAGAGCAATTGCATCAGGAGTGAGCATTTCATTTTTTTCAAAAGGAATATCTCGTTCCACTAGCTCCTTCATTTTTGCTTTTATTATATTACTATCTTCTTCTGAAAATTTGTTTTCACTTCCGCTTCCGTTTTCACTTCCGTTTCCATTTTCAGTTCCGCTTCCATTTATGATCTCACAATAGTATCCTTTGTTAACTGAATGCTCAATAGTAACTCTGGCGTTCGGAAACAATTCCTCTGCCGCGATTATAAATAGGAATGCTAAGCTCCTAGTATAAAAATGATTACCATATATCGAGGAAATGTCAAAAAATACAATTGAACAATTCTTTTCAAGTGGTTTAAAGAGCTCCTTAAGATTATTGTTTACTATCGCTCCTACAATCTCATGCGCGCAAAGTGAACTGTTTTCTTTTGCTATGTTTTTTAGGATTGTTCCTTTAGGGTAAAATTTTATTTCACCATTTTGGAGTATTACACGAATACTTAATGCATCATTGCTATTTTTTTCGTCATTACTCATAGCATATTCCTCCTGTCAAAATTGTTTTGATATAAGTCTAATTCTACAGATCAGCTTTATTACCTTTTTTACTATATTAATTAGTGAAAAAACAATAAATATACCATGCTTTTCACAAACATCTTACATAATTGTTACAATTTTTTCACATATGTAAAGATGATGTAAATAGAACGATATATCTATATACAAATGCACTTCATTTAGCTAGAATTAGTTTAAAGAGACTAGTAAGGCAAGTAAACTCTTATTCCTCCCCCTCATTTTTTTACAAAAGCACCTCGCACGGTGCTTTTGTTTTATTTTTGTATAGAACTTTTAATAAAATGTTTTCTCAAGGCAGAAGTAGAAATGCGGCTTCGCAGCTTTCTTCCCGCTATGGAACCCTATGGTTCGCTTCGGCGGATCTTTAATAGCTGTCGTTCCCAAGCACTATGTTAGTCCCCCTAGCCCAAGCGCTAAGCACTGAATGAGATTTTTTAAATCTGATTCTCCACTTTCCAGACTATCTAATAATTTCGGCCCATTTACATCAAGAAAAATCTGATCTTTTCCTAACCTTATTGCCAAAATCGCTTCATTTATTACCGAGTCTTTAATAAATACTGTTTTGGTTATGCCGTGCTCGGCTATTATTTTAGATAATTTAAAGTACATCATATAAGGCTGAACAATTTTTCTATTAAAAAAGCTATAAAGGCGTTCACTTCCCTCAAGAAAATCTTCCTTATAACAATCTACCATATAGATCATTTCAACTCTGCCTTTAGTTTTAGAGTCTGAATTCATTTGAACCACTAAACTACAAGCCCCAGTATAGTATTCAAGCAAAGTTTCAAACACCAATTCAATATTAAATTCTGCCAACTTATCTTTAAACTCATTTCTAAAGAGTTCGCTTAAATCTTTTAACGCTACATCAGAATTAAGTTTAGGCCCCTCGTACATTTAATTATCCAACTCCTTCAAACAAATCATACTCATATGATACCAAGAAAATGTTAATTATGATATGATTTTATAAACGAAAGAAATGGGGGGTTTTTATGAGTGATCTTGGCAAAATTCTTTTCAACCACAGAATTCACAATGAAAAAAGCTTTTTTAAGGTACTTGAACATATACCTTTTGATTTCCCACTTGTTCTAATAAATAAAGAAAACATTTACACTCTGACTGACCACTATTTTGATTTTACTGAAAATAGAATTTACGAAGAAAAAGTAACTCTCATTAACGCCATCATTGATATTGATAATCTTTGGCTAACTGACAGCGTGGAAATAGTTTTTACAAATTGTATTTTTGTTAAGAAACTCACCATTGGGAAACGAGAGCCACGTCTAAAAAATATATATATCGATAATTGTATTTTTATGGAAGAACTTAATATACATTCTATTGCTAATCTTATTAATTTAAGTATATACAATTCAAATTTCAAAGTCCTTAATGTTAAAGGAGTGCGAGTCTCAAACAGTATATTCTTCAGCTCTAATAACTTTCTTCTGCTATCTATGAGAGATGTTGAGGCTGGTGTTTTTGATGCCATAAAAAACGATATTCGCTTTTATGAATCTATAGATAATAATTTCTCAAAGCTTCACTTCAGCTATACACAAGTGAGCATAAAAAACATTAGAAAACTCCCTATGCTTAAAGATCACCTATTTAGGATGGACAAAAAAACTGATAACAAACTTGAGAAGTTCTATAAAAAAATCAAGAGGCACGTGTCAAATATCGGAATATTTTTTGATAGGCGTATAAATCTGTTCAAAATCAATAGCGAATCGGCTTCGGAACTCGCTAGTGCCTCTGAATTGTATGAAAACGAATATGCTATTTTACAAACTTTGGCGTTTTTAAAGCACAATACGACGATTGCAGGGAATCGGAACAGTTTTACTACTATTCGATACACCGAAGCTTTGTATGGTCAAAAAGGGTTTATACGAAAGGCTTTCACCAGATTAACCGGCGGTTTTCTTCGACCTAGTCGAATACTCCTAATCGGAGCTATTGTTTTTCTTGCATATGCTTTCATTTATATGAATCCAAATATGATCTTTAATGTGGGACTAAGACCTTTAGACTTTTTCGAAGCATTGTACTTCTCTGGTAGTACTTTCTTAACTATCGGATTTGGCGATTTGGTCCCTATAGGGGAAAAAGCCCGACTGCTGACATTGTCAGAGGGGCTTTTTGGATTGATTACTATTAATGCTTTTTTAATTAGTTTGGTTAAGAAGTATATCGATTAGGGAAAGTGGTTTTTCATATCTATAAATACTTTAGCATCTGTTCTAGTTTTCGACATGACGAAGCATTAATTTCGTCTTTATCAAGCGTTCTACATCCAAATGAAACAAATCCATTTGATGTATAGAATTCAATTAGTTTTGGTGTGGATTCGCATTCAAGATAACATATTTTGCCCCCACCTATTGATTGCATCTCCGAAATCTTTTCACATGCCATTTTTAATATCTCGTCACCCGTTATGAGATTATTGTCAAAATACTTATAATTTTTACCCAATTGAGCAATTAAAGGTGCTGCAATTATGTGTTTTTTTAATTCTTTATCATACGTACCAAACTTTGACACTCTTTTTCTAAGACTAGTACTCAAAGAATGCTTACCTAAATTTATAAACTTCGTAGCAATTGTAAAATATGCTATTAGAGTTACAGATTTTTTAAACGAACAAAACACAAGATGCGTTTTTGAAAGAGCTTTGAGCGAGAATTCAATGGCTTTTTTATGAAGGAACTCTTCTACATCTTTGTTTATTGGGCACGAAAAATCAGAGAGAATAGATTTAACTCTATCCTCCCCAAGCTCAGCTAACATATCATCTAAATTAATAATACTAAATCCTTTTATTGTGGCTTCTTCGCTCATTTAGTAACTCTAAACAATTCTTTAATTTGACCTTTTTTTATTGTTGAACAAGCCCTCGAAAATTCAACTACCTTAGAGTGTTTACCTTTCGCATTTTCTAATGCATTAACCAATTTTCTTCCCATGTGTTTTTCTCTAATGTCAATATCTTTCAAAATGCTTTTTGTAGCCATTTTCATCCCTCTTTTCATAATCCTATATCAATTATACCTCTAAAAATAATTTTTATACATAGATAAAATACTAATTTTTAGTTTCCATCCATATCCTTTTTATCTATAAGAAAGTAATATTAATAATTTAACATAAAAAGATTTTTTTGTCAATAATTGGTTTCTAGAACACTCTAAAAATTTGTGAAGTTCACATCACCAACTACATATCCCTTGTATAAAAGTTTTAGAACTCCTAAAAAAGGTCTGTTTTCTTTTGCTGGGTCAAAATATCTTGTAAAGGTTAATTTTGCACTACCACCCGTCAACTGTGAAAGACTTGATATTTTTATCGAAGGATCTTTATACGGCGTCAAAGCAAAATCATCATAAGATAGTGAAAAGTCTGATGCCTTAAATGTCTTAATATCTGCTCCAGGAAAAAGTGTAACATCTATCGTATCAGTGCCGAAAGAGCCAGATTTTAATTTTATCGTTTTGTCGTTATTGGTAACTATTCCCACCTCGTCATAGCTCCCCCAACCTTCTAGACTTATTTTCCCGCCTGCCGCTGTTATTCCAGCAAAACAAACATTTTTAATTATATCAGTATTATTCTCTGGTTCTTCAATGTTAGAAATGGCTTTAAAGTCATATCGCGGCGATGTTGGATCATAAGTAATTGTTAGATCAAGCACATCATACATATTAAATTCATCTTTAAGTAGATTTGGACCCCATTGGTTTTTACCAGCTGGTGATATCTGTAAAGATTTGTATCCTGTAATATAATTTTCTACTTTGAAAGTTGCCGTAATAGGTTCTGTCGCGCTTGTTAGCAAACTATCTGAAGTTATATATATTGTCGTATCGGTACCTAACTTAGCAGAATCAATAGGCGTAGGTATAAAATCACATGGAACGATAGTAAATTTCTTACTTGGAATCTTAAAATCACCTAAAGAACAATTTGCATAGTTATAAACATATAGTTTGTCTATGTTTATAGCACCCTTACTGTTATAAAGATCAGACAATGATAATGTCAAATCCAATTTTCCACTTCTTGAAGCTTTATCAATTAATATACTACCTGAATATGTTACTACTCCAAGAACATCCGCTGGATCACCTTTTTTATGGTATCTAACCAATAAACTTGTTGAAGATCCATGTGATTCTTCTGCATCCAATTTATTAAGTTCGTAATTTAAATATGTTTTTTTGTTTTCAGTAGTGAGTGTTGCCTGTTCAGTATATTCATTGTCATCGGATACATAGTCTAAATTATTTGAAAATGGTGAAACTGTGAAAGTATAGGAATCCTTGCCACTTTCTTCCTTAACGCCTGTAAAGAGTGCTATATTTGACGATTCTCCAATAATCTCATAGTCTCCAGGTGATTCTTGAAATGGAACTACCTTATAATTATTTGCTGGCGAAATAACTCTATATTCAGAGCCTTTATTAAATTGGCATTTTGCTATATATGTATTCTTTGAGAGCCCATCAAAAGTCAAACTATTACCATATGAAGGATCAACATAGTTTACTGTTTTTATATTTGTTGGAGCAAGGCCTGAAGTTGAAATATTCCAATTCACTGGCAACGAAATTGCGTCAGAATATGAAGTACCGTTTGTACTCTGAATATCAATTCTATCAACAGTAGCCTCTTTCCCCATATTTAGAGCTATCATTTCCACTAATTGTGGTGTCAAATCTACTGCTTCACTAAAATTGTTAAATAAATGTCCATATGACAATCCATTTTTAGCATGAAAGTAAACAAATAAACCTTTTCCGCAATCTAACTTATCCCTTTTAATATTAAGTATAATTTTAGAAACGCCATTAGAAACATTACCATATGAAATTTTTGCTGAATCAATCGGCAAATTATCATATGGAAAACTACCAAACAGACTTGTATAACCATCTATATTCACAACATTACTATTCATATAGACATTTTCTTTATTTCTACTAAGAGGATTATATCCATAATTATAAGTCGCATTTTTTGTGCTAGCGGACTTAAGCCTAAGCGACCTTGTTGGATATTCTACACTCCAAGAACCTCTTACAACAAAACTTGAGTTATTTCCAAAATATATATTCCCATTACCACCGCCACCGTATGTAACTCCTCTAGGTACGTAAAAAGTCGTATTATCAGGTATCTTAACGCCAGCAGCATTTACACTCTGCTTCCCAGCTAAGTAAGCGGCATATAAGGCTTTTTGAGTCTTCATATATGTTGCATCACCCTTGGGAACAGCCTTAAAAACTGGAGAATCTGCCGGTTCATAACTTATCTTTGTGTTTATATTGAGCACTCCTGTTTTTGAATTCTTAATAACTCCACAATCAATTATATTCATTACCTCTGATAAATTGTAAAAATCTTCATCATTAATAGAATAAACACCTATTAATCCGCTTATTTCAGTGACTCCATAGTAAATCGTTGGGTAAACTCTTATCGCTTGTTTTTCTTTTCCATCACCTTTTTTTATTACTCTGATTGCTTCACTATCAACGTTAGCAGTCAATTGAATAAAATCATAATATTCGTCATATGCTGGATCGAATGATTTGTCTGTTCCTGCTAATATTTGACTCAAGTCGGTAATTCTATAGTAGTCATCACCGTCTATAGTATACGACTCTAATTCCTTTGATGAATTATTTACTGCAATTTTGGTTTTTGAGGGTGTCGCCGTAACAGTTATATTTTTTGTATCTTGCGGTGTTACGATTTGGTTCGAACTAATAATAGGACTCGTTGTCCCTTGCTTTTCATCTGGATAAACAACCTTCCTCTTATAATATGCAGCATACCGTTGAGCTGCGGAATCATTTTCACCATAAATAGTTACCGATGGACAGTTGTCAAAAGCTTGGTAGCTAACTTTCTTTACAGACTTTGGTATTTCTATTGAAGTTAGGTCTTTGCATCCATAAAAGGCCATACTATCAATACTTTTAATTGTCTTTGGTATTATGACAGATTTTAATTTAGTGTTAGCAAATGCGGCAGCTGCGATATTAGTAATTCCACTTGGAATTGAAATAGCTGTAATTGATGTGTCTTGAAATGCACTAAATCCGATTGATGTAACGCTCTGAGGAATATTTATTTCTGTTAAAGATTTGCAGTCATAAAAAGCACCCATACCAATCGTTTTAACTCCATTTGGGATTACTACATCTTTTAATGAAGTGCACTCTGCAAACGCATCTCCATCTATTATTTTTAATCCGCTAGGTAGTTTTATTGATTTTAAAGAAGTGATGCCAGCAAATGCACTGGCACCGATTTCTGTTATCGTATCAGGTAACGTAACCGATATGAGTATATTTTCTTTGAGAGCAAAAGCTTGCTCATAAATTTTCTTAAGAGTTGTTTTACCCAGTTTGGCTGGAATAATCAAATTAGTAGCATTCCCCTCATAGCGAAATATTACTCCATCTGTGGTATAAACAATTCCTGTTGCTTTGTCTTTGAGTTCTGTTACTCCAGCATAAGCATTCATTTGGCTTGGAATAAACAGCGTTACAATCATAAGAATGCTAAGAGATAAGGAGACAATTTTCTTAAACATAGAATAGCTTTTAGTTTGCATTTTTTTACCCTCTCTGATTTTTATTTGCTTGAATTTGTATTAATGGATATACTTTTTTCTGGAAAGTGCGATTATTTTAAAAATAAACAAAATAAAAGCACACAATAGAAATTATATCAGATTAGTTTGACAAAAAGTTAACAAAATAAAAAAATAACACTACCTATCGGCAATGCTATCTGTATAAGTAGTGTAGTTATAATATTAAAATTAATTCAGAAACAAAAGTGTAAATTTCCTCAGCCTTCTTGAACCATTGAATTATCAAATCCTTTTCGCTCATATAATGCAACACCTTCCCTCATGATTTTGTTTTCTAATGTCTTAAATGCTTTTCTTTCATGAAATTTACTTGAATAAGATGCTAAAATATCGACAGGTATTTTCATTCTATTTTTTGAAAGTGTGCTATATATTTTCTGCATTGCTTCTATCGGACGAATAGAGTTATCAGGAATCACAACAAAGAAATCATAATCACTGCCCTCTCTGGGTGTACCATAAGCGTATGAACCAAATAAATAGACCGCTTCTGCATCGACAGTTTCAAGAATCTTATCCTTTATTGCTAAAATGTTGTCAAGATTTTCGATTGATCTTTTTGCCTACGATGCGAACAGCGGGGTACAGGGATTTCTACGAGGTTGCAGAGTTGACTGGGTGCTTAGAAAAGTGGGAGCCGATACTCAGGGGAGTGACCGAAATTAAGATAGTATACGAAAAGCAAAGACCCACAGGCTTGATTGGTAACAAGTTCCGTTGACAGGCGCAAAATGATAAATTCTTAGCCGAATCTCCAATAAATTCACTTTCTAGATTTACTTTGAGATAAATGTATTTTGAAAATAAGCATCACTGTATTCAGCTGCACAGTGAGCTTATCTTTGATGCAGTTGGATAGAAAAGTGTGGTGTTTGGGGCTATTTAGTAGCATATGGTGAATTACTCCCCGAAAAATATAATAATTGGGGATTAATTTGGTAAATTGCGTTAAGAGACTGATTGAAACCCATGCAGTTTGGTGGTAGAATAAGGTATATAGCTCCCCGAAAAGTATAAGAATCGGGGAGTAAAATGGGAAATGAAAGGATGTGTCGGTGTGGACGAAGTAAAGTTGAATACTTGGCAGCATATCAGAAAGGACATCATGTATGCTGGTGCAGGTAAGGTGTTTGTACTGTCTGATTTTGTGGACTATGGGGATTATGAGGCAGTAAAAAAAGCTTTGCAGAAACTATGTGAAGAAGGAATCATTCGTCGAGCATTACCGGGGGTCTACTACCGTCCTGCTTTCAGCAGCATCCTTAGACAGGATGTACCCCCAAAGACAGAAGCCGTTGCAGAGGCGATTGCCAGAAATAATAACTGGACCATCATCCCTGAGGGTGAGAAAGGTTTGAACATGCTTGGTCTCTCTACTCAAGTTCCAGCCCATACAGTCTTTATAACCAATGGTCCCAGCAAGAAGTATGAAGTTGGAAAGCAAAAGTTTGAGTTCAGGCATGTGCAGCCAAAGAATATCGTGGACCTGTCAGCAAAGACCGCATTGGTTGTAGAAGCCTTGAAAAATCTTGGTGAGCAAAATGTTGATGACTCCATTGTAACTCGACTACAAGCAATTTATACACCTGAGGAAAAGCAGAAGTTACTGTCGGAGACGAAGAAGGTAACACGATGGATTAGGGGTATAATGGCGCAGGTAGTGCAGGACAAGGGGGATGAGTAATGTTTAAGGTTGGGGCGAACAGAAAGATTGACTTGGAAGCCTTGTTTTCCGGGGTTGCAGCTGGAACTGGGAAAGCATTTGACATCGTTGAGAAGGACTTTTGGGTCTGCTGGACCCTGCTTTACCTCTTTCAGGAAAGCCCTTGGAAAACCAATCTGGCTTTCAAGGGCGGGACATCACTCAGCAAGGGCTTTAACATCATAAGCCGGTTTTCGGAAGATATAGATGTGATTCTGGACTGGCGATTACTTGGGTACACGGATGCGGAGGTATGGCAACCAAGGTCACGCTCCAAAGACCTTGAGCATGTAAATCTGATGAATGAGCGAGGAGCTGCCTTCCTGGGCGGTGAGTTCCTTGACCGTCTGAATGCGGACTTTAAAGCTCTGTTACCATGGGGAGGTTTTGAACTCTTTGTGGATGCAAAAGACCCACAGACAATCAACTTCCTGTACCCGAAGGCGACGAGTGCTGCCGGGGAGAGCGCCATCCTGGATGTCATCAAGTTGGAGATGGGTGCAAATGCCGCATGGACACCATCACGCCCCATCACGGTGACCCCTTTTGTCAGTGAAATGTTAGGTGGCTCCATGACCCACCCTTCCGTCACCGTCCTCACCGCAGACCCGAAGAGAACGTTCTGGGAAAAGGTCACCATCCTGCACAAGGTGGCATTGGAGTCACATAAACCACTCCCACCTCGTTACGCACGCCACTACTATGACATCTACATGATGGATAAGACCACCGTCAAAGCGGACGCCTTTGCAGACATCGGTCTACTTACCAGAGTGGTGGACTTCAAGAATCGGTTTTACCAGTGCCCTGCTCACATATACGCCTCCGCTAAACCTGGAAGCATGAAACTGCTTCCGCATCCAGACCACATCGCAGAACTCCAACGAGACTACCGCCTTACAACCGCTATGATGTATGGTGACATCCCCAGCTTCGATGCCATCATTAAATGTTTGGGGTGTATGGAACAGGAGATAAATAACCTTCAAACCCCGTGAATGTAATTTAAGCGCTAAGCAACACTATTTTTCTGCAATAATAGCCGCTTACTTTTTCGCAGGATGTTGAGCGCGCCGTTCAGGTCGGCGTTGATGACCCGACCTGTGGCGGAGCGGTACTGCCCATGGTGATACGGCGACCGTAGAACCTTTGCCCAGCTCCGCCATCCCGACCGTAGGTCGGAATGAAGTCGTTAGCGAAGAAGTCCGCCTTCGAGGTGTAGCTCTCCTCCTAGCGGACGAACCAGATGCCGGAAACCTCGCACTTGACTTCCAACCTGTCCAGGAACATCGACTGCGGGTATATGTACGAAGTTCTGGTTGTTCCTCCGACCGATGCCATAAGCATCACTGATGTTTAAAAAACAAGGCTCTGTTTGCGAATAACGTTGTTATTGAACAAAACCGAATTTCGACTGATTTACGATGTGTTGAAATAGCTGACATGCGTGAAAAACTTCTAAACACACTGAACTCTCTGTGACTGCTTTATTTGTTAGATTTAAGCTCGTGGGAAACTTCCCTATGATATATACCTTCCTGACTCAATCCGTGTACTGCGTAAATAAAATTGATAAAAAGAAAACCTCTATAACCCTTGATTTAACAAGAATTATAGAGGTCGTATGAGTTGTTTATATCGTTGTTATACTACTTCCCGAAATGTCTATCTAGCAACCCTTTAAAAGCTGCTCCATGTCTTGCTTCGTCTTTGCACATTTCATGTACTGTATCATGAATCGCATCGTATCCAAGTTCTTTTGCTTTCTTAGCTATTCCAAGTTTTCCTTGGCAAGCGCCAAACTCAGCCTGTACTCTCATTTCGAGATTTTTTCTTGTATCAGCAACTACTACTTCTCCAAGCATTTCAGCAAATCTAGAAGCATGATCTGCTTCTTCGAATGCTATTCTCTTATAAGCTTCAGCGATTTCTGGGAATCCTTCTCTATCCGCCTGTCTTGACATTGCCAAGTACATACCAACCTCTGTGCACTCTCCCATGAAATTCATTCTTAGACCTTCAACAATATCTGCATCAACATCTTTGGCTACGCCGATTCTGTGCTCGTCAGCCCAAGCCAATGTTTCTTCATTTCTTTCCGAAAACTTTTCTTTAGGTGCATTACATTGAGGACAATTGTTAGGTGCTTCGCTTCCTTCAAATACATAACCACAAATTGAACATACAAATTTCTTCATTTTTCGTTTCCTCCGTTTAAATGTTTTTAGTTACTGGTCTTAGATTTCGAGTCGATTTTTTCGTCGAATTCTTTTCATTTATTAGTTCTTGCCACAGCATTTTTTATACTTTTTGCCGCTTCCGCAAGGACAAGGTTCGTTCCTTCCAGGTTCCTTGTCTTTTACTATCGTACCAGATAATTTTTGAGTTTTAAAGAGTTCTTTTCGTTTTTCTAGAGAAAAAATTCCATCCCATTCTGGAAGTTCATACAGCCAGTCAGCTTTAGCCGCTACCATATTCATAAATAATTTTTCTAGATCTAGTTCCAACTTAAGTTCAGTCTCTTCCGTAAGCTCTTCCATATCAACATTCGTCTTTAAGCTTTCATTCATACCATCGATGATTCCTGTCATGTAGAAAACTTCGCCAACTCCATATTTTTCAGAAATATCATTTATATTTCCTGTAGGAATGTCTTCAGTATTAGAAAGAACTTTTGAATAATATCCTTTTTCTATTTCGAAGTATTTTCTCCAAAGCTCTTTAATTTCTGCCTCATTCTCATTCTCGTATGCCGCATCTCTCCATGTCTTTAACAAACTCATATACAGTCTCCTTTTTTGTTTATAAATATAATATATTTTATGCGCAATTTTAGAAAATACTATTATTAGTAATGCTATTAATAGTGCTACTAGTAAAAACTATTTTGCGTTATATATTCTTCTTAAATCCGAATTGCTCCCCATTACGGCCAAAATATCATTTCTTAGAATTAAACTCTCTGGAATAGGCATTTCAACGTTCTCTTCATTTATATGCTTAATTGCCAGTATGTTAATTCCATGTCTATTAAACAAATCCAAGTCATCAAGATTTTTTCCGACCCATGATTCAGGTGCCTGAATTTTCATGACACTAAAATCTTCAGATATATCTAACATATCTGAGAAATTTTCAAAGGCCACACTTCTCGCTGCTTTTGCTCCCATATCTTTTTCTGGACAAACAACTTTATCAGCTCCAATCCTATATAGAAGTTTTGTTTGAAATTCATCTTGCGCTTTAGTAAGAAGATATTTTGCTTTCAATTCTTTAGCTAAAAGTGTCGTCATTATATTTACTTCCATATTTGATCCTATAGCAACAATAACCGCATCAAATCTTTTTATATCAATACTCTTTAAAAACTCTTCGCTAATAGTTTCCACAGCGACGCCATATGTTAAATAATTAGAGAATTCTTGTAGCAGAATCTCGTCTCTATCTACACCCATAACTTCGTATCCCATCTCAAATAGCGCCTTTGCACAACTCTTCCCAAATCTACCCAAGCCTATTACTAAAAATGATTTCATTCTTATTTCCTCCAGATTAAATATCCAATAAAATTATTTGTCTTCAAATTAATTTATCATCGAATTAAATTTTTATCCAACCACAATTTTGCCTTCCATGTATCTCCATTTCGATTTTTTATTTTTTTGAAGTGAAACAAAGACTACCATAGCAGTCAGAGGCCCAACACGTCCTAAAAACATTGTTATAATAATCGCATACTTAGAAATTGTATGTAATGCTGGTGTTATTCCCATAGTAAGTCCCACTGTACCAAAAGCTGATGTAGATTCATATATAGCTTGTAGGAATCTAACACCCTGATTATTTATTAATAAAACAATCGTAGAAACAGAAACCACCATAAAACTCAGAACAATTATGGATATTGACTTGATTACTACACTTTGTGGAATTCTATTCTTAAATATCTGTAGATCTTCTTCACCTTTTGTAAAAGAAAACACTGCCAATAAAATTACGCTAACCGTTGTTACCTTAACTCCACCTCCCGTAGATCCTGGTGCTGCACCAATAAACATCAATATGATAGAAATAAAATTAGAGGTGTCATACATTTTATCAATGGGAACTGAGTTAAATCCAGCAGTCCTGCAAGTTACCGATTGAAAAAAAGCATTTACCCAGTTTGTAACGTTATCCATTCTCCCAAAAGTGAGCATGTTATTGCTTTCTAAATAATGAAAACTTACGGTTCCTGCAATAAGTAGAAACCCCGTCATTAGTAAGACTAATTTTGTATGAAGTGTTAATGTTGAAAATCTTTTGTTAAAAAAAACATCATTCCAAACGATAAATCCAAGGCCACCAATAATTATCAAAAATGCAGTCGTAAGAAGCATTACATAGTTATTATTCATTCCAGTTAAGCTCACAAACTTTGCATTTGTACTTCCAAAAAGGTCAAATCCAGCATTACAAAACGCTGAAATTGCTTGGAAAATGCTTTTTCCGGCTCCAACAACGAGACCATATTTAGGGATAAGTTGTGTTGCAAATAAAAGCGCTCCTATACCTTCAATTATAAAAGTAATCATCATAATGTATCTAAAGGTATTAAAAACACCTTTTAAATTAAAATTGCTTATTGATTCTTGAATAGTAAGCCGTTCTCTTAGCCCCATATGCTTTCCGGTAAGCATAGCGAATATTGTGTACAGTGACATTATTCCTAATCCACCAACTTGAATTAAGAGCATAATAATTATTTTCCCAAATACATTATAAGTAGTATTTGTGTCAACAACATTCAGCCCCGTCACACATACGGCTGATGTAGCAGTAAATAGTGCGTTTGTAAATCCCACGGATTTTCCTGCAACAGTAGAAAACGGCAATGCCAGTATTAATCCACCAATCAAAATAAATATCATAAATCCAAAAACAATGATAGAAGTAGGCGATATTCTATTTGCTAGCAATCTCAAATTTTCTCTGAATTCTGAATTCATTTCTCTTGTCACCCCTAAAAAACTTTTTCTGCGCAAAAAGAATTATACCACATTTTTTATCCATTTTCCTGATATTATTCGCGGTACTAATATTAGAAATTTTATTACTTCTTCCAAAGTTATTAGAACATATATCCAATAAACAGGCAAACCCAGAAAATGACTTGATATATATGAAATCGGCACCCCAATTAACCATACAGTAACTATGTCAATATACATTCCAACTTTCGTGTCACCACCACTCCTAACAAAACCGATTAATAATAGGTAATTCATGCTTTTAAAAATCATTAAAGCTGCTGTAGCATATGTCAAGTAAATTGAAAGTTGTCTTGTTTCTGCTGTTACATTAAATAATTTTGTGACAGTTGGAATTGAAAATATATAAGAAATCCCTATTAAAAATGTCATAATGGTAAAAATTCCGACAAATCTTCTCATATAATGTTTAACTCTGTTCATATCTCTAGCGCCTATAGCGTGCCCCATCATCACTGCACAGGTGTTACCTACGCTAGAAAAGAAAACCCAGCTAAATTTATCAAGATTATTAACAATTGTTCTCGCAGCGATAGATTCTGTCCCAATATAAGCATATGCCGCAATATAGAAGCTTACTCCGATACTCCATGCTACTTCATTGACTACAACGGGAATGGAAACAGCAAAAAATTCTCTCACAAAATTTAATTTAAGAGCAAAATAATCTGAAAAACGAAGCCTTAGCTCAGGGTATTTAAAATAGACTGCAACAATCATTATAATCATTTCAAGTATTCTAGAGATCAGAAATCCCCATGCAGCTCCATATACGCCCATGTGCGGCATTCCAAATTTTCCATATACCAATCCGAAGCCAAGCAATGTATTTATTCCTAAAATGGATGATGATACAAAAACAGGCAATCTCACCTTGCCAATACTTCTTAATATTGAAGCATATGAAGAAGAGACTGAATAAAAAACTGCTGAAAAACAAACTATCGAAAGGTATTTCGCACCCATTTCAATTACAACGTTGTCTCTAGTAAAAAGCTGCAAAATAGCAGTTGGAAACAAAATCGAAATCAATGCAATTCCTAAACCAACTGAAAGACCGACGATTATACAAAGCAACAATACTTTTCTTATGCCCTCTTTTTCACCTTTTCCCCACATTTGAGCAGAGAATATTGCAGAACCACTGGTCACTCCAAAAATGCAAAGTTCCGCGATAAAATAAACCTGACCACTTAATCCTACTGCTGCGATTTCGGATGTTCCCAAACCACCAACAATAATAGAATCTGTAAAACTTAGCATAGCTCCTATAAATAACTGAATAAACTGAGGTAGTGCTATACTTATTAGTTTTGAATAAAAATGATCGTCTTCAGGTTTACTAAAAAAATTCTTTTTGATAAGTTCCATGGTGATTCTCCTTTCTGCATAAAAAATTATTTGCTTTTATTATATCTTGATTTAGTATTACTTTTCAGATTAGATCTTATCAGCGTGAAACTTTTCTGATTGGAATATTATGTAAATACATTTAATTATGCATGTCTTTACTTTAGCGTTCATTTAATTTATAATCATATTATTGCGCCAATGGCTCAGTGGATAGGGTAGCTGACTTCGAATCAGTTGGTCGGGGGTTCGAATCCCTCTTGGCGCACCATATGAAATTATGAAACATCAATCTGAATGGATTGGTGTTTTTTTAATTTCAGGGTTTTCACTTGGTGCGCGGCTGGCGAATCCCTCTTGGCGCACCATATGAAATTATGAAACATCAATCTGAATGGATTGGTGTTTTTTTAGTATGACTAATTCTTACAATTTTAATTATTGTATCATATTAACAAAATAAAGAAAATAAGCCCCCGGATATTATTCCAGAAGCTATTCTTTATTAATAATTTTTAATAATTGATTGATACGCTTCAATGTTTTTTGTCCAAAATTTTCCAATACAGATAATCATCCCAAACGTTTTTTATCTTGCCTTCATTGCGCATTGCTCAATCTTCTTCATCAAATCATCTTTTGAAAATGGTTTTAACAAATAATTCGACGCTCCAGCTTGTATCGCTTTAACAATGTTTGATTTTTCTCCTTGAGTTGTTACCATAACTACCGGAATAGATTTATAAACGTTATATTTCCTCAACTCTGTTAGAAATTCGATGCCATTCATGCCTGGCATATTCCAATCAAGTAATATTAGTTTTATCGTCGTATATTCCTTTGCTAGAACTAAAAGAGCTTCTTTGCCATCGCTTGCTTCTAGAAACCCATAATTCATATCCTCAACACCACTTTGAACAATTTTCCTCATTGTTGATGAGTCATCAACAGACAATATTTTTTCAAAAAAATTCATTTTTCATTTGCTCCTTTTTTGTAAAATACACTCCAATTTCATTTTGTTCCATTGAAAAAAATTGGCTGTAGTCGTCTAGTATCTCTGCGCTACCAATAAAAAGTGTTCCTTTTGTCTTCATTGATTTATAAATCTTATTATAGATTTCCCTTTTATTTTTCTCTGAAAAATAAATCATTACATTTCTGCAGTAGACTAAATCGAATTCATCATAATTCATAGAATCGCTGATTAAATTAAAATGCCTGAAATCTATAGCCCTTATTATTTCATCGCTGATTTTCCAAGAACGATCTTCGCACACAAAATATTTTTGTTTATAACTTTCATCTATTCCTCTGGACATGGAAATAGAATCATATTTCCCTTGTCGTGCTATTTCTAGTGCGTTTTTTGATATATCAGTGGCTACTATCTCAAAATCACTTAAACGAATATCTGTTATATCATGCTTCTTTAGATAATTATCAATACACATAGCTATCGAATAGGGCTCCTGACCATATGAACAAGCGGCGCTCCATATTCTCACTCTATATCTTTTTTTTGCCCTAAATTCGTTAATATATTCTGGAATCAAAATCTTCTCGAGTATTAACCAAGGTGCAGCATCTCTAAACCAAAAGGTTTCGTTAACTGCAATGTTTTCAATTAAACTCTGAATAAGTTCTGTATCTTTTCTTAAACAAATTTTAAAATATAGCTCTTCAAGAGTTGTATTTGGCGTATTTTTAATAATCCAATTAAGCTTTCTTTCCAGTAAACCAGATTTTTGATCATCAAACTCTATGCCACAAGTTTCTTGAATGAAGTTCTGAATCTTCTCAAATTCCATCAGGGCCATTAAATTTTTCATTTAATCACCCCTCTTTCGAAATTTGATAAATTCTAAAAGCAATATCTTTTAAATCAAGAACTTCATCTGAAAGACCTGCTTCATAGACGCATTTTGGCATTCCATAAACTATGCATGATTCCTCACTCTGAGTAATACAAAAACAGTTAGTTGCTTCTTTCAAATCTTTAACACCTTTGGTTCCATCATTTCCCATTCCAGTTAGTATCACAGCAAGAATGTTTCTTCCGTTATAAGTATTTGCAACGGATTTAAACAAGACGTCTGCTGCTGGCCTCACCCCGTTAACATATGGAGTATCGAGAAGTTTAATAGTTTTATTAGTTTTTTGATTCTCGTCAATTACCATATGCATTCCTCCAGGTGCAATAATTATCTCTCCTTCGCTAATAATATGTCCATTTTTACCTTCGATAACATTTAGCGAAAACTTTCTATGAAGCATTTCCGCGAGCGCCCTTGTAAAATCAGGTGGCATATGTTGAACAATTAAAATAGGTTTTTTAAAATCTTTAGGTAAATTTCGCAAAACATTTTCTATAGCTACTGGACCACCAGTGGATGACGCAATCAACACCAAATCAATTTTACCTTTAAAACTTATATGACCTCTTTGATTTAGTCGATGACTTTTGTAAAGTGTTTTATCTGTGGCAATTATCGAATCACTTGCAGCATTTAAAGCGTACGATGTATTTGAGGTATTCGTGGCGTTTGAGGAATTCGAGGTTTCCGAGTTCTCTCCCCTTGAAAGCTTACCATGTGTTAAAAAGCCCCTAACCATTATTTGAGCAAATATTGCATCTACTTTTCCTTTTAAACTAGAATCAAATTTATCTAAATCTTTGGTTTCTGGTTTAATGATAAAATCCATTGCACCTTGATCGATAGCATTTAAAGTAGTTTCTGCACTTTCTGGGTCCTTATTACTCATAATAATTATCTCTAAATTCGGATGTTTATCTTTAATTAACCGTATATTATTAATCCCATTTCCAACTAAAAAATAAACATCTAAAAATAATACATCTATTTCGCTCTGAGTCAACCATTCAATTGCTATTTGTATATTTGATGCGCCATGTAAAACATATCCATATTCCGTCGAGTTAATGGTGTCTATTATGTTCTTTCTATATAAAACAGAATGATCAGTCACTAAAACGTTAAGTTTAGCCAAATTGCACCTTCTTTACTCGAAAATCTTTCTTGGGTCTATTACTATCAATAATTCATCCTTTAGTTTAACTACGCTTTCAATGAATTCACTTTCAGCTAACCCAATATTTGCTGGAGGCAATTCGCTCTCATCCCTATCAATTTCGAGTACATCTCCTGGATTGTCAATCAAAAACCCTACTTGATCGGGATCTTTGGGATGTTTTAAAACTATACAAGTCCTTGTTTCTTGCTCCTTCGTGTCTCCAATGCCTAAAAGTTTGGCCAAATCAAAAAGTGTTACTACTTGACCTCTCATATTGAAAAAACCTACAACGTAATTCTTACTACCGGGTATAGGTGTGAACTCAATATTTCTATTAATCTCTTTTACCAATGTAACATCTAGGCCTAACAGATTATTACAAAGTTTGAATGTTAGGATGTTTTCTGTCATCAGTTTGTCCTCCGCGTCTTCATAACTTCTTCCAACACATCAATTAATCTCGCTCTGTCTAGCTTAAATTCATATGCATCAAAGCCAGCTGCAAGACCTTCCTTCTTTTGGTGCTCGCCTGTTAAAGATGTAACCGCAATTACAGGAATGCTCGATAATTTACTATCAGAACGGATTCTTTTTATTAGCTCTATGCCATTCATTTCTGGCATATTAATATCGCTTACAATGGCGTCAACTTTGGTGTCTTCCAAAATACGTAATGCCTCTTTTCCATTGTCTGCAACGAAAACTTCATAACCAGCGTTTTGTAAATAATCTTTTTCAAGCTTTTGGAAGAATGGCGTATCTTCAACTAATAACACCCTCATTTGAACCTGGTTTTTTACATTGATATCAACTTTATATTGTTCTGGGTCTGCCATTTCAAATAGCTCATATATGTTTAAAAGCAGAACAATTTTGTCATTAATAATTGTTGATCCTATCAATCCCTTAGAATTTATGCTTCCTTCACGGTTCATCTTTATACTTGTTTGAACAGTATCATTCATCTTCTCAATAAGAATTCCCATTGGATGTTTAACTAATTTAGGAATTATTACATAATGCTTTCCTTCAAGTTCCGTATCTTGTTGTTTTGAGATTGGTATATAATCTTGAGGACGAACTACCCTTAGTGATTCTCCTCTAAACCTAATATACTCTTTATCTCCAATACGCTCGATTTCATCAGCCATTATCTCTTCAACCCTTGATACCATTGCCATATCAAGTGCTAGTGTCTCTGGTCCAAAACATTTAAATAGCAGAAGGTTCTGATTTTCTCTCATTTTTTCGGCTTCGGAAATAGCTTGTTTTGCATTCATTTCGTACTGTCCATCAAGATATCTCAGATTTGAGTTTTCAATAATTCCACTTGGGTCAAGAATCATTGCTGCTTTTCCATCTCCTAATATAGTTACACCTGAGTAATTTTTGCACTCTTTAACATGTATTGGTAATGTTTTAACCAAAATTTCTTCGCTACCATGTATAGTGTCAACAGAAAGCCCAAGTCTTCTAGCGCCAATCTTAATTACCAAAACTCTAACAATATTAGTAAGTTTATAGCTTCTCTTATCTTCAATTTTTTCTGAACTCAATAATTCCTCAGGTACAATTTCTGTTGCACGTCTGCCATCAAATAGTCTCTTTCTTTTATCCGGAATTCTAAGGCCGGTCTCAGGATCTATATATGTTCTCTCTAGCCCTAAAACATCAGCAAGTTGAACTATTGGGAGTAATCTGCCTCTAAGTCGTAAAACTTCTGAATCATTAATGTACTCAATTTTTCTGCCAGGATCATTGGCTTTAATTCGAACAATTTCCTGTACATTTATTTGAGGCAATGCAAATTTATGCTTTTCGGTTTCGACAATTAGCGATGGAATAATTGCCAATGTTAAAGGCAGTAAAAGTCTAAAAGTTGTTCCACTTCCTAAGTTTGTGAAGGTTTCAATTTTTCCACCTAGTTTCTCGATATTAGTTTTCACTACATCCATTCCAACACCTCTACCAGAAAGGTCTGTAACGGCCGAAGCTGTGGAAAAACCAGGTTTAAAAAGTAATTGTAAGCTTTCTTGTTCACCTAAAATATCAATGTCGGCTTTATTAATAAAACCTTTTTCGAAAGCTTTTTGTCTTATAATAGTTGTGTTAATACCTTTTCCATCATCTATTACGTCAATATTTACATACCCACTCTCATGATAGGCTTTTAATTTAATGGTACCCATTCTAGGTTTGTCAGTCAAAGCCCTCTCATCTGCCTGCTCCATGCCATGATCTATAGCATTCCTAACCAAATGCGTCAAAGGATCTCCTAATGCTTCGATTATTGATTTATCTAGCTCAACATCAACGCCTTCCAATTCGAGTGCTATATCCTTGTTTAATTTCTTAGAAAGTTCTCTTACAATTCGAGGAAACTTACTAAATACGTTCGAAACAGGCTGCATTCTTGTTTGCATTACTGTCTCTTGTAAATTAGTAGTAATATGATTTATATTTTGAAAAATCCCATCAATACCCGGGATGCCCTTCCTGTATTTTTCCATTTTTCTCAAAAGCTGATTTCTAGCTAGTACCATCTCACTAGATAAATTTAAAAGACTATTCAAAAGGTTAACACTAACTCTTACACTATCTTCTGCATTTAATGCCGGACTTTTTTGCTTTTCTTTTTCAATTTCATCAGTTTGAATAATATTCGGCACTCCAATAAGTTTTTCTTCCAGTTTTTCTTTTGAAACTGTTTTTTCATGCGTTTTTATTATCGTTTTAGTTGTCGTCACTTTATCAACAGCCTCTGAAACTGCTAGGTTCTCTTTTACTTCTAATTCAGTAAAATTCTCTGATGGTAAAGAAATTGAATCCGGCAAAAAATCTTTTTCTAAAACTGTTGTAAATAATACATTAAGCTCTATATCAGATGCTTCGTCAACGTCTGTCATTAATAGACTTTCTCCATCTAACGAGCAATCTATCACACTACCATAAGAACCGATTTCTCGAATAAAATCCGTCAAATTAATATTATTAGATATTAAATCTTTATAAATTTTTCTTTTAAGTGTGAAAAGTCTGCACCCTCTGTCAATTTCACTTCGAAGTTTCTTTTTCTTTTCTTCTGAGGATCTGAAGTTGCCCATATCAAAAAAAGCTGTTCCAGGTGAAATATCATCTGTCCCATAATCAAGTTCTGAATCGTCTGACACATCTCCTGATTCTTCTTCAGCTTCTCCGGATAAGAATCTCATAACTCCTATAACATGTTCTGATATGTCAACATTCTCACTATTCATTACATCTTCAATCATGCTCTTTAAACAATCATTCGCCGCTAAAAGAACATCTACCATCTCATATGTAATATCGAGGTTTCCTTCTCTTATTTCGCCAAATAGATTTTCCAGTGCATGAGATAGCTCTACTATTTTTTTAAAATCAAAAAATCCTGATGTTCCTTTAATACTATGAACTGCTCTAAAGATATTATTTATACTCTCTGAATCAACATTACTTAAATCCATGTTCAGTAACTCGGTCTCTAGGGTTTCGATATGCACCCTTGATTCTTCAATAAAACTCTGGATAAACTCTTCATCTTGCAAAGTATCACCTCCAAACTAAAAAAATCAATCAAATATTAGATAACTCAGATGCATTAGATGTTAACTCTTTTATACCTTTTGTGGCTTCAATAACGCTCTTCGAAGCATTATGCGAGCTATTTGCTATGTGACTAGTTTTTTCAGTTATAAGATTCACTTTCTCTGCTGCAGCAATAACTGCATTAGAAATGCTTCCTGAAACCGCTGATTGTTCAGATACCGCAGCTGCTATAGTATTGGTAATGCTTGTCATTTCGTCAATAACCAATAGAATAGTTCCCATTGCACTTACTGCATCCGACATATTTTTTTGCATTGCCTCAATCTGTTGACCAATTTCATCGGTCGACTCAGCCGTTTGTCTTGCGAGAGCTTTAACCTCTCCAGCTACTACCGCGAACCCTTTTCCAGCTTCACCAGCGCCTGCAGCTTCTATCGCTGCATTCAATGCGAGCATATTGGTTTGATCAGCAATTTCATTAATTACGCGAACCACTTTCCCAATTTGAAGTGATGAAATGTTCAGTTTCTCAATTATTTCATTAGTATTGTTTGCTTTTAATTCCGCGTCAGCTGTAATATTTTTTGATCGTCCGCAATTTGAACTTATCTCGTTAAGTGAAACATTTATTTCTTTCATAGCCAGCACTACGCTGTTAACAGATTTGGAAACATCGCCCGCAAAATTGGAAACATTATTAGTACTATCTGCAATTTCTTTAACTAATTCATTTACTTGCTCAATGCCAGTGGATGTAACTTTTGATGCTGCGCCTAGTTTGTTAATAATTACTTCAATTTCTTTCGAACGTTTAAACCTCTCATCACTTAGATGTTTTACTTCCTCAAAAACCTTATTAATTTCGTTGTTTTTCTTTTCAAGTTCAATATTCTTTATTTCAAAATTGGCTTTTTCTATCATAGCTTCATGCTTATTATAGTCCATACAATTTGAAATGTTATTAAGATTATTAACAACAGCTTTTACCATTTCTTTGCACGTGTCATATCCGCATGCAGAACAATTAAGATTTTTTTCTTTAAATGTACTTTTGAACATACTTTTAAATACTTGTTCATACTGCAAATCTGATGGGTCAATTAGATCTGGTACTTTTATATTAGTATTATATCTTCGGATAAAATCATCAAGTCTTAATGTTTTATCAAACTCTTTATATAACCAATCAATTTTCCTGGTAACTAATTTTCCACCTTTGTCAGACAACTTCTCGCTCTTCAATGAATTTAAAATTACGTCAGCATCGTCTACATCAATGTCCTTAGCGGTTGCTGTTCCGATATTACACCCGTTTGAGCAATTCAAAATATCTACTAATAATGGAACGTCCTTATTATTCTTAATTCTTTCGCTATATTCATCGAGATATCTGTATGCGTTTTCATGCCCCTCAACTTGCCTGATCCAGGCACCTTTAACTTTCTCTTCAACGTTTTCTCTAAGACCACCAGGACGACTAAAAACACACCCTAGGCTACAACCAATATCCTCAAAAGGTTCTTTTTTATAGTTCAAAACATATATTTTCTTTTCTTCTAAATATTCTTTAAGTTTCTTAAAGGTAACATTGTATTTAACTATTCCGCCAGTATTAATATCATTTATTTCTATTGTTTTAGCTATGCAAGGTGATAAAAATGCAATTTCGCCTTCGACGTTCGCGTATTTCTTCAAATAAATAGCAGTACACATCATAGGGCTGTGAATTGGTGCTAAGTTCCTCACCAATTCATTTCTATATTTTTCAATGTAATTTACTATTGCGGGACATGGCTGCGCAATAACTGACTTAAGGTTTTTTTCTTTTATTGCTTTCAAATATGCCCATGTGGTTATGTCTGCGCCATACGATACATCATATATTACAGAAACTCCTTTTGATTTAAGAAAACCAAATAAATTCTCGTACTCTGGAAAATTAACTCTAACTGCTGGCGCTGCTACAATAGATATTTTTTCACCTTTTTCTAAAGCTTCAAAAAATCTCTGTGTATCATCTTTAAAATCTCTTGCTTCATGGTCACATACTTCAATACATTTTCCGCAAAGTATACACTTATCCGAATTTATTTTAACCTTGTTTTCTCCATCTTTTACATATGAAACGTTGGCTTCAAGAGCCATACAGTTTCTAACGCATTTATTACAACCTACACAATTCTCTTCTTTTACAAAAATTACGTCTTCCATATTATCCTCTTTCTTAGCGTAAGTGCTAGTGATTAATGAAATTATAATTTAAACTGTTTAACCAACATTTCAAGTTTTTTTGCAATTTCTGCAAGAGCTTTCGCTGAATCACTGGTATCTCTTGATCCTATGGAAACTTCGCTAAAAGCTGTTGTGATTAACTGAGTATTTTCAGATATTTCACCAGCACCCTTAGAAATTTCATATGTTGATTTAGTAATTCTTTCAATCTTACCGAATGCATGCTCTGAGTTTTCGGAAGCCTCTTTAGACGAAAGAGAAAGGGCCAAAGTCGATTTAGCTATCTCATTCACACCTTTAGATGCCTCCATTAAGCTTTCTGCAGCTGAGTGCGAATTCGAGGCTATATCGCCTATTTCCCGTGTTATGTGATTTGATTTCTCAGCTGCTTTAATTACTGAGTTAGAGATGTCCCCTGTAATAGCAGTTTGTTCAGTTACAGCCGCTGCTATAGTCCCAGTTATTGACATTATTTCTCTTATGACATCTGTAATAGTCGCTACTGCTCTAACTGCTCCGGCCATATTTGATTGCATTGTATCTATTTGATCTCCGATTTCTTCGGTAGCATCCGCTGTTTGTTTTGCTAGCTCTTTGACTTCATTCGCTACAACTGCAAATCCTCTTCCAGCTTCTCCGGCTCCAGCCGCTTCAATAGCTGCATTTAAAGCTAACATATTGGTTTGATCAGCAATGTCGTTAATTACACCTATTATTTTTCCTATTTGTCTTGATGAATGATTTAGTTTCTCAATAATGGAATTTGTATCTTTCGCGTTTTGACCTGCATCACTGGTTATATGAATTGAGCGCTCACAATTTCTACTTATTTCGGATAGTGAAAGACTTATTTCTTTAACAGCTGTAGCTACGTTGCTTACTGAATTGGAAACTTCTTTTGCTGAACCTGAAACATTATTTATGCTCTGTGATATTTGTTCCACAATACCTGTGACCTGGTTGACTACCTGGGAAGTCTGACTAGATGCTGATGCCAAATTCTTAGTGGCGCTTGATATATCTCCTACTGACGTCGCTACGCTGCTCATATTCTTACTAGTTTCAGAAAGGGCTACTGCCGTTTCTTCAATGCTTACCGTCATTTCTTCTATAGTAGAAGTAACCGTTTCAGCTTTTTGATTAACATTGTCACTATTTTTTGATAATACATTTGAAACTTTCAATAAACTTACAGATGAGTCATTTAGCGTCGAAGTTGTTCCAGAAATATTTCTGAGGATATTTTGCATGCTCTCCATGTGTAGGTTAAAAAATCTAGCCAATTCGCCGACTTCACTTTTTGTTTTTAAATTTAATCTTTTTTTCATGTCGTGCTCATTAACGATTTCTTTAAGGAGCTCAATCATATCTACCGAAGGCTTTATGTACATAATAAAATTCTTTGTGCTAGCAACCAAAACCAGTAAAATACCTATTAAAATTTGAGTAACAATATAAGGAGTCCACTCTTTGCCCAAAATCCCAACTACTCTGCCAGCGCCTAATGATACTATTACAGCTATGGGTATTACTATTATAATTGTTCTAGATAGGTATCTTAAAAGATTACCAATTATTTTTTTGTTATCCTTTGATGACATATTAACTCCTCCCCAATGCTTGAAGTACCTTTTTTACTAAATCAGCATTATTAAATGGTTTCAATAAATAATTCGAGGCACCAGCTTGTATCGCTTTATTTATATTTGTCTTTTCACCCTCGGTCGTTAGCATTATTACAGGTATTGATTTATATTTATTATCTGCTTTTATTGATTTTAATAAATCAAAACCATTCATATTTGGCATATTCCAGTCAGAAATCACCAATACTATATTCTCAAACTCTTTAGCAAGTACTTCGAGTGCTTCTTTGCCATCACCTGCATCTAACACTTCAAAACCAACCGCTTCCACAGCTCTCTTAACCATTTTTTTTATTACTGGCGAATCATCGGCAAACAATATTTTCTCTTTCATTCTCAATACGCTCCTGTTATAAAATTTTTGCTAAAAACCAATTACTTCCTTACTATTAAAATGTATTATCTTACCATTTTTCTAACTAGTGTAGAGACCCAAATACCCACCATAACAACTCCAGAAATCATTTCTATTGCTGAAACCAATAAACTTCCTCCGACTGGGACAACGTTTCCATACCCTGTTGTTGAAAAAGTAACTAGACTAAAATGGTACCATACAACCAAATTTTCAAGTGGTGGAAATAGAGACTGGAGTGAAGGTCTAAATGTTATAACTTCGTTATTAATATTTACTCCAAAAAACATGTATAATGTTCCATAAAACAAAACAAGAAATAATGCCGTTAACAAACTGTATGATGGTCTTTCCCCATATCCACAAGTAATGAGGCCCATAAAAGCTTTAAATTTTGATATCCCTTTTAAATTAATCGCTTCAGTTTTTTTGTACAAAAAGAAATATTCACCATTTAAGTCCATTAATTTATTCATCTCAAAAAGTTCACTAAACTGGCTATAAACCTCAATTGAAAATCGCACTTCACGTTCTTCTTTTTTATTAAAGTTTATAGCGTCAAGGAATGTCCCTTTATTCACTTTTGTTCTATTTATCGAATCTTCAATATAGAATTCTATAAATTTTGGGTTCATTATCTTTGTGTTTCGCATATCACAGTCGATAATTTTTATTGTGTCAAAATTACTGTCCAGATATATAGTGTCCCTCATGTTGACTCTTTCAAATCTTGAAAAATAAAAGTGACTCTTTTCAAAAACACTCATTGAAATATCGGTGTCAATAAGTTTTAGTGAAAGTTCACAATCTTTAAACATGCTTGGCGCATCATCAATATTCGTCTCGCCTAGATTTCGACTAATAAAGCTACATTCTCTAAACGTTGCTGCAAAGCCCAGAGTATAACACTCTGAAAAATTACATCCAACAAAAGAACAATTTGTAAATATAATATTACTAAAACCACAAAACGAAAAATCGCAATAGTAGAAGCATATTCCGTTTACCTTAGTAAATGCACTTTCATTTATAGCTTCATCGCATCCAAAAATGAGATTATTGAATTTCGCAAATTTGAATTCATCTAGCTCGAATTCAAATATTCCACTATCTGACTCCAGTGACTCTTCATCGTAAATTCTCTCGGTAATGTTTTCACCACTGGTAAGATTACTTAAATTGTTATCATAGAATACTTGGTTTTCTTCTTTTCGAAGTCTTGCCTTTTCTCTAATTTCTGAATTAAGCCTCTTATAATCAAAAGCGCTCATCAAATCAACTCCTCATCATGCAATTGAATCAGCCAATTTATACCCATTTCACAAATAATTCCTACCTTCGAATCGTAACATATTTTCATGATTTAGGATAGTCATATATAGGTTTTATAGATGAAAAATATCATATAATAACGAAGAAATAGCATGAAAATAACATAGCAATGACATGAAAATAACATAAAAATGGCATGAAAATAACATAAAAATGGCATGAAAATAACATAAAAAATAATACAGAAATAAACAAAAATAAACAAATCAAAAAACAAATCAAAAAACAGCCCATAAGCTTTGACGCTCATGAGCTGTTTTTCATCATAAAATAATATGATATTGCAATTATTTAATTTCGACTTTCGCGCCAGTTCCTTCAAATTTCTTAGCAACTTCTTCAGCTTCAGCTTTAGAAACGCCTTCTTTAACATTCTTAGGAGCTCCATCAACGAGGTCTTTAGCTTCTTTTAAGCCGAGTCCAGTGAGTTCTCTAACTACTTTAATAACTTTGATTTTTTCAGCACCAGTTTCTAAAAGAACAACGTTGAATTCTGTCTGTTCTTCTTCAACTGCAGCAGCAGGACCAGCAGCAGCCGCTGTAGGCGCTGCAGCTGTTACACCGAATTCCACTTCGATAGCTTTTACGAGTTCTGCGAGTTCGAGAACTGTCATTGTTTTGATTTCTTCTATAAATTTTAATGTTTTTTCACTTGACATTTTTTGTTTCCTCCTAAATATTTAATAATTATTATTAAGCTTCTTTTTGAATTCTGATTTGATCCAATGAATAAGCAAGATTCCTGAGATTCCCTTGAAGAGCTCCAAGAAGCATTGAGAGAAGTATCTCTTTGCTTGGAAGATCACCAAGTGCTTTAACGCTAACTGCATCCATAATAACGCCTTCTACAAGACCGCCTTTTAAAGCGATTGTAGTTTTTGGGAAGTCTTTTATGAACTGATTCATAGCTTTCGCTGGAGCAACAACATCGTTATAACCAAACGCTACAGCAACTGTGCCTTCGAGTAATGTGTCAATTCCTGATACATTAGCATCTTTAGCCGCTCTTTTAAATAGAGTATTTTTATATACCTTGTATTCTACTCCTGCTTCTCTGCATCTTTTTCTGAGCTCCGTTACTTGTTCAACATTGATACCTTTGTAATCAACAAATACCATTGAAGCTGCTTTTTCAAGCTTTTCTTTAATATCGATGACTGCCTGTTCTTTTATTGCGAGATTTTTTGACATAACTACACCTCCTTGATTAAAAATCTGTCAGGTTTCTTTTAACAAATAGAAAGCCCCTTGTCTTGCGACAGGAGGCTGCATACCTATATGTATGAAACCTCGGTAGGATTTAAAAAGCGCAAGCTAATACCTACTGTCTACGGTATGTATTCTAATTTACTCCGCCTGCCAAGAAATTATAACTTCGCAGGGTTTACTCTTACTGATGGGCCCATTGTACTAACTATAGCAACGCTCTTAAGGTATGTACCTTTAGCAGCAGATGGCTTAGCTTTTATAACAGCTTCCATGAGAGTGTGGAAATTTTCGTACAGTTTTTCTGTGCCGAAAGATTTTTTTCCGATACCAACGTGAACAATAGATGTTTTGTCAACTCTATATTCAACTTTACCGGCTTTAATTTCTTGGATTGCTCTTGCTACATCAAATGTAACTGTTCCGGATTTAGGGTTTGGCATAAGGCCTTTAGGACCGAGTACCTTACCAAGTCTTCCGACAACGCCCATCATATCTGGAGTAGCTACGATAACATCGTAATCAAACCAGTTTTCTGTTTGGATTTTCGTTACAAGTTCTTCTGCTCCAACAAATTCTGCTCCAGCTAATTCAGCTTCCTTAGCTTTATCGCCTTTTGCGAAAACTAAAACTCTTAAAGTTTTTCCGGTTCCGTGTGGTAATACAACTACACCTCTAACCTGTTGGTCAGCATGTCTTGAGTCAACCCCAAGTTTTACGTGAACTTCGATGGATTCATCAAATTTCGCTGTTGCTGTTTTTTGTACTAATTCGATAGCTTCTTTAATATCATAGAACTTACTTCTATCTATTAATTTCGCGCTCTCAACGTACTTCTTTCCTCTAAACATTTCATTTCCTCCTCGTGGTAATAGCGAAACCTTTAAGGTTCCTCCCACTTAATATTAGTCTTCTACGACTACACCCATTGATCTGGCTGTACCAGCCACCATTGACATTGCTGTTTCGATGCTTCCTGCATTCAGGTCAGGCATCTTGAGTTCTGCAATCTCTCTGATTTTTTCCTTAGATATCTTACCAACTTTAGTCTTCTGTGGCACTGCTGAACCGCTTTCGATACCAACTGCCTTCTTAATAAGAACTGATGCTGGTGGTGTCTTTAGGATGAATGAGAAAGATCTATCCTGATAAACCGTAATAACTACTGGGATAATAAGACCTACCTGTTTAGCCGTTCTTTCATTAAATTCTTTACAGAATCCCATGATATTAACACCATGCTGACCAAGAGCCGGACCAATAGGTGGAGCTGGAGTAGCTTTTCCTGCGTTTACCTGAAGCTTTACCATTGCCATCACTTTTTTTGCCATTGTTTACACCTCCTCTCACAATTGAGACATGGGACTATATCTTTTCCACCTGGTAGAAATCTAATTCTACTGGGGTTTCCCTACCAAACATTGAGATTATCACTCGAACCTTCTGTTTTTCGTCGTTAATTTCTTGAATTATTCCGATAAAATTCTCGAATGGTCCGTTCGTGACTTTCACGTGATCTTTAACTTCAGCGTCAAGTTTAAATACAGCCTTCTCCACGCCTAAAGTTCTAACTTCTTCGTCTGTCAAAGGAACTGGCTTAGATCCTGGACCAACGAAGCCTGTGACACCGCGAGTATTTCTTACGACATACCACGATTCATCTGTCATTAACATTTTAACAAGCACATAGCCAGGGAAAACCTTTTTCTGAGTAATCTTCTTTTTCCCATTTTTTATCTCTACAGATTCTTCCATGGGAACCATGATTTCGAAAATTACATCTTGCATGCTTCGGTTCTCTACCATCTTTTCGATGTTGGCCTTTACTTTGTTTTCATAGCCGGAATATGTATGTACTACGTACCACTTACCGTTATCTTCCATAATGTATCGGCCCTCTAGAAGCCTGCCTCCTCACAATTACTTTCCTAGTACTCTTGTTACTATTTCACCCATGAAAAAGTCAGCAACCCAAATGAAAGAACCAATGAGTACAATTGAAGACAATACAACACCTGTGTGTTGAATTAATTCTTTTCTCGTAGGCCATGTAACTTTTTTCATTTCTGCTCTGGTCTCTCTAAAATATTTTCCAAAAGCTACTTTTGGTCTTGCTTTTTTTTCGACTTTTTTATCTATTGTTCCAGCCATTAAAAACACATCCTTTATAGGCTATTTTGTTTCCTTATGTTCGGTATGCTTTCTGCAGAATCTGCAGTATTTGCGCATTTCCAATCTTTCGGGATTGTTCTTTTTATTCTTCATGCTGTTATAATTTCTTTGTTTGCATTCACCACAAGCCATTGTGATCATTACTCTCATCTTTCACACCTCCTGATAGACGTAAAGCAAAGCCTAAATAACACTAGTTTGTTTTCACAAAATAGGTCACCATGCTCCGCATAAAAATTTCATTATAGTCTGCTTAACCTAACCATAAAAGCTACCAATACAATTTATCAAAAATCCATGGTAGTGTCAAGTGGAAATGGGAGGGCTAGATTTTTTTTCCAAGCCCTCCAGCATACTAATTACTAAGCAATAATAGATGCAACCGCACCTGCTCCAACTGTTCTTCCACCTTCTCTAATAGCGAATCTGAGTCCTTCTTCTATAG
>CAYZED010000022.1:0-43107 GCA_964477445.1 uncultured Clostridiaceae bacterium | reverse complement strand
CCGTGACATTTTTGATAAAATAAATAAATATAAAAAAATCCCAATCGCTGAAACGATTGGGATTACTTATCTCTCGTGGTGTACCCGACAGGGTTCGAACCTGCGACCTACTGATTCGTAGTCAGTCACTCTATCCAACTGAGCTACGGGTACATAATAATCAAGCCGGAGGCTTAATACATTAGAATTATATAGGATAGTCACTTTTTCGTCAAGCGGATTACTCCACCATTATATCGCCAGTACTATTTATTATCTTTATAAGATACGTTCCAGCACCGAAAGTATGAATTAATGAAGCTTTAGTGCCTTTTGTTTCTGGTTTGATACCGTTTATTGGCTTGATTGAACCCAAAGTGGAGGATAAATCTAGTCTCGATTGACCTAAATCTTTGCTATTACAAAGTATACTTCCGAAAGAGTTAGTTATAATAATGTTTTTTGAGACATTGTCTAATTCAATAGCTCCACTGGCGTTAGTTATATCTGAATCACCACCAATATTTGATGCTTGAATTTTTCCAAAGCTGTTCTTTGCGGTCAAAGTTCCACTCACATCACTTATGTTAATCTCGCCGTTACCAGAAGTGGCGACTACATTACCATTTATGTTTTCAATAGTGCTTGAGCCAAAAGAAGCGTCGCTTTTTATGTTTCCATTAATTTTTGAAACGTCTATACTTCCATTGCTACTTTTTATTGTAGTATCTCCAGTTACATTTGAAATATCTATGCTACCAAAGGAATTTTCAACACTTAGCAGTCCAGAAAGATTTTCAACCGTAGTTGAACCATTTTTATTATTTAGTTCAAAAGTGCCCTTTAAATTATTGGCTTCTAGACTTCCAAAGGAATTAGAAGATTTTACTGAAATATCTTCTGGAATATATACAGTTAGGGTGAGACCTGATCTATTGAATAAATCACCAAGAGCATTACCTTTTGGAGGAGCACCTGGAGCACCTTTGCCCGGTTGGAGTAAAGTTATTCTAGTTATAGCACCTTCGCTTATTTGTAACATCTGGGTTAGATTATCTTTAGCATCTTTTTCATTGTTATAGTGCAGAGTCGCTTCAAGTTTAATATTTAATTTTCCGTTTGAAGATGGAACAAGGTTTACATCTCCAAAACCTGAATCAATAACAAGTTGCTCGATTTTTATGTCTTTTGAGATATCATTTCGATTAATAACTTCATCTTTTTGATGTGAAAATTTCATTAATTGAAAAAAATCACCTGAGCCAATACTCTTAAAATTTATTGAAGGGGATGAGACACCAAAGGAAATGAATGAAAAAATTATCGCCGCAAAAAGCGCGGTTTTATCGTATCTAAGAATAACATTATTATTTCTTCCATAAATTATCGCGGCTATCATCATTTCTAAACCAAGCCCAATTAACATTACAGGCCAATATTTAAAAATTTCGCGAACCGGAAATTGGATAAATCTTTCGGACAAAAGCAATATTCCAGCTCCTATTAATATTATAGCGAGCGTAACTTTACCGATTTTTTTTACTACCATATATATCCCCCTTTTTCATGCCGTATGTTATTTATACGAAAGTCTGGCTAAAAAGTTTCGCCCAAAGTTTCGCCCAAAGTTTCGCCCAAAGTTTCGCCCAAAGTTTCGCCACAAGGTTTCGCGAAAAAAATGCGAAGCCTCTTCTCAAATATGCATAATATTAGTTCGCTAAGCCTAAATGAATATTAAAGAACTTGGATAAGTCTTTCCCGCTGACTAATTCTGAAACATTTATGAAATCATTTGTGGTCGCAATTTTAAATTTATATTTTGTAAAATAACTCTTCATAATATTCCAAAAAACTTTGTCGCCGACTTCTTTTCGCAAATCTATTAAAGTTGTCGCTCCATAGCTGTATGCTGCTGGGCCGTAATCATCCCAATTGTTAAAAGTGGAAAGTGCTCTTACTACTTTGCCGTTGAAGTCCTTTGCGACGATTGAAGCTTTTCCAGACGAAATAGTATCTTCTTCTAATTGGTTCATAATTTTTGTGCCATAGTATTTTTCATAATACACAATCTCAGAATAGGTCGCAAAAGATTCATCAAGCCAAGCCTCATCTATTTGGTCATTTCCGACTAAGGCGTAGAAGTATTGGTGGCCAGTTTCGTGAATTGTGGTAATAGCAAGTCCTGTAAGGTTGCTCTGGTCTTGATAAAGCGTATCACTTATGTAAACTAAGCCGGGATATTCCATGCCACTAGGGAAGGAGGTTTCTACGACGGAATAAGTGGGATAAGGATACGTCCCAAATTTTTCGTTAAATATTTTCAAAGATTTCACACCGAAATCCAAAGCTTCCTTACCTGTGGTTGAATCATTTTTGTAGAAATATGATATTACATTTGTGTCCCCAACTTTTTTAGAACTAGTGAAAAACTTATCGCTTCCAATAATCGCAAAATCTCGCATGCTATAACTTGCGAAAGTCCATATAGTAGTATCGTCATTTTCATTTTTTTCTGTAAGTACTCCTGAGGCGGCGAACTTATATTTTTTTGGTGCGGTTATTTTTATATTATAGTCAGCCACATCGGAATAAAATGGATCGCCAATAGAATAATAAGGGTCTAAATTCCAACCGTTTTGGTCATAAACAGCGACTATCGGATACCAATTCCCAAGATTAATATAATTTGCACCTATCCCAAATCTTTCTGCAGCAGGTGGTATGAGAAGTGAGAAGTCAATTTCTAGACTTATACGAGCGCCTGGTTTTAATGATTTATCTAGCTTAATCTTTAAAATCGTGGAGTCTTTTCCTGAAATCGAAGAATATGTTTTCATATCAACTATTTTGTTTCCAACTTTAATATTTTTTATATCAATATTTCCTGGTGAAAAACCATCTGGATAAGCGGCATCAAATTGATCAAACAAAAAAGGTGCAGTAGTTTTTTTCCTAAAAGCATTGGGATATATGTGAAGGTAAATTTCCGATAGAGACAAATTTTCGGTATTAACATAGCTGATTTTCTCAGTGGCAGTTAAAGTTTTTTTGTCGGGGAATACTTCAGCTTCTATGGAATAGCTATTCAATGGATCGCTGCTTCTCTCAGTTTGCACAATTGGAGTAGGATTGACGGCGGTATTTTCATTTGACGAGAATAGGCTTTCACATCCTGTTAGAGAAAGAGCGAGTATGAGCAATGTGAATATTATTACGATTTTTTTAAACGATTTTTTCAATGGATTTCTAAATGGTTTTTTTAAAATTTTCAAAATATCATCCCCTAGCTTTTATAGTCCTCTTGATTATACTATAATGGTATATATATTTACAAAATAAACTGCAATCGAGGTGCTAACATGTTAGATGTACTCGTAGCCGATGACAACAAAGTTATTAGAGAAGTTGTAATGGAGTGTTTTGACAAAAAATCCTTCCGTATAGTAGCAGAAGCTTCTGATGGACTTGAAGCACTTAATATGTACAGAAAGTGTAGGCCGCATATTGTCACGATGGATATGAGCATGCCTTCCTATAGTGGCGTTTATGCCATAAAAATGATTTTGGATGAAGATCCTGATGCCAGAATTATTATCATCAGTTCAATGGATGATGATATTATAGAGGGCTTGCGAGCTGGGGCTGTTGAGTGCGTTCATAAGCCAATTAATAAGAATAAATTCGTTGAAGCGATTGAAAGAGCTATAAGAGGACTTGATATAAACAAACCGGAGATAAGAGTTGGGCGGTTTATTGCTGGAAGTACAGATCATCTGAGAAAAGACAAAAAAGGGAAAAACGAAAACACGAGTGTTGATGAAATTAATGCTGATGACGAAAAAGAGTTTGAGGATCTTTCAAACTTACGAATGATTCACAAGTACAATATAGGATTGCAGAAGAATTTAATATATGAACATATAAAACTAAAGAATTCATATGTAATTTCGCCAATAAATGGTTCGTATATTTTAACAATTGAAGACAAACTTGATATGATGCTTTTTAACAAAGTGACAGAGGTTATTAAGATTTTTAAGAATGATAGTATAAAATTGAAAATCGAGGCTGGAGGAGATTTTGTGGATGAATCAAAACTAGAGATTTTGAGATTCTTGGTGGACAGTTAAATCTAGACAAACCGAGATAACCCAGATAAATAGTAGATTAGTTTCGCCTTTATTATACAAAAACGAAATGAGAGGGATATTTAAACTATGAGTAAAGCAGATATTATTTTTAAGGATTTATGTGAAGATATTTTAAAAAATGGGTATAGCTCCGAAGAACAAATTGTTAGAGCGAAATGGGAAGATGGAAGCTCAGCTCACACGATTAAAGCGTTTTGCGTAGTTAATAGGTATAATCTTTCGGAGGAGTTTCCAATTATAACTCTAAGACCTACTAATCTTAAGGCAGCGATTGATGAGCTTCTTTGGATATGGCAAAAAAAATCAAATAATATTAAAGATCTAAATAGCAAAATATGGAATGCGTGGGCAGATGAAAATGGTTCTATAGGTAAGGCATATGGCTATCAGCTTGGGATTAAACATAAGTATTCTGAGGGCGAATTTGACCAAGTAGACCGCGTTTTGTTTGATTTAAAAAATAATCCAGCGAGCAGAAGAATAATGACAAACTTATATAATCACGAAGATTTGCACGAAATGAATCTTTATCCTTGTGCATACAGCGTGACTTTTAATGTTACAGGGAATAAGTTAAATGCGATTTTAAATCAGCGTTCACAAGATATTCTTGTAGCGAATAATTGGAACGTGGTTCAGTACGCTATTTTAGTTCATATGTTTGCAATTTCTTGTGGGTTAGAGGTGGGAGAACTCGTGCAAGTGATAGCAGATGCTCATATTTATGATAAACACATACCTCTTGTGAAGGAACTTATTTCCAGAGAAATGAAGCCTGCGCCAAAACTTGTTATTAATCCTGACGTTAAGAATTTCTATGACTTTAAAGTGGAAGATTTTTCGCTTGAGGGATATGAAGCAGGGGAACAAATTAAGAAGATACCAGTAGCGGTGTAGACGTATAAGTTACTAATATTTTGAGCATATAAAAGTGAATTGTTCCTAGAAATAAATTATTCTTTAAATTATGATGGGGGAAAAATCAGGATGAATTTTATTGTGGCAGTGGACGAAAACTGGGGAATTGGTGCCAATGGTGATTTACTCGTAAGACTTAGTGACGATATGAAGTTTTTTAAAAAGACTACACTAGGAAAGACTGTTGTTATGGGCAGAGCGACTTTTGATTCGCTTCCTGGCAGAAAACCGCTTCCTGGCAGACGAAATATTGTTATTACTAGAGATAAGAACTTTTTCGCAGAAGGTGTAGAGGTCTGTAACAGTGCAGAAGATGTCTTTTCATTAGCAGAGAAAGATTCGAGCGAAGATTTTTTTATAATTGGTGGAGAACAAATTTACAATTACTTTTTACCATACTGTAAAAAAGCTTACATTACAAAAATCCATTCAAAATTTACAGCGGACAAATTCATCCCTGATTTAGACAAAATAGAAAATTGGACAAAAACTATTGAAAGTGAGACGTTATCGTGTCAAGGATATGATTTTTGTTTTACTGAATACGAGAATCTCAGGCCACAGAGAAGCCTTTCGTCACTTAGATCTGTTTGGCTAGAAGATGAAAAAGATATGATGGTTATTTTGGACCAGACCTTGCTTCCAGGGAAAAAAGAATATATTGAAATAAAAGAGATGAAAGATGTTTGGGATGCGATTTATCATTTGAAAGTTAGAGGAGCGCCAGCGATAGGAATTGCAGCAGCTTATGGATTGTACATTGGGACAAAAGCTGTTTTAACTGATTCTATAGAAGAATTATATTTTGAATTAAAAAGAATAAAAAATTATTTAGCGAGCGCAAGACCTACAGCAGTTAATCTTTTTTGGGCGCTTAATCGAATGGAAAACAGATTTAATTCCGTGAGAAGTTTGATTTTTGGAGATAGTGAATTTATCGAAAATGCCTTAAATTCTGGGATTATCAAAACTCTCGAAATGGATAATTTGAGTGAAAGTGAAAAAATAAAGATATTAAAAAAAGCACTGAAGAATGAAGCTGAGGAAATCAGAAAAGAAGATGAAATGGTTTGTTACGCGATTGGCGAACATGGACTTTCGGTTCTGAAACCTGGATGGGGGATATTAACTCATTGTAATGCAGGAACCATAGCTACTTCTAAGTATGGAACTGCACTTGCTCCGATTTATTTAGGTAACGAGAGAGCTTATGATTTTAAAGTTTTTGCGGATGAAACAAGGCCGTTACTACAAGGAGCCAGGCTTACTGCTTGGGAATTACAAGAAGCAAACATCGATGTTACTCTGATTTGTGATAATATGGCATCTATAGTTATGCAAGAAGGAAAAATAAATGCAGTTCTTGTTGGTTGTGACAGGGTGGCAGCAAATGGTGATACGGCTAACAAAATAGGAACTTCAGGCGTTGCTATTTTGGCAAAATATTATAACATACCGTTCTATATTTGTGCACCTTTGTCTACGATTGATTTAGATTGTGAAAACGGTTCAGGAATACATATAGAAGAACGACCATCAGAAGAAATTACGGATAAGTGGTACAAAGAATCAATGGCTCCAAAAGGAGTTAAAACATATAATCCTGCATTTGATGTGACAGACCATGAACTTATTACGGGAATAATTACTCCAAATGGAATAGCGTATCCGCCGTTTAGAGAAACCCTTAAGATTATGGTTGAACAGGGCGTTTAATAAGACTTGAGATTTAAACACAAATTTAAACACAAATTAAAAAACAAATTAGGGTTATGGAAATCTCGCGAGGACGATTTTGTGATAGAAAAAACTTGGAGGTATAATATGGACGGTGGATTAGGAAAGGTTTTTTGTTCGGATTTTGAGGCAAGGGAAATAATCTGTGAAATCGGACGTAGAATGTATAATCGAAATTATGTGGCTGCTAATGATGGCAATATATCTATAAGATGCAGCGAACGAGCTATTTGGGCCACTCCTACAGGAGTTAGCAAGGGATTTATGAGCCCTGAAATTCTTGTAAAACTTGATCTTGAGGGGAATGTTTTAGAAGGCTACACGAAACCCTCATCTGAAATAAAAATGCATTTAAAGGTTTATAACGAAAATCCTGAAGTTGGAGCTGTCGTTCATGCCCATCCTCCTGTAGCTACAGCATTTTCAGTGGTGAGAAAAGAACTACAAAAACCAATTTTACCTGAGGCAGTGGTGCTTTTAGGGTGTGTGCCAATGGCTGAATATGCGACACCTGGCAGTGATGAAGTTCCAGATTCAATAAAGCCTTACTGTAAATCAAATAACGCGGTTTTGCTTGCGAATCACGGTGCTCTCACGTGGGGTAGGGACGGCATGGAAGCATATTTTAGAATGGAGAGCCTAGAACATTACGCCACAGTTCTAATGCACTCAAAGACACTTGGCGGAGCTGTAGAGCTAACAAAGGAACAAATTGAAAGTCTAATCGAAATTAGAACATCCATGGGCATAATTGCAGGAGGAGTTCCGAGGACAGAAAAAGAATAGCATCCTAACCCATTGATGTATTTACTTATTGGATAAATTCGGCGAAGCCGCACTTGTACCATTGAAGAAAGTCAATAACAGGTATATTATTAAAGTATAGACAAATTCAAAGGAGGGGTCGTTATGGACAGTAATTCAAGGGATTTTTTAAGATGCGAACTAATGGGGAAGGGTGTTTTTGATAATAAGACCTTTACTTTGGAAGACATTTCTGCGAGTGGAGCCAGAATAAGAACTACTTACAATATTGAAATTGGTTATGGGGGAGCTTTTCTACTCGAACTTTTTGGGCATCCTGGTCTAAAACGACATATTGAATTAAACGCTAAATGCGTTAGGTTGATTTCAAGTAGCGAAATTATTGGAAATGAATATGGTATCGAATTTGAGGAACTTACTGAAAATGCAAAAATAGATTTAGACGAAATTATTACGATAACAGCGAGTAAGATGGCTGGCGGGAAAGAGCATTCTTTGTGTTCTAGGAATTCAATGATTAAATAGTTGAAAGTCACCTATGAATATGAAATAAAAAGAGAAACTTAGCAAATATTTGCGTGATATATATATAAATCGAGGGCACCTGTAGTGGGTGTTCTTTTTTGTCCAAAAAAATATCAGCTAACACAAATTGGAATTAACAAGATTTTCACTATTGATTTTTGCAAAAAAACGTTTATAATAAAATTAGGTTTTATATTAAACGGAGGTGCGATTTATGTATATAGATAGAAATATGGAAAGTGTAATTTTAGATGCAAATAAAGCGTTTCCAGTTTTACTGATAACAGGGCCACGTCAAGTTGGAAAAACAACCATGCTTAAGAAGTTGGCAGAAAATGGACGAAAATACGTTACACTTGATAATCCGATGGCACGAGAGATCGCTGTCAAAGACCCGGAACTTTTTATGCAAAGGTATGAACCTCCGATTATCATTGATGAAATACAATATGCTCCTGAGCTACTTCCATATATTAAAATGTATGTGGATGAGCATAAAAGCAAAGGCGATTTTTGGCTAACAGGTTCACAGATGTTTCATCTTATGAAAAATGTAAGTGAGAGTCTTGCTGGTCGAGTAGGCATAATCAATATGTTGGGGTTATCTACAAATGAAATAAAAGGGAACACTGGAGCACCATATAAAACAGACTTTAATAGTTTATATGAAAAAATGAAAATTACAAATAAACAAGGTTTAGTAGAAGTTTATGACAGGATTTTTAAAGGTTCAATGCCAGCACTATATGAAACTGAACAAAATTTAGAGTTGTTTTATTCGTCATATGTTGACTCTTATTTGCAGAGGGACATTAAAGATTTAACTCAGGTGGGAGACGAACTTGCCTTCATGCGTTTTATGGTATGTTGTGCGGCAAGAACTAGTCAAATGGTAAATTATGCAGATATAGCAAAGGATGTTGGAATTAGTCCGCCAACTGCTAAACAATGGCTCTCTATTTTGGTCTCATCAGGTATTGTTGTATTGATTGAGCCGTACTTTAATAATGCATTAAAAAGAATTATAAAAGCTCCAAATATGTATTTTTTAGATACGGGACTATGTGCGTACCTTACTCGTTGGACAAGTAGCGAAACTCTTGAGGTTTCAGCTATGTCTGGGGCATTTTTTGAAACCTATGTTGTTAGTGAAATAATAAAGAGTTATTACAATGCGGGCAAACGCCCACCGATATTCTATTACAGGGATACAGATAATAAAGAGATTGATTTGATTATTGAACAGGATAATATACTCTACCCAATTGAGATTAAAAAAAGTGGGAATCCAAAGAGAGATGCAACCAAACACTTTGAAGTATTGGAAAAAACGGGCAAAGAGATTGGAACAGGCAATGTGATTTGCCTATGTAGTGATATTTTGCCAATTGACAAAAATAATTATTTTGTTCCTGTGTGGCTGATTTGACTTAGCTTCAATTTCAATTTGAAGCTAAGTCTCATTTCACGCTCATGTTGTTATTATCACCACTTCTACCTCATGCAACCCTTTATCGTTTACTAAACTAACTTCGTTTCCAGTCAATAACTTCCCATTCTCAGAAACTTCTAATTGCCCACTTCCGAGAGCGTTAGGATTTTTAAATGTAATATTATATACTGTTTGCAGGTATGTATATTTGATTTTATAACTTTTCCACTTGGTTGGAACACATGGTTTGAAGAGTAGTTTTTCTCCGTTTTTCTGAAAACCTAAGATGTTTTCTAGTCCAACTCTGTATATCCAGTTGGCAGAGCCTGTATACCAAGTCCATCCGCCACGGCCGTTATGTGGATAACTGCTATAGACATCGGCAGCGATAACGTAGGGTTCTACTTTGTAAACAGCACTTTCGAGATTTGTTCTTGAGTGGTTGATTGGATTTATTAATCCAAAAAGCTCCACAGCCTTATCACCATTTTTTAGATGTGAAAAAGCTTCTATAACCCATGCAGCAGCGTGAGTGTATTGACCACCATTTTCTCTTATACCTGGAACATAGCTTTTTATATAACCTGGTTCTGATTCGCCATTATCAAATGGTGGGCTTAAAAGCTTGATTAACCCGTCTTCTCTTGAGACAAGATAATTTTCCATTGAAGACATTGCTATAGAGGCTCTGGAGTGGTCACCTAACCCGGAGATGGTGGCCCATGTCTGAGCTAAAGAATCAATTTTACAATCCGTATTATTCACAGAACCAAGTGCTGCACCATTGTCAAAGTATGCTCGCTTGTACCAATTACCATCCCACGCAGTTTCTTCAATCGAATTAACAACATCGTCACATACCAAAGAGTATTTTCTTGAATGAAGAATGTCGCCTCTAACGTCGCAAATAGGAACGAATTTTTTAATAGTAGAGGCTAAGAACCATCCAAGCCAGACACTTTCGCCTTTGCCTAAATTACCAACAGTATTCATACCATCATTCCAGTCTCCGCTGCCCATTAATGGCAAGCCATGTTCACCAAATTTCATGGCATTTTCTAATGAAAGTATACAGTGGTCGTATAAAGTGGCGGTTCTTTCGCTTTTTTGGGCTACTAAATATCTTTCTTCTTCATAGACATCAAGGAGATTTGCTTCGATAAATGGGATTTCAGAATCTAGAATTCCTGAATCACCAGTGATTCTTATATATTCGGCTGTAACATAAGCAAGCCATAAATAATCATCCGAAATTCTTGTACGCGTACCTCTGTTTCCAGGTTCGTGCCACCAATGTAAAACATCACCTTCAACAAATTGATGAGCTGCATGTTTAATAATTTGTTCGCGAGCAATTTCTGGCCAAATGATTGAGAGGGATAAGCAGTCTTGAAGTTGATCTCTAAAACCAAAAGCACCTCCCGATTGATAGAAAGCCGAGCGAGCCCACATTCTACATGAAAGCACTTGATATAGAAGCCAGCCGTTTAGTAGTATATTCATAGATGGATCAGGTGTTTCAACTTGAATTGTGCTCAGTTTTTCACCCCAAAACAATTTGACTTTTTCGAGTTCATCTTTTGCATTTAATGAAGTGTTAAATCGATTTGATAGCGAATTAATATCACTATCATCTTTCCCAACGCCTAGAATCAGAACTATTTCAAGTTTTGAGGATTGTTTAATATTTAGTTTGAGCTGCATTGCGGCGCAGGGAATATAACCGGCACCAACATTTCCAGAAAGACTTGTTCTTCCTAGTACTTCTGGAGCTATGATGCTTCCGGAACCAAAGAACTCACTTCTGTCACCTGTAACCGAACGCTCTTTAATAGAACAGTCTATAAAGCATTTTGAATCAGAAAAATCCTTATTATAGTTATTGCTTATTATCAGTTTTCCGTCTTCTGTGGTTGAAGTGAAAATATGCAATGCCGTATCCTGTGAGCTAACACCCAGAATAGGCTCTATGTAGTAAGTAAGAGTAAGGTTTCGTTCGATATCACTGCTGTTTTCAAGTGTAATGATACTAATCTTTGCAGTACCTTCTAGTGGAACAAATTGAATTAAGTTTTGTTTTATTCCATGGCTCTCATGAAGAAATTCAGAATATCCAAAACCATGTTTAACTAAATAATCTTCCTTGCCTCTAATTGGTTGCGGAGTAATTGACCAAATTTCAGAATTTTCATCGTGCAGATATATAATTTCACCTTGACCATCGCTTACGGGGTCGTTAGACCATGGAGTTAGTTTGTTTTCACGGCTATTTTTGCTCCACGTGTAGCCTCCGCCAGATTCAGAAACAAAAAATCCGAAATCACGGTTGGCAATGACATTTATCCATGGTGCAGGAGTGGTAATATCGTTTTCTAAATATATATGATATTCCGAACCAGTTTTTTCGAAACCTCCGAGACCATTATAATACAATAGATTTTTGGAGGAATTGCTAAATGTACCTTGATTGTTTAAATTATAATTTATGCTAGGAGGACTATCTTGGTTTGTATTCTTTGTGAAAGGAGGAAGTGGGAGATCCTCAGAAGATTGCATTTGATGTTCCATGGAACCTTCGCCGCTAGAAAAAATTAGTTTAGCAATGGCGGACAAAAGAGTTACGTCGTTAAGATTCATGTTGTTAATATTTAATATGAAAACATCCAACATAGTGCTAATCGTATCGTGTGTTTGGTATGAATTCACAATATCGGTAGCCAAGGTGAACAGCGGATTGGTATAGCTGTTTTCTTCAACAATTAAAATTACGAGGTCGACTTTTAAGCCTTTTAAGCGCCAGTATTCATGTGCCTTTAGGAGTTCATATAGAATTTCAACATCATCTACTTTATCTAATTTGACCAAAATAATTGGCAGATCGCCAGAAATTCCATAAGCCCATAAATTAGACTGACCTCTTTGATTATTCATTATAAAGTTTGAATATTTTTTCCTTAGTGGATTTAAGAAAACAATACTTGAAATCATGTTTTGATATAGTTCCATTTCGGAAGCTTTAATATTTAAGTATTTTGTTTCAACTTGGCTGCGAGTTAGAGCGAGCCAAAAAGCAGCATCGCAGTTTTCTGGATTAGAATACTTTTCCAAAAGCTCCATAATTCCATCTAAGCTATGTGACATAAAGGTAACAAATGAAACTTTAGCAGTTTTTCCAGCCTCTAATTGTAACTTGATTCGATGACTAAAAATTGGGTCGAGAACTGATCCTAATGTATTTGTTAATGGTTTATGGTTTTCCATAAAAAGGGGATTATTCGGAGTACGACCTCGACCTATAAATTGCATTCTGTCAGTTTCATACTCTATCTCACTAATTACCTCTCCGTTGCTAACAGGAACACACGCTAGCCATAATTCGCTTTCGTTATTTCCTCTTGGACGACGATTTGCGATTAAGGCTTTATAATCTTTATTATATTCAGTTCTAATAAAGAGGTTGCTGAAAGCAGGGTGAGAGATGTCTGCGTTTTCAGCGGCAAGAACGACCTCAAAGTAACTTGTTAGCTCGATGGATGTTGATCGATCACCATTGTTTTTAATTTTAATTCTTCGAATCTCTGCATTGTCACCTGATGCGACTGCGACTTCGAGGAAGGTTTCGATGTTTCCATCATTTCGCTTATAAGTGGCTTTGTCGGGAGTGAATATTACCTCGTATTTTTCGGGGACTTTATTTATTGGTGAGTAAGTTGCGGACCATACATTATTATTTTCAAGATTTCTTAAGTAGAAAAACATACCGCTATTATTATTAATAGAAGAATTTCGCCATCTGGATATTTCGGTTTTTCTGCTTCGACTATAGCCTGTTCCTTTGTCAGTCAAAAGCAAAGAGTAGTGACCATTTGAAAGTATATGGGATTCAGGTAGAATATGATTAGGCGATGTAAATTTTCTAGAAGATCCGTGATCACTGTAAATTGATCCGGTGTAAGGCAATATTTTTTCTTTGTTTTCTTTTGTGAAAACTATATTGTTAGGTATTCTTTCTTGGAGTAATAGCCTTGCTGCTTTTACTTGTGAATCCGAAGAAAACCTTGTTTGCATAATATTTTTGTTTAAAAAATTATTTAAGGCCATTAGACTCATACCTTCGTGATGAGCCATATAGCTTTTTATTACGACTCGTTTAGCGTCTAAACTTAACCGCTCTGGTGTAAAATCAGCAGCTTCATAAAAACCATATGAACCTTCAAGGCCTTCCTTTTTCATGTGTTTTATATTTTTGTAGGCTTCAGAAGGACTAAGAGGTAGCGCCAAAAATGTTGCATAAGGAGCGGTGACCGCATCTTCTATTAAACCTCTTTTTAGACCAAGCCAAGGAATACCTATGGCTTTGTATTGATAGTCCAAATTTATATCGAGCGAATTAAAAGAAGATTCTGAAGATCCCCAAGGCATATTTCTTTGATTGCCGTATTTTTTTTGACTTTTTATTACAAAAGAGTAGGTTTCGTCTAATAAAGTATTTCGATAACTTCTCATTATTAGGGTAGGCATAAGATATTCAAACATTGTTCCGCTCCATGAAACAAGGCCTTTATAGCTATCTACTACAGTTAATGAACGACCGAGCATAAACCAGTGTTTAACTGGAACCTCACCTCGCGCAATAGCTATGTAACTGGTTTGTCTAGCTTCGGAAGCAAGCAAATCATAGTATGAATTAGACAAATAATTTTTTTCGATATTGAACCCGATCGAAAATAGGTGTCTTTGTTCATCGTATAAGCATCCAAATCCCATTTTTGCAGCTAAGTCACTTATTCTAAAAATTAAATCAGTATAATTCTCGAGGAATTTTACAACAAAAACATTAGACTTTTCGACAGCGTCTATGATGCTTTTCAACCATTCGCTACTAAGTGAATAACTTTGATTGTTTGTAATTTTTTCTAATAATGATTTAGAATTTGACATTAATTCTTTGCCGAATTCAGGTAAATCTTTGAGCTTAATATTTTTGTTCATTAAGCTTAGGAGATTATTTACTTCATCTTTATATTCGCTAACTATCAGCTCGTTTGGAACGTTTCTTGAAATAGACACCCATGGAGTAAATTCAAGCAATTCTTTTTTAAATAACGACACCATTCGTTCTGTCTTTGTCTTCCAAATGAGGATCTTAAAGTTTACTTCAGGAGTGATATTTGGGAAATTATCTAGAGATTTTTGCCAATGGTTTAGACGTATTGAATTATTATCAGGGGCTTCTGTTATGAGTCTAAAATTATTTAAGACATTATTAACATCAAATTGGAATTGTGCTCCATTGCTTAAGGTGTCTTTAATGCCATCGACAAAGACTTTTTCCACCAGATATTTTTCGAGATATTCTTCTAGTCCTTTTGCTAATGTAATTAAGTAACAAACTAAATTCCCACTGTCTACGGTCGAAACGTATTGTGGTTTCAAAGGGTTAAGAGTTTTTGTATCGTACCAATTATATAGGTGCCCGTTCCATTTTTCCATTTTTTCAACACTAGAAATAGTTTTTGCTATTAATTCTATAGTTTCATGCATCCCGATATATCCCATGTCTCTGGCAGTCAGACAGGCTAGAAGGCCAAGTCCGATATTAGTGGGAGAAGTTCTGTAAGCTATGCCTCTTGGGGGATCTTCTTGAAAATTATCTGGTGGCAGATATGTGTTTTTGTAATTCGTGAACTCTTCGAAATAGCGCCAAGTTCTGCGTGTTATTTTTCTTAGGTCATCTAATTCAGAAGCGTTGAGTTTATCGGGTTCGTCTTTTATATCTTTGCTAATATAGTAAGCTACAAAAGGTGCCGCAGTCCAAAGCAAAAACATTAATATGGATATGATCATACTCTCAGGTTTAAATAGGAAAGAAGCTCCAACTATAAGAAGTGCGCATAAAATACTGCTGTACATTGTGGATAGATAACTACTTAAGGAACTCGATTGTTTTTTATCATTGTCATCAGATGTGACCCATGAAAGGAGATTTTTCTTTGTAACAAAAACGCGAATAAGTGTTATAAGTATGGCATTAAGAACCATAATCGCCTGATACGGAAGAAACATGAAGGTCAGAGCAAATTGGAAAAACAGGGCTTTTAGTCCAAAAAAACCTGGAATATGGCGTTTAATTCTATCAATCTTAAATCCGCTAGATAAAACGCTTCCAAGGAAGTGGAGAAATAAAGGTAATACATACACTGATAAAGCCAAAGTAAGCCAACATACGCCGTCGCCTGGAAGAAAACCTAAACCAAGAAAAACAAGCAACATTATGGAAGGTGCTAAGATGCTTCTGCGCAAATTGTCTAATATTTTCCATATAGATATGTATGTAAGCGGATTTTTTATTAATTTTGTCTTTCGGTTATATATTTTTTTACTAAGCCAAGGGAGTAGTTGCCAATCGCCTCGTATCCATCTATGTAGTCTCGCCATGTATGAATTGAATTTTGAGGGGTAAGAATCAACAAGCTCAAGGTCGCTGACTAATGCGGCGCGAACATATGAACCTTCCAGCAAATCATGGCTTAAAACGGAGTTGCTTGGAACTGAATCTTTAAGTATTTTTTGAAAGACTTTTAGATCGTAAATGCCTTTTCCTGTAAAAATACCCTCTCCGAATAAATCTTGATATACATCTGATATAGCGCTCGAATAAGCATCAATGCCTTCCTGACCTGTAAAAATTCTCGAGAAAGTAGACCTGTTAGAGCTATCCATATCAAAAGAAACTCTGGGTTGCATTAGACCATGGCCTTCGACAACAATACCTCTCGTTTCATCTATTACTGGAGTGTTTATGGGATGTGCCATAGTTGCTATCATTTTTTTTGCCATGCCTATTGGAAGAACCGTATCGGCATCTAGCGTAATTACATACTTAATGTTTTTATCCGGCAAAATTTCATTTGAAAAGAAAGAAAAACTTGTGTCTTCCGAGCCTAAGAAAAGGGCGTTAAATTCCATTAATGCACCGCGCTTGCGTTCCCAACCTGTCCAAATATCATCATTTTCATTATATGTTCTTATTCTATTATAAAAGTAGAAAATGTCTTTTTCGCTGTTTGCATATTTTTTGTTAAGATTTTTTATGCCATCTGAAGCCGCTTTTAGAATAGCTTCGTCATCGTTTCTTTTTTCTTTTTTTGAGTCCTTAAAGGCACCTATTAGAGCAAAATATAAATTAGCCTCTTTGTTTGAAAGATAGTGATTCTCCATATTTTCAAGTAACTCTTTAACTCGTTCTGCATTTGATATCAGAGCTGGTATTACTACCATAGTGCTTAGAGTATCTGGGATGCCATCTTTTAATTCGAGTCTTGGGAATATTGTAGGTTTTTTAAGTTTTCCTACAAACCAATTTACTATAATAGTAGATAATTCGGAAGCGGGTATTAATACGGCTATTAGTGTAATTATTATTGTGAGAATTAAGTGATTCGATAGTATTGAAGTTGATGCTATATGAAAATTTTGTATAGAAAAATTAACTACAAACGCAGTTGAGAGAAGCGTTAGGAGTATTATTGAACCAAGATATACTATTGCTGGATTTTGACTTATCCATTTCGCGATAATTCCTTTTGTGCTGATTTTGCCTTTTTGTTTAGATTCTAGGATTTTCAGGCCTTTTCCCATCAAGTAGTAACCCACGTGGGACTTCTTTTCGGAGTAAAAAGCACTATTTACATCTGACGAATCAGCATTTTTGTAAAAATTTTCATTTGCTAGAGATATGGCTTCCCTTGCGATATGCAATTCAGATACATTATACTTGTTTGCCAATTCGGAAATTATATTTCTATAATGATTTCTAGAACTTATATCCATCAGAGGGTAGGTGCTTGAAGGATCTTTTCTTAGGATGTTATCAACATAACTACAATTTTCAAATAAATCTATCCAAATAAAATTTGATATGTGTTTTAAACTAACGACACAATTTGCAAGGGATACGGTATTTGCGGCTTGAGAGTTATGCTCTTTTTGGGCTAGTGCCTCAGTTGATGTAGCAAATTTTTCCAATTTATCATTAATATAGCGTACTATTCCCGCGTAACTTCTTCCAGAACGCCTTAATCGATAGAATAAGTGTTCTATGAAAGATGTATTTATTTCTTTTAGAGAATCTATATTGGACTGAAGTTTATTTATATTGAATTCTTCATCCGACCAACATTTATCTACGATTTCGTCCGCTAAACTCCATTGAACTTGAGTTTCTTTTATTTTTTCGCAGAGTGTTCTTATAGTTTCAATTATAGCTAACCTAAGCATTGTAGGGATTATACTGATTTCCCTTTCAAACAAAATATTGTGGGATTGATAAGCGTCTAGATACTTGGTTAGCGTTTTTTCTTCAATTTGAGCATCTACATGTGAAACAAGCTCAGCAGCAATCGCAAAAATTCTTGTATAACCTTTATAGGGACCTTTTTTTAATACTGGCATAGTACTATAGTTTTTTAATGTTAAATCTAGTCGTATATTTTTTACTTGCTCTTCTATAACATAGTAATTATCCAGCAACCATTCGGCAGCAGGAGGCACGGATTTTTTCTTAGACATGTCTTCATTTAATGTTTTATAAACTTGCATAATATAATTATAATTGTCGTTCATTCTGTTAACTGGCCATTTAAGAATATTTTTCCTAGGGGTAACAATATGCTCCAAGGACATTTTTTTTGCGTGATCTTCAAGTTCTTCGACGGTAAGTGTGGCATCCCGTGTATTTATGTTTATGTTTCTGCGTATCCATGACAAAACATATAATACGATAGCTATAAGAAATAGGACTCCTCCTATTTCTAGAAAAAAATATAGATTACTGAAAAACATTATTTCACCGCTTTCAAACAATAAAAAAATAGCACGGACAAAATTACGACTTTGTGATCTGTTTGTCTCTGGTGCTACTCTTAAATTATTTTTTTATTTATGGAGTAAATGCGGCTAAGCCGCCGTGGTTTTAGTATAAGAAAGTATGATTTTTTCGAAGCTGCAAAGCAAATCATCCGAATCGCTACAGTGGATAGAAAAAATTCCTTAAAAATTATGTTATTAATAGAATTATATCACAGTTTGGTATGGTAATGGAGAATTTAATAAAAGTCCGCCCGCAATCATACGAACGTATGTTCGTATGATTGCGGGCGGGTTCGGTAGATAAACGAAGAAAACGCCATGAAAAAAAGCTTATACGAGGTCGTGTGAGCTTTTACATAGCAAAGGTTTAGAGATATTATTAGTTATGAGATATTAACGATTTAGAAATATTGGTGATTTAGAGATGTGGATGAATGGAGTGTGAGCCTTACCATGGATAAAGATGAATATAAGCGCTTCGGCAGGGTTATTATGCACATAGATGTTAACTCTGCTTTTTTATCCTGGCAGGCTGCATATAACATGCAGAAGGGTGATACGATTGACTTAAGAGAAGTAGCTTCAGTGGTTGGTGGAAGTCAGGCGGACAGGAGAGGAATAGTTTTAGCTAAGAGTATGTTAGCTAAAAAGCATGGGATTATTACTGGAGAAGTGCTTTGGAGCGCTAGATCTAAGTGCCCTGATCTTATAGTGGTGCCACCGAATTATGATTTATATATGAAATCTAGTAACGCGCTATATGAACTTATGCAGGATTTTTCACCAAGAATCCAAAGGTTTTCTATAGATGAGATGTTTCTTGATTATACAGGAATGGAACCTCATTTTGGAAATCCGATTGAAGCGGCAGATAAGATACGTGAGCGTGTTAAATCAGAACTGGGTTTTTCGGTTAATGTTGGAGTAAGCAGTAATAAATTATTAGCAAAAATGGCGGGAGATCTTAAGAAACCTGATATGACACACACCATATGGCCTGATGAACTAGAAAAAATGTGGGTACTTCCGGTGGAGGATTTATTCATGGTAGGAAGACGAACGGCCCCTAAGCTTAAAGCTATGTGTATATATACGGTAGGTGATTTGGCGAAGGCAGACCCGCAGAGACTTTATAAAAGACTTAAATCCTTTGGATATCTTATAAGTGCTTATGCCAGAGGGCTTGATGATACACCAGTTCATTCAGGGAAGTATATAGAAGTCAAAGGCATGGGAAATAGCACCACGATGAAGTTTGATGTTAAGGATGGAGAAACTGCGTGTAAAATGCTACTTTCACTTACTGAAACCGTTACTATGAGGCTAAGGGCGGCAGAATCCTGTGGAAGCGTAATTTCTGTTGAATTTAGAGGTTCGGATCTCGGTTTTTATGGACATCAGAGGAAAATTTCACCACCTACGAATGTCACTAACGAAGTTTTTGAGGTGGTTAAACAGCTCTTTTATGAGGGTTGGAATGGAGCGCCACTGAGGCATTTAGGGGTAAGAGTTTCTGGACTCAGCTGTGACGATTTTGTCCAATTTACATTGTTTGATTATAAATATAAGGAAAAAAAGTTGGCACTTGATGGGGCGATAGACTGCATAAGAGGGCGGTATGGAAATAGAGCTGTTATGAGGGGTGTTTTTCTCGATGGAGTTTTCGCCCCGATGAGCGGTGGGGCAGGCGCGGAATCATACCCCATAATGAGCAGTTTGTTATGAATAAATATTTAGAAATAGGTGCAATTTTATGGCTAGAAAAAACGTTGAGGTTATTGCAACCTTTGATATGCATGGGAAACCTACGCCGATAAGGGCTAGGTTAATTACTGAAAGTGGAGAAAATTTCATATTGAAGGTGGATCGAATAAAAAAGACGGACACCGATAAGACGGCAGGCAACCTCATGTTCAGGTATCATTGCGAAGTATTTAACGAAGGTGTTTGTACTCCTTTTGAGCTGAGATATGAAATAGCGACCTGCCGCTGGTTTTTATATTAGCGAAGATTATTGGTGTTTATTGAAGTTTATTGATGTTTGTTGGAATCGTAAGCCAGGCTCAAAAATGCATTCCGTCTTCATAATAGCATTCCTTCTCCGAACTACTAAAACGAACATCCAAGGGAGATATTCCTTCTTTTCTGAAAGCTTCGGTTATTATTGATGCGCTTTTGTCACGAACTTCACATCCGCGGTCAAACCATTCTACTCTTATGAAATAAGGTGGAGAAACCTCTTCACCATCAAAAATAAACACGGGATTAACTTTTACCTCAATAGTAAAGTAGTCTCGTGGGCATTTTATGGTTTCTTGGAGCTCGTCAATCATTGATTTACTGACTTTTTTTACGATTTCTTTGTCGATTCCTGTGACTTTTATTATGGGCATTTGGTACCTCCTAGTATTTTTGGTATAATGACATTAGTAGTAACTTGCTTATTATAACAAAAAACGTGATTGAAAAGCTGAAAATACTTAGAAAAAGCAGGATAATAAAAACTAAGAGAGCTGGATTTGCATTTGCTTAAAAGTTGACATATCTAGCATAAGGTAATATAATCAACATTGTGAGTCAGGTCCCACGCAATGGAGTGCTGTGAACCCCGCCAGATCCGGAAGGAAGCAACGGTAAGCGGATTTCTACATGTGCCGTGGGGAAACCTGGCTCATGTTTTTTTGTGTTTTAGGGATGTTAAAATAAATTCCGTGTTTTAAAACAAACTCTGCATATGCCGAATTGACTTCGATAAATAGAGCAAATTAATTGTTTATCCGATTTTGTAATGCTACAATAAAAACAGCACGAACAATTGGATTCAAATTCAACTATTAAGGATTTTTTAATAGTTCAGGCAGAGGGGCGCCGAAAGGCTCAGTATGGAGAAATGAACGATTCAAATACTTCGATATGCACATGCCATACCCTTAATTATTTTGTAAACTACAGGAGGCGCTAAATGTACACTGCGTTATATAGAAAATGGAGACCAACGAGGTTTGAGGATATATATGGTCAAGATCAGGTTACCGTTACTATCTCTAATGAATTAAGAGAGGGTAAGGTTTCACATGCTTATTTGTTTTGTGGAACGAGAGGAACTGGGAAAACTTCTTCAGCCAAACTTCTCGCAAAGGCTGTAAATTGCCTTAATCCATCGGGAATAAATCCATGCGATGCTTGTGAGAGCTGTGTCAGTATAAACGAAGGTAATTCTATTGACGTATTTGAAATTGATGCGGCGTCTAATAGAGGAATTGATGATATCAGAAACCTGAGAGAGGGCATAAGATTTACACCGACTATTGGTAAATACAAAGTTTATATAATAGATGAAGTTCACATGCTAACGACAGAAGCATTTAACGCGCTCCTAAAGACGCTTGAAGAGCCGCCGGATTATGTAATTTTTATTTTAGCAACTACTGAAGCTCACAAGTTACCAGCGACTGTTCTTTCAAGGTGTCAACGCTTTGATTTCAAGAGAATTGCATCCGAGAAAATTATAGAACGACTCTCATATATTTGTGAACAAGAAAAGCTCACTTGCACACCTGATGCTTATAGGATAATAACCTCAAATGCAGACGGTTCAATGCGTGACGCTTTAAGCATAATGGATCAATGTTCTATCTATGGGAAACAAGAAATTACGGCACAGATAGTTCTTGAGGTTCTTGGAATGTCAGGAATGGAGGCGCTAGTTAAGATAGGCGACGCAGTTTTGCAGGAAGATACACCAAAAGCGATTAATCTAGTCAGTGAAATTTCTGCAGGCGGAAAAGATATTAATCAACTAATAAGAGATATGGTAAATCACTTTAGAAATCTACTTATGACCAAGGTAGTTGAACGACCAGAGGACGTTATTGACCAAGGCGCAGAGCATGTTAGTATCCTTAAAAATCACGCAGAACATTATACAAGAGATAATATTATTAGATGTATAAATATTCTAGCCACATTAGAGAATGAATCGAAATTTGCTGCAAATCCAAGGATTTTGCTTGAAATTGCAGTGGTTAAGATGTGCAAAGTATCGCACGATTTAAGTCACGATGGGCTTATGGCTAGGTTGGCGAAGCTAGAACTGGCGGTAAGCGAAGGAACCTATGTAGGTTCTAATACAAATTCTAATACAAGTTCTAACCCAAATATAAACACTAGCTCAAATTCAAGTTCAGGCTCAAATTTAAATTTAAATTCAACCACAAATTCGGGGTTGGATCAAAATTTTGCTTCGAAAAAAACAATTGCTACCGATAATGCAGATCAAAAAAAGAATATCGTAGCAGAAATAAAAGGTGTAAACGGATCAGTTAACAATTCCGCATCGAACGCTGAACTTGGTGAAGGAGATATGTTAAGAAAATGGCCTGGTTTTATAAAAAGCCTTATTGCAGAGCGAAAAATGTCAATTGCGACGATGCTTAGAATAGGGAAACCATTAAAGATTGATGGGAATGTTATCACATTAACATTTGATAAAGAAGATGGTGGTTATGCAAAGAGCAGTCTTGAGAAACCGATGAATAAATCAGCGGCAGAAGCAGCGGCGGCGAAATATTTTGGAAAAGAAATCAGGTTAAGGTGTGTTATTGACGGCGAAATTCCTTCGGATAATGCGAGTGTATTAAAGGCGACTTTGAACAAAGAAAACGAATTGGAAGAGAATGTAATTAGACTTTTTGGCCGCGAAAAAGTTGAAGTTGTTGATGAAGAATAGTATAATCTTTAGCTAGAGTATCCTAAACAATCAATTTGATGGACAAAAAATATAATGAAAAAGAAAATTTTAAGGAGGACAACATAAATGGCTAAAGGTGGATTTCCAGGAGGCGGCATGGGTATGCCAAATATGAATAACATGATGAAACAGGTTCAAAAAATGCAAAAGGATATGGAAAAGGCACAAGAAGAAGTAGCATCTGCTGAGTTTGAAGCTAGTTCAGGCGGGGGAGCTGTATCCGTTACGGTTTCAGGAAATAAAGAGATTAAGAGTTTAGTTATAAAACCTGAAGTTGTAGATCCTGAAGATGTTGAAATGTTACAGGATATGATTATTGCGGCTACTAATGAGGCTATTAGAAAGGCTGAAGAATTTTCAAGCTCGTTAATGTCCAGAGCGACAGGCGGCGCGAAGATTCCAGGATTATTTTAATGAGCGGATTTTCTCAATCAGTAAATAGATTGATTGAAGAATTTTCTAAGCTTCCGGGCATTGGGAATAAGACAGCTCAAAGGCTAGCGTTCCATATACTTACTACTCCTCAAGAGAATAGTGAAAATTTAGCTAAGGCGATTGTTACAGCGAGACGAAATGTTCGATATTGTAATATTTGTTGTAATATAACCGATTCTGAAGAATGTAATATATGTTCTAATCCAAAACGGAGTAGAGCCACTATTTGTGTAGTGCAAGATCCTAGAGATGTAGCAGCTATGGAAAAAACCCGGGAATTTAAAGGGGTTTATCATGTTCTACACGGAGCGATTTCTCCCATGGAAGGAATCGGACCTGACGAAATTCGGATTAAGGAACTCTTGAAAAGAATTTCTGAAGAAGGAATTGAGGAAGTCATTCTTGCGACTAACCCTAATGTTGAGGGAGAGGCCACAGCCATGTATATTTCTCGATTGCTTAAGAATTTTGGGGTTAAAGTTACACGAATAGCGCATGGTGTTCCGGTGGGTGGAGATTTGGAATATGCTGATGAAGTAACTCTAATTAGAGCCATGGAAGGAAGACGTGAGATTCCTTGATGTAAAGACGCGAAATTCCTTGATGTGAAGACGTGAGATTCCCTGATAGGAAGACATGAAATCCCATGATAAACTGTACCATTTTTTTTGAAGGTATCAACTTTTTTGCCTTCTTTTTTGAAATTATAACATTAACTTTGACATCTAAAAAAAACGCTGTTATACTCTTTTATGGATGCTGTTATAATGAGCAAAGTGTTGTAAAGATAGAGAAATGCACTTCTGTTATACCGTATGTGTATGACTGTAGTTATACAGTGGATTGTTTTGGAGGTTGTATTAGTACAGGCACGAGGGCGGAGATCCTTGGTTTGTGCTAATATTGATTTGCGTTTTTGAATTAAACTAAATTCATTAACGTAAATTAATATGTTTTGTGAGTAACTCGTTCTAAATAATAAACAGTATTAAAAAACAGGAGGCAAGAAAATGGCAAAAAAAATGAAAACAATGGATGGAAATCAAGCAGCCAGTTATGTATCTTATGCATTTACTGAAGTTGCAGCTATCTATCCTATCACTCCTTCGTCAAATATGGCAGAAAATGTTGACGAGTGGGCGGCTTATGGCGAAAAAAATATATTTGGACAAACAGTTAAAGTAGTGGAAATGCAATCAGAAGCTGGAGCAGCTGGAGCAGTGCACGGTTCTTTAGCAGCAGGAGCACTAACTACCACATATACAGCGTCACAAGGGCTTCTACTTATGATTCCTAATATGTACAAAATCGCTGGTGAGCTATTACCTGGAGTTTTCCACGTATCTGCTCGTGCTGTTGCAGCACACGCGTTGTCAATATTCGGTGATCATCAGGATGTAATGGCTACGAGACAAACAGGTTTCGCTATGTTAGCGTCAGGTTCTGTTCAGGAAACTATGGACTTAGCTGGTGTAGCACACCTTGCAGCTATTAAAGGAAGAATTCCATTTCTTCATTTCTTTGATGGATTCAGAACATCACACGAAGTTCAAAAAATTGAAGTTATTGATTATGCTGATTTTGCTCGTATTGTTGATTGGGATTCAATCCAAGCATTTAGAGATAAAGCTATTAATCCTGAGCATCCTGTTACAAGAGGAACAGCTCAGAATCCGGATATTTATTTTCAAGGAAGAGAAGCCTCAAACAGCTTCTATGATGAAATCCCAGGTATCGTAGTAAATTACATGAATGAAATAAACAAAATAACTGGCAGAGATTACAAACCTTTTAATTATTATGGTGCGCCTGACGCTGAAAACATAATGATTGCAATGGGTTCAGTTACAGAAACTGCTGAAGAAGTTATTGATTACTTAAATGCTAAAGGCGGAAAATATGGTATTGTTAAAGTTCATCTTTACAGACCATTTATTTCAGAATATTTCTTCAATGTTTTACCAAAAACTGCAAAGAAAATTGTTGTTTTAGACAGAACAAAAGAGCCTGGAGCAGCTGGCGAACCATTATTCCTAGACATAAGAAATATGTTCTATGATGTTGAAAACGCACCAATGATAATCGGTGGAAGATATGGACTTGGATCGAAAGATGTAACTCCAAATAATCTCATTGCAGTATTTGAAAATCTTGTTTCTGCTAAACCGATGAAAGGTTTTACAATAGGAATTAATGATGATGTAACTAATCTTTCACTTCCAATAGGACCACATGTAAATACTTCTTCACCAAGCACTATCAGATGCAAATTCTGGGGACTTGGATCAGACGGAACTGTTGGTGCGAATAAAAATGCGATAAAAATTATCGGTGATAACACAGATATGTATGCGCAGGGTTATTTTGCATATGATTCGAAAAAATCGGGCGGCGTTACTATTTCTCACTTAAGATTTGGTAAAGATAGAATAAGATCCACTTATCTTATCGATGAAGCTGACTTTATTGCTTGCCATAACCAAGCTTACGTTTATCAATATGACTTAGTAAAAGGATTGAAAAAGGGTGGAACATTCCTTTTAAATACGAAATGGACAGCTGAAGAAGTAGGTGAAAAATTACCTGCAGCAATGAAACAATATCTCGCGAAAAATGATATTAAATTCTACATAATTAATGCTACAGATATTGCAGAAGAAATCGGACTTGGAAACAGAATTAACATGATAACTCAATCAGCGTTCTTTAAACTTTCAGAAGTTATTCCGCTTGATGAGGCAATCAGACTAAATAAAGATGCTGTTGAAAAAACTTATGGTAAAAAAGGCGAAAAGATTGTTGCAATGAATAATCTTGCTATTGATCAAGGTGTTAATGCAGCAGTAAAAGTAGAAATCCCTGCAGATTGGGCTACAGCTACAGAAATCGCACAAGCTAAAGCTAAAGTTGAAGTTCCAGCATTTATCGAAAATGTTCTTATACCAATGAACAGACAAGAAGGCGACAATCTTCCTGTATCTACATTTAATGGAATAGAAGATGGAACATTCCCAATGGGAACAGCGGCTTACGAAAAAAGAGGTATTGCGGTTACAGTTCCAGAATGGCAACCAACTAATTGTATCCAATGCAATCAATGTGCTTTTGTTTGTCCACACGCAGTAATCAGACCTGTACTTGCTACAGAAGAAGAATTAAAGACTGCTCCTGCGTCTTATGAAACATTAAAAGCTTTAGGAAGAGGTTTCGAGGAATTAAAGTATAGACTTTGTATCAGTCCTATGGATTGTACTGGCTGTGGAAATTGTGCTGATATTTGCCCAGCTAAAGAAAAAGCTCTTGTTATGAAGGATATCGAAACTCAGACAGAAACAGGAATTCCTAACTGGGAATTTGGCATGAAATTACCTATTAGACAAGACCTAATGAGCATAGAAACAGTTAAGGGCAGCCAGTTTGCACAGCCGTTAATCGAATTCTCTGGCGCTTGTGCAGGTTGTGGAGAAACACCATATATTAAAGTAATTGCTCAATTATTTGGTGATAGAATGATGATTGCTAATGCGACAGGATGTTCATCGATTTGGGGAGCATCAGCACCAGCAACACCATATACCACTAATGCCAAAGGAAAAGGTCCAGCATGGGCAAATTCACTCTTTGAAGATAATGCAGAATATGGCTATGGAATGGCTGTTGGCGTTAGACAAATGAGAGAAAAACTTGCGGATCTTATGGCAGAAATCCAAACAGTTGAAGTTTCAACAGAAATCAAAGAAGCAGCTATTGCTTGGGTTGCGGGTATGAAAGATTCAGAGCTCAGTAAATCAACTTCAGCAAAAATTGAAGAATTACTAGAAAATGCAACTCTCACAGGAAAAGCTGCAGAATTAAAAAAAGAAATTTTAGCTAAAAAAGACTATCTTATTAAGAAATCAATGTGGATTCTTGGAGGAGACGGATGGGCTTATGATATCGGATTTGGTGGACTCGATCATGTTATCGCATCTGGTGAAAACGTAAATATTCTTGTGTTTGACACAGAAGTTTACTCAAATACTGGTGGTCAGGCTTCTAAAGCTACCCCAGTTGGAGCAGTTGCTAAATTCGCAGCTTCTGGTATGAAAATAAAGAAAAAAGATCTTGGAATGATAGCAATGTCATATGGATATGTATATGTAGCTCAAACTGGTATGGGTTCGGATAAGAATCAGTTTATGAAGGCTATTATAGAGGCTGAGAAGTACGATGGGCCATCAATCATAATCTGCTATGCTCCATGTATAAATCATGGACTAAGAGAAGGTATGGGCCGTACACAGGCTAACACGAAGCAGGCAGTAGATGCTGGTTACTGGCACCTCTATAGATTTAACCCAATGCTTAAGGAAGAAGGAAAAAATCCATTTATTCTTGACTCGAAAGAGCCAACAGCGAGCTTCAGAGACTTCCTTATGAATCAGACAAGATACACTTCGCTTATGAGAGCGTTCCCTGCTGAAGCAGAAGAGCTCTTTAAGAAAGCAGAAGAAGATGCTGACGAAAAATTAGCTAATCTTAGAAGATTCCTATAAACACGAAAAAGAGAAAAACCTAAACCTAAACCGAAACTGAAACTGAAACTGAACAAAATCATTTTCCCTCGTTGGTATAAGAACTGACGAGGGTTATTTTTCGTTCGAATATCAATTAAGCATAGTAAATCGAATTATTTTGACAAAAGAACTCATTATTATCATATGCAACCAATTAATTTCACTAAAGGAAAACTAATGTTAATAATTTTCGTGTGGTGTTAATTACTTTGCTTTGACGTATTATTTTTTAAAAAGTAGAGTGGAGATATAGAGCAAAAAGTATTGGTTAAATAATTTTTTGGAGGTTGGGGAAATGGATTTTATACAAAAACTGAATAATTATGCGGACATAGCAGTTACGAGGGGCGTAAATCTTCAGAAAGGCCAAAGACTTGAAATTATGGCTTCTATAGAAGACCACGTATTTGCCAAAATGATAATGAAAAAAGCGTTTGAAAGAGGCGCCGCAGATGTATTTATTAATTGGGTAGATTATGAGTCAAAGAAAATAAGATATCTGATTGCACCTGAAGAAACTTTTGATCAGGTGCCAGAGTGGGAAATAATTAGAGAAAAAAGAATTAAGCCCGAAAACTGGTCAATAATTAGTATAAGTGTTCCGAATCCTGAGATTTATATGGATGTTGATCCGGAAATTCTAGGCAGGGAGCTTCAATTGAGATCAAAAACATTTCAATTCAATGCTCATCTTAGAATGAATATGGAAATTAAATGGTGTATAGCCTTAGCAGCTTCTGAAGGTTGGGCAAAGAAAGTTTATCCAGATACAAGTGTCAAGGAATCGGTGGAGAAACTATGGGAGAATATTTTTAAATGTTCTAGAGTAGACACTGATAATTACCTTGAAGTTTGGGATAGTCATGTCAGTTATCTGAAAATGAAATATAATCTTATGACTAATAAAAAATATGAAAAAATTATTTTTAAAGGGCCTGGAACTGATATTAGCATGACCATAGCTGACGGCTCTGAATGGAAAGATGCGATTGTTATTGGTTACGATAACTCAGAAGTTATAGCAAATATTCCGACGGAAGAAATATTAGCAGCTCCTCACAAATATAGTGTAAATGGCGTCGTTCAAAGCACTATGCCACTTGTATATAATGGAAATATCGTAAACAATCTCTGGTTTAAATTTGAAAATGGGAAAGTAGTTGATTTTGGAGCTGATACTGGAAAAGAATCAATCCAAAAATTCCTTGATACAGATGAAGGCGCGCGATATTTAGGAGAAGTTGCACTAGTGCCTGAAGATTCTCCTATAGCACAGCTTAAAACTTTGTTCTATAATACATTATATGATGAAAACGCATCCTGCCATTTTGCACTTGGTAATGCTTACACATTTTGCATAAGACATTTAGGTGAATTGAGTGATGTTGAAGAAGACAAAATCGGCTTTAATAAAAGTGCAGTTCATTTAGACTTCATGATTGGCTCAAAAGAAATGGACATAATAGGTGTTAAACAAAACGGAGAAGAGGAATTTGTTTTCAAAAAAGGACTTTGGGCTATATAAATTAAGGAGGACGCTATGAAGAATTTTAAAGTGTTACCCAAATCAATAGGCGAGTATAAAGTTGGGATCGTTCAAAAAGAATTCAGCTATTTAGGAGTCGATGAGGATTTAAGAGAAATTTCTGTAACGATTTATTATCCCACTGATAGCATTGACGGACTAGAGAAATATCCTTATATTTTCAAAGAAATGTATGATGATTATGAGAACTATAAACATATATCGGACGTTGAAACTCACTGTTATAAAGGCGCAATTTTGTCGGAAAAAGAAAAAGATTTCCCAGTGATAATATATAATCATGGATATGGAAGTTTTGAGATGACAAATACGGTTTTGTGCTCAGATTTAGCAAGTAGAGGTTTTGTAGTAGTGTGTCCAAGTCACCCAGGTGAAAGCACTGGAATTAAATATCTTGATGGCAGGGTACTAAAAATGTTTCCTAAATATCTAAATGCTATGATGGAAAAAGCTTTTATGGATAGTTTATCGAGTTTGTTTGAAAAAATTATGACTACGGATGATAATGAAGAGGCTAAATTAATAGAGTATAGCCGAGAGTTTTTTAAGCTTCAAGAAAGATTTAATTTAAGGATGAATGACTGGGTGAGAGACACCATTGAGACCGCGGATTTTATTGACGAGTTAAATCATGGCTTACAGGGGGATTTGTTTAAAGGTAGACTAAGACTTAATATCGGAATTGGCCTAACTGGGCATTCATACGGCGGGTCAACTGCGTTTCAGGCATGTGCAGTTGATGATCGATTTGTTTGTGGTGTTAATATAGATGGTGGTGATTTTGGTGATGAATTTGGCATTGATGTAAAAAAACCATTTATGATTTTAGGAAATCCTATGCTAATAAAAATGTTAAAAGCAGCATATCAGAATAATTCTAATGATTCATACTTAATAGGAGTATTAAATTCAGATCATCTAGGATTTACGGATTCCTTATTCTATGATCGTGAAAATGGAGCAGCGAATAGAATAGGTTCCAGAGATCCTTATGAGTTTAGGGAATTAATTACGAGCTATGTGTTGAAGTTCTTTGAGAAATATTTGTTAAATAAAGACGTAGATATTAAAGAGCTTAAGTTTGATAATGTAATTTATAGGGAAAACATAAAATAAATTCAGCGAAGCCGCAAATATTTTATTTGTTCTTGTAATAAAAAATCGCTAATTGAGTTCTGTCTCGTAACTCTAGCTTTAGCAGTATATTGCTAATATAGTTACGGACGGTTCCTTCTGACAAAAAAACAACTTCGGAGATTTCTTTGTTTGATAAACCATCGGCGATAAGCTGTATTATTTGATATTCCTTCTCGCTTATATCTAAATCCGAATAATCTGTTTTTTTATCGTTATTCATTAGTGCTGGGATTTTTAATAGAATTTCTTCGCCAAAAACACTTTGACCAAGAAAAATAGTTTTTAAAGCAGGAATTATGCTCTGAAAATGCTGTTTAAGGATAAAACCTTTTACTCCAATTTTTAGAGCTTTTATTATATATTCATCATCCGAAAAAGTAGTTAGCATAAGGATTTTGGCATTTTGGTCAGAATTTAGTATTATCTCAGCTGCGTCAAGTCCATTCATACCTTCCATGCGTATGTCCATCAACAAAATATCCGGTTTGAATAATTCATATAGGCGAATAGCGTCATTCCCATTAAAACCAATTTCAATAACTTCTATTTCTTGAGTTGATTCAATAATTTTCTTTAAAGACATACTAACTAAATAATCATCATCAACTATTATTACTTTCATTCAACTTCACCTCTATCGTTTCATTTTAATTTATTGGAAAAAGCTAGAAGGCGGCTTCGCAAATTTATTTTAATAAGTAAATACAAATTTTTAGAGAATTGATTGAATTCTTTTAGAAACTGATTCATCGTAGCCTCGAAATCTTAAAAGTAGTAATTCTAAACTGAACAGAGGCATGGACGCCGAGAATTTCAATGTTCGTATGTAGGATGCATAGTTTTGAAATTCAAACAAATTTAGAATTACTTTATCCGATTTCGTAGTCGAAGATGACTAGTTTCGTAAGATTTCAGTCTGTTCTAGTAATAATAGTATTTACTTATGGGATAAATGCGGCGAAGCCGCCTTTTTCTCCTTTGGAATAGTTATAAAGAGTTCAAATCCGCCTTTTGTTCTAATAAGAAAATGACCATCTAAAGCATCTATTCTCTGCTCAATATTTTTAAGTCCTATACCATTATTTATATCTTCCTTTATAATTTTCCCGTTATCAGAAATAATTATTTGAAAAAAACCTGGATGTTCAGTAAATGATAGCGTGGCTAATGTTGCGTTGGAGTGCTTTATTATATTTGAGAGAGATTCTTTAACTATTGCAATAATTGCGTAACTTGTTTTATGATCAGGAGGAGTAACAAAGTTCATATTCATTTCAATTTTACAAAAAGTGAAGCTAGATATTAATGTTTCAAGTTGTAAATTTAGATCAATTGAGCTCTCATGTAGATTGTGAACACTGTTTCTTATACTATCCATGGCTGAATCAAGTGTGTTTTTTATTAACAAAAGCTCGGGTGAAACTTCTTCAGTAGTAGATTTCACAACAGTATATTTATCGCTTGGATATTTATCGCTTGGATATGTATCGCTTGGATGTGTAAGGCTTGGATGTGCATCGTCTTGAGACGGTTTTGTCGATGTATGCGTAGAAACCATGAGGGCCCCGATTTGAAGTATGGCTCTGGTTAATTGGTGACCCACATGATCGTGAATTTCTCTAGCGATTCTATTTCTCTCATTTAAAGTCGCAACTCGAATTTCATCGTCCTGTTTTTCTGTTAGGTAACGATTTTGTTTTTCCAGATCATGAGACATTTCCTTTGTAGAATCTAATAATTTTAAATAATCGCGCTTTGAATTTGTTATTTTTACTTCTTTATTTTTTAGCATTATTGAAAGCAAAGTAATCACTAAGATAAGAAGTCGGTTGTTTAAAACTAATTCAGGAGCAAAAATAATAGGGATTATGCCTATTAAGAAAGAATATTGCTTGTAATTAACAAATAATCCATAAATAATAGCTGGAATAAAAAAGCAAAGTGGGGGATAAAAAAAGCACAAAAAAGAATATATCGTAACGACTAGCGTACGGTATTTTAAAGAGTCTATATAACTTATAGCTCCGAGTGCTATTGCCGCGATAATATATGGGACAACGGGTAGCGACTCATAATTTGCAAAAGATCCAAGGAAACCACAACATAGAAATAATATAATCTTATCGATAGCATCGACCTGTCTCAAAAAATCACCTTCTGTTAGATTACTTGTTTGATTATTATCTCAAATTATATTCATTAACACAAATTCGTAAAGCATTTTTAAATTTATTATGACATTTGTCATAAATGAAACTGACAGTATTCACTTATTCTTAAAAGAAAACTAGTATAAACTGATTATATAATAACCACGTCACGATTAAATAAAGTATTTAGCCGTGATAAAAATTAAACAGGAGTAAACAAGAGATATTTCAAGTTAATTTGAGGAGGAAAAAAGCATGATATTGAAAGTGAATAATTTGGTAAAACGTTATGACAATTTGTTGGCACTGGATCATCTGAATTTGGAAGTGAAAAAAGGTGAAATATTTGGGCTTCTAGGACCTAATGGTTCGGGCAAAACTACCGCAATAAACTGCATTTTGTCGCTTTTAAAATATGACAAAGGAGAAATTTTTGTTTTTGAGAAACCAATGACACCCGATGCTTATGATATTAAAAAAGATATCGGTATTGTGATGCAAAATGTGGCAGTATTCAACGAATTGAGCGTGTATGACAATATTGATTATTATTGTGGGCTATATATTTCGGACAAAAATGAAAGAAAGCGTTTGGTTCAGGAAGCGATTGATTTTGTGGAATTAAATGATTATAAGAAATTTTATCCAAAGAAACTCAGCGGTGGACTCCTAAGACGATTAAATATCGCATGCGGTATTTCACATAAACCAAAGCTGATAATTATGGACGAGCCCACAGTCGCAGTGGACCCTCAAAGTCGTAACAAAATTCTTGAGGGGATTCTTGAGCTCAACAAACAAGGTGCCACAGTTATTTATACTTCTCATTACATGGAAGAAGTTGAGCAGATTTGTAGTAGAATAGTTATTCTTGATAATGGCAAAATCATTGCCGAAGGAACAAAAGAAGAATTAAAAAACATGATTAGTCTCGGAGAAAAAATTACTATTGAAGCATATGGAGTAACATCTGAGCAGTTAGATTATTTGAAGGCTATGGAGAACATATCACAAGTGGAATATTCAAATAATAACCTTGTTGTGAGAGCAAAAAAAGGCATGAACAATTTAGAACATGTGTTGGAATTCATAAAGACAAAGGGTATAAGTTTTGGAAGAATTTATTCGGAAATGCCGACGCTAAATGATGTTTTCCTAGAGATTACAGGGAAAGAATTAAGAGATTAGGAGGAGTTTTATATGTTTTTACATATTTTTAAATACAGATTTAAAGTCTTGGTGCGCAATCGCTCTACGATATTTTGGACGCTGATTTTCCCGATTGTTTTAGCTACATTATTTAGTTTGACTTTTAGTGGACTGAATAAGCAAGAAACATTCAATGCGATAAATGTTGCAGTAATTAATGATGCAAATTATAAAAATGATAAGAGTTTTAGTTCGGTGATGGAAAGCTTATCAAAAGGAAAAGACAAACTTTTTGAACTAAAGGTAATAGATGAAGCGAAAGCAAAATCACTTCTAGCGAATGGGAGTATTAAGGCATATATTGTTGATGGAAAAAAGAAAATGATGTATGTAAATAGTTCTGGATTAAGCCAAAGTATTGTAAAATCTTTTTTGGATCAGTATAGCCAGTCGGAAGCAAGTATAAATAGAATTATTTCAGAGAATCCAAGTTCCATGGCAGCGGTGCTAAATGACATAAAAAACAATACGGATTATTTGAATGATGTTTCAGCAACTAATGCAAAGCCAAATTATACTTTAATATATTTTTACTCTTTAATTGCTATGTCTTGTTTATATGGTAGCTTTTTCGGCGTTTCAGAGGTAAATGCAATTCAGGCGGACCTATCGGATCAGGCGGCTAGATTAAACCTATCACCAGTTCACAAATTTAAGGCATTCCTTTCTAGTTTAACTGCTTCTATAGTGGTGCATTTTTTAGAGATGGTAATACTATTGGCATACATGGTTTTTGTTCTAGCTATAGATTTTGGTTCGAAGTCAGAGTATGTGCTGCTGACTGTTTTTGTGGGGTCATTCCTTGGCATTTCGCTGGGAGCATTTTTATCAGCAATTATCAAGAAAAATGAAGGCATAAAAATAGCAATGATTCTCGGAGTTACAATGACTGGCTCGTTCTTGTCGGGAATGATGTATATAGATATAAAATATCTAGTTTCTACTTACCTGCCGATTTTGGCCATGATTAATCCGGTAAATTTACTTACAGACGCTTTATATGCTCTTTACTACTATGATAGCTACGAGAGATTTTTCTCAAATTTATTAGGGTTATTGATATTTTCGTTGATTTTCTGTCTAGGGACATATTTAACTATAAGGAGGAGAAAATATGCCAGTCTTTAATTTATGTATAAAAATTCTAAAAAAGAATATTCCCATGATGATGATTTATTTTGGAATATTTATTTTGGTTTCAATAATTATGAAAATTGCAATAGTTCCGGCACAGGCAAATGTTTTTTCTCAAACAAAAACGGATATTGCCTTTATAAGTCAAGAGAACACGGCGTTAGTGAATGGCCTCAAGGAAGAACTTTCAGGAGTGGCAAATTTCGTTGAGCTAAAGGATGACAAAGCATTTTTACAGGACGCACTGTTTTTTAGAAGAGTTAAGTACATTGTCAGAATACCAAAAGGATTTACAAATGATTTTTTGTCTGGAAAAAATCCAAAGATTGAAAAGACAATGGTTCCGAATGCAACAAGTAACATTTATATTGACATGAAGATTAATCAGTATTTGAATACAGCAAAATTATATTACAAAAATACTAAGCCCACCGATCAGTCGAAAATAATAGCTAATATTAAGAAAGATTTGTCGCTAAGTACAGAGGTCAAATATCAAAACACAAAAGTTGAGAGTAGAGCATCGAACAATATGTCATACTTCTTTAACTATATGGCCTATACCTTGATGTTTGTAGTAATCTTAGGCGTTTCCACAATAATGATGATTTTTAATAATTTAGACATCAAAAGAAGAAATGCATGTGCACCTATTGCAGCAAATGTAGTAAATTTTCAGTTTATTTTAGCGAATTTAGTTTTCACACTTATTTCTTGGGTGATATTAGTATTAGTTAGTTTACTTTTCGATATGAAAGAAATATTTGAAATAAATACTTTGTACTATGTAATGAATTCTTTCGCGTTTGTACTTAGTGTGTCAGGAATAAGTTTTCTTATTGGGAATTTTGTTAAGGGGCATGAAGCCATTTCGATGTTTGCAAACATCGTGACACTAGGATCCTCATTTATCTGTGGGGTATTTGTTCCTCAGTTTCTTCTAGGTGAGAATGTCTTAAGAATCGCAAGCTTTCTACCAACATATTGGTTTGTAAAGGCAAATAATCGAATTGCTGAGATAACTAGTTTTGGCGGTTCAAACATAAAAGAAATTCTGGGGTATATGTTAATTGAATTCGGATTTGCAGCGGCATTCTTCATTATTGCAATGGTGGCTGGAAAGAGGAAGTGGATGTCGAGGGAGGAGTTTTAAACTAAGCCACAATCTCTCAAGACTTTTTCGATAATTTCCCATACAGCCAATGATGGATTTCCCCTGTAATATCTGTAGCCCTTATATTCATGCAATGTATAACCGTTCTCTTCATTTTTCTTCATAATTTGTTTTGAACGGTTAACAGCATCTTTTACATTTTGCAAAGTCAACTGACCCAGAATTCTTTTGAAATTATTTTCGTGTTTATAGTCAGCCATGTTTTCAAAACGTTCACCGAAAGCTCGGTTAATTGGCTGCAAATATAGTCTCCTGTGAGTTATAGCGCCGTTGCAACTAGACTTGTGCAATATAATCCATAAATCAAAAGTTAGGTTTGAATAACTAAACTTATAGTTTATCTGTTTTCCTAAATTTTTAACCAGTTTCATATTGTCCATTGTTTCTCTGAATTCTATTTCATGAACTTCATCATCACTTTCATAATCAGAGAAATGATATATGTCAGTTTTTCCTGTTACAACAATTGATTTAGCACGTTTTAACGGATTTTTTTGAACTGGGCAGTCAAAAGTCACCTTAAACTCAGATTCTGGGGTTTCATTTATTATTTTTTGAAGCCATTTCAGGTACCATTGTTCAGTCTCACCTTCTAGACTGAAGTGGTACTTTTTATTTTGTTTTAATTTTGCCATCACTATACCTCATTATCTTTCGAAACCAATTCCTCAAAGATTGGTGCAAAATCAATATCTTTAATTGCCCCATATTGGCTAATGAAGTAGTTTTTCATATAATCTTCGTGTTTCCGAACTCCTTTTTCACCGGTCGTTCCAAAATCAGATAAAGAGTATAATATACTGTTATTATTGTCATCAGCACGTTCTACAAACTTTATCTCATCTCTTCTAAAGATATTGGAATTTAAGAATATCGGATTGTGCGTATTAAATATTAACTGAGCATCATTAACATTAATCTCGTCATTGTGGAACACATTTATGATACTCATCAGTGCCATCGGATGAATGGATGCATCAAATTCATCTACCACCAAAGTTCCACCTGTTTGAATTGCTCTTATTACTAATGGGAACATATTTACGAAACGAATTGTTCCATAAGACTCAAATATCTCTGCTGCTACGAATGCATTTTTTTGATTCTTCATATTTTTAAAAATGGAGAATAGCTTAGCATCTGATTCATCTTCACTAACAACATATCCAAGCGCATTTGAATTAATTCCAAATAATTGTGCAGCATTATTTGTTGTTTTTTCAACGTAAACAGTCTGTTTCTGAGGGTCTACAAATCGTTTGATCAGTTGTATAGAATCGGCTCTATAAATCACCATAAACTTATTAGTAAACCAATTCGTTATCTGCTTAACAAAACTCTGACTTATTATGAGCTTGAACCCATTCATCAAAAATAGTTCTTCAGCATTTAAGCTATTTTTTGATATTTCGATGATGCTATCTTCATTTCTATAAACATTATCAGCTAAGAATTTGTTTATATTTTTAAAACCCCCAAAAGATAGCTTATCATCTCGTATAAACATTTTTTCGTTATTTACATAGAGCTCTTCTCTCAAAACTCTTCTGGCATATTCACCATCTAAAAAGCAACCTAAGTCTATGGTTAATTCATAATGGATTAACAAATCGTTTTCTATGAAATCAATTGAAAACAAAACTGGTTCAGAACATTTTGCTGCATTATTTGGTATCAATTCTAATATGTTTGAAGCTTGATTCGGAGAAGATTGATCTTCTGAATTTCTAATATGACCTCTAAGTACGATAGCTCTAAAAGTATCCATTGCACCAATAATATTTGTTTTTCCTGATGCATTAGGTCCGTATATAACTGAAGAACATAATCCCTTAACACTTTTTACTTTAGTCTTTTTTAAAAGCAAGCTATAATCTAGCCCCTTTTGTTTAGGTGCTGCAGTCATAGAAAATACTGCCTCATCAACAAACGATTTATAATTCTTAGTCTTGAATTCTATAATCATATCTATCCATCTCCATTCTGCAATTTTTGTGCAAAATCACTATTAAATTATACATGAATCAGATAATAAAATCAATTTAATTATTCAATTTTGCACAAATGCTGCAAAATTAGTTTTAATATCGAAAATGTTCATTCTTCATACTGCACATAAAACATATTGTTCGATACATTTTGCTACTCCATCATTATCATTTCTATCACATATAAAATCGGCTACCACTTTTACATGCGTGATTGCATTCCCAACGGCTACGCCAATACCACATTTTTTGATCATTTCTACATCGTTATAATCATCACCGAAAGATATACTTTTTTCATTTGAAAACTGTGAAATTAAGTCATTTTTTATTTTTTCAGGTATTGGTATATTCTGAATGCATTTTCTGTCTGACATAATAGTTGCTCCATTGTTAGCAATCACATAGGAAGGTGATATACCAATCTGAAAGTGGCTAGTTGCCCTTTCCGGTCTAGCTGTAGCAAAAACAAACATAATTCCATTTTGGCGACATTTGTTTATTATTGACTTTGTGTATTCAGATAAGCCCTTATCTTTTCCTAAAAGAGTTCTATCCAAGTCCGTAACAATCATCTTGACGCTTCTTATCATAATATCTCTTCATTCATCAAATTCACCATCTTTTGGGGTGTAATTTCCAGTAACTTCAATAATATTTCCGTCAGGATCAGTTAGATGGAAATAATAATACGGACATACATTCTTGACATATTTAATTTTGCTTAGATTCTGGGTTATATTTAGGTTTTTTACTCTTTCATATTCCTTTTGTAAATCTTCATCCCAAAAGTTAAAGACGAATTTATGCGTATTTGGGGCAAGCGCTTTGCTGCGCAAATCATCAAATAAATCGCAATACTCACCTTTATGGATGACTCTATCTGGATGTTCGGTGTCAAAGTGTCCATTCATTATCGAAATATTCTTGTCTTCAAAAGCAAATTGAGCGAATCTATCCATATTACGACATGAGACAGGCAGCTCAAGCAATTTTTCATAAAACGCAATCGATAGTTCGAAATTGTTTACTATGAGATATATTGATCCTAAATGCATTGTTCTTGTATCCTTTCATATAAATAAAAATCTAAGAAATAAGCGACGAGGGTCGCTCATTTCTTAGAGAGATACATTGTATCTTACCTGATGGCGCTATTCGCCATCTTCTTCTGAAACAGGTGTCACTGTTAAATCTTTTAAGATTTTTGCTCCGCATTTTGGACAGAAGTTAGAATCTTTTTCAATAACTGCTTTGCATGAATGACATTCAATGCTGCCACGAAGTATGAGGATTTTTTCTCGATTCTTTTTAATAGCATCTTCTAATTTTTTGATTTCATTACACTTTGTTTCAAATGCTGTTGCGCAATTGCAGTTCTCACCAAAACTCGCATAAACATCGCTTCCTAATTCATAAATTAGCTTTTTGATTTTCTCTTCGTCTGCAGCGATTGATATAGTTAAACGAGTAATCTCCACTATGTCAGAAGATTTTTTCTTAACATCTTTAGCTGTGCCAGAAAGATTCTTTTTTAAATCATTAATAAATTCCATAATATTGCCCTCCTTAAAAAAATGTGTACCATTATTATACACCTGAAAGCATAGTTTGAAAATGCAGAAAAATATAAAGACTCTGACAATTCGCAATATCTCACCACAATTCATCTTAATTCACCACAATTAGCGCATCGGGACTCCTCCCTATATAGCATTTCAAGTATTATTTCTAAAAACATTGTAAGTAGATTGGCTTGTAAGCTATAATTGAGTGGAAAGTGAAGGAGTGATAATCTATGCCAGACACCAAAGCTGTCTCCAAAACATTACTGTGGGACTTAAGTTTACTAATAGTAGCGCTAATATGGGGTGGAGGATTTGTAATAACAAAACTTTGCATAAATGTGATGCCGCCATTGGCATTTTTGGGATATAGATTTCTGTTAGCTGGAATAGTTATGGTTATAATTTTTTGGAAAAGTATTAAGAAAATCAAACTACAAGATTTAATTAATGGAAGTATTGTTGGGTCTTTTTTGACGATGGGATTTATTACTCAAACTATAGGAATTGTATACACCACACCTGCCAAGAACAGCTTCATTACAGGTCTTAATGTAGTAATAGTTCCGTTCTTAATTTGGTTTTTATATAAACGGTCACCAGGTAAAAAAGCATATATTTCGGCTTTTATAGCTTTTACGGGAATGGGACTTCTTTCGCTGAATCTAAACGAGAGATTTCTGCTCGGGTTTGGCGATTTTATGACATTAATATGTGCGGTTTTTTATGCTTTCCACATTACTTCTGTTGGCTATTTTGCTAAAAAAACTGATGCAATTGTTATTTCCACAATCCAAATAATGTTCACGGGAATTGTGTGTATGCTACTATCACTAATTTTTGAGGTTCAACCGAATATTACCACATGGTCTTCTGGAATTTGGGTAGGGATGATATATATTGTTTTACTTAGTACACTTGCTGCTTTTTTAGTACAAAATATCGCTCAAAGAAAAACACCAGCATCGCATGCTGCTATAATTTTATGTTTAGAGTCAGTCTTTGGAGCATTGGCTTCTGCACTTTTTTATGGTGAAATATTAACATTAAAAATGATAGTAGGTTGCGCATTGATTTTTACAGCCATTCTGGCAAATGAAATTGACTATAAAGCGATTTTTTCGAAAAAAGCGATCGGATAAAAAGAAATATACATTAGACTTGAGTTGTGTAATAAGCTAGACATAAACCAAATTTCGCAATAAAAAAATAATTTGTTTGGAGAGCGTATGATTGATAACTGGTTAAAGACTATTCCCATGTTTTCAGGTTTAAATGAAGAGGCATTAGATAGAATAAGTGCAATTTCGATTATGAGAAGTTATGAAAAAGGCCGCATAATATTTATGGAGGGTGAGCCGGGAGAGGCATTCTTCTATGTAAAATCTGGCCGAATAAAAATCGCAAAACTCTCCACGGATGGAAGAGAACATATTTTGCATATTTATGGTAAAGGACATGTTTTTGCAGAAGTCACTTTGTTTTCAAAAGTGCCTTACCCAGCTACAGCAGAAGTAATTGAGGATGCAGAAATTGGGATGATCAGAAATTCTGATTTAGAAAAATTGATAGCGAAGGACTCAATACTTGCACTTGATTTGATTAGATTTTTAAACAGTCGATTAATAGAGGCTCAAAACAAAGTTAGAAATCTTGCGCTACATGATACCTACGCTAGAACCGCACAGGCAGTAATTAAACTTGCAGAAGAGCACGGCAAAAAAACGAAAGATGGTATTGAGCTAGATCTAAATCTCTCTAGGCAGGAGCTGGCTAATATAGTAGGAACGACTAGAGAGACCTGTATTCGGGCACTTATGACATTTAAAAAAGAGAAAGCTATAGAAATTGACAAAAACATTATTACCATAATAAATATTGAAAAGCTTATGGAGTGGTTTTCGTAATATTTTGTCTAAGTGAGTTTCTCCTAAGTGAGTTTCTCTTATGTGATTTTCTCTTATGTGAGTTTCTCTTATGTGATTTTTGCTTTTATAATTCTCGCCTTGAGTCTAAAGATTGGTTGGCCTTTGTCACTAAACTTTTTTTCATATTCAGTCATAACATTTGATTTGTCATCTAAACTATGAAGATCTCGCGTAATCTCATAAATTTCATAACCCGCCGCTTCAAATTCAGGAATTGAAAAATCAAATAATCCCTCATTGTCGGTTTTGAAAATTATTTCTCCACCATCAATTAGTATCGGGATGTATTTTCTCAAAAAAGCCCTATGGGTAAGTCTTCTTTTGGCATGCCTTGCTTTTGGCCATGGGTCACAAAAGTTAATATAGAATAGATTTACTTCATTTTCGCCGAACATTTCTTCTATACCTTCAATATTTGCAAGGATAAGAAGTGTGTTTTGTTCAACATTTTTTTCGATTACTTTGCGCATTGCAGCATATAATAACTCGCTACGAATATCAACTCCTATGAAATTTAGGGCAGGATTATTAAGAGCCATTTCTGTAACATAATGACCTTTACCCATTCCAAGCTCAACTCTTATTGGTTGATCAGTATGGTTTTTTTCGTAAAAACTATTTCTCCATTTGTTTTTTTGTTGCGCAGGATTTGTAATAACAATATCCTCTCTTTTTTTGATCGCAATTTCAGCATTTTTATTATATCTAATTCTCATATTGCTCCTTATAATTTAGAATTACTCTATATGATTTCGTTGTCGTAGATGTAAAGTTTCGTTAGACTTCAATCTATTCTAGGAATTATAGCATTTACTTAATACTAATTTGCGTTTAACATTATTGTAATTACCAGAGAAAGAGTAATCGGATTATATTATTTGTGCAACTTTCGACTGTAACTCGGCTATGCCGAGGAGAGAAGCGTGAACTTTTGCAGACAGTTAGAGATTATACACACCTATAGTTGCACTTATAATATCGGGCAATTGCTTTTTCTCATAAATATATTAATTAACGCAAATTCGTATAAGCGATAAATTCGGCGAAGCCGCATTTCTTATCAAACCACGAAAATTATATCATAAAATGCGATAAAAGTATTTATCGAAACATCTTCAAAGAATACCCCCGCTTCTAAACAATGTGAAAGTGGGGGA